>JAYPVG010000026.1:0-20593 GCA_038134485.1 Pseudomonadales bacterium
CTCCAGAAGAACCGGTACCCGAGGCGGAGACATTGACTTCGCCCTGCTGGTCGACGGTCTGGCCGCGGAACGGGAACAGGGCATTACCATTGACGTTGCCTACCGCTACTTCAGTACCGATCGACGCAAGTTTATCGTCGCAGACACTCCGGGCCATGAGCAATTTACCCGCAATATGGTAACAGGGGCATCCAATGCCGACGTGGCAGTCATTTTGATCGATGCCTCTCAAGGCGTTTTGACTCAGACAAGACGGCACTCTTTCATCACTTCACTGCTAGGCATCAAAGACGTTGTATTGGCTGTCAACAAGATGGATCTGGTGGATTTCAGCGCCAACGTATTTGAAAAGATTGTTCTGGATTACAAGGTATTCGCAGCAAATCTGGCATTTGAATCGATTACTCCGATTCCGGTTTCCGCGCTGCATGGAGATAATATAGTGGAGCATTCCGCCAGGAGCAGCTGGTATGAGGGGCCTACTCTGCTTGATTATCTGGAATGCGTTAAAACAGCGTATTCGAGAAACGAAGATTCACTCCGATTTCCGATCCAGTGGGTCAACCGCCCGGATTCCAATTTTCGCGGCTATGCCGGGAAAATCGTCAGCGGCAAGATATCACCCAACGACAAGGTCAGGATTTTACCGTCCGGAGAGCTGGCCGCCGTGCAATCCGTTCAGCTATTTGCGTCGACTATGGATGAAGCGGTTACCGGTCAGTCTGTGACTGTAACCCTGGATCGGGAAATTGATATATCCAGGGGCGACGTCATCGTATCCGCCGCGAACCCCTGCGAGGTCTCCGACCAATTCCAGACCTCTCTGGTATGGATGGACACTGAGCCTGGCTTCGCAGGCAGATCCTATTGGATGATGATTGGCACCCGGCGCGTCAATGTCACGATCACAGAGATCAAGTACAAGTACAACATCAATACCTTCGAGCAACTCCAGTCCCGATCTCTCAACCTTAACGACATAGGCGAAGTAACTCTCAGTCTGGACCAGCCCACTCCTTTCGAATCCTACTCGAACTGTAAGGAATTTGGGGCTTTCGTCATAGTGGACCGCTACTCTTACGCCACAGTTGGCGCCGGCATGATCAATTTCTCCCTGCGACGCGCGCAGAACGTCCACCGCCAGGCGCTCAGCGTGGACAAGGATGCGCGCGCTAGACTCAATGGATACCGTCCCCGGGTGCTTTGGTTTACCGGTCTGAGCGGATCCGGCAAATCAACCGTTGCCAATGCCGTTGAACAGGCATTACACAAACAGGGCATACGTACTTATATTCTGGACGGTGACAATGTCAGGCATGGACTTAACAAGGATCTTGGCTTTACCGATGCTGACAGGATCGAAAACATCAGGCGCATCGCTGAAGTCGCCAAATTAATGGTGGATGCGGGCATTGTCGTCCTGACTGCTTTCATTTCACCATTCCGATCCGAACGCGATATGGCTCGTGCGCTTTTCAATCAGAATGAATTCCTTGAGGTTTACGTTGATGTACCTCTTGAGATTGCGGAGCGGCGCGACCCCAAGGGCCTTTACAAGAAGGCGCGTCGCGGCGAACTGCCAAACTTCACCGGTATAGACAGCGCCTACGAAGCACCTAGAAATCCAGAGATAAGTTTGCCAACTGCCGATCTGTCAGTTGAAGACTGCGTAGAACGTGTGCTTGAGGCAATGGAAGCACTGCAATAAATAACGAGTAAAAATCCAAGTTTACCGGGAATCGCGGCCCCGCAGCCTGCTTAAAGCCTGCTCCTGTCGCATAATAGCTACCTGGACAACCGCAGGCATAGTCTTCATCGTGGTTGGCGAACTCGTTACCGCTGCCAAAAGACGCTGATCTATGCTTCAAGGCGGATCGAAGCAAGGTGACCCTGGCAATAGGGTGGTCCGCTGGCGCGGACCACCGATCAAGCAATTATTTGGTCTTAACTACCCGCAGAACAAACCGATCGGTCGCACCACGTATGCTTTGATCAAACACCATGGCATTTCGAGCGTCATCGGGATTTTCCAGAAGTGGGCTACTGGCGGCCACGAACATACCGGCAGCCTGAACATCCGCAACTACCTGCATCTCCAGAGCTCTGTGCAGCGGAGCTGGATCATATACGGGGAATCCAGAGTGCTCGATAATACCCAGCACACCACCGGGCTTGAGAACACGACGTATCTCAGCTAGAAAGTCCGCGACCGCATTGGCATTATCGGACAAATACAGTTCGTGGAATTCCAGCGCGATAACCGCCGCATCCAGTGAATTATCCGGCAGACCCAGATCGTCCAGATCTCGGGTCAGTCGCTCCACGTTTGCCAGCCGATTATTTGCCAGCCGTTCATCAATAGCGGCAGCGGTTCTTTCACCTCGCTGTCCGGTTAACGAAGCCGGGGAGTTTTGCATATATACCTTGCCGGAATCTCCAACAGCGTGCGAGAGAACCTCGGTGTAATACCCTGCCGCAGCAACCAGGTCCACAACCGTCATTCCTTCTTCCACTCCGAGAAAATCGAGCACATGGGCTGGCCGTCTGCCCGCATCCCTGACCTTGTCAGCGTCCGGACGACCGGGGTCGTTGGTTAATGCCCTGGTGAACGCAGCAATATCAAGCGCAGCCGCCGACCCAATGTAGGCGATCGTAAGCACTAAAATGGTTATCAATTTTTTCATAATAATTTCCCGCTAGTAGTGAACGTACCGCGGCGAGATTACTACGAAACAGGCCTGCAATGGAACCGAATCCTCTCACTCTGGGCCTACTGTATTCAGTGAGGTACCATAAGGATATGGATATGGATATGGATATGGATATGGATATAGATTTTGATTTAGCGTCTTCAGGTTTCCAGTCTACAGCTGACGCAAGCTCGGCTCGCCAGAAAGTACTCTCCGTGACCAGCCTGAACCGACTGGCCCGCTCACTGCTTGAGGGCAACTTTCCCGCGATACTGGTCGAAGGTGAGATTTCCAATTTTTCGGCTCCCGCGTCAGGGCACTGGTACCTTACTCTGAAGGACGAACACTCGCAGCTGCGTTGCGCCATGTTTAGAAACAGCAATCGGAAGGTTCGCTTTCGACCAGCCAATGGAATTGGTGCGCTGGTTCGGGGACGACTCAGCATCTATGAGGCCAGAGGCGATTACCAGCTGATCATCGATGACATGGAAGAAGCCGGCAGTGGGGCACTGAGAAGAGCATTCGAGGAACTGAAAGCCCGTCTGTCCGAGGAAGGCATCTTCAGGGATGAACATAAGCAGCCCATCACAAAATGTTACAGACATATCGGCGTCATAACATCACCGACCGGGGCGGCTATCAGAGATATCTTAACTGTTTTCCAGCGCCGCTTTCCCGCCACTCGAATCACCCTCCTGCCGGTCGCGGTGCAGGGTAACGATGCAGCAAGGGAAATAGTCTCGGCCATTGAAACAGCGAATCGACTGGCAGAAAGACTGCAGCTGGAAGCGATACTGCTAGCAAGAGGTGGCGGCTCGCTGGAGGATCTGCAAGCCTTTAACGAAGAATCCGTGGCGCGAGCTATTTTTAACAGCCGGTTGCCTCTGGTCTGTGGAGTTGGTCATGAAATTGATTTTACTATCGCTGATTTTGTTGCAGATTTACGCGCACCCACACCCTCAGCGGCCGCAGAATTATTAAGCCCCAATCAGCAAGAGTATAGACAGTACCTGCTGTCTTACCAGCACAGACTGGTCAGTGAGATAGGCGCAAGCATGCGACAATCAGCCCAAAAGATTGACTGGCTTGCGCGACAGCTAAAACACCCGGGCAGACGATTACAGGATCATGCGCAAAAATTGGACCTGTTGGAAACGCGTCTCGGACGAATCCTGCACTGGCAAATTGGGCAGCGCAAGAGCAGTATTCGCGGGCTGCGCAGGACTCTCCTGTCGAATTCTCCCTGGCGCAGATTAACCGGACTGCGCGACAGCCAGATCAGCCTTTCTGGACGACTGTTCCGCGGAATGGCCTCCTGTCTCGGCAACAAGACCAGCAATCTGAATCAACTGGCACGCAACCTGAATGCTGTGAGTCCGCTAAATGTACTGGCAAGGGGATACAGCATAACCTACGACCAAAAACATCAGGTCTTGCGAACCAGCACAGAATTAAAGAAGGGTAGCATCATCACAACGAGATTACAGACGGCCACAGTGGAGTCGAAGGTATTGCAGGTGCAAGATCTCAGTCTCGACCATGACGAAGCGGAGTGAATGCTTCCGTAACGATGCGATCGATAACTTCTCATCGGCAAATCACCGTAAGATTCGGATCAGACTTTACCCCTCCAAATACCGACTTTGAACCTGACCGGTAATCAGTTTATAGTCTCGGTTTTTACAGCTTGTAACCGCGGAGCAGTTGATGAACAAGCGTGAACAACAAAAATTGAAAAAGCAGCAAAAACAACAGCAGGCTGTGCGCAAGCAACAAAATCAGAAACTGGCGGCCAAAGTTAGCATTTACGTAGTCGCACCACTTTTCGGTCTGCTGGTTCTGTTCACCCTGTTGTCCCAGGGGCCAACCTATTCTCCTGTGGAACTGGCAGACACCGATCACATCAGGGGAGATCAGTCCACCCCAGTCACCATAACCGTTTATGCAGATTTCCAGTGTCCGGCTTGCGCCCAGGAAAATCAGCTGATGTCGAGAGCATGGCCTGCAATCAGTGATAAGGCACACGTGGTTTTTCGTCATTTCCCTATTACCAGCACGCATCCAAATGCCTGGCAAGCTTCTCTCTACGCGGAGGCCGCCAGCAGACAGGATAGATTCTGGGAAATTCACGACTATCTGTTTCTCAATCAAGGACTGTGGGGACCAGCCTCCGATCCACTGAGCGAATTTGACAGTTATGCGCTGGAGCTCAATCTGGATGTCGAGCGCCTGCACGCCGACATGGATGCGGACGATGTTGTGGAGAAAGTCCGGAATGATCAGCGGGGTGGAACCGCAGCCGGAGTAAGATCAACGCCAACTATTTTTATAAATGGAAGCCTGGCAAGCGTCACCACGGTGACTCGCCTGGTTGAGCTGGTTGACGAGGCCTTTATCGAAGCCAGTGGCGATTGAAACAGCACTCCAATTGATGCTTCGAGACTGACGAAATCAACGCATCGCTGACTATCGATTTATGATTGCAGCACAATATTTGCAAATCGTTGCAATATTGCCGAGGCCTGGGGTGACGGTCTGATTTGCCTTAGTAATTGATCGGGATCCAGCCCCTCCCGCACCAGCATCTGACTCCGCTCCCTGATGTATGCCTCAATCACTCGCTCCGAGAATTCAGGATGAAACTGCAAGCCCCAGGCGTTTGTTCCAACCCTGAAGGCCTGATGTTGATCAAATTCGTTGCCGGCAAGCAAGATCGCATTATCCGGCAATCTCACAACCGTCTGACTGTGGGATACCTGTGCGGTAAAACTAGCAGGCAAACCCGACATCAGCGGATCTGTTTTCCCGGCCTGATGCAAGCGTATATCTACTGAGCCTATCTCTCGACCTCGCGGATGGAAATCCACAAGTCCACCGAGGGCATGGGCAAGCAACTGGTGGCCATAACAGACGCCCAGAAGTGGCACATTTTTCTGTACGGCAAGGCGCAAAAATTCAGCGCCGTATTCACTCCAATCCTCACGATCGGTGACAAAGGCCGGCGAGCCAGTAACTATGATTCCGCAATAACTCGAGATGTCTGGCAAATTGACGCCCCGGAATAATTCTACGACATCGAAATTGTCGCGACAGATACCACAACCGGAGACAAACCAGTCTTCGAAATCTTCTCCGCGCACCAGCAAGTTCTGAACCGTGTTTCCAGTTTTGAGAATAAGGACTCTATTCACCGATTCTCACCTCACTGGGATACCTTAACTCCCTGAGTTTCAAGGCAACTGCAAAACACAGCCGGATCCACATTGCCACCAGAAAGTACTATCACAACCCGTTTACCTCGAAGCGACAGTTTTGTGTTTAGTAATGCCGCAAGGCCAACAGCGCCGCCCGGCTCCACTACCTGTTTGAAATAGTGAAATGCAAATCGCATCGCCTCTCTAACCTCAGAATCGGAGACCGAGACAAACTCATCGACAGTGATCTGATTCACCCACCAGGTTCGCTCACCCGGGGCGGTGGCCAGTAACGCATCACAAATGGATTCCGCCCCGCCCTGTATTGCCTGCCTTTCGCCGGCTTGCATTGATCTGGCGTGATCATCGAAATTTTCTGGCTCTACGCCGCAAATGTGAATCTGCGGAAGCAGTTCCCTGACCGCTGTCGATACTCCCGCTATCAACCCCCCGCCTCCCACCGGACAGAGAATCACATCAGGTGTTTTACCCAGTTCCTGCAATTGCCTGACGAGTTCAAGTCCGCAGGTACCCTGCCCGGCCATGATGTCAAAATCATCATACGAGGGAACCAACACCTTGCCAGTTTGGTCGGAAATTTCCCGGGCAATCTGCTCGCGCGACTCATGCCATCGATTGAAGAAGCGAATTTCGGCACCAAGAGCCCTGGTACCCGCCACCTTCACTTTGGGGGCATCTTCGGGCATCACGATTGTCGCTGACATACCTAAAATTTTTGCGGCAAGGGCCACTCCCTGCGCATGATTACCCGAAGAAAACGCCACTACCCCCCGACTACGCTGCTGCTCGTCAAATTGACTTAGCCGATTAAAAGCACCGCGAAACTTGAAGGCTCCGATGCGCTGGAGATTTTCCGCCTTCAGGTAAACATCAGCCCCTGTATTCTCATTAAGCACACTGTTAGTGAGCAACGGAGTAACAGTTGCATGTCCGGACAGCCTGACGGCTGCCGCCTCTATAGCCTCAAGTGTCAAGCGTTGCATAGGGCTCTCCCGCTCAAGGCAGGCGCATTAATCAGCACAATCTGCGTCGATAAAACAGGTCATTGCGGACAGCATTTCCCGGTAATGGGGATTGAAAGTGGCGCGACGCAGCAGCTTACCCTGATATCGCCCGTTTTCGTCTCGAAGGTTGCCCTCGCCGTACAAAGTTTCGTAATCATCGTCAACACAGCTAGCCAATAACTCCGGGTCCTCAACATAAGCGGAGCAGACGGGATAATGTCCATCCAGCCCGTAGTGTTCATTTTCAGGAGGCATGCTAATTGCGACGTGGGAATGACTGATAAATCGAGAATCCGAAGCAGCAACGTCTACAATTTGCAAACCACTGCAATTAACCGGCGGAGTCGTGCCAGTGACGAGGCTTCGGTACCATATCAATTTGCGCTTATCATTGCCAAATCTGGAACAAAAAAACTCTGCAGCGTAATCAGCATCTACTGTCGTATCATCTCCGCTCATAACCATGAAGACCGGTCGGTCAAGCTCAGACCTGACAGAGTCGCTAACCTTGACCGTCAAATTATAAAATAGTGCAGCAGCATTGGTTGGCATGGAATCGTACTTTGCAGCATCAGCGTCCGCACCTCGGCTTACCCAGCGCACCAGATACTTGAGCCAGGGGGCGAGCGCGATGCTTTTTTCTGCAGCGGCAAATCCAGGTGACAGTAGAATGAATCCGCTGATCAATCCATCTTCGGGATTTTCTTGAAAATAGTCGAGAGCAAGCAGGGAACCGCTGGAATACCCAACCAGATAGAGCTCATCTACCAGCGAAGCAAAACTCTGCACGCCATAGCGTACCACCTGACGCCAATCATCCAGTTCCACATTCAAAAGGTCGCCAGGCACGGTTCCGTGACCTGGGACCAGCACGCTTCGAACATGCGAGCACGGATATTTCTGTTTGAGAGAACTTGCCAGTTCGGATAGCAGGTAGGGAGAGTCCGTCAGGCCGTGAATCAGCAAGAATCCCCTGTTCTCAACATCATTATCATCGCCGCAGTCGGTGGCAAGTGGCGGTAACTCGAACGGCGCCCGCATCTGCACAACTTTTTCGATCGGGTAATCCGGCCCAAATGGCCAGTCCTGTTTACTGTAAAAATGGGCCTCCAGCGACGCCTCGATTCGATCTCTTGTCTGGCCAATATACTCCCCAAACGCTTCGCCCTCGTCCGGCCGATAGACAGCTGACGCTGACGGTCGGTATCGGGAATCAAGAACCGGAATGTATCCAAGAAGATAAAGCATCATCAGGATGCTACCCAGTAGCAGGACGACTCTTGAATAAGGTTTCCGGAATTTCATGGCGCAATCTCAGCTTCTGACTCTTCGTGCCTCACGATTTTTTTTGATGCGCCGTTTCTGCGCAACTTTTTGGGGCGATAAATTTTTTTCTTTTTCGGTGAAAGGATTATCGCTGCTTTTAAACTCTATTCTAATTGGCGTCCCTTCCAGCTTCAGGGCATTGCGAAAGTACTTTTCCAGAAAGCGTCGATAAGAGTCGGGAAGCTTGTCGGTTTGCTTACCGTGAATTACAACGATCGGCGGATTGTGCCCCCCGACATGTGCGTAACGAAGCTTTATGCGCCGATTATTGATCGTTGGAGGGGCGTGTTCGCTAGTGGCCGCCTGCAATATTCGGGTCAGAAGATTAGTAGAGAGCTCTTTGCGTGCAGATTTATAGGCCTTGTGGACCGACCTGTACAAATCCCCCACGCCAGTGCCATGACGCGCTGAGATAAAATGCACTTGTGCAAAGTCGGCAAAGGCGAGTCGCCTTTTGACCTCTGACTTTACATCATTCCGCTGATGATCATCCATACCGTCCCATTTGTTGAGGGCTATTACTAGTCCGCGGCCGGCCTGAATTACATAGTCGAGCAGATGCATGTCCTGCTCTACTATTCCTTTCTGGGCGTCGAGCACCATTATTACAACGTTGGCATCCTGAATCGATTGCAGTGATTTGACGACAGAAAATTTCTCTGCCACCTCTCGGGTTTTCCCGCGACGTCGTATTCCCGCTGTATCTATCAGCGTGTATTGCCGGCCATGCCGTTCAAAAGGAATATAAATACTATCCCGGGTCGTTCCCGGCTGATCGTAGACCACTACTCGTTCTTCGCCCAACATGCGGTTTACCAGGGTCGACTTTCCGACATTAGGGCAACCGGCTATGGCGATTTTGATATTCTCGTCGCCAGCAGCAAGATCTTCACCCTCAGGTGCGTGCTCGGGAAATTCTGAGAGCACGCTATCTATCATTTTTGTAACACCACGGCCCTGAGTCGCTGTTATTGGAAACAGAAACTCCATGCCAGTCACATAGAACTCGCTCATGGCCTGATCTACGTCCAGACCATCTACTTTGTTAATCACGAGGTAAACCGTTTTATTATTTTTACGCAAGTGATCAAGTATGAAACTGTCGGTCGGAGTAAGCCCATCTCTGGCATCGACCATGAAAAGAACCACATTAGCCTCTTCAATAGCCTGCAGCGACTGTGCTGCCATCTCAAAGTCAATGCCCTGCTCATCACCTGAAATCCCGCCGGTATCGATTACTATATATGGACTAGCACCCAGTAGCCCCTGCCCATACTGTCGATCCCGCGTCAGTCCGGGAATATTTGCCACCAGCGCGTCGCGACTGCGGGTGAGTCGATTGAAAAGCGTGGACTTTCCCACATTGGGACGTCCGACCAGGGCAATGACAGGCCTCATGGAAGTATCCGGGAGCAAACTGCTAGTCTGGAAAATGATAAGGCGGTTATTGTATCGCTAAAGCGGTGAGTCTGCCGCTATTGCCAAACGCGTAGAGAGTATTTGCATTAGCGATAAGCCGTGCGCGAACGCCGTCCCCGTCAACGCGGGTCCGGCCCACGATACGGCCATCAATTTGGGACAGAAGGTGCACGTAGCCCTCAAAATCCGCCACGGCAATGTAGTTGCTGAAAGCAGTTGGGGCAGTAACCTCCCTCAGATCCAGATTTTCATTGCGCCACACTTCATTGTCGCTATTGTTCCGAATGGCGATTATGTGACCTCTATCATTGCATATGTAAAGATTGCCAAATCCCTCAGCGAGTCCGTGATAGCTCGAACCTTCGATACCCCAGACTATACGGCCGCTTTGAATGTCGAAACCCATCACATTGCCCTGATAACTAGTTGCCAGCACCACGTTCTGGCTAACCAGCAGGTCTCCGTCTACGTCGATTACCCGGTCGATATCATAGCGACCTTGAGGCACTGCGACGCGCTCTTCCCAGCGCCATATACCGTCATCAGCGCTCACCGCGACCAGTGTTCCATTACTGAACCCGGCGATTACAACGGGTCCAACAAACACCGGCCTGCTCGTGCCACGCAAAGTGAGAACAGGCAGATTGGCCTCGTAGATCCAGCGCTGCTCGCCTGTTGCAACATCGAGGGCAATCAATTTGTCATCTACAGTTTGCAGTGCGACCACGTCGCCGTTCGTTTGAGGAGGAGACAATACTTCGCTGGTAACCGATGCACGCCACAGTTCGCTACCATCGTTCTGCGCGAGTGCAATCACCTCGGCGTTTTCAGTTCCTATCAGCACCATACCGTCACCCGCACCAACGCCCCCGCTGATATTCTCCCGCGTTCGAGTCCGCCATACGATGTCACCGCCGGTTACGTTTATTGCCAGCACATCGCCGTCTTGACTGGCTGCGAAAATGAGGTTGCCGTCCAGGGCCGGCTCCAGCTCGTTGTACTTGCCTCCCTGCCCATTACCGACATTCACCGACCAGAGTCGCTGCAGGTCGGCCTCTTCGCTAATTTCAACCAGCTCTGCCGGCTGCTCGCCCTCCTCGTCTGCAAACCACGTCATCGGATTTAAATTACTGCAACCTGCCAGCACCCCGAGAAACATCGGGGCACAGAGTAGCCTCAGCAAATGACCCTGCCTGCTGGTTTTCGTAATAGCTTGCTTAGCTTCGATATTCATAGATGAAAGTAATAGGTGCTTTGCTGTCAGTTCAGATTACCCAGCTCATCCAGCTTCATCTGTAAAAAACTGCTACCACTGGAGCCAGTCTGCGAGGCCGTCGTGTAAGCATCCCTGGCATCTACCAGGCGGCCCTGCTGCACATAAATATCACCGCGCAGCTCGGCGAAATCAGCTTCAAAACTTCCCGGATCCAAATTGTCGATAAGAGCCAACGCCCGATCTGCCTCCCCTTTGGCCGACAACACCCGGCCCAGCCGTAGCTGAGCCGTGAGTAACAAACCTTCATCAGTATTACCAAACAATCCGGCCTGTGCATTATCCAGCAACCAGGTCAGTTGGTCTTCCGCTTCATCAAGATTATTTGTAGCAGCAGCCTGCTGTGCTGCGAATAGCGCGCCGTAGAGTGCGTACACAGTGCCCGAGTGATCAACCTGCAACTGTTCAGCCAGATTTACTATACGGGTACGATCAGTATCGGAAACTGTATCCCCGGGCTCGATGGCAGCAATAGAGAGGATTTCCTCATAGATATCAGATGCCGCCGCGGTAGCAGCCCGTGTGGAGCTTTGCCAGAAAGTCCACCCTCCCCATACCAAGGCTGCGGCCACCACTACCACGGTTATCGCAGTGCCGTTGTCTTCCCACCACTTTTTGAGGGCTTCTATGCTCTCTTCTTCAGCTGCGTGTAACGCCACAAGCTACTCCTGATTATTCTCGCGGACCCAGATTATCTATAATATTTTCGTTAAATCAAGGTGTTATAAATAATTTTCCAGTTCATTGTTCAACTCGGGAAGTGCAATGCTTGCAGATTGGGCAGATTCATCGAGGGTCCGCAGCTTCACTTCACTTATCGGTGGACTCTGTCCCTGCTCAAGCTCAAGCACAATCACCACCCGGGCACCGCTACTGAATGCTTTCTTAATCTGGCTATTATACTTCCCGCCTCCGCAATTTACCTGCAATCTCAAGTCTGGAAACTGCCGTCGCAGGGATTCCGCAAGTTGCAGCCCCTGACCGACAAGCTCTTCGCCAACAATTGCCAGATAGGCATCCACCCGAAAAAGTTGCTCCCGGGGAACAACGCCCAATTCCTCTAGCAACAGCACGAGCCTTTCTTCGCCAATGGCGAATCCGACCGCCGGAGTTGGTCTGCCGCCCAACTGCTGAACCAGGCTGTCATAACGGCCGCCAGCGCAAACCGTGCCCTGGGCACCCAGCACATCGGTGGTCCACTCGAAAACTGCATTGTTGTAATAGTCGAGGCCGCGAACCAGACGGAGATTTTCCTGAAAGCAGACCCCGGCGCCCCTGAGTAGTGTCTTGAGGCTTTCAAAGTGCAGCGCGCTGTCCCGGTCGAGATAGTCACTGAGCACCGGCCCATCTTCGAGCAACGCCTGAGTATCCGGATCCTTGCTATCCAGAATTCTGAGCGGATTGCTGTCGAGCCTGCGACGGCTATCAGCATCGAGTGCTTCAATATGCTCTTGTAAGTACGCTACCAGCGCTGTGCCAAATCTCTGCCGATCAGCGGCACTGCCTATGTTATTGATCTGCAGGGTAACCGCATCCGTGATGCCAAGCTCCTCCCAAAGCATTGCAGACAGCAGGATGACTTCCGCATCGATATCTGGACCCGCCATTCCAAAGGCTTCAATACCGAATTGATGGAACTGTCGGTATCGCCCTTTTTGCGGTCGCTCGTGTCGAAACATCGGACCTTGATACCATAATCGCTGCTGCTGGTTATAAAGCAAGCCGTGTTGTTCAGTGGCTCGCACACTCCCGGCGGTACCTTCGGGCCGCAAACTTAAACTTTCCCCATTACGATCATCGAAGCTGTACATTTCTTTTTCAACGATATCGGTCACTTCTCCGATAGAGCGCTTGAACAACTGGGTTTGCTCAAGTATCGGAAAACGAATCTCGCGATAACCGTAGCGCGCCACCACGCCTTGAAAACAACGTTCAAGATACTGCCAAACTGGCGTTTCAGTGGGGAGAACATCGTTCATACCCCGAATACCCTGGATTTTTGCCATAGCGTTAACTTGGATCAAACGATGAGACGCAAGCCTCAACCGATTGCAATTATGTTGTCGTCCTTTTTGATCTGGGCCGAGTTCTTTTCCGCTACCCGCCGTCGGACCATCGCCTCCAGTTCGTCTACCAACTGTTCGTTACTGATTTTGTGATCGGGCTCGCCATTCACATAAGCCAGATTAGCGGGGCTGGCTCCAGTCAGGCCAATCTCGGCGACCTTCGCTTCGCCGGGTCCATTGACAATGCAGCCGATAACGGCAACATCTATAGGAGTAGTGATATCTTCGAGACGATTTTCCAACTCATTGACTACCGAAATCACGTCAAAATTTTGTCGCGAACAGCTCGGACAAGCCACCAAATTAACGCCTTTGTGCCGCAAGCCGAGACTCTTTAGAATGTCAAATCCGACCCGCACCTCTTCCACCGGATCGGCTGCCAGTGAAACCCGAATGGTATCTCCGATACCCTCCATTAACAGAGCACCTAAACCGATGGCAGACTTGACTGTGCCCGAGCGCAGCCCCCCAGCCTCTGTGATACCCAGGTGAAACGGCTGTTCTATCTGGTCCGCGAGAGTACGGTAGGCTTTTAAGGTCATGAATACTTCAGACGCTTTAAGGCTAATTTTGAAATTCTGAAAATCGAGCCGGTCAAGAATATCTATCTGAGTCAGCGCAGACTCAACCATCGCCTCGGCATTCGGCTCCTTGTACTTCCGGAGCAATGCTTTTCCGAGCGAGCCCGCATTCACTCCGATCCGGAGAGGCAAACCCTTGTCTCTGGCACAGTCGATAACTGCCCTGACACGGTCTGCACTGCCAATATTACCGGGATTAATGCGCAAGCAATCGACACCGTATTCGGCAACTTTCAACGCAATTTTGTAATCAAAATGGATATCCGCAACCAGCGGAATCGAGACACTTTGTCGAATGACCTTGAAGGCCTCGGCCGCATCCAGAGACGGCACTGATACGCGGACAATATCCACGCCGGCTGCTACCAGTCGGTTAATCTGTGCCAGAGTAGCCTTGACGTCCCGGGTCTCTGTATTGGTCATGCTTTGCACAGAAATTGGTGCATCACCACCGACCGGCACATTGCCTATCATAATCTGGCGTGTTCTGCGTCGCGCTATCTCGGTATTCGATCTCATGGGCCAGGATTATAAGCCGACTAGCAGTCTGGCGGTATTGTCTATTCGAATGTCATCAACAACCGGCACATTCAACTGATTCAATTTAATCGATGCGGACCCGGCATCTCCCAACAAAACGTCGAATGGCGCGCGACCGGTCACCTGCAGAACATCACCCGGGCGATGAATATTTCGGTAGATAGGCTCATTTACGGCACCGCCAATCTCAATCCAGCCGCTGTCCACGAAAGTAACCTGCAGCAGATCCGTGCCCAGAGTGATTACTTCAGTGAATTGCCCCCCGTCCCGCTCGCGAGCCAAGCGCCCGGGAAGGACCTTTAACTCCGACCGCAATGAACCCCTGATCCGCCTCGTGACCGCCTCGGACTGTGCAATATCTGTCGCCTTCGGTTGCGAGTTTGATAAAGACAGTGGTGAGCGCAGCACCTCTCCCCGCAGAATCGCTACATCGAATTCTGACTGGATCACAGAAAGAGGCGCTTGGTCTCTAGTTTCCGAAGCTGCCACGACCCCATTCTGGCCGGCATCAGAAAACTTGAAGTAAGCCCACACAACCAGGTATCCAAGCACAAAAGCGGCCAGCGCAATCAGTGACCAGACAATAAGCTGGCCTTGCCTTTCATTTCGACGCTCGGACTCGACCTGATTGCGAGCCTCTCCGGAACGCTCCGCCACCATGGCATCAAAACGTTCGATCAGATCTTCGTTATCCAGTCCAAGCAGTAATCCATAGCTTTTAATATAACCACGCGCAAATACGATTCCGGGTAATTTCTCATAACTGTCGCTTTCAATGGCGCGCACGTAATGCATGGTGATGTGCAGGAGATCTGCCGCCTGCTTTTCCGATATGCCCTGTCGCTCGCGTTCTGCCCTGAGGCAGTCCCCAACGGTCGGATCGCCAAGTTCGACTTCGATTTCCGCACTGTCGCCGTTTTCGATTTCAGTTTCCATTTGCGAGGTTCTGATAAAGCCGAAATTCCGGCGATTCACTGTACAGTGCCGTCAGAAGCCGGACGAATCCGTCTACAGCTTCACTGTTCTCGTAATGACCCTCAATCTGTATGCCCACCCAGAGACTCCGGGGAGTATGAGGAATGCTGTAAAAGTCTTTAATAGTCAGATATTGGTTAAACAAATTCCTCGCGGATTCATAGTCACCCTGATTGAATCGAATCTGTGCCAATTCGAGGGCAGAGACGTAAAGATTACTATTCAATTGCAGCGCCCGCTCAAACGAGTTCGACGCGCTGTCGGTATTATTCAGGCGCAGGGCGCTGCGACCGAGATTTTCAAATGCAATGGCGCGACCTTCGTAAGTGGTATCGTTGGCGACAGTTTCCAGCTGCCGGTAAGCATCCGCATATCGCTGCTGAGCGAAAAGAAACGCCGCATAATTGTTGCGGGCTCTGGAGTTACTCGAATCCAGACGAATGGCACGCCGGAAAACCTCGTCAGCCAGATCCAGATCACCTTCCCGCTGGTGCACCAGGGCAAGAATGTTATAGGCCTCGGAACTTCTATCGTTGATTGCCATGGCGTTATTGATGTGACGCCTGGCGTTAGCCATATCATTGGCATCGTAGTAGGCAACCGCCAGTTGAATATAATCCTCGAGCGCCTCTTCTTCCGAAGCCTCGGGGGTAAATCCACCGGTCGTCGTGGTCACGCAGCCAGCCAGCAGCACCCCGGAGACGACTAGCAGGCGCAGCCTCACGCCAAATCTGCGGATTGCTACCACGATGCCTACAATGTTCGATAATTCCATAATATTGGTAATGAGTAGTCTGCTTTACCTTAGTGTTTCGGCAGATATCGTCAATTTCGCACTATCTCGTTTGACATCAACCTCAAGCGCCTGGTTCCGCGCCTGATAACGCCCACTGCGCCGAGTTTGATCTTGCACCTCACCCACCAATTGACCACAAGCCGCTCCTATATCGTCTGCCCGGGTGGTTCTAATTGTCACGGTAAATCCGGCTCGCTGCAGTATCTGGCGAAAATTCCCAATTACATTGCTGCTCGGAGTGCGGTAATCGGATAAAGAAAAAGGATTGAACGGAATCAGGTTAATTTTGCACGGGAATTCCGCCAATAACTCCGCAAGTTCCCGGGCATGCTCCCGATGGTCGTTGACACCGGCGATAAGGGTGTATTCAATCACGGGCACCCGCTTGTCCGGCAGACTGTCCATATATCCCCTAACAGAATCAAGCAGCTGTCTGATCGGGTAGCGGCGATTGATAGGCATTATTTCACTGCGCAAGTCGTCATTGGGCGCATGAAGTGAAATCGCCAGGGATGCATCGGTGGAGTGCTTGAGCTTTTCAATCGCGGGAACGACGCCGGAGGTGCTGATCGTGACTCTGCGTTTGGATAGTCCATAGGCGAGATCCTCCATCATCAAGTTGACCGCGTCGACGACGTTATCGAAATTCAGCAGAGGCTCACCCATGCCCATCATAACCACATTACTGACGGGCCGCTCCGTTGGACTATCGAATCCGCCTAGCTTCTTGTTGGCCCACCAGAGCTGTCCGATTATCTCTGCCACTGTCAGATTGCTATCAAAGCCCTGCTTGCCGGTAGCGCAAAAACTGCAGTCCAGGGAGCAGCCGGCCTGCGAGGATACACACAGCGTGCCCCTGCCGGCCTCAGGAATAAATACAGCTTCGACCCGACTGCCACTTTCCACTTCGATGATCCATTTGCAACAGCCGTCAACTGAGTGGTATTCGTCAATCACCGCTGGCAATCTGATCTCGGCTATTGCTGCCAAACGGTCCCGCAACGTCTTGCTGACATCAGTCATCTGTTGGAAGTCGGTCACGCCGCGCTGATGAATCCATCGCATAACCTGAGTAGCGCGAAAAGGTTTTTCGCCCAGGCCCACGAAAAAAGCCTGCATTTTGGGCAGGCTTAATCCAACCAGATTGATTCTTTCAGACTCGCTCATAGCTTTGCTAGATCGCGAAACGGGTAGGCCGTCAGCTGCTGCAGATCTCCTGATCTTTGAAGAAATAAGAGACTTCCCGCTCCGCCGACTTTAGCGAATCGGACCCATGTACTGCATTCGCATCAATGGACTTGGCAAAGTCGGCTCGAATAGTGCCGGGGGCAGCTTCAGCCGGATTGGTAGAGCCCATCAGTTCACGATTAAGAGCTACTGCGTTTTCACCCTCCAGAACCTGCACCATGACCGGGCCGGACGTCATGAACGAAATCAGGTCAGGATAGAATGGCCGTTCCCTGTGCTCCGCATAAAAACCTCCGGCAGTATCGTCATTCAACTGCAGCATTTTTGCAGCCACAACTTTCAGCCCGGCTTTTTCAAAACGGCTGTATATTTCGCCAATGACATTTTTAGACACCGCATCCGGCTTGATTATGGATAAGGTACGTTCAATCGCCATGCCTGTTCCTCGATATGAATTGCAACTGATTTCAGAGAGCGCGCATTATACGGTCTCTAGCCAATGTTTTATATGGTTTTTCCCTGCCAATCGATGCTGGTAGCTACCATAGCAATCAGTCATCGGCTTCCTCTATCCAGGCAGCCTGGATAGCTTCGAGAATTTTCTCGCCACCTCGACCTGGATCGTCATCAAAATCTTCCAACTCACAGACCCAATTATGTAAATCAACAAAATTAACATACTGGGGATTTGTATGCGGATGAGCATCAGCCAGTTCGATGGCGATATCGTTGATATCGGTCCACTTCATAAAACTATCTCCTCACATTCCAGAACGATAAACTGACAGCTAGCTCTATTCCACGACTAGCAATTTAATGGGATTCGGACACCATATTGATGGTGTACTTGGGGATTTCGATTACTAAATCTTCCTCAGCCACTAGTGCCTGACAACTGAGTCGCGATTCGGCCTCCAGACCCCATGCCTTGTCGAGATAGTCCTCCTCGTTTTCGGACGCGTCTTCGAGGGAATAGAAACCCGCGCGAACAATGACATGACAGGTAGTGCAGGCACATGATTTCTCACACGCATGTTCGATAGGAATCCTGTTGCGCAACGCAGCATTCAATATGCTTTCTCCGCTATCGGCTTCCACTTCGGCACCCTGGGGACAAATAGTCTCATGGGGTAGAAAAGTGATCTTGGGCATAGGGTACCTGTTACCTGGCAATCATAACTGAAAAAGGAACGCCGCTAGCTATCATGGACAGAGGAGATTGTCTCCCCGCGCAAGGCCCGAACAATCTCCTTGTCCATTCGTCTGGTAGCAAACTCCGCTGTCTCTGCATTGAGCTTTGCGGTCAATTCTTGGATTTGTCGACTGTCCTGAGTTTGCAGCGCAGTCTCTAATCTGCCGGTAGCGGTCTTGATTCTGTCCAACTCATCCTCTGTCAGTAGATTACTATCCGATATCAATGCGCCGACCAGGGCATCAAGAATTTGCTGTGCTTCGATGCGAGCCTCATTCAGCGCCCGCGCCTTCATATCTTCCTCCGCATATCGCTGGGAAGCCTTGAGCATTTCTTCAATGACATTACTGCTCAGTCCATAGCTGGGTTTTACCTGAATCTCAGCAGTAGTCCCGGTGCTCACTTCGGTAGCGCTCACACTGAGTAGACCATCCGCATCAACCTGGAAGGTGACTCTGATCTTGGCTGCACCGGCAGTCATTGGGGGTATTCCGCGTAATTCAAAACGAGCCAGAGAGCGACAGTCACTGACCAGTTCCCGTTCGCCCTGGACCACATGAATCAGCATGGCAGTCTGACCATCTTTAAAAGTAGTAAATTCCTGTGCCTTTGCAACCGGGATAGTAGTGTTTCTTGGAATGATTTTTTCTACCAGTTCACCAACAGTCTCGATCCCCAGCGACAAAGGATTTACATCCAATAGCAGAAACGAATCACCGGGCTTATTGCCCACCAGCACGTCGGCCTGGATGCCCGCGCCAATAGCAACCACCTTGTCCGGATCAATGTCGGCCAGAGGTTGGCGTTGAAAAAAATCAGCCACCCGATGCCTGACTACCGGCATCCGCGTGGCACCTCCCACCAGCACGACATTATCAATATCCCCTACTTTCAGCCCCGCATCACGAAGCACTCTCCGGCAAGCATTGAGTGTGCGATCGGTTAGCTCATTAACCAGCTCAGCGAAGGTATCCCGGTCAAGGGTGCCTTGCCACTTGTCAAATTGCAGCGCGACGCTCGCGCTATCCGTGAGAGCATGTCTGGCATCCCTGACAGCGGCCAAAAGCTCGTTACGAGCGGCCGGCTCCAGCGGATCTTTATTGCCCGATTGTTTAATAACCCAGTTCGCAAGAACGTTATCAAAGTCGTCACCCCCCAGGCTAGTATCACCGCCGGTCGCAAGCACCTGGAATACTCCCCGCTGCAGACTTAGTATGGACACGTCGAAAGTGCCGCCGCCAAGGTCATAGACGACAACGTTACCTTCATCTTTGGAATCCAGTCCGTAAGCGACAGCTGCTGCTGTTGGCTCATTTAGAAGCCGCAGAACTTTGAGCCCGGCAAGTCTGGCTGCATCCCGGGTCTGTTGGCGTTGGGCATCATTAAAATACGCAGGCACGGTAATTACCGCCCCGTCTAACGAACCGTTCAGGAATTTTTCCGCCCGACTCGCCAGCACACGAAGAATATCCGCGGAAACTTCCAGTGGTGTGCGAGGTCCTGCTGCGGTGTCGATGGCAGGTATCTCTTTGTCATCAGTATTGATGAACTGATAGGGTATAAAAGGATTGGCCTCGACAATTTCTGCTACCCGCTTGCCAAGAAACCTTTTTGCCGAAATCACAGTATTGAGCGGATCAGAAATGGCGTTAGCCAAAGCCAAGTAACCCACCTGCGGCTGAGTCTCGCCGTCGAGGTAACGAACTACGGACGGGAGCAAGTCTTGTCCCTGATCGTCCGGCAGAGTTTCCACGCTGTCCCCACAGGGGGCAGCCACCAGCGAGTTGGTGGTACCGAGGTCGATACCAACAGCGAACTTTCTGGATACTTTTGGCCCTTTGCCACCAGGTTCCGATATCTGTAATAACGCCATAAATGGGTATAAAGTTGCTGCCAGATTATCTAGTAGCCCAGCAGAACTTCCTCCAAAGAATCTATTTCCGCAATTAACTTGGCGAAATACTGCATTTCGTAATACCGCTTTTTCGCGTTCGCCAGGTTCTCGTGATCTATATTGTGAGCAAACTGCTCCTGGCTCTCGAGGTGCCTTTCCTCGATGCTTACTCTGAGCTGCTCCATCTGAGTTAGACCGGACTCATCTCTGGGTAATCCTTCAAGCCGTTCACGTAATTCGATTTGCTCCAGTAGTAGTGCAGGAGACAAGTCCGACTGATCTACCCGATTGACGTCCACTCCGCGCAACTGCAGCAAATAGGCTGCCCTTCGCTGTGGCGAACTCAAGGTCTCATAGGCTTCATTAAGATAGCTGGCGGCCTGGATGGCCTGCAGCTTCTGTTGCTCGGTTCCGCCGGCCACGCGGTCAGGGTG
>JAYPVG010000026.1:20603-44242 GCA_038134485.1 Pseudomonadales bacterium
CAATCAGATCAACCTCAAACCTCGCCGCTATCGAAAAAACCTCAAAATAACTTTTATCCGAAAACACAACTCGTTTACTAGATTATTTCTGCGAAGATAGGGGAATTGTGATCCCGACAATGATTGGATGCCGGGCAGATTCAGACACTGAAACTCTCCCCGCAGCCACATTCTCCTTTGGCATTGGGGTTTTTGAATTCAAAACCTTCGTTGACACCCTGTTTGACGTAATCCATCTCTGTCCCATCGATGTATGCCAGGCTCTTGGGGTCTACCACGATTTTTACGCCATGATCTTCGAACACTCGATCGCCCAATTCCAGCGTATCCACAAACTCCAGGACATAAGCCATGCCGGAGCAGCCTGTAGTTTTGACCCCCACCCTGATGCCGATACCATGACCACGAGTAGCCAGTTGATTGGCGACGTGTTCAGCGGCGGTTTGTGTGAGCGATATAGTCATGGTGCGATAAATGACAACAGGCCGATTTCAGACCTTATTCTCCGCGCTTGCTCTTCACGTCGGCAATAGCCGCCTTGATAGCATCCTCCGCCAGGACGGAACAGTGAATCTTTACTGGTGGCAAACCAAGTTCGTCTGCAATATCCTGATTTTTAATCTGTGTCGCCTCGTCCAGAGAACGGCCTTTGACCCATTCGGTCAGCAATGAACTTGAAGCAATCGCAGAACCACAACCATAGGTTTTGAATTTGGCGTCCTCGATAACACCCTCATCATTTACCTTGATTTGAAGACGCATTACGTCACCGCACGCTGGCGCGCCCACCATCCCCGTACCAACGTTTACGTCCGCCTCATCCATTTTTCCAACATTTCGGGGGTTTTCATAATGATCGATAACTTTGTCAGAATAAGCCATTTGACTCCTCCAGAGATTAGTGAGCTGCCCACTGCACTTTGCTCAAATCCACCCCGTCCTTGTACATATCCCAGAGTGGTGAGAGTTCGCGCAATTTTGCAACAGCATCATGAATCTTTTCCAATGCATGGTCGATATCTTCCTCGGTCGTAAATCGACCTATACTGATTCGCAGAGAGCTGTGAGCCAGTTCGTCGTTCAGTCCGAGTGCCCGTAGTACATAGGAAGGTTCGAGACTAGCAGACGTACAAGCGGATCCTGAGGACAAAGCAAGATCACGCAGCGCCATCATTAGGGATTCGCCTTCCACAAAATTGAAACTGACGTTCAGATTACCGGCTACGCGGTGCTCGAGATCACCATTTACGTATACTTCCTCGATATCTTTAAGTCCGTCCAGGAGTCTGTTGCGCAATTTCAGGATTCGTTTATTCTCCTCCTGCATCTCCAGCTTTGCTATCCGGTAAGCTTCACCCATGCCGACAATCTGGTGCGCGGGCAGAGTTCCCGATCGCATGCCACGCTCATGACCACCGCCATGCATCTGCGGCTCGATCCGAACCCGCGGCTTGCGACGCACATAAAGTGCACCTATTCCCTTGGGACCGTAAATTTTATGAGCCGTCAGAGCCATAAGATCGACCTGCATGGTCTCAAGATCAATCTCCAGCTTTCCAGTGCTCTGAGCAGCATCTACGTGAAAGATGACCCCTTTTTCGCGGGTGATCTTTCCGATTGCTTCGATGTCATTGATGACTCCAATTTCGTTATTGGCATGCATCAGCGACACCAGAATAGTATCGGGTCGAATTGCCTCTTCGACCTGCTGTGGTGTGATTATGCCGTCTCTACGGGGTTCCAGATAAGTTACCTCGTAGCCTTCGCGTTCAAGCTGACGACAGCTATCCAATACTGCCTTGTGCTCAATCTTGGAGGTAATAATGTGCTTGCCTTTCTTGGCATAAAAATGCGCCACCCCCTTGATGGCTAGATTGTCCGCCTCCGTGGCGCCGGAGGTCCAGACTATCTCGCGGGGATCGCAATTCAAAAGATCGGCTACGTGACGGCGAGCGGTTTCTACAGCCTCTTCCGCCCTCCAGCCAAAAACATGGGACCTGGACGCGGGATTGCCAAAATTGCCCTCAATCGACAGACATTCCACCATTTTATCAACCACCCGGGGATCAACCGGAGTAGTTGATGAATAGTCTAGGTATATTGGAACTTGCATTGTGTACTCCAGAAAATCAATTTAGTTACAGAGTACCGGCCGAAACCGTTATCTGTTCAATGACTTCAGTGGTAATTAACCCCCTCTTGCGATCCTGATTCTCAGAGATTCGCTTTATTTCACTTTTTTCAACCAGATCAGCAAGGCTAATGTTATTCAGAAATTCATGAATCTGATGGCTTAGATCTCTCCATAAATAGTGCGTCAAGCAAATTTCGCCGCCCTGGCAATCACCTGCGCCCTGACACCGGGTCGTGTCCAGGGACTCGTTTACCGCGTCAATAATCTGAGCGATAAAAATGGAATCAGCATTCTGTCTCAGCTCATAACCTCCTCCAGGACCCCGCACACTGGTCACCAGTTGCTTTCTGCGCAGCTTGGAAAACAGCTGTTCCAGATAAGACAGAGAAATTTCCTGCCGCTGGGAAATATCAGCAAGGCTGATCGGGCCCTCCTCCTCATGAAGTGCCAAATCGAGCATTGCGGTTACCGCGTAGCGACCCTTGGTTGTCAATCGCATAGGAATTGCCCAAACATTCCCGAAACGCTGAAATTATCAAATACCTAAGTAATTTAGTCAAGTATTCGCAAAGATCAGAGGGCAGTGCTAAGTAGAATTTCGCTCATATATCAAAGTCGACGGCGCCTTGCCGATTTCGACCCGCAGAGGGTACCCGGCGCCTCGAGACAGGAGGGCTATGATGGCAAGGTGATGGATAGTATGAGAAATGAGACTCATGAGTTCCCTGTCCAGAGTGCTAATGACAACCACGGCAGGATTATCCGGCTGAACCGACTCCCTGACTTCGATAGTGACAGCAGACTCTGGTTTCAAGTCTTCCAATCTTAGCTGCATTGTGGCCAACGTACTGGCGGCAATTGTCGGATCAGACTCAAGCAATGGGTCTCTGGCGCGGTGATCGTAATCGACCCTCCCCTGCTCCTGTCCATCCAGAACGCAGACGATTCTCTCAATGATATGTCGCATATGAGTGCCGATCGAGGAGCCACCAGAGGCACTAGACTGGTAGGTCTCCACCGGCAGCAATTGAATTATCTCCAGACACTGATCGACGCATTCGAGGCAGGCTTCCCGCAGCACGGAGTCGCTCTTACATTGACTTACTGGGGATAGAATGTTGAGTCCTTCAGTCATGGGATTTTTTAGTTTTTCTGCAATTCTGGTTACTGCAGGTCTTACTACAAACCTGGCGGCGACTATAGCATGTCGGCTCCCGGTGCTACTATAGAGCAAATAGTATGGACTTTTACACAGCGAATTTTATTGCAGACTTGTAGCAGAAACCTGCATCTCAACCGATGAAAATTGACTTGCACACCCACAGTTATTTTTCAGATGGCGCACACTCACCGCGATTTGTGGTCGAGCGGGCTCGCACTAATGGTGTGCAGCAATTGGCGCTGACCGATCACGATTGCCTCGATGGTTATCTGACAGCGAAACAACTCGCCTTGCCCGACGCACCCATTCTGATCCCGGGCGTTGAGATATCCACCCTCTGGGATACACTCGAGATACATGTGCTGGGATTGTGTATAGATCCGGATCATGAAGGCCTGGGTGCGCTGTTGGCCTGTCAACAACAACGCCGCAGGGAAAGACTGGCAGCCATCAATATCAAACTGCTGAAAGCCGGCATTTCCGGCCTTGAGCAATATATGAGTGAACTGCCTAGTCGGGCGCCCGGCAGGGCCCATGTAGCTGGTTTCCTCGCCAAAAATAGTGCTGCTCGAACTGGCAAAAAAGCAATCCGAATGCTGACTCGCAATGGTCGCTTTTTCGTCAATCCACAGTGGTGTTCTATGGCTGACGCTGTGCAGGAGATTCGTCTGGCAGGCGGCATTGCCGTACTTGCCCATCCCCATCGGTACTCGCTAAGCAACGGAAGAATTCGGAAATTGCTGGAGGAATTTTGTACTGTAGGAGGCGAAGGCATAGAGGTCTGTTGCAGCAACATGACCCCAATCCAAATCGCGCAATTGACATCAAAGAGCCAGGACTTTCAGCTATGGGTCTCGGCAGGATCTGATTTTCATAGCAGCGCCGCGACCTGGATGGATATCGGCAGAATCGCCCCGGTCCCGGAGGCTGCTATAAGCAAGGCCATCTGGACGCATCCGAGATGGCAATTCAAGCAGCAATAGCTGAATTAATCCCGGCGAATTCGCGCTAGCAGGTCCCGAAATATGTCCGCCAGGGTTTCATGTTTGAAATCGGTAAATTCGCCAGCATCCATAAACAGGCCGTGCGCTTCGCAAGCCTCATATTGCAGGTGCTTTTGCTTGGGATCGTTAATTCGCTGCATCGGTTTTCCGCATCGCGGGCACTCGATGTCGCGCACCGCATTGTAGGTCTTGCCAACCTCTGGATCGCCGCTGTCCAAAAAATCCGCCATCCAGTCTTTTTTGAGCTGTTCGGCCTCACCGTTATCAAACCATATGCCCTTGCAACCCTCGCACTGATCAATATGTACCTGACCATGCAATGTTTCAATCTTCATTTCATTCATTTTTGCATTACATTTTGGGCAATCCATGTCTGTCTCCTTACCGCCAATGTTCTTGTTATCACTGCCTTATCACAGCCGATGAGCTGCATTTTATCCATATAAGCATGCTGAAACAAAGCCCGAATAGCCCCGATTGCCGGCCTTTGGACAGAGAGCGCTAAAACTCGATCAACTTCGCGAAAAGATTCCCTCAGTACGCGTAACTGATTGCTCGTTGCTGCAACCCCTGCCAGTCCAGGTCACCGGACTGGCAGGCGACCAGGTCGGCTTTTGCGACCACATGTACGCTGTCTGCCGCCAGTGCTTGCCGTGAGTCCTCACCGAGACCGATGAGGACCAGGGTAACGTGCTCGTCGGCAGGCAGGTCGCGAAGCATTGCACCATAGTCGCACAACACGCCAAACAGAGAATTTTCAAAGGCCTGAATATCCTGATGCCAGCGCTGGTTATAGTCCGCTCTAGCCTGCTCATATCGGTCATTGATCTCGTTCGCCATTTGCTGGGCCCGATCGCCGAGATTCTGCAATACGAATTGCAATTCCTCCACGCGCTGCTCGCCACCTCCTGCCATCACTCGCGGCTCACCGGTTTCGACAGCCGATGGCGATGCTGTCAACGGCGCCTGTTGAAGTTGCGTGAGCAGCGTCAGGTTCTCACTCGACTGCTGCCCCAGGGAGTCGAGCTCTCGACTCAACTCCCCTGCACTCTCCTCGGTGATTCCATCAAATTCCTGCAGCATCCTGACCCCCCTATAAGCCTCACGCAGCGCGTCCTCGATTCTGACCTGATAATCGATCGGGGAGAGCGCTGGCTCTGCAAAATCGGCTTGCGCTGACAACTCGGGAATCTGGGCTGCTACCCTCGACTGAGCTGAAGAGACGGCAGATTGCTGCCGGGCTATCATCTCAAACGGATTGGCAGTACCTGAAAAACTTCGAATGGATGATGCAAGAGCACTCAGACTCACCCTATTTCGCTGATTTGCCAACGGGGTTCTTACTTCGAATAGGACCCCTTGATTATGCAAGTAAACATGGGTGACACGTCCGCCATTGATGTCAAGAAATCCATTACTCGTATTCAATGCAAGTCCCTCCTTCAATACTCCGCTGAACACCTGGATCTGTCTTTGGAGCTCCGTCAGATCAACACCCTGCGCATTTGGTCCGATTTGAAACGCCCCCAACACGACCATTGCAAGAATCACCCTCTGATACAGAATCCCGATCATGCAGACCCTCCTTCGAATTCCTATCCTGGCTTTGTGCTTCGACATCTTCACCACCTTAACGCGGTTCACCCTGGAACTGGACGTAGTTGGCGAGTTGCTCCATGGTTCTCAAAGTTTCAAAATCGCTGTCCAGGAGTTGTTGATAACTGACCTGAACTGTCTCCATGTCCAGTTGCCGCTGCTGTTCAAAGTAGGTATAAATCTGCTCAAAATTGTCGGCGTTTAGCTCCCGCGCCTGTTCCATTACTGCCTGCATCAACCGGAGATTGTTGTTATCCATCCGTTCCGCCACCCGCGCCATCAGTGCCTGTAAATCCCTTTCTTGCTGCTGCTGTTGGGCTGCCGCAAAGCTCAACAACCGCTGCTCAAGTTGCTCTTCATCGATGGTTGCGCCAGAGCTACCGAAAGAAACAGCAAACCCGTTACCGTTGCTACTGACGCTGGTATTGAACACCAGCAAGATCAGCATGAAGAAACTGACAGCTGTGGGCAGCCACCGCCAGACCCAAGAGCCCGGAAGATCAGATTCCAGCCTGTGCGCACTCCTGAACACAGCAGTAATACGATCCCAGTGCGGCACACGCTCATCGCGCCAGCTTTGCAATACATTCTGGACACCCAGCAATTCTTCGAGCTCGCTGGCACAGTATTCGCACTCTTGCAAATGTCGCTCAACTTCCGTCCGCGCCAATGGCGACAAGCTGTCGTCAAAGTACTCGGTTAACAGATGGGCGGTTTTGGAGCATGGCATTGGAATTCTCCTCCAGAGAGCTTTTCAGTTTTCGAAGTGCGGTGTAAAAGCGGGTCTTGGCTGTGTTTTCAGAAATCTCCTGAGCCTGGGCGATTTCCTCGAATGTCATCGACTGATAGATTTTTAATTCCACAATCAGCCGCTGATCCATTGGCAGCTGCTGGAGCAATTGCTGAATATGTCCATTCTGTTGCGCTTGCGCCAACCGATGATCGGGCTCGTCGCCAGGGTCGGGGTCTGCCATTCGGGAGTCACTGTCCTGGCCATCATCACGACTATAGGGATGCCCCGATAGCAGTTTTTTTCGTCGATTCAGATCGACCGCCCTGTTATAGGCAATACGGAATATCCAGCTACTAAAACGGGCATCGCCACGAAAACGATGCAAGTTGCGGAATACTCCAAGAAATACGTCCTGAGTCAGGTCCATGGCATCGCTACTATTGCCGGTAAGACGCAGTCCGTAGTTGTATATCCGGCGCTCATACCGACGCACCAGTTTTTCCCAGGCCGGAATTGCTCCAGCAAGCGCAGCTGCTACGAGGTCTTCATCTTCGTCGTACAATGCCATCGATCACCTCAGATCAGCCAACTCGATCCAGGTCAGGTTTAATGCGGCTCAGAAAGCCTCACCATCTGCCCCGAAGTTAGCATCTGATACTGATTGGTCAGTTTGAATATTTAGACGCACTTGGGTCCGAAATAGTTCGCATTTCGACGATTCGCATCGGACACGGGGACGACCCCCGACTTTATTGTCTTGCAAGCTACCTTTTTTCGCCCCATCAGACCTAATTCAGCGTCTGCTGTTACGCTGCGACCTGGTCTGCCTGACTGGCCAGCAAATCGCTGACAGCGCTCATCAGAGCATTTAATGATGACGAGATAATATCTTTACTTATAGCTACGCCGGTATAGCGCTTACCTTCGCATTTGAGCTGAATGTAGGTAACCGCCTCCGCATCAGCGCCCTGCCCGAGGGCATGCTCACCATAATCCAGCACTTCGAAATCAAGCTTGATAGTAGAACGCAGTGCCTCGATAAATGCATCCAGCACCCCGTCCCCTTCTCCACTGATAGCGATTTCATTACCGTAATAATCGATTAATGCGTTAAAGGTTTCTCTCCCTTCGGCTTTCTCAATGGTAAAATTTTCCAGACTCAAAATCTTCGGATTTTCCAGGTAATGGGCGTTGTACAATTGCCAAATCTCATCGGGCTGTATTTCCTGCCCTGATTCCTCGGCCTTCCTCTGAACCAAGCGGCTGAATTCAATTTGCAGCCAGCGAGGTAATTCAAAGCCAAACTTGTTAGCCAACACATATGCCACTCCACCCTTGCCGGACTGACTATTGACCCGAATTACATCCTGGTAAGTTCTGCCAAGGTCCCGGGGGTCTATGGGAAGATAGGCAATCTCCCAGATTTCCCCTTCGGAATACATATCCAAACATTTTTTGATCGCGTCCTGGTGACTGCCCGAAAATGCGGTAAAAACCAGATCTCCACTGTAGGGTTGGCGTGGGTGCACATCGATTTGAGTACATTCCCGCACCACCGAAACTATTCGGTCCATATCCCGTAAATCCAACCTGGGGTCGATACCCTGGCTGTACATGTTCATGGCCATGACTACTATATCCATATTGCCAGTGCGCTCACCGTTACCCAGCAAGGTACCTTCTACCCGCTGCGCTCCTGCCATAACCGCGAGTTCTGCCGCCGCGACCGCGCAACCTCGATCATTATGGGTATGCAAACTGATGATGACAGCATCCCGTTTCTCAACATGACGCCCAAACCACTCGACCTGATCTGCATAGACATTCGGAGTTGCCATCTCGACAGTTGCTGGCAGATTGATAATGGCAGGATTGGCAGGCGTTGGTTGCCAGACATTCAATACCGCGTTGCATACCTCGACAGCAAAATCCATTTCTGTCCCGGTAAAACTCTCCGGTGAGTACTGAAAAACCCATTCCGTTTCCGGCGCTTTTTGGGCACAGCGCCTGACAACCTCTGCGCCATTGACTGCGATATCTATTATTCCTGCTCTGCCAGTCTTGAATACCTTTTGCCGTTGCACCGTTGATGTGGAATTATACAGATGCAGAATCGCCCGCCTGGCACCTTTGAGTGATTCAAAGGTCCGCTCGATCAGCTCGTCTCGCGCCTGGGTCAGCACCTGGATAGTCACGTCATCAGGAATCAGATCTTCCTCTATAAGACTGCGGACAAAATCAAAATCAGGCTGAGACGCAGCCGGAAATCCAACCTCAATTTCCTTAAAACCTACATCGACGAGGAGCGCAAACATTTTCTTCTTTTGAACCACCGACATCGGTTCTATCAGTGCCTGGTTTCCATCGCGAAGATCGACACTGCACCAGGTGGGCGCCTGCCGGATTACCTGCTCCGGCCAGGAGCGATCAGGCAGTTCGATGGGTTGGAAAGGTCTGTACTTGCTGTTATCAAACATTGTCCGCTTCCTACAGGTGGATGATTACGGCACAGATTAGCTAAACCGTCGGGGTTTTTCTACTCATACTTTTCATTTATTGTTGACTTTATTGATATTTATAACCATTTTAATTATTATTTTTAGAATTATTACCTATTATTTTATATTTTAATGAAATCAAGAGTCGAAGCAAACGGAGTCAGAACAGGATGAAACTGGACAAGATAGACCTGAAAATCCTGCGGGAAATCCAGCGACATGGAACCTTGACCAACCTGGAATTGGCCGAAAAAATTGGCCTATCGCCATCACCCTGCGCCAGACGAGTCAAACAACTGGAGGAAGCCGGCATTATCGATCGCCACACGACCCTGCTAAACCCGTCGAAACTGGGGCTAAAACTGACCGCGCTCATACAGATCGCCATGGATCGCCACACCCCGGATCGTTTTGAGGAATTTGAACGTCGGATCGCCGGTTACCCGGAAGTGGTGGAATGCGCTCTGATTACCGGTCAATCGGCTGATTACCTGTTGAAAGTGATTGTCCCGGACATGGAGTACTACCAGGAATTTTTGCTGAACAAAATCACCCGTATTCAGGGGGTTTCAGATGTTCACTCCAGTTTCATCATGCGCCAGGTTGTCGATTCGACGGAATTGCCCCTGGACCATTTGAGCGCCCGGTAATCTCGGCTATTGGAAGAAGTGTTTGACCTTGTCTTTATAGGAGCGACTCATTTTCAAAGAGGAACCACAGCCAAGTATCAAATGGTACTCACCATTGATATGAGACGAGACTTTCTCCACCCGCTGCAAATTAACGATAGTGGATCGGTGGATGCGCTGAAAGATTGACGAATCCAGCTTTTCCTCCAGTTCTTTCATGGTGGTGCGCATGATATGAGTTTCGCCACTCACGTGAATGCACATGTAGTCACCGGCAGCATCAATCCAGTCAATATCCCTGACCGGCACGAAAGTTGTTGTCGAACCATCCTTGATGGCCAGTCTATCAGGGTAAGTTGACTCGGTTCCATCGGACTCCAGAAGCTCACCGATCGCCGTTTTGGACTTGCCAGTCAAGCTGATCAACATATCCAGCAAGCGTTTCTTCTCATCTATTGCACTGAGCTGTGCTTTGGTCTGTGCCGCCCTCAGCACCGCCTCGCGCAAGCGCTCATCCTCCACCGGCTTGAGCAGATAGTCCACAGCATGAATCTTGAAGGCATCGACCGCATAGGCATCATAAGCGGTTACAAAAATAATCAACGGCATTAGATCGACCTGGATTTCCCGAACGACATCGAAGCCGGACATTCCTGGCATCTGAATATCCAAAAAGACCAGGTCCGGTTCATATTCGACGATGGCGGACAACGCTTCCTTACCATTTTGACAGACGCCAACCACATTGATCTGGTCGATTTCATCAAGACGCATTTTCAGACCCTTGGAGGCCAATGCTTCATCATCGACAATTAACGCTTTCAACATGTGAACCCCTGTTTAACTCGCAGCTATTTCGAAAGGCAAAACCACAGTCGCCTTGCAGCCAGTGTTTTCCTGATCAGCAAAACTGAAGCGCTGATTGTCACCATACATTTCCTTCAAACGATTGCTGACATTGGTCAGTCCAACACCTTTAAAAACCACAAGACTACCATCAATCATCGATTCCGGAATGCCAGGACCATTATCGAACACCGTCAATACCAGGTTTTTCTCATTTACCGATGCACTGATCACTATCGTTCCTCCCTCTTCCATGCGAGATATTCCGTGTTTGATCGAGTTCTCGATCAACGGCTGCAGGAGCATGCTGGGAACCAGCGCATTCAGGGCATGCTCCTCGACATTTATTTCCAACTGCATCCGTTCGCCGAACCTGACTTTTTCTATGTCCAGATACAGCCTTGAGGCTTCAATCTCATGGGACAGGGATACACGATCCAATGGCGAATGGTCCAATGAATAGCGCAAAAATTTGCTCAGCTTGGTCAGCATCTCGTTGGCCTGGCCTGTCGCCTTGTCCAGCACTAATGTGGAAATGGCGTTCAGCGTATTGAACAGGAAATGCGGGTTCAGCTGATACCTTAACATTCGCAATTGGGCTTCCTGGGCTAGCGCCTCCGAACGCAGACTCTTTTCTTTTTCCACCTGAAACAGCTGGTAATACTTGATAAAAAAATACAGACCACTCCATATCAACATGGTAAAGAACGCAGTAGACAACGTGCCTCTGAAAAGATCTTCAACTCGAAAGTCTTCAAAGGGGAGAAACTCCCCAAAAGAGACATAATCCATGTAATTGTTAAAGGGCTGCCATATTGCAGAGACAAAAAGTGAGCCCCCAATCACAGTCACCGCTCTGACACTAATGGTGTAATCCCAAACCATTCGGTACAGACTTCGCAGACCCGTAGTAAGCAGCATCCCCATGACTGCTGAAAATACGTAAACCGTGACTCTGCCGAGCAGATACTCGGCCGGGACGAAAGTCAGATCTCGGATTACCAGAAGAGCCACCCAGACGGTCCAGCCGCTCGCCTGAAATACCCAGAATTGCTTGGCGCGACTCAGGGATATCGCATGGTCTCTCAGTGATTGAGATTTGGTGTCGGATGCGACCACGATAGCCATCGGGCTTCTCGCTCAATTGGTTCGAATTCGATTATGCATCAATCGAACCCAGATATGACACCCAGTCCGGCCAGGATAGCGAATAAAAGCCGTGCCACCCCGACGAGCGGCACGGGTTTTCATTTCGCAGAAAGGGGATTTTGTCCGATTGCTTCTACGGAAGCAGGTGGGATACCGCGCTCTTTTCTTCGGCCAGCTCCTGCTCGGTCTTGTCCAGCAAGTCCTGGCTGAACGCATTGACTTCCAGCCCTTCCACTACCTGATACTGGCCGTTTGCGCAGGTAACCGGGAAGGAGTAGATCAACCCTTCGGCTACTCCATACTTGCCTTCACTGTAGATACCCATGCTCACAATCTTGCCGTCGGTACCGAGCGCCCAATCACGCATGTGCTCGATGGCGGCGTTCGCAGCTGACGCCGCGCTCGACAGACCTCGCGCCTTGATGATTGCAGCCCCGCGTTGCTGCACTGTAGGAATGAATTCACTGACCACCCAGTCCTGATCTACCAGACTTAGCGCCTGCTCGCCTGCTACCGTGGCATGGTGGATATCCGGATATTGAGTTGCAGAATGGTTTCCCCAGATAATAATTCCCGCCACCTCTGTACTATGCCTGCCGGTTTTGTCCGCCAACTGGGCAATAGCGCGGTTGTGGTCTAACCGGGTCATGGCGGTAAACTGACCGGGATTTAGATCCGGCGCATTCCGATAAGCAATCAACGCATTAGTGTTCGCCGGGTTACCAACAACAAGTACCTTGACATTGCGACTGGCGTGGTCGTTGATCGCTTTACCCTGGGCAGAAAATATCGCTGCATTGGCTTCCAACAAATCCTTGCGCTCCATTCCCGGACCGCGTGGACGGGCACCAACCAGCAGGCAATAGTCGGCATTCTTGAAAGCGACATCAGGATCATCAGTCTGGATGATTCCGGAAACCAGGGGAAATGCGCAGTCCTCCAGCTCCATGACCACGCCTTTGAGTGCCTCCAGCGCCGGCGTTATCTCCAGGCACTGCAGAATTACCGGCTGATCCGACCCCAGCATTTCCCCAGCTGCGATTCTGAATAAGAGTGAATAACTGATTTGTCCTGCTGCTCCGGTGACAGCAACTCTGACAGGTGCTTTCATGAGATTAAGTGCCCTTACTGGTTTATTGGAAATCGCGGAGTGGCCGCGCGCCGCGAATTATAGCAAACTTTCCGACAATCTCCTGCCTTGCTTGGATGACATGGCAAGCTGATTTTTTAGTCATGAATAAACATTGCGTCGCCGTAACTGAAAAACCTATATTGCTGTTGAATCGCCTGGTGGTAGGCGTCAAGTATCTTCTCTTTTCCGGCAAAAGCGCTGACTAGCATCAGCAGTGTCGATTGAGGCAGGTGAAAATTGGTGATCATCGCATCGACTACCTGAAAGTCGAATCCCGGATAAATAAAGATGTCTGTCTCGCCCTCATAAGGAGCCAGAGTTCCGTCCAGCGCTGCGGTTTCCAGACTGCGTACAGAAGTCGTCCCAACAGCTATGACGCGCCCGTTACGTTGTCGACACAATTCAATCTGCTCGACCACGGATGCGGGGACATGCAGCCACTCTGAATGCATACGGTGTTCACTTATCTCCGCCACCCTCACGGGTTGGAATGTCCCCGCTCCAACATGAAGGGTCACAAACGCAAGGTGCACACCCTTATCATGAAGATTCCGCAGCATGACCTCGTCGAAATGCAGCCCTGCAGTGGGAGCTGCCACCGCGCCCGGAATTTGCCCATAAACAGTCTGATAGCGTTCGCGGTCAGCATCCTGATCAAGCCGCTTGATGTAAGGAGGCAATGGCATGTGGCCGGTATGCTGGAGGAAATCCGCCAGACTGGAGCTGCACTCAAACCTGAGGCGGAAAAATTCGCCTTCACGACCCAACACGATGGCCCTGACTGCGTCGTTCCAGAGGTCAATCCGACCTTGCAAAACCTCCTCGATGCGCGTCATCGGAAATAGCAATATCCCACCCTCACGCGGAGATTTGCTAGCCCGTATCTGGACCAATGCTTCGTGTTCACCGACCAATCGCTCAACAAGCACTTCGACCTTGCCGCCAGACTCCTTCAGTCCGAAGAGCCGGGCGGGAATCACGCGGGTGTTATTAAAAACAAGCAGGTCTTCGGGTGTAAGAAGCCCAGTCAACTGCGTGAAGAGATTATGTGAGACTACCCCACTGTCTCGCCCCAGGCACAACAATCGGCTGTCGCTTCTTCGCGCAGGAGGATGATCCGCTATTAATTCCTCCGGCAACTGGTAATCGAAATCAGTGGTCTGCATGATCCTTGTCCGAGCCGTATTACTCCCGCATCTTGGCGATCGGGGTTGATGGAAGGCAGGCAAGAATATAGAAAATTCGCCCTTTCTTGAAGTGGCATTGCTTCGGGGTCTGGCACTGGATGCGTCGGCAATCAAGGTGGCAACTGCTCGGATCGAACCCTGTGGCTTGCAAACACTGCCAGCATTAGAGCCAGAATTGGTGAAAATCCTGCACTACTGTTGTAAACTTTCGAGCGCTGCTCAGGAGCCAAACCTGGTAAACAGACCGTAATGCAAGGGTCTTGAGCGTGCTCCAGTAGCGTGCCAGCGTGGTGAAATTGGTAGACACGATGGATTCAAAATCCATTGCCTTCACGGGCGTGGCGGTTCGAGTCCGCCCGCTGGTACCAGATCTGCTCCAAATGCGATGTCGACCGATCAGATTGACGGGAAACCCGACCGATCGACTACGCCCGCCAATATCCACCATCATTAAATCGCGTGAGGAGAAGTTTATGCCATCATACCCTCAAAGCTCAGCCTGGACCGCGCTTGCCTTGATTTTGGCATTGTGCGGGTCCAGCGTTAATGCTGAACCTGCTGACTGGCGCATTGATTCAGAACATCTATCAATCTCCTTTGCGGCAGATCACGTCGGTTTTCAGCAACAGCTCGGCATGTTTCTCGAGGCAGAAGGCAGCTTCCGCTATGACGTCGAAACCCGGGAACTCAGCTCAGGTCGCATGGAAATCCAGGCCGAGAGCGTGTTTTCAAATCACAGGCGCCGCGACAACCACCTGCGAGGTGAAGATTTTCTCAACGCACGCAGGCATCCCCTAATCGTTTTCGAGGCAACAGATTATGTTCCTAACGCTACCGGTGACAACGGCATACTGACAGGAAATCTTACTCTATTGGGCAATACCCATCCCGTGGAACTCGAAGTCACCATCAACAAACAGGCCAGATATCCTTTCGGTCACCGACGTGAGACCCTGGGCATCTCTGCCCGCACTACGATACTTCGTAGCCGCTGGGGAATGGATTATGGCGTGGCCGATGCACTGGTAGGTGACGAAGTTACCCTGCGATTCGAGTTTGAAGCCCTGCAGGAGTGATTCCGCGGCCAGAGTAAACAAGGCTAATAATTGCCCCGAATCAGGATTCCTACCCCTTGTCCAGGTCAACTTATCGGCAACCCTTGAGCGCTTTACGGCGAGAGCTGAAACAGCTGGGCATTCAGGGGACGATTCTTTTCCTCCTGCTGGCACTTGGCCTGGGAATGCTGGAGAGTCCCGTATTCGCCTCGCGTTGGCTAATGCCCACGCTTTTCTGTTGGGGATTTGTGCTTTGGCAGTGCCTACGTCGGCTGCATCTCAATCACAGCCCAACAGACGACAAGTTACTGAGTACTCTTGGGACCGGCAATCAGCTTACCCTTGCGCGCGGACTGCTGATCGCAGCAACAGCTGGGTTCCTTGCGACTACCGGACTGCAGACCAGGCCCCTGCTCCCATACTTGCCAGCTGTACTCTATACGGCAGCAGCACTGGGCGACGCGCTTGACGGATACATCGCCCGAAAGCGGCAGCAGGTTACGGAACTGGGCAAAGAGCTCGACACTACACTTGACGCCACAGGCCTGGTCATTGCGCCGCTGCTCGCGGTTCTTTACGGCAAACTTTTCCCAATCTACCTGCTCGTCAGCGTCGCTTATTACCTGTTTCAATGGGGTCTGCTATGGCGCCGGCGATTTAACAAACCAATTTATTCACTGCCACCAAGCCGCCTTCGACGGCAGTTGGCAGGCTACCAGATGGGGTTAGTGGCAACGGTATTGTGGCCCCTCATACCGGCGTTTCTTAGCCGTCCTGTGGGCATTCTCTTTATGGTGCCGATGTTGGCAGGGTTTATCCGCGACTGGCTGATTGTCAGCGGCAGGCTTCGGACCCACGGGGATCAGCAGTCCCTATGAACATTCGCGGGATAATTCACCTGCTACTCTGGCTTCTGGCATTGGCGCTCGCAATCTGGACGCTGCGGCAGTTGCCGCTTGACGAGATGCTCTCCTGGCCCGGAAGACTCACCGCCTCGCAGTGGACACTGTGGATATTACTGAATGCCGCTGTGCTTTTCATTGCTGTCCAGCGCTGGCAGCTTTTAACGCGTGCGCTGGGGGCGTCATTGTCACTTTATCAGCTGTTTCGGTTACGCCAATCTGGTAGCACAATAAGTTTTATCACTCCAGGTCCTCAATTCGGAGGCGAACCCCTGCAGCTGTATTGGCTGAGCCGATATTTTGGACTGCCCCTCCCCAAAGCAGTGGCGGCGCTGGGACTCGATCGTTTTCTGGAAACGGGCACCAACATTTCCGTACTGCTGGCAGGCATATTAATGCTGCTCGGGACGGCAATTATGCCAACGGAAGCCTGGTTACAAGTCATGGCAATACTCATTGCAGTATTGGCGGCATTACTTCTTTCTGCTGCGCTCATCTTAAGGCATCCCGAGTTTCTCGCGCGGCTTTTCAGCATGCTGGTGCCCCGTTGGACCGTCGATAGCAGTGCCGGACGCGGCCTGGAAGGCTGGACTACGATGGTAAATTTGCTGAAAGACACCCTGGCACGACGACGCCCCGAGCTCTGGTCGGCTTTGGTGCTAGCTTTAGTTGGCTGGGTGGCACTGTTGGGCGAACTGGTGCTGGTACTGGGTTTTCTCGGACTGACTCCGACGGTCTCCGAGGTAATATTAATCATGGTCGGCATGCGTCTGGCTATGCTGCTTCCGATACCCGGCGGTATCGGTACTATCGAGGCGTCGGTGCTTTGGTCGTTTGAATTTCTGGGGCTACCATTATCGACTGCAGCCGGCCTCATTGCACTGATGCGACTGCGAGATACGCTGCTGTTGTCGCTGGGATTTGGCTTTTTGGCGGGCTTTCGGAATCCCCCTTCTTCCGATAAAGTTTCCATCGCCGAGCCCGAAACCGGCGCACCGGGCAGTGACGCTGACTAGAAGCGATCACCCGAAATGCTGGCGAAATGCCGCCCAACAACTCTCGTTTTCCCATAGCTTCACTACAAGTGCACCACTTCCCGGAGGCGCTATACCGGCCAGCAATTTTTCACTGAGAATTCGGCTGAAATGCTCGAGACTCGGATTCAGACCTGCAAATTCGGGCTTGTCGTTGAGCATGCAGTCGCGGAAATAGCCGACCACATCATTCAGTACTCGCTCTATTTCGACTATGTCAACCAGGTAACCATGCCTGTCCAGATTCTCACTTTCGATGCGTACTTCGAGCACATAGTGATGCGCATGGGGATTGTTCTCGTCGCCCCAGTCTCCCCCAATCAGGAAATGGTTGGCGATAAAATCTCTGGTTACGGCGACCGTATACATAGCGTTTCCCTCAGTCTTGGTAATCAAACAGCACCTGGGTGAATCCGGGCCGCTGCTCATGCAATTGCTGATAAAGTTCACCGGCGCGCTCGAGTGGCAGTGTATGCGTCACGAGTTTTCCCGGACCTATACGGCGGATCATCTCCCAGGCAAGTTCAAAACGGCGTTGCTTATTCCAGCGCCCCCGAAGCGCTGGAGCGATGGTGCTGACCTGACTGGTTATGAACTGTAGTCTGTTACGATGTGCGGGACCACCCAGCTCTACCGCGGCAGTTTTGTTACCGTACCAACTGCCGATGACAATGCGACTGGCAAATCCTCCCAACGCAATGGCAAGGTTTAGCGCGGCCGGATCACCACTGACCTCGAAGACCAGATCGGCGTCAAAGCCGTTTGAATATCCCGTCTCGAGAATGCTTGCTGCGTCTTGTAACTCCTCGGGACGCAGGACCCGGTCAACACCCAGTCCCCTTGCCAATTCCTGGCGGTCAGCCTGTTGCTCAACTGCCACAAGCATGGATAGGGGATAACCGGCCAGGATAGCCGATACAAGTAGCCCGATAACTCCCTGCCCGACTACCACAACACGCTCACCGAGGAGTGGGCAACCATCCTGAACCAGATTAACTGCCGTCTCCATGTTGGGAAGAAATACGGCATCTTTTGCAGACACTCCATGCGGTACCCTTTGCAGTTCCTCGGGGCTGGCAAGAAAATGACTGCAATGAGGTTGAAAGGAGAAAACCAGGCGTCCCTGCCAGTCGGGATCGACCGCACTGCCAAGTGTCTGAACCTCACCGACGCAAGCGTATCCGTATTGCAGCGGATATTCCGAGCTGCTCTGGAGCGACGCTAGCGCGCTGTCCAGCGGCATTGATTGCGGCAGCTGACCGCGATACGCAAGTAACTCTGTGCCGGCGCTGACTGCTGAATAGCGGGATTTGACCAGCACCTGTTCGGGCCCTGGTACAGGCAAAATCGCCTCGCGAACCTCGACCCTATGAGGCGCGGTAAACCACAGTTGCGAAGCATGCGTTGTGCTGCGATCGCTCACTCTGTTCGCGCTCCGTAATGCAGATTGCCCCATACGATCAATTCATTTTCCAGTTGCTGACTACAAAGTGGTGAGATAAAGGGGAACGAGGCCATCTCCTCGTCCCACAATCTGCCCAACGCCCTGTAGCCACCGACCAGGACCGGCGCCACGGTGAGCACAATGGCATCGGCAAGCCCGGCGCGCAGAAACGCAGTAATTACGGAAGCGCCTCCTTCAACCATTAAACTTCTTATGCCACGCTCATAAAGCGCGCTGAGCCCTGCTCGGAGATCAACCTGACCAGCTCCGTCATCATCTACCACGATTAATTCACAGTCAGAACGCTCCTGAACTGCCGTGGAAACAGTCAGAACCCAGCAGCGCTGATTTTCGGTCTGGCAAAGCCTGCTGGAAGAGGGAATCCGCAATTGACTATCGAGTACAATTGGCTGCGGATCATTGCCCGTCCATTCCCTGACCGTAAGACGAGGATCATCGGCCAACACTGTACCTATGCCGACCAGAATACCATCATGCAGGCTGCGTAGCTGATGGGTCATCTGCATACCGGTCTCGCTGCTCAGTGCCAGGCTTTCGCCGGGAATGGTAGTAATGCTGCCGTCCCAACTCTGGGCGTAGCTGAGTGTTACGTGCGGTCGTTTGTGAGTGCTCGCAGTACCTGCTGATTGAAATTGCTGCTGTGCGCTTCGCAGCCACTGCTCGATGCGTTGATTGAGATCCATCGGTTCACTGTCAACCGGCAGTTTTTAATTGCAATAGATGATTCATGCGCTTCGCCTTGGTCAACAGGTATTCAGCATTATCTGCATTGGCTGCAACTTCCAGTGATACACGTTCACGGACATCGATACCCGCAGTTCGCAGCGCGTTGATTTTTTCCGGATTATTTGTCATCAGCAGCACCGCGCGCACCCCAAGATCTTTCAGCATCAAGGCTGCGAGTGTGTAATCTCGACCATCAGCTTCATGACCGAGCATAAGATTGGCATCTACTGTGTCGAATCCTTCATCCTGTAAATTGTAAGCCCGTAATTTTTCCAACAAGCCTATGCCCCGGCCTTCTTGACGCAGGTACAAAACAACTCCTTTGCCGGCTTTGGCGACCATCGCCATAGCTCTATCAAGTTGCTCGCCACAGTCGCAGCGACGCGAGCCCAGCACATCGCCGGTAAAACATTCCGAGTGCACCCGCACCAAGACCGGCTCCGCACCGGCAGGGTCTCCCATGCAAAGCGCCAGATGCTCCTTATTGTCAATTGTGTTGGTGTAGTAACACAATTGGAAATCACCGTGAGCCGTTGGGATACGGGCGCTGGCTTTGCGGTTTACTGAAAGATCCGACATTATGTTCGTATCACGCTGATAATTTGGGCGTACATAGTATGCTGCACCTGTTAGTGACGCAAGTTTGGCACCGGGTCGGTTCTGGTAACGATTCTTGCAATAACAACAGGCATCCTGGAGTTTTCACCGTCAAAAATGGACGATACCTCATTATACTTTGCCTATCCAGGAAGCCTGGACACACCCACTGGCGGCTATCACTACGATCGCCGACTCATCGCTGAATTGCGGGAGTTGGGGATGGAAGTGCATCCATTGGCATTGCCGGGCGTCTTTCCCTTTGCTGATTCTCAGGCACTCGAAATTACGCGCAACATTCTCAATTCCGTACCTGATAACGCTGTGGTGCTTGTAGACGGTCTTGCTTTCGGTGTGCTGGATAATCTGGTAGCGGAGGAATCCCAGCGCCTGCGCCTGATTGCTCTGTGTCATCACCCGCTGGCGCTCGAGTCAGGGCTGGACGAGGCCACACGACAGGCGTTCCTGGCGTCGGAAAAACGCGCGCTGCAGTATGCCAGGGGGGTCATCGTTACCAGTCCCCATACCAGGCAGATACTGACTTCAAAATTTAATGTGCCCGGTAATCGTATCGCTGTGGCGCTGCCCGGCACCGAGCGGTGTTCTTTTGCGCAATGTGACGGCACTCCCCCGCGTCTGCTGACCGTGGGATCGCTCATCAAACGCAAAGGCCATGATCTGTTGATCGAATCCCTCGCTGCGCTCAGAAACCTTTCCTGGAGCGCGCGGATTGTAGGCGACAGCAGCCCCGATCCAGACTGGGCAGTGAGCCTGAAACAACGCGTAATCGCCCTGCGACTGGAGCACCGTATCGAATTTATTGGTCCTGTCGAAGAACTGCAGGACGAATACCAAAACGCCGATGTGTTTGTACTACCCTCGCGGTTTGAGGGCTATGGGATGGTGTTTGCCGAGGCTCTCGCCGCAGGCTTGCCGGTAATCGCAGCCAGCGCCGGCGCTGTGCCAGATGTAGTGCCCTCCTCCGCGGGATTGTTGGTACCAACGGATGACCAGCAAGCATTAACTGACGCTCTGCGATCATTACTAACCGACAAGATCAAACGATCTGAACTGCAGGCTGGCGCGCGCTCTGCCGCGGAGAGTTTGCCGTACTGGTCCGACAGCGCTCGTTGCGTAGCTCAAAAAATCAGAGAGGTAAACCAATAGTGAGCGGTTTCAGTATCGAATGGCTCAATCTGCGCGAAGACGCGGATCTTCAGGCGCGCGACCCCGACCTGCTGGCTCGGGCAATGAACTGGTTGGAAAGCGGCAGCGCAGCGATGCCAATAGTGCTCGACCTGGGCGCCGGTACCGGCTCCAGCCTGCGGGCACTGACGGCCAGCAATAAGCCAGTGATGAATTCAGTATGCTGGCGACTGGTGGATAACGACAGCGCACTTCTGGCGGAAGCAAGCCGCCGTCACGGCAGCTCAGAGCATCTGGAAATTCATGCCATGGATCTTGGAAAAATCTCTACCCTACCTATGGGCGGAACACGACTGATAACCGCCTCGGCACTGTTTGATCTCGTGTCCGCTGATTTTCTCGAGGCCCTGACTGCTGCGGCGTCTCGAGCATCTGAAGACGTAGAGATCGCTATCTATGCTGCGTTAAATTACGATGGCAGAACAGACTGGGATCCCGTCCACCCTCTTGACGGGACCATTCTGACTGCCTTCAACACAGACCAGCGACGAGATAAAGGATTCGGCCCCGCACTGGGGCCAGATGCCGTGGGGCACATGACGGAGATTTTTTCCCGAGCCGGATTTCAGGTGCGTGCTGCCGATAGCCCCTGGAAACTGGGCCCCGCCGACAAAAAGCTGACAAGCACATTAATTGAAGGTATAGCCGGGGCCGTGACAAACCAGGGCTCGATCGATCTTGCTGACGTTGCTGACTGGAAACGGTTTCGTCAGCTACATGTGGCAACCGGAAATTGCACTGTCGGTCACACCGACGTTCTGGCCCTCAGTCGACAGCGCTGACGTTTGTGCAATGGGCTCCCGAGGGTATCTGGCCAGATCCCAGCGCAGTTGGATAAGGTGCCTGGTAGGGATCGATTGCTTCGGCACTCACAAGGTCAAAAATCACGAATAGCAGAATAGCGACCAGCGCAAGCAATCCGGAAAGCTCTCGACCTGGTAGTTGTCGCTGGTCAGTCACGCAATACCCACCTACCCTGCTGCTCTTGACGGGATTAAGAGTACCGGTCTGAGGCGTATACCCAGCACTGAGCCGCAAAATGCTGCCACAAACCAGACCCAGCCGTGCAGGCTGCCGGTTGAAACACCGCTAAAGAAAGCCCCAACATTGCATCCAAAGGCAATGCGAGAACTGTAACCGAGCACCAGTCCCGCAAAGATGACCACCAGCCAGCTCAGAGGCTGCAGATTCGCTATCTGGGGATCGGTGCGGCGCCGCCAGCGCATTACCAGAAATGCTCCTGCGATAAGTCCGATATTGGTAAGTGAAGTCACATCCGTCAGTATGCTTTGCTGCAAACGTTCGGCGTGAGCGCTATTGGACCAGAAAGCAGTCGCTGCGACATCCATACCTCCCGCCTGGGCCAGTTTTGCGCCCCACAGGCCAAGGCCATAGACCACACCCCAGGATTGCCCGGCAATAATTAAATTGAGAATTGCCAACAGTGCCAGCAAGATTGCCGCGGCTAGCAATCGAGAAGGCGGTTTACGCTTTCCCTGCTCTGACCAGGCCAGGATGAGTGCCGCAAGCAGCGTCAGTCCGAGCAAGGTGACCCACAGGCTCTGATTCACTCCGAAGATCCCCTGCATGGTTAGCACAGGCAGGGTTCCTAAATTGGTCCACCAGCCCAGGTGGAGGGAGCCGAGGAAACTGCCGAAGACAAAACCAACCAATGCGACGATGGAGACCAGGTTGCCACTCCCCGCATTTACGAGGGTACCCGAGCCGCAACCCATCACCAGCTGCATTGCCATACCGAATACAAATGCACCAAGGATCATGGCAAATCCAATCGGCGCATAGGCACCGGTTAGTTCATCGGGATTGGACGCCAGCAAGGGAAATGCGATGGCGGCGGTCAAACCGACAGCTAGCAGTTGCGCCAGTAAGCCCCTGCCGTCCCTCTCCGTCACCACCTGCCGCCAAGGCCCCGCAAATCCGAATCGCAATCCTTCCAGAACCAGGCCAAAGCCCAGCCCGAGAGACAACAGGAACGCAGATCTCGGACCGGCCAGGTAGAAAGTAAAAAACACCAGGGCCGCAGCCAGCAGGCATAGCCCGGCTCGTCTCGGCAATAGCGAAAGAGCGGTGTCCATGAATAACCTGTGTCCTTGATTAATGATTAATTTGCGATGAAGCCATTAAACCAACGGGATGTTAGATCGAGGTAAACCCGCAGACGACCAACCTGATTGTCCATCGGCCGCTCCTGCTCACCCCATTCTGCGATACTTTCGGCGTACAGTCGCACATTATCAAACTGCAGCAGCTCACTCATGACGAACCAGTTGATGGACGCCCAGTGACCGGTATTGCAAAAGGAGACAGTAATCGTTGCATCCTGCTCTCCGAATGAATCCATTACTTCCCGCAAGCTTGCGCTCGAGGACAACCTGTCGCCGTCGAACCAGTTTTCGTAGGGAATATTTTCCGCAGCCCGAATAGTGCCCGGTTTGCCAACAGTGGCCCGAAACCCCCGATAAAAACTGACCGGACGCGCATCGATCAATGCTCCGTCGCCAGATTGAACAAGCTCTTCGACTACCTCGGTAGTAACACGCCAGTCATCAAGCAGTACGGGCTG
>JAYPVG010000027.1:0-13899 GCA_038134485.1 Pseudomonadales bacterium
CTCCCGACCAACTGGTTCGAAGCCAGTTACTCTATCCAGCTGAGCTACGGGCGCGTGGAGAATGGATTATAACCGCCCTTTGTGAAGCCGTCACCGATTAGTCGCAATCCTGAAGCTCTGAAAGCTAATTGAAAGACCATTTCCGCGCGGCCTTGAAAACAGTTTAATTCAGATACCAGAGAGTGGGCTTGCACGGGTGACTGGGGCAGCTTTGTCGAGTTAGGTGCCTGTGTCAGCCCCAGAACCAGAGATAGCAGAGCAATCAGCCTTGCCGATATCCGGGTCTTGTTATATGCGCCCGCCCAGTTTCCAGTCGACACGCGCTGTCCCGTGCGAATGTCCAGGTCAACTGACGCAATAAAAGAACGTTCCCAGGCTGGGGAAATTCGCACTCTCGCTCTATAATACGACCCCTGCATAGCTGTAATTTTAGGGGAACTGTCAAGGGCGAGCTATGAACCGAAGAAAAACAAAAGTTATATCAATTGTCGTAATCCTTGGATTGTTTGGTTACTACGTGTATCAGGTCGTCGCATTCGAAACCAGTCTGGGCCGTAATCAGCCGGAGAACCCTTCAACTATTGTGATTGCGACATTCAATAATGGCAACGAACGCCATGAACGTGTCGTAAGACTGACGGAAATTGACGGCAAAGCCTATATCGCTGCGCAACACTGGCCGCGCGCGTGGTATCGACAAGCACTGGCGAGACCGGATATAGAAGTGAAAATGGAAGATGTTTTTGAACCCTATCGAGCGGTACCACTGCAGGGTGAAGAATTGAAAATGGTTAAGAGCATTTACACGATGCCCTTCTCCTTTCGCTACCGGACCGGCTTCCCTCCGCGTCGATTTTTACGACTTGATCCGGCTTAATAGTCAGGAATAAAAATGGCGGAGTAAGCCAGAATTACTCCGCCATTTGCATTGAAGAGTTACCCACTGTTAATCAGCTTGTTGCCGGGCTTCTTACAGCTTCTGCAGTTAAGTTAATTATGCCCGTATTATGGCTCCTTGAATACAACTTGTAACAATATCCAGGGGAGACATTGACTATACTCCATTGGCGTCAGCAGGCCGGAGACAACTCTCCTGGGTTTGTCTGGGGGATACAGCGGTCCCCTATCAGGATAAAACAATGCATAGCAAAACCTGTTCAGCGATCTCCTCTGTTCTTCTCGTATTGCTTGGCTTGTCCCCGGTAACTGCCAATGCGCAGGATACCGAGGGCGATTCATCGACCGTGGTCTATCCCGCGGATTATTTTGTCGAATGGGCTCCAGTCACGGCCCAGGATATGTTGGATCGCATTCCAGGGCTGTCCTCATCTACCGGCGGTAGAGGCGGACCAGGCGGAGTCAGCGGTGGCCCCTCCAATAGCCGTGGACGAGGTGGTGGCGGTGCCGGCGGCAGACGCGGTCTGGGCGATGGCAGCGGCAGCAACCAGATACTAATAAATGGCAAGCGAACAGCCGGTAAAAGTAATCAGGCCAGTACCCAGCTTAATCGTATCGCGGCCGAACTTGTGGACTATATTGAAATCATACGGGGCACTTCGGGAGACCTGGATGTTCGCGGCAGCGGACAGGTAATCAATGTGGTACTGACCGAGGAACTCTCGACATCCAGCATATCCTTTGAAACTCTGGGCAACTACACCTGGGATCACGAGGTGAATCCAGGCGGTTCATTGTCCTATAGCAACCAGGTAGGAAATCTGGACTTATTACTCAGCGCCCGAGCGACACCCGGTCACAGATTTACCGTGAGCAATGAAGACAGCGTCCTGGGTGACTTCTCGCCCAACGACGCAATTCGCGAGGAGACTGATCAGGATCAGACCAATTATGAGTTGTCGATGAATCTGGATTACACCATCAGTGATCGCAGCAGCGCTCGCTTCAACGCACTTTATGGTCTGAGTGATCTTGAAAGCGGCATCGACCGCTGGACTACCAACCTCAGAGTGACGCCCAATACGATTTATCAGGAACGCGAGAATAACCCTACTGACCAGGACAACTGGGAAATTGGCGGCGACTATGAGCTGAATTTCAATAACGGCAGCCGATTCAGAATTCTGTTCATTCTGAATGAAAGTAACGATGACGTTCTGCGGGAGCGCTACGAGGTACTGGATAGCGGCGCAGAGAACAAGGACCTGTATCTCAATACGGTCTCCAACAATGAAGAGCGCATTGTCCGAACCTCTTATACCTTTGACCTGCTGGACGGACAGGACATTGAAACCGGCGTGGAACGGGCTCAAACGACGCTGGATTCAATGCTGAAACTGGCTACCGACAGCAGCACCGGCACCCCTTCCCCGGATTACGGTGGTCTTGTTCCCCGAAGTGTGGCTAACGCAAATTCCACAGTGGAAGAAATTCGCATCGAACCGTTCGTGGTCCACAATTGGCAATTTAATCCACGCATGTCTCTGGAAAGCACGCTGAAGTATGAATTATCGGAGATTGAGCAGCAAGGTGATGTCTATAACAAGCGAGACTTCAATTTCCTCAAACCCAAACTGGATTATCGATTTGATATTACTCCTGTACTCCAGCTCAGGGGCACACTTGAGAAGACCGTGTCCCAGCTCAGTTTCAGGGACTTTGTCGCTGCTTCGGATATTAATGACAATGATTCCAATGTTCAGGCAGGTAACGTCGAACTACGCCAGGAAGAAGCCTGGGAATATGGTCTCAATGTTGAATACAGGCTGCCTGAGGATGTGGGCGTGGTTGATGCCAGCATCTTCTACCACGACATGGCAAATGTTATCGAGCGTGTAGATGTTTCGCCATCTGACAATGACCTGCAGTCGGCAAACGGAAACATCGGCGACGGCAAGCGTTATGGATTCCGCGCGAACGCAAGCATTCGCATGGGGATGATCGGGCTGCCAAATGTACTGACAACCAGCCGCTTTACTGTACAGGACTCGGAAGTTACAGACCCGTTTTTGGGGATAAAGCGTCGCACGGATCAATATGTACGGGGAAGTATTGAGCTCGGTTTTCGGCACGATATACCCAGCATGAATTTAAATTACGGGCTCTACTGGAACAATCGATTCGACGGCAACAGAAAACGTTACGATGTAGACGATATCGAACTGGGTGCCGGCGATCCATTGTGGGATGCGTTTGTGCAATGGGTGGCTTTTGACAATATCACTTTTCGGGTGCAATCCAACAGAGACTTGCTGAACGGAAAAAGATGCCGGGAGCGCCAGCGATTCGTCGGACGGATGAGTAATGGAATTCTCGAAGAAATCGAGGACCAGTGCTCGTCTAATGGTCGCTCCCTGACATTTACCGTTTCGGGAACGTTCTGATCACTCCGCGCGAAACTAAATTGACTCCTGACCAGCAATACAGAGTGGTCCGCCTGCCTAATCAGACAAACGCACAGGCATGGTCATAGCGCCGTTGCCAGCCGAATCCCAGGCGGCAAAGCGCACCCAGGCCTGGCCGGAGGCATCGAAAGGAATCTGAAACGTATTGGATGAAAACGGTGCCAGGCCCGTTGCCGGTACAATGACGGATCGGGTTTCATTGCCATCGCCAGTTACTACTTCGACGAAGTCCAGCGGAAAGGTCCAGCTAACCTCGGCAGTCAACACTGATTCCGGGCCGCGACCCGAATAGGAATGAGACGGGATCAGAACTTCCCCGGATGATACAAAGAATTCGCCCCGCTTCAGCACGTCGATGATCGATGAATAATCGTTAGCTTGGGGCAGGTCATTAAGCCGCAGATAAGATACCGGGCCATTGGCGTAGATATCGTCACCCGGTGCCTTGAAGTAAGTTTCGGTGATGGCCAGCAGGTACTTGAGTTGCAGATCGGTATCGGCAATCCAGTTGTTCATTTCATCGAGCAAGGGAATAACCCGGAAGTCCGACAGGCGCTTTTCCGAGAGATCGAGGCCCATACCCCAGCGCCATCCGACGCCGCGATATCGATCATTCAAAAAATGTACCTCATCGGCTATCGCATCCGGGTACCCGGTAGATCCCTTGGTGCGAGGGTGAGGCATGAAGATTAACATGTTCTCCGCCTCTACCATGGTCATAAGATCTTCTACAGATCCGATGTTATACATCGAGCCGTAAATCGGGTGTTGTGTAATCAGGGGCGTGCCGTCCAGCCGTTCGTCCACGTAATAGACCGGGTGGGAAAACAGCAAATCCCAATGACCACCCAGCAGATTGCTATTCTCCATTTCCGGCAATACCATAAAATCGCGATCCGAGTGCCGGGTCGCCCCTTCAAACAGCCAGTGCAGTTCTTCTAATTGCGTTTCTTCTCTGGGTCTATCCACCGGTCCCGCGATATTGATACCTGCCGCCTTCAAGGCCTCGAAATCCCGCAGGCGCGTATCCAAACTGCCGCTGGCAATCAGCCCCCTGCCCATATCGGTATGGTAGTGACTGCCCATGACCTGATATCCGGGTAACTCCGGGTAGACATCTCCGTTGGTGAACTCCAGTGCTGCTTCGAACGCGGCAGCCCCATCTCCCAACGTGGGTAGAAAATATCCGACCATCTGCTGTCGTGACCCCGGCGGGGCACTGTAGAGTGACCAGTTGGCGAGATAGCGTTCCACGACTTCCTGCTCTCCCTGGCGAATCCCAATACTGAATTGACGGTCTGAGTCTTTGCGATACCAGTTATTGCCCACATTAATTTCGACCTCGCGAGCCCAGAAGAAAGTATGTGGCGGTGGGAATGCCGCAATCGCGGTTTCTCCGGCGCTTGCTACCACCAGTCGATTGGCCGCCAGCAATGGCACATATTGCTCGTTAACCGGTCCTGTAAGTCCGTACGACTGCATCTGACCAGAAGTGTCTCGCCAGTAAACCCGGCTGTCGCCTTCAAGGGCGAGACCGCTTAATCCCACATCATATTTATAAGCGACGGACGGCAGTTGGGTGGCAGCTTCTACCTCGGTGCGCAGCAGATTGGTGCCAGCGTAAACGGTCAATACCAGCTCGCCGCGAAACGATCCCAGGGTGACATCTGCTAACCTGAGTTCAACCCGGGCACCATCGCTTACAACCGCACAGGAGTCGATATCGGCGACGAGAGACGCGCGCCGGATTTCGGCAGCAGAGCGAGGCAGGGCCGGCTGTGCGGCCACGCCTTCGGCTGGCGGAGGATTACCACCACTCACCTGCTCTCGAAGATCAAGTGGCGCATCCCAGAAAACATCCCACTTGTAGCTATCCACCACCTCCTGAGTCAATTCCACACCCAGCTCCCGCAATGGAGCAAGCTGCTGATTGCTGATCCTCCGAAACCCTTCGACAACGGTGTACTCAATGCGGGCATCTGTTAACACCCGTTGCCAGTCCTGCGAACCACTTCGAATATCGAGAAAGGCAATGACGGGCTCTCCATCCTGCAGGGCCAGCCCGATTTGCAGCTGCTGATCGTCGGAACCGGGCCAACTCATCGACAGGCCGTCAATTGTATCGCTGACCCGGATTGGAGACGCGGGCTGATATGCGCTGAAATCGCAATCAAGAGCCCGGGATACCGGCTGGGCCTCGGCAGTGACACTACCGAGAAGGCCGCCAAGCACAATGGGAATATGTCTGAACAGATTTTTCAGCATGAGTGAATTCTCAATTATTTAGTATTCACGGTTACGCGAATTTTGAGCCGAATGCCGGGGTGCGGCGATTTGAGTCCTCCGCAGCGCAGTTCAAGTGTATCCCTGCAGCAAAATTTTGTCTCCATGCTACTGGCTGTTGCGGTCACTCCTGCTACACTCTTCATTATGACTAATCGCTGCTGGTGGCCGGGAAACGACCCGGTATATATCGACTATCACGATCGGGAATGGGGAGTTCCGGTTAGTGATGATCGGACCTGGTTTGAGTTCATCTGCCTGGATGGTCAGCAGGCCGGACTCAGCTGGATTACCGTTCTCAAGAAACGGGACAATTATCGCCGGGCATTCCATCAATTCGATCCGTTGAAAGTTTCGCGCATGCGCGATAACACAATAGAAAAACTATTGCAGGATTCGGGATTGATCCGCAATCGACTGAAGCTCTATTCCATACCCAGAAACGCGAAGGCGTTCCTGCTGGTTCAGGACGAATTCGGTTCTTTTAATGACTATATCTGGAAATTCGTCGACGGCAGTCCGCTGGATGGAAAGCGTCGCCAGATGCAAGATGTTCCCGCCACCTCCAGGGAAAGCGACGCCATGAGCCGGGACTTGAAAAAGCGCGGATTCACATTCTGCGGTTCCACAATATGCTACGCCTTCATGCAGGCTGCCGGCATGATCAACGACCATCTTACAGACTGCTTTCGTTACCAGGAAATCAAACAACTTAACAAGTCAGCTCAATAAAACCGAGAAACGAGGAACAAAGCAATGATCGGCTACGTGACACTGGGTACCAACAACATGGAAAAGGCGGCCAATTTTTACGATGAGCTGTTAGCCGTTATCGGGGCCAAACGTCTCATGGAGATGGAGTCTTTCATTGCCTGGGCAATAGACCCAAACACTCCGGCACTGTCGGTTACAAAGCCCTTTGACGGAAACCCCGCCAGCGTTGGCAATGGTGTGATGATTTCTCTCGCAGCTGGCAGCCCGGAAATGGTGGATAAGATTTATAACAAGGCGATCGAACTTGGTGCACGAGATGAGGGTCCGGCGGGGCCCCGTGGTGAAAACTTTTATGCCGGATATTTCCGCGACTTGGACGGCAACAAGCTGAATGCGTTCTGCATGATCCAGAATAGTTAAGACGGCGCCATTATTCTTCAGAGGCCAAGGCCTCAAAAGCTTCCGTGCCAATTTCCAGCGCCTTCTGCTCGTAGACTACCTTGTGCAGCACATCCGCTATAACGTTCTTAAAAGTATCGGAATGCAGGTATGCCGCTGCTTTACCGTCTCCGGGGTCCAGGGCCGTTTTTTTCAGCTCGCTAAAATGGTCTTCAGTGACCATTATTACCGGCGTGGGTTTTCGTAGCGGATACCTATTCTCCATCGCGCGCAATCTGAACAGAAACTGGTCTCTGCGCGTTTTGTGAGTATTCCACCCCGTGATGATGCACGACAGTCTGTTGGTGAATAACCCAAAACCACGATTGTACTGATGAACCGCATCGAATGCGTTCGCCTCGTTGTAGGTATTGATGGTGGTATAAAGGCCGGTAGCACCAATAGTTGCCGCGATTTCATCCACCAGGTTGTTGTTCAGATCGTAGATAAGGATGACTGGCTTGAAACTCATGGACTTTCCCGCAAACTTTTGTGAAGACTCGAAATCAAGACTCGAATACTACATTGGCATCAATATGATCACGCGTCGTTAGTGTACGGTTAGCTGCAACCGACAGATCCTCATAACCAAAGGCGATACCAAACAATATTTTGGTGCCATCCTGAATATTAAAAGCTTCCCGAACCAGATCGGGATAATTGCGCATAGTTCCCATTGGACAGCTGTGCAACTCAAACGCAACCATGGTCAACATTAGAGTCTGTGCCCACATACCGACATCGATAGCAACGGTAGTCCCAAAGGACGGATCCATCCCGATAAATGCCATATGCGGGGCATCGAAGAACTCAAAATTGCGCAGCACTGCTCGCATTCGGCCTTCCTTGTCTCCTCGCTCAATACCCATCTCGGAGTAAAGCGCCACTGCGCACTCCACCTGTCGCCTGCGGTAATCGTTCTCGAAATCCCCTCGGTAGGGATAATCGGGATTTGGCATCACGCCCTCGGTGGTGCGCCGCACCATTTCAGCACTGAGGCGCCGCTTTAACTCGCCACTGGCCACATACACCTTCCACGGCTGCACATTGCAATTAGACGGGGCCTGCTGGGCAATTTCAAAAATCCGCTCAAGGGTATCCCGGGGAACTTCTCTGTCCAGATAACCCCTCACCGAGCGCCGCCTGTAGATAGCATCTACAAGGCTCATGTCCGGGTCAGTTTTCAGGACCTTCACTTTTTCCTGCAGCATTTATTACTCCATTACTAAATTTTCTGACCATCGCTCGCTTTAATTTCACAGGTGTCATTATTCGAGAAATGCAACTACGTCTCGGCGACGGCAGCGGCTTGTCAACTCAAAATCCTGCCACCATCCACGTCAACTGTTGTTCCCGTGACAAACTCATTGCCCATCACAAACAAAATCCCCTCGGCAACCTCCTCCGATGATCCTGGTCGCTTAATGAGATGCCCTGCCGTCATGGCACCAAGCTTTGTGTCTTTTTCCTCACCCATCCAGTCAAACATGCCCGTAGAAATAGTGCCCGGCGAAACTATATTGACCCTGATCGGCGCCATTTCGACCGCCAGACAGCGGGCCAGATTTTCCACTGAAGCACCGACACAGCTGAGCGGTGATTGCGCCGGCTTGATCTTGCGTGCGGGTGAACCGCTTACCAGGGTGATGGAGCCATTCGCTGCCAGGTAAGGCGCGCCGATTCTGACGACTTTGGCATATCCCCACAGTTTGTCATAGGCCGCCCTGAACTGTTCCTCGGTCTGCTCCAGGAAGGGCTTCAGGGTCCTCTCGCCCCCGATAGCGGCTGACACCAGATGATCAATCGTACCCACCTCATTAAATAATTTCTCCAGCGCTTCGCCGTCATGAGTATCAGCCTGCACTACCTTAAAGCGGCCATTGGCAGCCTCTCGGGCTCTCCCCAAATTGGCTTCGGTGCGCCCGGCAGCCCATACATGCGCTCCAGCCTCACTCGCAGCTATTGCTGCAGCAAGGCCTATCCCCGCGGTTCCGCCAATGATGACGATATTCTTTCCTGCCAAATTGCTTGCACCCATTAAACTATCCTTCTGCTGTTCGTCTAGTAAATTGAAAATTCATCATTAACAAATCATGTACGACTGTCATTGAATTCAGATCCGGAAATAATCTTCCTCGGTCATGGCCAGAAATTAAGAAACTTTCGAGGCGGGAGAAAATTTTTATCGCCGGTTTATTGAGTTTAACGGTGGAACTATACCGTAATTCATGATGGCTCGGGAGCCGCTTTCAATTCATTGAAGCTGCTCCCGACTGACATCCACGACATCGAGTTCAGAATATCCGCCCCGGACTGAGAATTCCCTTTGGATCAAGGCTCTGCTTGATGGTCTTCATCATGGCTATCTCTTCCTCACTTCGGCTGAACGTCAGAAAAGGCTTTTTCATCAATCCTATGCCGTGCTCAGCCGAAACTGATCCATTCAGCTCACTGATCAGTTGGTAGATGATGTGATCAATTTCCCGATGCAGTTGCCGAGTCTTCGGACCCACATTAATGATGATGTGAACATTGCCGTCGCCGATGTGCCCGAACAGTCCAATGACGGCATCGGGCCATTGCGCTTTCAATCTGCGTACCACCTCTTCCCCGAAATAACCCATTTCGCCGACCGCAAGACTGACATCGTAGGCATGCATAAATCCGGCGCCCGTCATGACTTCAGCGGCACCATCTCGCACGCGCCAGATACCTTCTATTTGCTTGACTCCTTCAGCAATGACGCACTCTTCTGCCAGATTGCTTTCCAGTGCGTGATTGAGGGCGCTGACGAACAGTTCATGATCTCGCTCGGGTTCAGAGCCCATTGCCTCCACCAGCACGTAGAACGGGAACTGCGGCTGCAAGGGAAGTTGAACTTCCGGCAGGTGCTGCGCAATCAACTGGTAAGTGTTGTCCCATAGCACCTCGAATGCAGTAAGATTGCCGGACAAACGCTGCTGGCAATGCAATAACAACTCTGCCACCTGATCAAACGTCCGTGCGGCACACAATGCGACAGTCTGGCTTTTGGGTTTCGGCAACAGCCTCAACACCGCCCGGGTAATTACGCCCAGCGTCCCCTCGCTGCCGATGAAAAGCTGGTTGAGATCATAACCGGTATTGTTTTTGGGTAATTTGTTAAGCCCATTGATAATCGTACCATCAGCCAGCACCGCTTCTACCCCGAGGGTCAATGCCCTCGTCATCCCGTAGCGGATCACCCGGTTTCCACCGGCATTGGTCGACAGATTGCCGCCAATTGTGCAGCTACCTCGAGCGCCAAGATCCAGCGGGAACAGCATGCCCTGCTCATCCGCTTTTTCCTGAATTGTCTGCAGTTCGACGCCGGCTTCTACAGTCACAGTACTGGTAAGTCTGTCGAACTCCTCGATTTTCTTCATCCGCGCCAGGCTCAGGGCTACCTCGCCTTCCAATGGCGCCGCGGCAGCAACAAGTCCCGTCATTCCGCCCTGGGGCGTTACCGGCTGGCCGAAGGCATTGCAGCTTTTGAGAATTTGCGCAACCTCCGCGGTACTGGCTGGCCGTAACAGCAATGCGGGTCGTATTGCCCGACTACCCATCCAGTCGCGGTAATTGCGGCTTTCGATATCCTCGCCCTCCAGATATCCGGCCGGACCGACAATGTCTTTCAACCTGGTCGCGAGCTCGTCGGCGAGTTTTATTTTTGCTGTCATTAAACCGTCCCCGCCAGTGCTGCATCAGATTGAAGGTATTACGCAGTGAGCCAGGAAAGTTCCCGCCAGAATCGCTTGAAGAACCTGTAATATGCAGCTCACGAAGAGCCCGAATGGTAGCACAATTGTTATGAACAAGAGCGCTAACAAAGGAGCTTGCATGGCAGGCACCCTATTGGATTTAATGCAGCTCAATTATGCTGGCCAAGTCCCTTACATTAAGGGTTATTGCTGGTAAAATTGCGCCTGTACTTTGCGATTCAGAATTACTTCAGTTCTGGATTCTCTCAATAGCCGGCTTTGGAGAAGTTGATGTCAAGAAATGTCCTGCTTTCATGCTGCATTGGTCTATGCGTTGTTTCACTTTCCGCCTGCAACTGGGTGCAAGTGATCCCAGAAGGTCAGGATGTCCGCTTGCTCACCCAGGGACAGGTAAGCGCGTGCCAACGAGTCGGAACGACCACTTCCACTACAACCGGAAGGGTTGTCGTCATACCTCGCGGCAGCGAAACGGTGCAGACCGAACTGGTGGACCTGGCTCGCAACGAGGCGGGACTGATGGGCGGCAATGCCATTGTGGCCGAAGGCACCGTTATTGACGGGCGCAGCCAGCGGTTTGTGGTCTATCGCTGTCCCTAGAAGCCGACGCATCTGGCCCATCGGCCAGAGGGCACTTGCCTGATTCGACCGGTAGAACAATCAGCAGAATGGCTGGTCAGTACTTCAGAGGCAGATCGAAAGTCTCGCGGTCGAACTCGTTCTCCCAGTTACCCACGGCTGTCGCCACACTGAGGTCACCGGTTACATTTACGACCGTACGCATCATGTCCAGGGGTCGATCCACAGGCAGGATAAATCCTATGACAAGGGCGATCTGTTCCGGGGTTATCCCTACCGCATCCATGGCCACAGCCGAAAGGAATAGAGAGGCACCTGGCACTGCTGCCGTACCGATGGACACAATAGTGGTTGCTCCCGCGATAATTACATAATCTGCCGCCGTAAGATCGATTCCGAATGCCTGAGTAGCGAACAGCGTAACAATGCCCACATAGAGTGCGGAGCCATCCATGTTGATGGTCGCGCCGAGAGGCAAGACGGTAGACGCGACGACCGGTTTCACCCCCAGATTTTCTTCCGCTACCGACATCGACATAGGCAGGGTCGCCGAGCTACTGGATGTGGAAAAAGCCAGCAACATGGCGTCTCTGGCACCGCGAAAAAAATTGGCAGGTGAAAGTCCCAACACGAAACGCATTATACTGCCGTGTACCAGGATAACGTGGCCGACGCAGCCGATCGCGACCGCGGCAGCGAGACGAATGACGTCAAGCAGCGCAGCTGCTCCCTGCGTGCCCGCTACCGTTGCAATCAATGCGAATACACCAAACGGGGCAAGTTCCATGACCCAGTGCGTCATCTTTAACATTACTTCCATGCCTGCATCCATGAATTCGGCGACGGGTTTGCCTTTTTCACCGATGGTCAGAACGCCAACTCCTACCAGCAGCGCGAAGAATATGATGGCCAGTATGTTGCCTTCCGCGAGCGCCTGGAATGGATTTTCAGGAATAACGGTCATTAACCGCTCCGACAGAGGAATTGCCTCCTGAATTTCATCCGGCGTTGCGCCCTGTAAATCTATGCCATTGCCTGGTTGCAGGAGAGTTGCCAGGAACAAACCAATAGAAATGGCCGCCAGGGTTGTAGCCATGTACATAGCCAGGGTTTTGACGCCCAGCGATCCAAGCTTGGCCGGGTCTCCCATGGCAACTACGCCGGCCACCAGCGTAACGAAAACCAACGGCACCACCACCATGCGAATCAGGCGGACGAAAAGGTCTCCCATCCAGCTTATGGACTCTGCCCCTGCGCCCCATATGGCACCAACCACCAGTCCCAGCACCAGTGCCATCAGGATGCGTTTCCACAGGGTGATTTCAAACCAGGTCCTTAGCATAGTCACTCCGAAGTACTTTCTTACCGGGTTAGTAAAGGCAGTCAGCGTAACGAACAATGCTGCCATAGTGCTGCTTCAAGTTGCGGTCAGACTATAGAAATTCATAACATAGTTCCAATCAATTTGATGCTTGTAGCTACTGGCAAAGGGAGAGCGTACCTTGCAGGACTGGATCGAAGCTGTCGTGGTAGACAATATCCGCTGGAACGAGCACCTGTTTTCCCTGCGGGTTGAGGCCGACTTCGCCCTGTTCACGGCTGGGCAGTTCACCAGCCTGGCACTTCAAATAGGTGTCGAACGAGTGGCCCGACCTTACTCGTTCCTCAGTTCACCCGGACAAAATCCGGCTGAGTTCTTTTTCTATACCGCGACCGGGGGGCTGCTCTCCAACGCCCTGGTTGAACTGGGAAAAGGCGACAGTCTCTGGGTCAAGCAGCATGCCAATGGGTTCTTCACACTCGACGAGGTGCCTGATGCGAGGGATCTCTGGCTGCTTGCTACCGGTACCGGCGTTGCTCCGTTTTATTCTATGCTGGGTACCGATGAGCCCTGGCGAAGGTTTCAAAATATCATACTGGTGAACGCAGTGCGTATCGGTGCAGACCTGCAGTACCTTGACCGGGTGCGGGAGATGCAAGGAAAGTACGGTAGTCGGTTTAGATTTCAAGCCTTTGTGAGTCGTGAAACCGTTACCGATACTCTGCCCGGTCGCATTCCTGCCGCAGTAGCCGACGGCTCGCTGGAACGGGCTGTTGGTATTGACCTGTCAACTAACAATTCCCAGCTCATGCTTTGTGGAAACCCGGACATGGTGAAAGACACCATCGAGGTACTCAGGGAACGGGATTTCCGTAAAAACCGACGCCGGACGCCGGGCCATATCACGGTGGAGAATTACTGGTAATCAGCCGGCGCCGTCCTGCCGTGCAACAACCCTTCCAGGGCCAGCCCCAAATCGATCAGTTTTTGTTCATCGAAGGTTGGTGCGATCAGGGTGAGACCGACCGGCTCGCCGTTAGCGCGCAATCCAAGCGGAATTGTCAGGGCTGGAAAGTTTGCAGCCGCAGCGAGAGATGCATGCAAATTATTAACCGATAGCAGAACATCCAGTCGCTGCTGGGAGATCACCTCACCCAGAGCCTGCTGTCCGGCGGCGCGAATGTCGGTCCGCAATTCGATAATCTGTTCCGGGCTGAATTCTATGCCTGCCATAGCTTCAAATCTGGCCTGTCCGTAGGGCGCCCTGAGGTAAAGATCGGCACTATTGTACTGGATGATCTCCTCAACGCTCAGCAATCCGTTGGAATCCTCGGCACTTGAGGCCAGGTAGTTCGCCAGATCTCGTTTCATTTCCGCGCCCAGAAATTCTACGAAGTTCGGAGGTTGCACGTCTGGCAAGAGAACTTCCAATATCTGTGCGCCAGCATCACGAATTCGCCTCACT
>JAYPVG010000027.1:13909-17148 GCA_038134485.1 Pseudomonadales bacterium
CTGCTTCGCTTATGACGGGCTCCGAATCCACGCCTGAAATCAATCCAAGTCTGCTGCCAGCCAGGCTCTGTTCCCGCAACACGAGACGCGCATCCTCGCTGCGCAGGGTCATGGCAAGATCTTGCTGATCGTAGCCGACCATCGCATTGAACAGGATTACCGCATCCGTGACGTTTTTTGCTATCGGACCAAGCGTATCGAGGGTAGCGGATATGGGCACTACTCCAGTGCGACTGAGTAGACCAGTGGTCGGCTTGAGACCAACAGAGGAATTTAGACTCGAGGGTGACAGAATAGAACCCGAGGTTTCCGAACCAACAGCAACCGGTGCATAGTTGGCGGCCACTGCTACCGCGCTTCCTGAACTGGATCCTCCGGTTTCAAAAATTTTGCGGCCATACGGATTCAGGGTCTGTCCGCCCATTGCGCTGTACCCAAGAGGACAGTCTCCACAGAAAAAATAGGCCCACTCGCTCAGGTTGGCTTTACCCAGAATGATTGCACCATTCGCCCTCAATTGACGGGTAACGAATGCGTCTGCTGCCTCATTAGCGGACAGCACCAGCGCACCCGCGGTGGTTTTCATTCCGGCTGCTCCAACATTGTCCTTGAGCAAAACTGGAATTCCGAACAAGGATTGCTCGTCAACAACCAGTCCCCCGGCCAGAGCACTGTCCTTCTCACGAGCAGCTGCGACGACCTCAGGGTTGATGGCTATCAATGCGTTAAGCGAGCGACTGTTGTCACTCTCAAGCAATCGAATGCGGTACAGATAGAATTTTACCAGTTCCTCATAGGTGAGCCTGCCCGCATTCACGGCTCGCTGCAGCGAGGGTATATCCTGCTCCAGGATCAGGGGCTCCAACTCTTCATAACGCAGCACAGTGAAATCTGCTAGTTCCTGCTCTATTGGATTCCATAGCAGATTTTTGTCCAGGAATCGGGAATTGAGCAGGGTAAATCGCATGCGCGGCAATTCATGCTCCCGCTGCGCTTCCAGTTCAATACTCTCATCGTAAGGACGCCACAGCGCTGCTGTCGACTGTTGTGCGCCAGCCGCCCCTGAAAAACCCATGCCGCAGACCAGTAACCAGTAAAAGAGCGCGGCACCGAAGCGCCTTGCGGGTAAATTAAGATTAGATTGGATGATCCTGACAATACGCATAGTGACACTAGATTTTTAGCATTTTAACAATGCTCTGATGGATAACTCCTTTGCTGGACTGGTAGCGCAAACCGTTCGCTTCCAGGTCATTACCCTTACTCGTGGCGCAGTGCTTCAACCGGGTCCATCTCGGCCGCTCTTACGGACGGGTAGATGCCGAATATCACACCGATCAAGGCTGAAATTGAAAATGCCAGGATTGGCGCAACCGGCGTGACGATGGTAGTCATCCCCCAAAATGTGGAAATGATGAACGGGATTATCACTCCCAGTACGACCCCGATAAGACCCCCGACTCCTGACAGAATCACTGCCTCGATCAGAAACTGCGTAATGATGTCGCGCTTCTTGGCACCAAGGGCGCGACGAATACCAATCTCCCGAGTGCGCTCCGTTACGCTGGCGAGCATGATATTCATGATACCGATGCCACCAACCAATAGGGAAATGCCTGCTATGGCTCCGGCCACTATCTGATCCCGCAGGGCACTCTCCTCCGCCTGGCGCAGCAGCGCCAATGGCACTTCGATCGTGTAATCTGCCTCCCGATGGCGCCGATCAAGAATCTGACCAATGATCTCGCCCACCTCGATAACGGTTTCCTGATTATCCAGTTGAATGATGGCCTCGTGTAACTCAACGGTCTCTGATTCCATACCGCCAGCGGTCTGACGGGCAATTGTTTCGCCAAAGCGGCTGCGAGACGAGGTGATTGGAATAAACACGCGGGTAGGCGCTGCATTAGAACTGCCAGCCTGGTTCTGACCCAGATTAGAGAAGCCTTCCGGCTCCATAATCCCGACAACGTTGTAATAATCGCTATCAATTTTGATGTTCTTTCCCAGTGGGTTATCTATCGGAAAAAGGACTCTGGCCACCTCGTCACTCAGCACTACGACATTGCCATGGTCGCGCAACTCGGCCTGGCTAAAAAACCGTCCCTGCTGAAGCCCGTAGTTACGCGAAACCGGGTAGTCGATAGTTGTTCCCACCACATCAGCATTGATGCTCTTGTCCAGATTCCAAATGTTCTTTTTAACAATACGGGACGAAATGACATTGGTGACTCCGGGTATTGTGAGCCGAATGGTGTCGATATCGCCGTAGGTCAGCCCATAAACCACCGCCTGGGGAGGACCAAAGCCCCGATTACTGGTTTCCTCCACCTCTGCCGGTTTAACGCTCTTGAGCAGAATATTACTGGCACCGAGATCTCGGAACTGCTGTTGCGCCTCGTAACTGGCGCCCTCACTGACCGCGAGCATCGCTATTACTGCTGCTACTCCTATTACGATTCCCAGGACGGTTAGCAGTGACCGCAGCCCGTGGGAGTAGATACTCTTTATGCCCACCTGGGTGATTTTCTTGAATCGCACCAGGTTTATTCCGCCGGGAGACACTGGTCGACGCGCCGCCGCCGATTCCCGATTTTCCTGGCCTTCAATTAAAATATCGCTCATTGTCCTGCTCGTTTCACCTGCACCCTTTCAAAAAAGGTGAACACCTGACCTTAAAACCCACAACGCCGCCAGTCCACTTTCAACGCGACCGATTGCGATCACGGCACCGCTTGAGCGTTCCCCGTGGCCGTCAAGACGAGACTTTTTGGTAGGACTCGCCCTTCTAATGCCGTAACATAAGGCGCGTAACATAATAAGATTCATGGGGAGATTTACATGTCAACAATTCGAAATGTCATACTTCTGGCTGTCGCCAGCCTGCTGGTTTCGTTACAGGCCAGTGCACAATCGCAGTCGCAAATCATCGCCAAAGCTCTATCTCCATTACCCGAGGACCTGCGGGCCGATGCCACGGTTTATACTTACGACGAGGCCACTGGCGAACGTATCACGCTCAAGGAAGGCACCAATCACGTGGAATGCCGTCCTACCGATGCCGAGGGCTTCACCCGCTGCAATCCAATATATCTCCGAGGCCGCAACGATTTGTCGGCCAAGCTGCAGGCCCAGGGTCTGGAGGGTGATGCCCTGAGCGCCGCCCTGCAGGAAGCTGAGGACGAGGGACGGATAGCTCCCCGCCGTTTCGGCTCTCTGAGCTATCGGCGCTTCGATAC
>JAYPVG010000027.1:17182-22855 GCA_038134485.1 Pseudomonadales bacterium
ATGACAGCCGATCGGCCTGATCATCCCTCTGTTCCCTGGTCTGCCAGCAATCTGTTGCAGGCCAGGGGAAAGAGGGGTCATGCCTGTCTCGGATTACGCCTCTCGTCGCTCTCGACCAATCCGTCACGCAGCCGAATCCAACGGTACGAGCGCTCCTCCAGTTCCTCCGAGTGAGTGACCATAATAAGGGTTTTCCCTTGTTTATGCAGTTCGTCGAACAAGTCCAGGATTTCTGCGCCTGATTTTGAATCCAGGTTACCCGTTGGCTCGTCGGCCAGTATGATCAGTGGATCCACCGCCAGTGCCCGGGCGATCGCTACCCGCTGCTGCTGACCACCCGACAATTCGAATGGTTTGTGATCCACCCTATCCGCCAGACCCACGCGCTCTGCCAGACCCATGGCTATGTCGTGACTCTCGGCCTCGCTGTATCCCTGGTAAAACAGCGGCATTTCGATGTTCTCGAGCACATTCAGCTGTTGAATCAGATTGTAGGATTGAAAAATAAAACCCAGGCGGGCACCGCGAATGGACGATAACTCGTCGTCCTCCATTTTGGATGTGTCTTCATGACCAAGAAAATATTTTCCCGAGGATGGCTGATCCAGACACCCGAGGATGTTCATAAAGGTCGACTTGCCGCAACCAGACGGCCCCATGATGCTGATATAGTCGCCCTGATAAAAATCCAGGCTAATTCCGTGCAAGACCTCTACCGATAGCGCTCCCATATGATAGGTCTTGCGGATATCTTCCACCCTGGCGACCAGAGGCGCACCGTCGAGAACGGCCGCGTCGGTTTCACTAACAGCTAGAGTGGACATAGTTTCTCGCTTCGGTTTCCGGTTCCGAACAGCAGCGCTGCTGTTATCCCTGGGCCTCAGCCAGCTGTTGTTGGGGCGGTAACAGTAGCACTGGTTCGCCTTCGCGCAGCCCGCTCACTACCTCGATAAACTGCTCGGAGAACGCGCCGGTTCTTACCTCCCGCCGCTGTGGCCTGCCACCGTTGTCCACGTAGACCACGCGGCGGTCGTCAAAGTACGTTACGGCCTGAATTGGTACGTAAACAACGTCCTGCAGTCGGTCCACCAATATCTCCACCTGGGCGCTCATGCCCGGCCGCAACCACTCATGGCTTCCGTCTATCTTGATAGTTGTGGGATACACTTTCAGATCCGGATTCATAAACGCATTGGCTGAATCGGCGACTACCGCGACCTTGGTGACAATACCGGTCAGACTTTCGTCCGGGAATGCGTCTATGGAAACATTAACCCGCTGCCCTACGGCGACTCGCTGCACGGCAGACTCATGGATGTTGACCTTGACCGCCATTTCACGCATGTCGGGAATAGTGAGTATGGGTTGTCTTTCTCTGACAGTGGCGCCTTCCTGAATCGCTTCCTGGCTGCTGCCCCCACGAAAACGCATGCTATTCTGATCTGAGGCGCCGTACACCACGAGACCCGGACGCAAGGCCTTGATGGTGGCCGCCTCGATCTGCACGTTGATATCTGCCAGTTTGACCCGTTCAAGATTGAACTTGCGTTCAGCAGAGCTGAGACGCGCCTCTTCCTGTGCCTCTTCGGCAATATTTTCCTTGACCTGGCGCTGGTAACTCATGATTGCGTTTTCATAGTCCGAAAGTTTTTCTTCCGCGTCCTTGGGAAAGGTATACTGGATATACAGTTTAAACGCAGTCTCTTTTTCCTGTTGCTTGTTGAACGATTTGTTGAGATTTAATTCCTCGGCTTCCAGCTCTGTTGGAGTGATAAACCCCCGGGACTCGAGCCGCCGCTGACCTTCGATTCGATCCTGGGCCAGCAGGTATTCTTCCTGGGCAACCTGTAGTTCGTCCTGTAGCTGCCGTAACTGCTGCTTGGCCTCACCATCTTCGAGTTTGTTGATATCGGCGTACGGGGTAAAATCCAGCTGGTTCCGAATGCGCATGTACTCCTCATCCATCAGCAGCGAACTGACCACGGGCAGCGGTGAATCCCGCAGCGGCTCAAGTACCAGCTCGGGCGGTGTCGGACCAAGATTTCCGTCCGCCTCGACTGGAAAACTTCCGGGGTCAGGTGTCCTTCTCTGGCCCCCTCTGCCACCACCAAACTGTCCGCCTCCGTCGGTGAAGCCCCCTTGCGCAAAGCGTTCCATTCGCTCCCGCATCTCCGGCGGCAATTGTCCGCCGTTCTCTTCCATCATCTGGCGCATCCGTTCCTGCACTGGCGCCGGCACGGAGTCGATGTCCGCGGGATCGAAACCACCAGCCGCGGGCGCTGAGCGAGGCCTTCTTTCAGCAGTCAGCGTTTCTGCCACGGGCTGCCGACTCAGCTGCAGTGCAGCCTGGTCAGCCGCTTCGGCCCGGGCCAGTCGCTCCTCAATTTCCAATTCCGTGATTATGTCGTCCACCACATTGGCACCAAGAAATTTCTCAAAGTCCAGCCGGGCAAAACGCATAGCCTGACGGGCGTCATTTAGCTCAGTGGTATTCTGGTTCAATTGAATTTCATACTGTGCCTTGCGCTCGATGAATTGCGCTTCCGCGGTTTCAACGGCTATCTCCTGATTAAGTTGCTCGTCAATCAGCTGCGCGGTATCCAGTTCCACAAGCACCTTGCCGGCACTCACGTCCTCCTCCGTGATTCGATACCCCTCTTCGACGATACTGAGAATTTTTACCCCTTCTCGCCCTTTCACGCCGGATCGGATCTCGGTGGACACCAGCGCCTCCAGCGCGCCGCCTTCAAGGACGGTTATGTCCAGGTCCCCACGCCTGGCTTCGAAAGTGATACTGCGCGCGCCGTCGCCACCAGTTCCGCCTGCTGCAGAGATTAGCAGGATTAGCAGCCCTGCAGAGGCGCCCACAATCGTATAGCGGGTCGACTTGCTCGCAGCAAGGAATCGGCTCTTGAGTTCAACTGCGCTGCGCAGCACTCCCTCAGGTAAGCTGTCCGCCAGGCGGGCTATCACTGCTTCTTTATTGAGGCTCATCAACGCCTTCCTCCCATTGACCGGAGTCGTCCACGTAAAGTAATCCAATGTCACGCCAAAACTCCAGCTTGGCAACATTATGTTCCACGATTGTACTGACCAGTTCGGTGCGGGCCAGGATCAGGTCATTCTGCGAATCCACTGTATCCTGGATGTCGCCCAGACCCAGTTCGGCCCGCAATTGCGCTTCTTCGACCCGCCGCTCGTTGATTTCCACACTGGTAAGGTTGATTTCATAGCTTTTCAGTGCCTGGTCCATGCGACGCCAGGCATCCCTCACATCCAGCTTTACCTGATCAACTGCCGCCATGTAGCCGCGGGTAGAGGCCTCGTAAGCGATCATCGTTCGGCGCAGCTGATTTCGATTAAACTTGGTGTCCAGAGGCAAGTCCAGATTCAAGCCCGCATTGTAAACAGCATTTTCGAAGTCGAGTTCGCCCAGATTGCCATTTCGGGCGCCGGGCACTGCCAGATCAATACCGAAATCCAGAGCCGGTTGCAATTGATTGGCTGCGACACGAATTTTCCGCGCACTGTCCTGCACCTGATCGAGGCTGGTGTACAGATCCAGCCTGGTCCGCATCGCCATATCCAGGGCCTGGTCAAGATCCAGATCAGGATCTGTCATGCCGGTCTCGGAAATCAATTCCAGCTCATTGTCGTCCAGAATAATGTTGTCGTCGGCTGTCAGGCCAATCAAGATTTTGAATGTATCCAGATCGCGCTTGTAGCGAGTAATCGACTGAGTCCATCTCAGATCCTGTTGCAGGGATTGCTGCTCCAGTCGGCCGACTTCAAGCAGAGTACGCAATCCCTCAGCCTGAAACGCCTGCTCCCGTTCGAGATTCAAATTGACCGCCAACAGGCCAGAGTAATTGTTACGGGCAATCTCGCGATTCAACAACACCGAGTAGTACTGGGATGCAATGCGAACGGCAAAGGATTTTCTGTAGCGGGTAAAATCCCGTAACTGATACAGCAAGTCCCGTTCTGCCTGGAGTAATTCTTCGGTTTCAATCGTGCTACCGAAATCTCTTATGAGCGGCTGAGCAAAAGACGCGAACAGAGCACTGCTACCAACCTCACTGGCGCCACCAGTCAGGAACCGGGCAAAGTTATTGGTAAGCGTCAGGGCCAGGGCGCCACCGCCCTTCAGCAGCCAGCGTGAACCAAGTGTAGTGCTGGCATCAATCGACTCACTGGTACTGACTCCCTGCATTCCGGTCAGTTCCTGCATGTCGATGACGAACTGATCTTCCGCGTCCCACTGGTAATCTCCACTGGTGATGGAAGAAAAAACCGGTGTGTAACGGTAGCGATCAAAGGTCAATGCGAGGGCTTCGAGATAAAGGCGCTCTTTCTGGGTCTGGTAATCGCGGCTGTACCGGAACGCCAATTCCAGAGCATCGTTAAGGCTTACGATCCGGGCACCAAGCTCACTATCCGCCTGGTTATCCAGAAATTCGAACGAGTCCTGATTCTCTCGGTAACCGCTCAGGTCAACAGACTCAACTGCAGCGGCCTCGTCTATATCGACCTGTCGGGATACTCCGGGGACCATCGACATTTTCCCGCCGATCGCCCGGTAGGTTTCGTTGTCGGCAGATTGGCGATAGTAAGTGCTGGTGCAGCCCGTAATAACGGCGCAGGCAATAAGTGTTGTAAGGGTTTCGCGCAACATACCGACACATCACAGCCCGATTTACAATGGCGCGCAGTATAACGCCTTCCGAGTGTTAAGGTTGACGGTGAATCGCTCAATGCAGCAGTTTTTGCGAGAAATTGAGCATTAATCCGCCCCAAGGCAGCTATAAAACCAATTTCAAGGTTAAAATGCTGTTACAGAGGGCTAATCCAATGTTCAAAAACTCATTATTCGTGCTTTCCTGGTTCCTCGCCGGCGGACTGACATCCTACGCGCTTCTGCTGCATGGGGACAACAAGGACCTGGCAGAGGGGCTCTCCCGCGTCCGACCTTTCGAGCAACGCTATCAGGAGCAGGTGTCCTTGAATACCCGACAACGGGAGGAATTTGAGACCCGAATACAACAGCTGCAGAACAATCTGACCGGCACCCAGGCGCAGATGACAAATCTGTCTCGGGCGCTCCAGGAAGCGCGGGAAATGATGGCACCGCCGTCTGACCAGCAAGCACAGCCATCCGCTGACACGGCTAATCCGCAATAGAGCAGACTGATCGATCAACTGCGGACAGGCGTAAGGCCGGATTGCGATGAACCTGCAGCTCCCTCAGGACGTACAGGATCTGGCAGTCGGGAGAAATTTGTTTACCGTCGCTGTGGATTTCTGCACCGAATCCTTTACAGTATCGGGTCCGACAATCAGCCATATATCAGCCTGTAACACAGGTAAACCAGTCAAACGGGGTTTTTTTGACATGAGTAAATACTTTTCGCGTAACTGCCTTTCTGCCACAGCAGCCGTTTTATGGTTGCTGGTGCTCACCGGTTGCGGTCAGCAGGGCGATTCCTCTGGCCAGGCCAGCCAGATTGCCGAAACCGCGACTGTGGCACAAGACACCGGGTTCCGCCGCATCAATGCAGAAAATCCAGCAGATCCCCTCGCTACGCAAATTTTTGAGCTGGATAACGGCCTGCAGGTATACCTGACCGAGAATCACGAAGAGCCCCGTTTTTACGCGGAAATTGCAGTTCGCGC
>JAYPVG010000027.1:22955-41218 GCA_038134485.1 Pseudomonadales bacterium
ACCTGACCGAGAATCACGAAGAGCCCCGTTTTTACGCGGAAATTGCAGTTCGCGCGGGCAGCAAGCACGATCCTGCCAATGCCACAGGACTGGCCCACTATCTGGAGCACCTGTTATTCAAGGGCAATCAGCGTCTCGGCACCCTGAACTATGAAGCCGAGGCCCCCTACATTGCCCAGATTGTCGATTTGTACGAGCAGCACTTCAACACCGTTGATGAGGGCCAACGCGCTGAGATTTACGCAGAGATCAATCGGGTGGCTCAACTGGCTGCGGAGTATGCTATTCCCAATGAAATCGACAAGGTGTACAACAGTATGGGGGCCGGCGGTCTCAACGCCCACACTTCCTATGAGGAAACCGTTTACAAAGTAGGCCTGCCCTCCAATCGACTGGAACAATGGGCTGACATCGAATCGGATCGCTTTATCGACCCGGTATTTCGTCTATTCCATACGGAATTGGAAACCGTTTACGAAGAGCTCAACCGCAGTCTCGACAACCGTGATCGCGTAATCCTGTATGCCACCGATGAATTGCTCTACAAGTTACATCCTTACGGTCAGCAACCAACAATCGGGAAACCGGAACACCTGAAAAATCCCTCGCTAGTGTACATTCAGGAGTATTACGACACCTATTATGTACCCAACAACATGGCGATATTTATTAGTGGTGATATCGATGTAGATTCAACCATCCAGCTTATCAGTGACCGGTTTGGTGACTGGGAACCGGGGGAAGTTCCGCAGGTAGGGCCGTGGACTGAAGAACCACTGCAGGGCGCCGAGCGACGCACTGTTTACTACCCCGGTGAGGAGCAGGTACAGCTTGCCTTTCGCACGGCGCCAAACGGTAGCGAGGATTCCGAGGCTCTGATGATGTTGGACATGATTCTGGACAACAACACTGCCGGCCTGATCAACCTCAATCTTAACCAGGCTCAGCGCGTTCAGGGCGCAGGCTCCTACCCTCGCTTTCTCAACGATTACGGATCACAGCAGCTGTGGGGAGTACCCAAGGCGAGTCAGACACTCGAAGAGGTCGAGGCGCTGTTGCTGGAGCAACTCGCTTTGATCAAATCCGGTGACTTCGAAGACTGGATAATTCCCGCTATCGTCAACGATTTCAAAAAGTCACAGAAAGCCTCTCTCGAGTCGAATACTGCGCGCGTCACCATGATGCGACAGGCTTTCCTGAGCTACGCGGACTGGGATCATCATATTGCCGAACTGGAGAGATTAAATCAGGTCACCAAGCAAGACGTCATTGACGTGGCTAACCGGTACTTTGGCGACGACTACGTGGCGGTCTACCGCCAGGACGGACAAAACACCATACCGCCAGTCGTCAAACCACAGATCGATCCAGTTTCCATAGACCCTACCAGGCAATCACAGTTTGCCGCCGACATTCTCGCCATGGACGTCGACGCCATCGAGCCGTCATTCGTGCAGGCAGACCGAGACTACCGGGTTATCGAATATGCTGAAGGAGTGCCCCTTTACTACTCTCCCAATCCGCTCAATGACCTGTTCAGCTTCAGCATCAGTGTCGAGGTGGGAACCGAATCGGACGAGAAGCTCAGTCTCGCGGCGGCCGTCATGGACAAGGCCGGGACTTCCGCGCTGAGTAATGAGGATTTGCAGAAAGAATGGTACCGCATGGGTAGCGAGTTCCGCTTCAGCGCTGGCGAGAACCAGTCCAGCATCAGTATTTCGGGACTCGATGAACAGTTCACTCCAACCCTCGACTTAATGCTGGAACTGATACGTAACCCGGTCGCCGAGGAACAAACTCTTGAGGAGCTCAAGGGCATAATCCTCAAATCCAGGGAAGACCAGAAGGAATCACCCCAGGCGATTGCCCGGGCGCTGTACCTGTTCAATCGATATGGGGATGAATCCCCGATGCTGGAGTCAATGACTGCTGATGAAATCCGCGCGACTACCTTGACCGAGCTACTGAGTCTTGCCGGCGATCTGTTGAATTACCGCCATACAATTGCTTACACCGGCTCGATGCCATTGGAAGAGCTGGTCAGCGTGTTGCGGGAACATCACCCGATCGAAACCGCCCTGCGCGACACACCCCCCTACCGTTTTCGCACCACCCGGGAAATCGATCAAACCGAAATATATATCGTTGATCGCGAAACCGCGCAGGCGCAGGTACGTATCGAATTTCCGGACGGCACTTATGCCGAGGACCAGAGTCTGATCTCCTCCATTTACAACAATTATTTCGGCTCCGGTATGTCCAGCGTGGTGTTCCAAGAACTCCGCGAGGCACGAGCTCTGGCCTATTCGGCCGCCGCCAGCTACTCCCAGGGAGGGCGCGAGAATGCGGAAAACCTGATGCTTGGGGCAATAGGTTCGCAAACTGATAAAACCGTGGACGCGGTCAGCGCGTTTGTTGATCTGATCGATAACATGCCGGTGTCTAACGAGCGATTTGATGAATCAGTAAACTCGCTCATGAACCGCTACCGAACATCCAAACTGAGTTTTCGTGAGGTGATCGGCGCGGTGCGTTCCTGGGAACAACTGGGTCTGGAAGGTGATCCGCGGCAAGCTCGATTCCAGCAACTGCAAACAGTCACCATGGAGGATCTACTGGAGTTTCAGCAGGATCGGATAAAAGACCGACCCAAGCTGATCTCCATAGTTGGCGACACCTCTGTGATCGATTCCGACGCGTTGAGCCAGTTCGGAACTGTTCGGGAAGTCCAGGTGGACGACATATTCGTCGACTGACGGCTAGTGCCAGTGGAAACGCCCCTTCGCATCCACCAGCTCAGCAAAGGCTATGGCTCGACACAGGTCATTCACGGTCTTGATCTTGAGATTGACGCCAGTAGCATTCATGGATTCGTCGGGCTAAACGGTTCTGGCAAGACCACAACACTGGACTGCGTGCTGGGCATGCAACCATTTGACAGCGGTCAGATTGATGTATTGGGGCTACCTCCAGACCGATTGTATGAGGCACGGGGCGCGGTTGTCGGAATTTTTGATACGCCGAGCCTGCACCCTGGACTGACGGTCCGACAAAGTCTCGAGCATGCCCGCTTGCTTTGTCCGGATCCGGCCAGAACCTGTCACGAGGTCGAGCAGCTGCTCGGCATTACAGGCTATCGCGACTTCAAAATCCGACAGTTGTCACTGGGCAACAAGCGCAGGACATCGATCGCTCATGCCCTGCTGGGCAATCCGCAACTGATCATCCTCGACGAGCCGTTCAACGGCCTGGACGCCGAGGGTGTTAGCGACGTACTGGAGTTGATCACCGATCTCAATCGGGACCACGGCACTACGTTCCTGCTGTCAAGTCACCAACTTCCTTACCTCGAGCAGATTTGCAGCCATCTGTCTGTTCTGCATCGGGGCGTCATCGCACTCAGCGACCGTATTGACACGCTATTTCGCAAGGATCACGCTCGCATCCAACTATCCTGCCACGATCCGGTAGCTGCCGTTAAATTGATCGAACAATCAAAAATAGCAATTATTGAAAGCAGCGATGGGCAGCGGATAGTTTGCAATCTGGTTGACGGTGATGCAGCCCGGCTTAACGAATTACTGGTCAGTGCGGGCGTCGGCGTGTCTGAGCTTGTCCAGCAGCAGGACTCGCTGATGTCGCTGTTTTATCAGATTACCGCAGACAAAAGTCAAGGAGCGGACTAGCTGATGACTGGATTAGTGACCGCACTGCGCGCGGAATTGTTCATTGCCCTGCGCCACTACGGTAACCGGATTGCGATTCTGGCGCCTTGCCTTATCGTGGCTGCTCAGTTAGCACTGACCCGACTGGGAGAAGCCGGCCAGGCAGCGCGAGATGCACTGCTCGATGACTCGCTATTCGGATTCGATGATCCACAAGTGACCGCCTATGGGTACTTCGTCGATGGATTGGTTACCGGTCTCACCCTGCTGGTGCTGATTCTGATCGTACTGGCGGCGCATTCCTTTGCTTTCGATCGGGATACCGGATTATTACGCCACCTGCTGATTCGGCGAGTCTCACGCCCCGCAGTAATCGTCGCCAAGCTGGTCCAGCTGCACCTCACGGCAATACTGGCTTTGGTGCTTCTGGTTGCTACCACCTGGTTTGTAAGCGGTTTGTTTTGGGAGTTCGGACCGGTAGTGGAAGACGGATTCGAATTGATCAGCGAACGCGAAATCCGGGCGGAAATACTTTTTGGATTATTTCTGGCCCTGCTGCCTTTACCAGCTGTTATTGCATACGGTCTGCTGATCTCGGTGCTCACCAGCAGTACCACCCAGGCCGTCACAGCAGCACTGGGTATCAATCTGGCGCTTGATGTTTTCAAGGTAAGTCTGGGCGATAGCGCGCACTTACTTTTCGTGAATTTTCAACCGGCACTCGTAGACCGGTCTTATTTGGGGGAAGTCAGCAGCATTGTCAGGGGATTCTCCGATGTACTGATCGACGAACGCCTCCTGCAATTGAATCTCTGGGTACCCCTTCCGCAAATGCTGGCGCTGGCTCTCGTCACGCTGCTGTTCGTGCGCAGGAGAACCGTGTGAAGCGAAATTACCAAATTTTCATGCTGGGGTTGCGGACCTGTCTACTGGCTTGCCTGCTGCTGAATGGTTGCGTTAGCTCCGAACCCAGGCAGCTGGTACCCAGTATTGCGCTGTCACCGGAGGATCTGGAGCTTGAAGAAGTCGCCAGCGACACCGACGGCGGCCTTGATTTTGGCCTGCTGGTAACCATCAATGAGAGCGATTCGCTGTTTAACCTGGAAGTCTTGCCCGGCGTTCGAATTCGGGAAGTCTCTCCGGGAGGTCCGGCTGCCGTCGCCGGTCTGCAGGCCGGCGATGTGATCCTCAGCGTGAATGGAACCGCAGTCAATGAACCGGACACGCTGGCCGCACTCGCGCGACAGAGAACCGGTTCGGCTAACTTTACCTTTCAGGTGCGGCGAGGAACTACGGTGCTGGAAGCCAGCGTTATGGCCCGAGAAAGACCTGCAGCTAGCGCCCCGCTCAGAGAGCTTTACCGTTCCGATCCCCTGGCGACTCGGGGCGGCTACCAGACTGCGGTGCTGCAGCTTCCAAATCAGGAACTCAGAACAGCTGCCCGGGTCGTTGAATTGGCACCGGACAGCCCATTGCACCAAGCGGATGTCCGGGTCGGCGACATTATTCTCGTGGCAGGAGACACAGCGGTGGAATCCGCACAGGGATTCGTCAGTGACATGTTGAATAATCACGATCTTGGCGAATTGCTGAGCCTCTCGGTTTATCGCGACGGGCAAATCCTCCAGCGGGAAGTCCGATTATGGGATCCAGGAAGACGTATCAATCGTATTTCAATGCGTCCGCTCATATTTTATGAATCCAGCCAGGCAACCCAGCAAACCCGCCTGTCCGTGTTCGATTTCTGGCTCTTTTCGGTGTACGAATTCAGTCGCTCGGAAAGCGAGCGAGAGCATCAGGTGCTGGGGCTTTTCAGTATAAGCAGCGATTACGGCGAACTGGTGGAGGAAAACACCCAGCCCTGACAACTCTGAGTGTACAATCACCTCCAAAGGGTCACTCAAATTCTGCCCAATCCGCCATGAACAAATACAGCACATTTAATCTCTTATCCGGCCTGCTGTTAATGCTTGCGGCAACTCACTTGCCGGCTCAAACCAACTACGTCGACTCGGTCATCGATCGGACCAATTCCTTTGGCCGGATGCGGCTCGAAGATCTCAACGGTGACGGTCTGACAGATCTGATTGATTATAGATGGCGACGCGGATTCGGGCGCGAGTTGCTGGTTTACCACCAGATGTCAGACGGTCACTTTTCGACCAGTCCGCAATTCATCGAAATCAAAACTGAAATAATCGCCGTCGGATTCGCCGATGTGCGTCCTGAACCAGGCAATGAGTTGCTGCTGTTCGCCAATAACGGGGTATTCAGCCTTTCGACTGCGATCGAAGGCTACGCAGGCAACCTCAGACCGCTGTTCGAATGGAATCTGATCGCCGACGTACCCGATCCGGACCGAGTGCAGTTTTTTAACGGCATTACCGACATCGACGGTGACGGTCAGGTGGACCTGCTGATCCCCGGAGCCGCGAGCTATGGCTACTTCAGGGCCACAGGCCCCGAAAAGTTCCAGCTGGCTGCTGAATTTCCAACCCTGAATCCGGAGCTTGATCCCGCCTCACGACCCCGCGGGGGAGATGGACTGGAAGCCAATATCGATATCAATTCCCGAGATGGCATCAAACTGCAGGTCAGCGCCGCGCAACCAACCCCGTTCGCAGGATTTATTGAGGACTGGGAAATACAGCCAGAAGGCAGTGACAATCTGTTACGGGCGGAAAACTGGATGCCTCCGGCCCTGCTCGCTGACTTTAATGGCGACGAGCGAGAAGACATCGTTTTTATCAATGTCGGCCAGGACATCAGAGGCCAGGTCAATATCATGCTGCAGGGGACAGATGGCAGTTTTGCGGACACCCCGGATTGGCGGGGCCCCGTAGACACCCGAGGTGATATCAGGATGATGGAACTTAATGGGGATGGACTGATGGACATGGTCAGGTTGACCGGCGAAGGCAATGAATGGACGGCGTTTTTCTACCTGAATCGTGCCGCAAGCTTTCAGTTTGATCTACCGGACCAGGTGATGCGATTCTCCGGCTACGATGTCGATTTGCAAGTCATTGATATCCAGGGTGATGGTAATCCTGAACTTAATGTCAGTTACTACACCATTCCGGTAGTGGAGGTGATTCGCAATACGGGCATTGTGCGCACCCAGCTGATCTACGCCCGCGACAGCGAGGGAGTATTCGCCGGGCGCCCAGAATCGCGATTGGAAGAAAGTTTTTCGGCCAGCAACGTCAGAGGACTGACCGAACAAATGTCGCTGCGCGAGGACGTCGATGGGGACAACCGGCCGGATGCCCTCTACATCACCGACGAAGGGGCTGTTGCTGCCAAGCGTATAGGGGAAAATCTGCGAATAGCAGACCAGCCTTTCTGGGAGTATGTGCCCAGCCGAACTGTGACCGGTTTCGACGTCGTCGATCTCAATAAAGATGATTTGCCCGATCTCGTCCTTCGCCATGGCACTTCCTACACAATACTGGTTTCGAGCCCATGAAACGAAGTAACTGGATACGGTCAATACTGACTTGCCAGGCGATCCTGTGTGCGCCGTGGCTGGCTGCTCTGGAAGGTTATCAGCAGATTCCGTTTACACTGCCCGCTGACATACAACAGGTGCTCGTGGCCGACGCTGACGGCGACGGTAGGCGCGAATTGTTGGCGGTATCCGCCCGGGAATTGCGAATCTACTTTCAACGCAACGGCAGCTTCGATTTCGCAAACGGCTTTCAGTCCATCTCCCTCCCCGGAGATGCCGTCGGCTGGGATCTTAGCTACGGCTACGGTGGGCAGGGGCTCGCAATCGTCGCGCTGGTGGATGGCCGCGAGGTCCTGGTCTGGCGATTTCGGGATCAGCAATTCGGTGCGCCGGAAATCCTCATGTCCGGACTGAATGGTTTTCTCACCAAGGGCATCAACCGCATGCACTTTTCCCGCGACGTAAATGACGATGGCCGGGACGACCTGATCATTCCGGGTGCCGGGGTGCTGGAACTGTACATTCGCAACGGCGATGGTAGCTACCAACCCGGCATCAGCGTGCAGACCGAAATTCGCATGCGGACCGTGCTGAATTCCGGCAGGCTGGAACGGCAGGCCGGTCAGTCGATGACTATCCCGCTGATGGAACTGCGCGATATTAACGCCGATGGTGCCTCCGACCTGATATCGCGCACCGACGAGCAGCTTGATGTGTTTCTGGCCAATGCCGGCCCGGTCGACGCCGGCCAGTACTTTTCCCCCATTCCCAGCTATTCCATTGATATTGCTGCTATTGAAGAACGTCTCGGTGGGTTCGATTTTGATCGCCTGGATTTCTCCAACCTGACCGGCATTCTCGCAATCACCCACGAGGAACTGCTAGAAGATGTCGACGGTGATGGCATTGATGACCTTGTGTTACGGGAAGGCGGCAAAGTCTCTGTGTTCATGGGCAATGGCGAGGGCATGAATCTGGATGAGCCGCGCCAAATATTGCGCTCCGGCGGCAATGTGCTCAGTGTTTTTCTTTTCGACGAAGACGAAGACGGATTAAAGGACTTGTGGCTGTGGCGAGTCGAAACCATCTCCGTGGGTGATGTCTTTCTATGGCTGGCGCTGTCAGGCAGTATAGCAGTGGAAGCTTTTATATATCCCAACCAGGGAGAATCATTCGCTCGACGACCAGCCCGCAAGATTACCGTGAATCTGAAATTTCCCTCGGCCCTGAGGCTGGCAAGTCAGGCAATGGAGATTACCCGTGAAGCCAGAGAGTTGGGGGAGCAACCTCCAACTCCCAATGCCACTGCCAACGTCGACAATAGTCTGGATCGTGAGGACCTTCTGGTGCTGGCGAATAACCGACTGGACGTGTTTTTGGATTCGATAATCCCCCTCACCCGGACTGACCCGTTTCTCGACGGTCTGGGATATAGCAGAGAGCGGGACGACTATGAAATCGACATCCGGGATGTGATAGACAATGTTTCCATAAACGGTGATGCTGAGCTGGAAACCGTCGGCGCACGCGCAGCCGATTACCAATTCGCAATTGACGGCGAGGTAACCAGCGGTGACCTCTTGCCGATCGAACTTAATAGTGATGGACTGGATGACATTTTCGTGTTCCTGCGGCGCGACCGTGTTCAAATACAGGGATTGCTGTTACTCTCGGGAGGCTAGTCGGAGGCAGGAACAGCAGCAATGAAGAAAACCGTTTGGATATCGTTTTTCGTTTCCCTGATACTGATTAACCTTTTCGCCTGGGCCATGCAGCAATACAGCGGTTTCACCATTCCTCTGGTATTGCGGCTGGTGATGGTGCTGGGTATCACCTTCGGAAGCATCGTATTTGCTGGGGCGTTTGCACTGGTCGGCAAGTTTGAGGAGGAAAAACCTCTGACCGGTCACGTCAGGGATTCATTGCAACCAGAGCCTAGGGTCGAGGCCGAGCACAAAGACCACAACAAACCCGATACTGACTGAATGATTATTGGAGGCAGGGTATGCGATTGCTGTTGACAACTCTCCTGGTGACGACACTTGGCGTGTCCGCGCTGGCATTTACCTACCGTCAGGAAAACGCCGCGCTACAGCAACGGGTTGATGCTTTGATGAGCCAGACTGAACGCTTGCTGCAGGAACTGGATCAGACTACCAGACAGCGACTGGCAGACGAGAACCGTACAGCGCAATTGACCGAGGAGATAAATAGTTCCCGAGAGCAACTCCGGACACTTGGTCAGCAGATGACTCAAGTTCGGGAGCAGATCGATCCCAATCTGGAGCAATTGGAGCAGTCGCTACGGCAGCGACTCGAAGGTGAGTATCAGCGACGTCTGGCGACCGCCACTGAGGCGTTGAGGGAGCGGTCACCGAGCGTGGCATCGGTAATTTCCCAGTTGGGTAATCTGAACAATGAAGAGCGTATGGCATTGATTCAGGTTCAGGGCCAGTATGGGGAGTTTCTCGATACCCTCGACGTTAACGCGGATCGCAAATCACGCATCACTGAAGCACTGGTGGACCTGAACCTGAGCCAGTCACAGGTCCGTCAGGATCTGATCAGTCAGGGGCTCGAGCCACAAGATCTGGCAGATCAAATGATGGCACTGATGAGCCCCGAAGCAACTCGGGATACTCTGGCTTACGACCTGACCGATGACGAACTGGCGGCATTCGACGCCTTTCAGTCGCAACGGCAAAGCACATTCATGGCCGGCGCGGTCGGGGATGGCGGAGTGTTCATGATCCGGCGTGAAGGCGCCGATGCGGACAACATTATCGAGCGGGATCTGGACATTATTTTCAATGCAGACCCCGGTGCCGGCCAAACACATCAACTCATCATTCAGGGCGTAACGCCCGCCTCACCAGACCGATAGCCATCTGTGCAAATAGTGCGATTTATTGTGATTTAAAGGGAAATATGTTTACATCAAGCGGCTTTCAACCGGGTGGAATCCCTTGATGATGCGCCAGTATTTACCTGCTAGTGTTGCCCGAGCCATCTGCCTCGCGAGTCTGGTCCTGTTGACAGCCTGCGGCGACAATCTTGGTATCAGACCCTATGTGCTTACCACCGCCACCACCGGCGGGACCTTTTATCCGGTTGGCGTCGCTATCGCCACAATTGCCCACGCCCAGTTGAGTGAATCAGACGGCATTTCGATGACCGCAATCAGCTCCGCCGGCTCGCTGGAAAATGTCAAATTATTGCGGGACAACCAGGTGCAGTTCGCCATACTGCAAGGACCCTTCGGCGCCTGGGCATGGTCAGGCGAGGGGCCGGTGCGCAATCCACAGACCCACATGCGATCGGTAAGCGCGCTGTGGAAAAATGTCGAACATTTCGTGCTGTTGTCGGATCTGATTACCAACGGCGACATGATGGATCTGAACAATCTGGACGGCGAACGGTACGTGCTTGGCGCCAGAAATTCCGGAGCCGATCAGACCGGCAGATTCATACTCGATTCTCTGGGCGTCGATTACCAGAGCAAGTTCACCCTCGGCTACATGGGGTATGGACCCACCACCAATGCCATTCAGGATGGCAATATTGTCGGCATGAACATTCCAGCCGGTGCGCCGGTGTCATCAATAACGCGCGCGTATGCATTGATGGGAGACCGCATCACCATTCTGGACTGGACCCAGGAACAGCTGGATAGAATCAACTCCCGCTACCCACTCTGGGACTGGTACGATTTTCCTCCAGGGACATACCCCAATCAGAATAATCCGGTACGCACGGTAGCATCCCCAAATGTCCTCGTGACTCGGGCGGATATTCCGGAGCAGCACGTTTACGAAATTACTCGAGTAATCTGGGAAAATCTGGCGACTCTGCAGGAAATCCACACTGCTACCAACGACATGCGCTTTGAGATAGCAATCAACGGACTTGGGGCACCCCTGCACCCTGGTGCCTTGCGCTACTACCGGGAACAGGGTCTGGACATTCCGGAACGGCTGATACTGGACGAAAGCGAATTGGCAGCATCGCCCTGAGTACTGTAATCAGTTTGATAATAACAAAAGGAATCTCCAACTAACGCCATGAATTCTCCCGCACTCCGTTTTGGCGCTTTTTGCTTCGCCCTGTTTCATATCTATTGCAATGTCTTCGCCAGCATTTCCGAATTGTGGCTGTCGGCTGTGCATTTTGGTGGATTTGTCGCCATTTGCGCCTTCATGGCCAATGAAGATGAGAAGGTAAAGAAACACAGCCTGCGTTACTGGGGTAATGTGCTTCTCGCGCTGTTGGGCATCGCCGTCACTGTCTATTTGATCGCCTTCGAGACTGCACTTTATGAACGAGAAGCGGAATATATTCTGAGTGATTACGTGTTTTCTCTGATTGCCGTTGGACTGGCGATCGAGTTCACCCGCCGCACCACCGGCTGGTTCATGCCGGTGCTTATTCTGATCAGCCTTTCTTATATTCTTTTCATGGGCCGCTACATTGGCGGCGTATTCTCATTCCCCGGACTCAGTCTGGAGACAGTGCTGTACCGCAGTTACTTCAGCAGCGAGGGAATGTTCGGACTGACTGCCAACATTTCAGCCACCTTTGTGTTCATGTTCATTATTTTTGGATCGTTCCTGCTGCACTCCGGGGCCGGCGATTTTATCGTAAGCCTCGCACGCTGCCTCGCGGGTCGATTTATTGGCGGCGCCGGGATGGTGGCGGTGGTCGGGTCTGGCCTGATGGGATCAGTATCCGGGTCAGCCGTAGCGAACACGGTTTCTACCGGCGTAATTACCATTCCCATGATGAAAAAGTCCGGGTTCCAGGGCCAGTTTTCTGCCGGGGTGGTCGCCGCCGCATCTACCGGAGGAGCATTAATGCCACCAATAATGGGGGCAGGTGCCTTTGTATTGGCTAGCTACACGCAGATCAATTATCTGACCATTATCGCGGTGTCGGTGCTGCCGGCAATACTGTATTTTCTGACCGTCTCTTATTTTGTCCGCATCGAAGCAAAACGGCTGGGACTGGCGGCTGAAACAACGGCCGATTCCGAAAGCGTATCCCAGGTGCTGAAACAGGGGTGGCATTTTATTATTCCGATGATCATTCTGGTTGCATTGCTGCTCATGGGCAGAACACCCACGACGGCGGCTGCATTTGCGACCCTGAGTGTCATCGCCGCCAGCTGGATTTCCAGCAATCCGATGCGCTGGAATGACATTTATAATGCGACTCTCGAAGGAGTCCGCACCATGCTGACCACCGCCCTGTTGCTGGTGGCCGTAGGACTGATAATCAACGTGGTAACCACCACCGGTGTGGGCAATGCGTTTTCGCTGATGATCGTCGAGTGGGCCCAGGGCAGCCTGCTAATTACACTGGTGCTGGTAGCTTTGGCATCACTGGTACTGGGCATGGGACTGCCTGTCACCGCCTCCTATATCGTCCTGGCGACGCTGTCAGCGCCGTTAATCTTCGATCTGATCAGTCATTCACAGCTGCTGGCTGCTCTGCAGGCAGGCGACCTGCCTTCCAATGTGCAGGCCACTCTCAGCCTGTTTGGCGGCGACCCTGCCGTTGCATTGCAGGAAATGCCCCTGGAAATGAAGCGCCTGATCAGGCAGGAAATGCTCGATCCGGAGCTGTTAACCGGCATGCTACTCAGCGCTCACCTGATTATTTTCTGGCTGTCTCAGGACAGCAACGTGACGCCACCGGTTTGCCTAGCGTCGTTCGCCGCTGCTGGCATTGCCGGCACAAGGCCCATGGCGACCGGCCTCACCAGCTGGAAAGTTGCCAAGGGCCTTTACCTGGTCCCACTTTTGTTTGCCTATTCTCCTCTGATCTCCGGGACCTGGCCGGAACGCCTGGAAGTCTTTGGCTGGTCCTGCCTTGGTCTTTATGCGCTCGCTGGTGTATTACACTGGCATCTTGAGACTCGCCTTAACCTTTTAACCGCGGCCGTGCTCCTGCTTAGCGCCGCTTTGCTTATGTGGATGCCTTTTGGTATTTTCTTTCACCTGATCGGAGCGGGTCTGCTAATTGCCGTTATTGTCTGGCAACGAAGGGTTCGTGAAACCGCCGCCGACGCTGTCGGCTGACCGAAGACCATCTATCACCATTGACTGGGCTTTTTACTGGCATCAAGGAGCCAATTGCATGACTGCAGCAAAAGAAATCCACCTCGTTTCCAGACCGACGGGAACCCCGACGGCCGAAAATTTCAGCCTGGTGGAACGGGAATTATCCCCCCTCGACGCGGGACAGGTACTGGTAAAAAACCTCTACATGTCAGTGGATCCCTATATGCGCGGTCGCATGCGCGAAAATGCCGTGTATGCCGCCGCATACGAACTCGACAAGGTGATGTACGGCGGCGCAATCGGTGAAGTCGTTGAATCCAACCAGAGCAGCCTGCAACCGGGGGATATCGTGCTTAACCAATTCGCCTGGCGAGACAGCTTTGTTGCCAATGCGAATACAGTCAGCAGGATTGAGCCTTTTGATCGCGAACACCTTTCCTTGTACCTGGGCACTCTCGGCATGCCGGGCATGACAGCCTATGTCGGCCTGCACAAATTTGGCGATCTGAAGGAGGGCGAAACGGTCTTTGTCTCTGCGGCCTCTGGTGCGGTCGGAGCCAATGTATGTCAGATCGCCAGAATACGCGGTTGCAAGGTCATTGGCAGCGTAGGTTCGGACGACAAAGCTGACTGGCTGCGGGATGAGTGCGGCGTGGATCAGGTCATCAATTACAAAACCTGCGGAGATCTTACCGAGGCACTGGCTCAGGCAGCACCACAGGGCATTGATGTGTATTTCGAGAATGTCGGGGGTGACCACCTGCAAGCTGCTATCGCCAATATGAATCCTTTCGGTCGCATCATCGCCTGCGGCATGATCCAGACCTACAACAACGCGGTACCGGCGCCTGGACCTGATAACCTGATGCTCATCGTCGGGAAAAAATTACGCATCCAGGGATTTATCGTTTCCGATCATATGGACATGCAGGAACAATTTCGCCAGGACATGATCGAGTGGATTAAAGCAGGCAATATAAAAAGCCGCGAAACCGTTGTACAGGGCATAGAAAATGCAGTTGGCGCGTTTCTGGCCCTGTTTAGCGGTCAGAACTTCGGCAAGATGGTAGTGCGGATGTAACGGCTCGCAGCTCCTTCACCTGTCCCTTACTCCGCTTCAGGACGCGCATCGTCTCGCAAATCTTCGACCGCCTGGTTCTGGGTCAAGTAGCAATTGCCGGTCAATCGAGAGAGGAAATCTGTTCGCTGCAGACGATCCATTACCGGTCCTTTTACTTCGGAAAGATGGAGTTTGATATCCAGCTCCGACAAGCTTCGATTTATCAGCAGCAAAGTCTCCAGGGCACTCATGTCGATCTTGTTCACTGCCGTGCACATGAGAATCACATGCTTTACCTTCGGGTGGTCTTTCACCTTGTCGTAGACCAGTCCCTCCAGGAAGCGACTGTTGGCAAAGTAGAGACTTTCATCGATACGAATCGAGAGAATGTTGTCAAAAGTCTGAACTTCATGACGTTCAATATTACGGAAATGTTCAGTACCGGGCACCCTGCCCACCACGGCAACATGGGGCTTTGACGTCTTGTACAGGGCAATCAGAACCGACGCCAGCACACCGGCTGCGATGCCAACTTCAACACCGATTACGAGAGTCAACACTAGGGTCGTCATCATTGCGGAAAAGTCGGCTCGGGAATAATTCCAGGTTTGCCTGAAGAGCGAAAAGTCCACCAGCGACATGACGGCGACGATTATGGTCGCCGCCAGCGTCGCTCTGGGGAGCCAGTAGATCAACGGGGTAAGAAAGACTGTCACCAGACCGATCAAGATCGCAGTATAGATTCCGGCGGCGGGAGTTGAGGCGCCGGCATCAAAGTTGACAATTGAACGTGAAAATCCGCCGGTAATAGGAAAACCACCTCCCAGCGAGACAGCCACGTTGGACATTCCGAGACCGACAAGTTCCTGATCCGGGTTGATGCGCTGCCGTCTTCGGGTGGCCAAGGTCTCACCCACCGAGATCGATTCCACGAAGCTGATAACCGAAATCAAAACCGCTGGCCAGAACAGTTCGTCTATCAGTTCGCGGGACAAATTGGGCAAGCTCGGATGCGGCATTCCGCGGGGGATCTCACCGACCAGGGCGACTCCCTCGACATCAAGCCGAAAAAAGTAGGTCACCAGCGCGGTTATCACAACTGCTATCACCGGCCCGCCCTTCACGATCAGTGATGCATTGCGGGACGTCATCCCCAGACGAACCAGCAAGCCCTGCAATCCGACACGCATCGCGATTATCAGTGTAAGCGCCATTACCCCAACCATAATTGTATAGAGATTGCTTTCCGGCAGCCCTCTGACCAGAGCCACGAGAACATCAAGCAGATTGTGGCCGCCCGCTGAAATACCCAGAATGTGTTGCAGCTGCCCGGCACCAATAATGATTGCCGAGGCAGTGATAAAGGCGGCAATAACCGGATGAGAGAGAAAATTGGTCAGGTATCCGAGACGCAATACCCCCAAAACCAGCAGCAGGATTCCGCAAAGAAACGCGAGAGTGTAGGCAGCACTGATATAGTCTGGCGTACCTGCCTCTGCCACCTGTTCAAGAGCTGCCGCCGTCATCAGGGAAATGACTGCAACGGGTCCCACCGAGAGTGAGGTGCTGGTGCCGAACAACCCGTAAACCAACAAGCCAAAAATGCTGGCGTATAGGCCCATCTCCGCCGGCAGCCCGGCCAGCAATGCGTAAGCCAGCGATTGAGGAATTAGCATGATAGCGACGATTACAGCCGCCACGCTATCATCCATCATATTGCCCGAGTTATAGCGCCTGCCCCAGTCCAGTATGGGTATAAACTGGCGAATTCCATCCACCCTGTTTTCCTCTTTCAGATCAATTCCTGTCGACGGCGATGCGTGCCGGCGAAAAGCCGCCGACAGATCGACACCAATAGTTCCAACAAAAGGGTTACCAGAATTGCGAACCCGAAGCCCCACTCGAGCGCGGCCCGGTCCAGGGGCACGGAATAGGAATAGCCCGATAACGTCTCCGTGCGTAACTCGTGATCTGCCGAAAACAACATATGAATCACGCTATAGTACCAGGGCGCATTGACGGCAAACTGCTCACGCGTCAGGAGCAGATAACGATTATAGATGCCGCGAATACTGTTCGCGTCCCGTTCGAATACCGGGTCATTACTTTGCTCGTAGTAGACAATCAATGCTTCAATATTGCCGTTGAACAGCTGATTGGCGGTTCCCTGGAAACCGCTCAAATTGTTCGTCACCTCCAGAAGATGCGCATCTACGCGGCTTTCGTATTGGGCAAGATAGCTGGGAACCTGCATGCCAGCCAGCAGGCTGCCGGCAAAGACCAGCAGACGTAATGACCCTCTTATCAAGAATCCCACCTTATCAAGTCACCGGAAAATTTCTGAGATTATTCACTTGTCTGAGCTCGATACCCTGTTGCATTTGCACAATCTCCGGGTCCGGCTCGATTCGGCTGCCGGTTTCCCCGCGGCCGGCGTATTTAAGCTGGCTCAGGACATAACGCATCGCTTCCAGGCAGGCGCGATCGCGATCATTTCCCTGCACAACCAGCCAGGGGTTCTTGCGAGTCGAAGTTCTTTCAAACATGACCTCTTTATAACGGGTGTATTCGTCCCACTTCGCCTGGGCCAGGGCGTCGACGGTGCTCAGCTTCCACTGCTTGAGCGGATTTGTCCGGCGTTCTCGGATACGCTTTTCCTGTTCGTCTTCATCGATAGAGAACCAGAACTTGATAATTTCAAGCTTGTCTTCCTTGAGCATTTGCTCAAGCAGCACAACCTGATCGAGAAACAACTTGTACTGGCGCTGGTTACAGAACCCCATCACCGGCTCTACCACGGCACGGTTGTACCAGCTACGGTCAAAGAATACGATTTCACCGGGATTGGGGAGTTCCTTGATGTACCTCTGGAAATACCATTGGCCGCGCTCCAGTTCAGTGGGCTTTGAAAGCGCGATAATCCTGTAGTAGCGAGGATTCAGAAAGCGCACGAAGCGCATGATTGTGCTTCCCTTCCCGGCCGCATCCCGACCCTCGAAAATAATCAGCAATCGCTTTTTTTCATTTCTTACCCAGGTCTGCAGGCGAACGAACTCCACCTGAAGATCAAGGTATTCGGGCTGTGTTTCAAGTTCATGTAAGGTCACTGTGCTTGTCTCCAACTCTATGCGCCCAAGGGCAGACTGTCTCTTGCCGACAAACCGGGATACGCACGTTACCACCGGACTATGCGAACCGCAAAGAACGAGTGCCTGAATTCAGATTTCAACCCTGCGCTAGCAGGCTACGCAGGTCAATAATTGCTGCGTTGGCTCGCGAAATATAATTTGCCATGGTCAGGGAGTGGTTCGCGAACACTCCGAACCCAGATCCGTTCAGTATTATAGGAAAGAATACTGGCCGCTGACTGTATTCCAGATCTCGAATGATCTGACTGACACTGGCACCGGCATTCTTGTCCGCCAGTACATCTGCAAAGTCGATCTGCACCGCTCGCAGGAAGTGCATTAATGCCCAGGTCGCACCACGCGCTTCGTAAAATACGTCGTCTACCTGTAACCGGGGTGTCTTGACCCGGGTCTCGGCGCCAGTAGGCGTCGACTGGGCGCCGGACTGGTCGCCTGCCATGTCGGTATTGATGCGAACCTCACCCACACTGGCGCTCAGGCGCTGTGACAGGCTGCCCAGTCGTAACTCCACTGCCGCAAGCCAGTTGGCTAGATTGTCGGCGCGCGCGAAGAACTGGGCACTACTGCCCTGCGGATCACTGATCCGCTGCAGATATGAGGAGAAATAAAGGATTCCCTGGCGATATTCACTCTCTGAGGGCGGGAACATCCAGCTGCTATTATCGAAATAAAACAGGGGTTCGCCCGCACTGAGGTCGGGGTCTTCAACAGACTGGGATTGCGAGCGGCTGAACAGTTCCCGAAATGCCCTCGCAAAATCCCGCACCTGCTGCAGTGCACCAAACTCCCAGTTGGGTATATTGTCCAGATAAATTCCGGGCGGCATGATATCGTTTGACAGGTAGCCTCCCGGCTTGTCCAACAAGGTTTCTGCCACTC
>JAYPVG010000028.1:0-41159 GCA_038134485.1 Pseudomonadales bacterium
AACGAAAGCAAGAGAGCCAAGTGTCGTAAATGTAAATGCATATTCATAGTGACTAGCCTACTCAAAAATTTGAGCTCGCTTAGTCAAGATACGGTATTAATCCGCAAGCTTAAAGGTAAGTATTTTCCAAGGCAATCCATAACCAGGTCCCAATCCACAAATGGTCAAATTAGTAACACGCGGTCTTTTATGCTAACGTTTCTCCTAGTTAAGCTCACTTTTTGGATGTGCAATGGAAGATAATCCAGGCCACGATCGGAACGATGTATCTGCTCGCGGATACCATTGGAGACAATTACTCAAATTGCCGATAGAAATCTTTAGGGGTGCTGCGAGAGACCTTTTGGGAATTAGCGTGGTCTTTATTGCGTCTACTGGAGTTGCGGCGGGAATATGCCTTCACTACGGGATACCCCTGATATTTTCATGGATAGGGGGACTAATGGCGGTTGGCCTTCTTGTTGCGTTTTATTACTACTGAATAGTGATTGGGGCGCAACCTATGCTATTTAGTTTTTTAAACATTAATGGCGGAGAGAGAGGGATTCGAACCCTCGATAGGGGTTAACCTATACGCCCTTAGCAGGGGCGCGCCTTCAGCCACTCGGCCATCTCTCCGAAGGGCGTAAGCTTAGCACAGGCAAAGAAATATGTATGTAGCTTGGTTGGGCGACGGGTTCCGCGACGCGCAGTTCTAGGCGAGTTGGGCGGAATAGGCAGGCTCGTGACGCGGAAGTGGACTAATGACCCCTACTCTTCCAAGTCCGGCTCACCATCTTTTTCCTTCTGAATTCGCTGGTAGATCTCTTCCCTGTGCACCGCCACATCTTTGGGCGCATTGACGCCGATACGTACCTGGTTGCCTTTAACTCCCAGAACCGTGATGGTCACTTCATCGCCTATCATCAGGGTCTCGCCGACCCGGCGGGTTAATATCAGCATTAGTTACCTCCTTTTACCATTCCATTGCTCAGAAACGTCTTTGTTTCAATCCTCACCCTCAGCGCAGCCGCGCGGGCGAAACCAGGAGATTTAAGCATGCATTATTCACGCATTTTGCTGACTTGAAAACCCTATTTTCTACACCGACTCGTAATTGGGATCACCCAGTTCGAAAGCCTTGTGCAGCGCCCGTACTGCCAATTCAAGGTATTTCTCCTCGATGACAATAGATATCTTTATTTCCGAGGTGGTTATGATCTGGATGTTGATATTTTCATCCGCCAGGGTTTTGAACATTTTACTGGCGATACCGGCATGAGACCGCATGCCAACCCCAACAATGGAAACTTTGGCAATTTCATCATCGACACTCACTTCTCTGGCACCGATTTCAGGAGCTACGCGCTTCAGGATCACCGTGGCCTTGTTACTGTCACCTCGCTTTACGGTAAAAGTAATGTCAGTTGTTCCGTCAGCGGACGCATTCTGCACAATCACGTCGACTTCAATGCCTGCATCGCTCACCGGGCCAATGACCCGGTAGGCAACTCCCGGCACATCGGGCACACCACTGACAGTCAACTTGGCTTCATCTCTGGCAAACGCGATACCTGCAATAGTCGGATCTTCCATCTCACTCTCTTCCTCTATACTGATCAAAGTCCCGGGTCCGTCTTCAAAGCTGGATAGCACCCGCAACGGGACTTTGTACTTGCCGGCAAATTCAACTGAGCGAATCTGTAATACCTTGGCGCCAAGACTGGCCAGCTCCAGCATTTCTTCAAACGTTATGGATTTCAGAAGGCTGGCGTCTTTAACTACTCTGGGATCGGTTGTGTACACCCCTTTAACGTCGGTGTAAATCTGGCATTCGTCCGCTTTCAGCGCCGCTGCCAGAGCTACTGCCGTCGTGTCAGAACCACCTCTCCCGAGGGTTGTGATGTTACCGTCGTCATCGACGCCCTGAAAACCAGCGACTACAACCACACGACCGGCACTTAATTCAGTCCGTATTCGTTCATCGTCGATATGGCGAATACGGGCCTTGGTGTAGGCCTCATCAGTCAGTATTCTGACTTGGGCCCCGGTGAATGACCTCGCCGGGATACCGCGCTTGTGAAGCGCTATACAAAGCAGTGCGATGGTCACCTGCTCTCCAGTCGACAGCAGCACATCCATCTCTCTGGACGGCGGATTATCATCGATTGCGTCGGCGAGACCAACCAGTCGATTGGTTTCACCGCTCATCGCGGAGACAACTACCACGACATCGTCACCACTATCGCGAAAGCGCACAATTTTGTCGGCTACCGCTTCTATTCGTTCGGTAGTGCCAACCGAAGTACCGCCGTATTTTTGAACGATTAATGCCATCTCAAGTGAGTCTGTGTGTTAAAAGGCTGCAAATTAAACAGTAATGAATGTCCGATTGCAATCGGGCAAGAACCAGAAAATAGTGAAGCTCTGACTGCTTTATGTTCGTTCGCTAAGCCAGGGCTCAACACTTTGAAGGGCAACCGGAATACCGGCCGGATTGTTTCCGCCCGCCATAGCCATGTCAGGTCGTCCACCTCCTTTGCCGCCCACATGACCGGCCACCATGTTAACCAACTCCCCGGCCTTGATCGTATCGGTCAGATCCTGAGTCACGCCAACCACCAGGCTAACCTTGTCTTCTTCCTCACTGGCCAGCACGATGACACTGCATTTTCCCAGTTTATTCTTAAGTTGATCGACGGTATCGCGCAAGGCTTTGGCGTTGAATCCCTCCAGCTTTGCCGCCAGCAACTTGACGCCATTGACGTCACGGGCTTCGCTTGCCAGATCGCTACCTGTGCTGCTGGCCATTTTGGCCTTCAGTTGCTCCAGCTGTTTTTCCAGTGCCCGAGAATGAGAGCTTAATTGTCGAACTTTCTCCACCAGAGAATCTTCACTGGCTTTAACGATTTCCCCCAGTTGAACCAATGTCTGGTCTCGGCGGCTGACGAGTTCCAGCGCACCCTTACCGGTTACGGCTTCGATTCGGCGCACGCCGGCGGCAATGCCGGCCTCACTAACAATTTTAAAGAAACCGATGTCACCCGTGCGGCGCACATGGCAACCACCACAGAGCTCGGTAGAAAACTGTTCTCCCATACTGACCACCCTCACCTGATCGCCGTACTTCTCGCCGAACAGCGCCATGGCCCCCCTGCTTCTCGCCTCATCCATGCTCATCACTTCCTTGCTGACTTCGCTATTGTCGAGTATTTCCCGATTTACCAGTTCCTCAACTGCCCTCAGCTCTTCCGGAGTCATGGGCAGCGGGTGGGAAAAATCAAATCGCAGGCGCTCGGCGGTTACCAGTGAACCTTTCTGTGTCACATGATTACCCAGCACCTGCCGTAACGCAGCATGCATCAGGTGAGTGGCAGAATGGTTCAGCGTAATCGCTGCCCTCGAATCTGCAGCTACGCTGGCCGTCAGCTGATCACCAATCGACAGCCTGCCCCTGACGAGCCTGCCCCGGTGAACCAGGAATTCTCGCTGCTTCTGGGTGTCCTCGACTTCAAATAGGATACCCTCTGCTTCCAAAACACCCCGGTCACCAATTTGACCGCCAGACTCACCGTAAAACGGGCTGTTATTCAGGATCAAATCAGCGGCAGCAGGGGCGTCAATCGCTTGCGTTGGATTGCCGTCCCGGTACATGCCCGCAATCGTAACCGGCGCATTCAAATCATCGTAGCCAACGAACTCGGTTCCGCCAACCAGATCGATCACCAACTTGTCGAGCGCTCCAAAGCTGCTGGCGGACCTCGCCTGGGCTCGCTGCACCTCCATAGCTTTGTCAAAACCATCCATATCCAGGGTCAAATCATGCTCTCGTGCAACGTCAGCAGTCAGATCAACGGGAAAACCGAAAGTGTCATACAACTTGAACACCGTCTCACCCGGCAGTACGGTCCCATCGAGTTTTTCTATCGCCTGTTCCAGAATTTTCATGCCATGCTCGAGGGTTCTGGCAAACTGCTGCTCTTCTTCCCTGAGCACCTTCTCGACGAAATCCTGACGCTCGACGAGCTCCGGGTAAGCCTCACCCATAGCTTCGACAAGGGCGCCGACCAGCCGATGAAAAAATATGTCTTCGAGGCCTAATTGATATCCGTGGCGCACCGCGCGTCGAACAATTCGGCGCAGCACATAACCGCGTCCTTCGTTTGAGGGAGTCACACCATCAACGATAAGGAAGGCACAGGACCTGATGTGATCTGCAATAACCTGCAGCGACGGTCGGCTTAAATCCCTCTCGCCGGTAATTTCGGACGCTGCCTTCAACAGGGTTTGAAAAAGGTCTATTTCGTAATTACTGTGCACTCCCTGCATGACAGCAGCAATTCGCTCAAGTCCCATACCCGTATCGACCGAGGGTTTCGGCAATGGAATCAAGGTGCCGTCTGTCTGTCGATCAAACTGCATGAAAACCAGATTCCAAATTTCTATGTAGCGATCACCGTCATCGTTCGGGCTGCCCGGAGGCCCCCCGGCAACTTCATCGCCATGATCATAAAACAGTTCCGAACAGGGACCGCACGGACCAGTATCACCCATTGCCCAGAAATTATCTTTTTCACCCAGGCGGGAAAAACGTTGTGGATCGATGCCAATCTCATTAAGCCAAATTTCAGCGGCTTCGTCGTCATCCTGGAACACCGTTACCCAGAGCTTTTCTGCCGACAAACCGAGATCAACTGTCAGAAATTCCCAGGCGAACTGGATTGCCTCGCGTTTGAAATAGTCACCAAAGCTGAAATTACCCAGCATTTCAAAGAACGTGTGGTGCCGGGCGGTATAACCGACATTTTCCAGATCATTGTGCTTGCCGCCTGCGCGTACGCAGCGTTGAGAGCTTGTCGCACGAGGGCACTCGCGATGCTCCTCGCCAAGGAATGCTTCCTTAAATTGCACCATGCCGGCATTGGTGAACAATAAGGTCGGATCGTTGCCAGGAACCAGCGGACTGCTGCCGACCACCTCATGCCCGTTGCGGTGGAAATAGTCTAAAAATTTTTGTCTGATCTCGGCGCTCTTCATTTAACAAATCCAGCTAGGTCGATTCTATTGCTACGGAACACCCCCGAAGCGTGGGGATTATAGCTTGTAAATTCAAAGGGATGCAGGAATATTGACTCTTGTCCGATGGTTTTTTCTACCACACCGTAATGATGAAGCTTCCCTGCTCCCGGAGTCACGATTCAGTCGTCGACAAAAGCCACGTTCCCGTCTGCCGAAAGCATGACCGCGATAGGTCGAGTCTGGGGAAAGTGCGCAAGCACAATGTATCCGATTATAAGGAAAGGCACGCAGAGAAACATGCCAACAATGCCCCAGATATACCCCCACAAGCCCAGATTTAGAAGGATCAGCAGCGGACTCAGGTTGAAGGAGGTGCCCATCAGGCGTGGTTCGAGGAAGTTACCAATCGCCATCTGAAATGATCCAATGCCGACAAGAACCAACAGAAACTGGGTGTATCCTTCGAATTGCGCCAGGGCGATCACAGCCGGAAAAATCGTGGCTATGATGGAACCAATGGTGGGTATGAAGTTGAGCAAAAAAATCAGCAGTCCCCATATCTCGGCAAAATCAACATCGACAACCCGCAGGAAGAGGTAGCTAAGAACACCAGTGAGCGTGCTGGTAAACATCTTGATTGTGATATATAGGCGGATATCCTGCTGAATTTTGGCAAGTATGCCGCGCACCTTCTGTTCGCGCGCAGGATTGTTCACCAGCCTCGAAATCTTCTTGTCGATATTACCCTGCTCCAGCAATAGAAAAACGATATAGATAAAAATAATCCCTCCACTGGTGACCACCGAAGTAAAAGTGCTGGCGAGGGAGGTAAAGATTGCTGGCAGATCGAGCCAGCCGGGATCAAGAATAAAACCTGATAAATTACCGGTTTGCTCATCGATCAGATATTCGGAAAACGGCAGATCACGAATGCGGGCTTCAATGTTGGTTTGGTAAGTTGGAATAACCCTGCGCACGTCGGCAATACTTGAGCCTATAAAATTCACGACGGACCAGCCAATAGCAACAAAACTCATAACAGACGCCAGCAGACAAATCGGTCCGGGAATCCGAAAAGACCCCAAGGGCACCCGTCGAAAGCCACTGGCCAGCAGACTGATCAGATACCAAAGAGCGATGGATACCACTAAGGGTAATAACAATGCCTCGCCGACAATCAGGATATAGAAAATCGCAATGACCAGTACGGCGGCGGCGGTAAAATTCAGGACCTTCATATACGTTTTATTTCCTGTTGTCCCAGTTGCTGGCGAAATCGCCCTGAACTTCGCGCTAACTGTGTGATTTTGCGAAGAATATCACATTTTCAAATTAGCTCACTTATTACGCTATATATCTTACACATTTCACTGTTTTGCAAGTTAAAAGACTTCCATGGAAGAACAGGTCAAACTGAGCGGTTATTCAAATCTTTGCAAGATCGGCGAAGGTGGAATGGCGTTCGTCTATCGCGGCATTCAGGATTCATTGAACCGACCTGTCGCCATCAAAATCCTCACCCGGGAGATGGAGAATCAGGGGGAAGCAAGAAATCGCTTTGAACGCGAATCACTTATTATCGCCCGGCTGAGTCATCCCAATATCATCCATGTCATTGATCGCGGCATCAATGCCGATGACCTACCCTACTTTGTTATGGAGTACATCGAAGGTATCGACCTGAACAACGCCGTCCAGGTCATGCAACTGGATCACTACAACAAGATGGGCATCATCATACAATTGCTGAAAGCGCTTGCGTATGCTCATAAAAACAACGTGATTCACAGGGATATCAAACCCGACAATATCCTGGTTGACGAAAACTGCAACATAAAGGTTTTGGATTTTGGTATTGCCCAGTTCTACGAAGAACAAAACATGCCCAAAGAGAAAACCATGCAGGGCTCCGTCATGGGCACCTACAACTACATGTCTCCGGAACAGAGAGAATCCGCAGATGATGTAACAACCAAAAGTGATCTCTACTCCGTTGGCGTCGTCATGTACAAGCTGTTTACCGGAGAAATTCCGGTCGGTCATTTTCCCGCCCCATCAAAGCTGAATCCCGACGTCAGCGAGGAACTTGACCGGATCATTCTCCAATGCCTGGAACCCGATCCCGCTGCCCGACCGCAATCTGCCGAAGCTCTTAAGATAGAAGTACTGAGCGTGATGAAAGGCGCTCATTTGCAGAGTGACCAGAAGCAGCGCGCGGAACAGGGGATTACCAAGATTAAAGCCAGATACCATCTCCTGGATGTTCTCAGGGAAGACCGTTTCGGCTCGGTGTATCTGTATCAGCAAAAGCGCAGCGGACAACTGCTCGTCATCAAAAAGAAATTGAGCGATTCTTCGGGCTTTGAAGAAAGTAACAAGCTCGCCAAAATTCAGCATCAAAACATATTGGCCACTCTTGGAACGACAAAAAACGAACGCCTTTTCATACTTGTGCAGGAGTATTTGAGTGGCGGAACCCTGCAGGACAAGCTGGCATTCAAACTGGAATGGAAGGAATCTCTGCGTATTGCTCGAGAGATCTGTAGAGGTATGGACTTCGCTCATCAGCATCAGATCGTGCACGGCCATCTGAGACCGACGAATATCCTATTCACCGATGCGGGACAGGTAAAACTGACCGATTTCGGCCTTCAGGATGATCTCAGTAGTATCAAGAATGCCCATTTCTACAGTATGAAAGGCGAACCGCAGGGAGTTCTTGCCGACCTCTACGCCGTTGGCGTAATACTCTATCAGCTGTTAACAGGAAGCCTGCCCGACCAAACATTGCCCGACAGGAAAACGTCACGCAGAACTTTTCTTGAGCTTCCCGGAGATATTCAGGAGCTGATCACAACCATGTTGTCGCGCAATCCGGAGCGTCGTCACAGGGATAGCTTGAAGCGGTGTATCGAGCTGGTTGGCAATCACCTTGAGAATGATGGCCTTTCCGTCCCGGAAACCACAACCGGAAGCCATAAACACCACGGGCATGTTGAGCAGCAGTCCAGTCGGGATGACACGGCAATCACACTACCAAAAGATTCTTTTGGAAATCATGCATCGACTACCGAATCCGATCCGAAGCAAACAAATAAATCGTCGAAGAAATCACGCTTGTTCAGAATGTTCGGAGTCATCGCATTACTGGTATCACAATTTCTGCTGTTTTTTGATGGCTATCAAAAGGTAACCGATGCCCACAACCAGATGGCAATGACCCTCCAGGATCTGATCGGAGGCTAAGAATGCATCGACAGAACGCAGCCATCGAAATTGCCGCTTGCACTGACACCGGCCTTTCCCGAGACCATAACGAAGATTGCCTGGGTTTTGATATAAATTCAGGGATCGCGGTGCTGGCAGATGGCATGGGTGGCCACCAGTCCGGCGAAATTGCCAGTCGTATGGCCGTAGAGCAGGTCTTGAGGCAGTTGAAATACCTGTTGCTTGAGCAATCTAACAGACCGATAACCAGTTCTCAGATGTTGGAGTTGGTATCCAATACAATCTCTGCCAGCAACCGAACAATTTTCGAAGCATCTGGAAGGTTGAGTTCCAGACAGGGTATGGGTACTACAGTCGTTGCGGCAGTCATCAAAGGTTCGCAGCTGTATGCCGGTCACGTCGGCGATTCCAGGCTATACCTGTTGCGCGACGGTACTCTAAAGAAGATCACCAGGGACCATAGCCTGGTTCAGGATCTGATCGACAAAGGGTTTTACACGGAAGATGAAGCTAAACAGGCCTCTGTCAGTCACGTTGTTACCCGGGCGCTTGGAACTGCAGTCAAAGTTGAGATAGACATGCTGCAGCAAGAAACAGAGCAGAATGACCTGTTCCTGCTCTGTTCGGACGGATTAACGGATATGCTGAGTGACTCAACAATTGCACAAGCTCTGAACCAACACGAGATGGATCTCGATGAGAAAGCACAAAACCTCGTTGTCCAGGCGAACGAACAGGGAGGGAGGGATAATGTTTCAGTATTACTGATACGGGTCCGCTCTTGTGAAAGTATCGGGGAATAGCTAGTCAAATGGCACACTTTATAACTTTGAAATTGAGCTGGTGAAAATACAATGTCCGGAAAATTAGAATTCAGCTTCAACGCCAACAAGATTGGAGAATTCCGTCTCGATAGGGAAGTTATGACTATCGGACGGAAAGACGACAATGACATCCGCATAGATAATCTCGCTGTTAGCGGCCATCATGCCAAGCTGCTTACCATCTTCGGTGATTCTTTTCTGGAGGATCTGAACAGCACAAACGGAACCATCGTAAATGGTCGCAGAATATCAAAGCACGCGCTGAAGAATGGTGACGTCATCACTATCGGGAAACACGAGCTTCGATATATAAATTACAATAGCAAGCCCGGGGTTTCCCCTGCGGGTGACTATGAAAAAACCGTTTTTATCGGCGCCAAGGCTCCGATAGCTGCCCCAGCTAACGACACTACACCTGAACTGAGTGAGCAATTGAAATCTGCCAAGCTGCAGCTTTTAAATGGCAAAAGTGCCGGCAAGGAATTGTTTCTGGAGAAAGAATCAGTGCGGCTTGGCAAGCCTGGCCTGCAGGTTGTATCGATTAATCGTCGTCCTGACGGACACTTTATCGTGGCGCTGGATCAGTCTAATGAATGTCGACCTCTAAAAGTGAATGGTACCGAAATTGGCTCTCGTTCCGTGAAACTGCAGAATCACGACATTATCGAAATCAACCTGCTGAAGATCGAGTATTACCTCGGCGCCTGATAACGCACCCTCTCCCACCTGTCGCTACGCGGTATCAGTCGATCTATCTGGTTGATCCTTTGGTCAAGGAGAATCGGCGGCACAACAAATGCCTTTGCGGTCGCTTCACAACTCAGCAAACGCTTCTAGCATTATTGATGGCGTAAGGATTTGTGGCAGGATTTTTGGTTCGATATTGCGGTCGCCAGAGTACAGCACATACAGCGGTACCGATGGTCGATTAAATTCGTTAAGAATTTGGGTTATTTCCGGATCCTCATTAGTCCAGTCGCCCTTCATGTAAGTTACGTCATACTCGGACATAGCCTGACGCACGGAATCCGTTCCCAGGGTGGTCTGTTCATTAGCAAGGCAGGTTATACACCAGGCTGCCGTCATATTGACAAAAACTGGACGCCCTGCAGCCTGCAACTCATTCAGGCGCTGGGCGCTGAATGGCTCAAAACCAAGCGCAGCGATGGTCTCGGGATCTGTATCAGCAAGTGAAAGCGAGGGGGATGGCTGCAGGAACGGAGATTGCAGCAAGTAAAAAGCGAGGATGATGCAGGCCATTGTTACAGTTCTGTACCCGTACCGCCAAAAGCCCGCTTGTTGGGTTTTCCTGTATAACCAGACTGCGAACGCAAGCATCACGCAGGCAAGCAATACCAGCGCCATGCCAGTAACTCCAACCTGATTCCCCAGCACCCAAAGAAAGTACAGAGCAGTCGCGTATAGGGGGAACGCCATGAATTCTTTAAAAGTGACCATCCAGTTCCCGGGCCTGGGCATAAATCGCACCAGTGCCGGCAGGCAGGACAGGACCAGAATCGGCAGTGCCATCCCAAGTCCCAGGGCCATAAACACCAGCATCGAAACCAGCCAGGGCTGAGTCAAAGCAAATCCCAGCGCCGGTCCCATAAAAGGCGCGGTGCAGGGGGTCGCAACGATCACCGCAAGCACTCCCGTCAATAAAGAACGACGATAGCCGTGAGTATGCTCGGTAAGTGAACTACCGGCACCCATCAGGCTTGTTCCAATTTCAAATACTCCGGACAAACTCAAGCCCAACATGAAAAACAGATAGATGATAAGGGCAATAAACCAAGGTTCCTGCAACTGGAACCCCCACCCAACCAACTCGCCCCCGGCTCTCAGCGCGATAAGCAATGAGGCGAGCAGCAGAAATGAAAGTATTACGCCGCCGGTGTAAACCAGTCCATCCAGTCTTTGTTTGCGCGCATCCGCACCGGCGTTGCTCGCGAACGCCAGTGCTTTTAAGGAGAGCACCGGAAAAACACAGGGCATCAGATTGAGGATAAATCCTCCAGCCATCGCCGCCAGCATGAATCCAAGTATCGACAGGAATCTGGATTCGCCCCCGGAGGACGAATCTGCTAAAGGTGCGGCGAGCGGCGCTGTCGTTATCCGGCTTGCATTGGCAGCCGGGTCGACAAAATCATAGGCGCGACGATTTCCCAGCTGATCTTCAAGCACCAGCGTGCCGTATATTTCGCTTAAATCCGCAAGCATACGCCGTGGCTGCTCATGGGTAATTTGCAGCATGGTAGGCTGAATAGAGACGTCTCGAAGTGGTCCATTTGCGATGACGCGCCGGCGGTCGGGAAAAAACCAGGCATCAGAAACATCCGCGAAAATCGGATCCTGCGACTGAAATCCCAGGCTTACCCGTTCTCCCGCAGCAGCGATGAGAAACTCAATCTCATGATCCTTTACTGGCAAATTCTGCAGCGCTTCGGTAACCATCGTGCCGCGCCCGGCATCAAGTTCAGCGATGGGACCCACTGGTAAAGTCAGGTCGAGTCGGTGATCTCCGGGAATGCATAGCAACTCGCACACGAACCAGTTAACCGTGGTAGAAAGGGTAAGCTCAGTAGCTTCAACTGTCTCCGGCAGCTGGATTTGTATCGGCAGTATGACCTCACCTTCATAGCCATAGTTCACCAGGTCAGAACCCGGGAACGGTAACCAGTGGGGGGCAGGCCATTGGATATCGCCAATCACCGTGCCTTCAGGGGCAGACCAGTCAGTAGTCTCGGTCGCCTCTCCACTGTCGCCAGCCATTTTCCAATAGGTATGCCAACCCTCATCGGATTTCAAGCGGACCGCCAGCCAGTGACTTTCCCCCGCCACAAGATTGGCAGTCTCAGAAAGCAACTCGACTTCGATTCTGTCATTCCAGGCAACCTGGGTAACGGTGGGACTGATTTCGTACGAGGAGACGTTGCCATTTCCGTCAGTAACCGCCAGCACGCCACGAAACTCTGTGAGGTCCTCCGGTATGCGTCGATGTTGCTCGAAACTGACTTGCAGGCGCTGTTCCTCAATCATGGTCTCACGGTAGGGCGCATACTTCATGATGCGGCCCTGCTCCGTGAAAAACAGAACCTCCTCCGTTTCGTCGAACAAATCCTCCCGGGCTTCGATCATGATATTGACCTTGCCGTCGTGGGTATTGAAACGGGCCGTCAGGCTATGGTCTGTCATCGGCAGACTGGCGCGGGTTTCCGCGAAAGCCGTTTCCCAGGCAGGATCAATTTGCGCAGATCTGGCGACCGGCAAAGTAAGACTGAACACCGCGTCACCAGGAATACAAATCACATCGCAGACCTGGTAATCGACCTTTGTGCTCAGGCTCAATTCATTTCCGGCATAGTCCGCGGGTACCGATATGGGAATCGGAAGAAATACCTCCCGCTCGTAGGCGAAAGTCACCAGATCCGTGCCTTCGAACGGCGTCCATTCGGGAGTCGGCCATTGGATTTCTCCGGCAGTTACTCCCGGCGGCAGCTGCCATTCGCCCGCTGCGGTAGCCTCACCACTATCGCCGCCAAATTTCCAGTAGGTATGCCAGTGTTCAATGGGGTCGAGTCGTACCGCCAGCCATAGAATATCACCGGGCACTACATTGGTAGTCTCGGAAATCAATTCAACCTCAATCTGCTCCGTACTGTGAAGCTGGGCCTGAACGGGCATCCAGCACAGCAGCAGACTGAGAGAGGAAAAGAGAAGGACCAGCAGTTTCTTCATGAGGCTATCCGGTCTGGCTGATATGGGCGCGAAGGTCGACCAAAACAAGCGTTTCTTCGCGCTTAAAACATCCACAGAGTAGCAAAAAAAGCCAATGATGTCATTGAATTAGCACCATGACTCAGCTGTCGGGAAGTATTTTTTCAAACTTCTCTACTACAAGCTGCAATCGACGAACGTCCCGAAAATCATTGACTGACAGACGGTAAATGACCTGTAACTTATCGCCCGCTTGCAGATTTTGCGTGAAATCAGCATTGAAAGCGATTGCCTCAACTGGATCGCCTCCCGACAGAGGCCCGAGGCTGAGCTTGATATGTTTATCAGCCAGAATACGCAAATCTCGAATAATAAAGCTCCCGTCAAACAGGGGCTCCGGGAATCCCTGACCCCATGGCCCGGCTGCGATCAGTGCTTCTGCTGCCGCCAGGTCGAACTCGTCTGGCCGCAGCTCGCCATCGGTGACCATTCGCGCGAGTAACTCGTCCGCGCCAAGCAGGCTCGCCGCATATTCGTCAAATGACTGACTGAATGATTCCAGTCGATCCTTATCCAGACTCAATCCGGCAGCCATCGCATGCCCACCGAACTTACTAATTAGACCAGGATTCCGACTGGCAATTGCATCCAGAGCATCGCGAATGTGGAACCCCTTGATAGAACGTGCCGATCCTTTCAGTTCGCACACACCCTGGTCCGATTTGCCAGCATCTGCAAAGGCTATTACCGGACGATGAAATTTGTCCTTGACTCTGGAAGCAAGAATACCGATTACACCCTGATGCCAGTCCTCATTATAAAGACAGAGTCCCGCGGGCATCTGCTCTTCATTCAGACTCAGTTCCTCTAAGTTTTTGAATGCCTGTTCCCGCATTTCGGTTTCGATAAGTCTGCGGTCCGAGTTAAGATCATCCAGCTGCAGCGCCATCTGGTAAGCTGCATCCGTCGAGTCCGTCAGTAAGCACTCAATTCCCAAAGACATGTCTTCCAACCGACCGGCGGCGTTAAGACGCGGCCCAATGGAAAAGCCAAGGTCAGAAGCCGCAAGATTTTGGCGATTGCGATTGCTTATTTGGAGCATAGCCAGTATGCCGGCACATGCCCTGCCCGCTCGGATTCGTTTTATGCCCTCGTTTACCAGGATGCGATTATTTCGATCAAGGGTTACTACATCGGCGACAGTCCCAAGAGCCACGAGATCGAGCAAGTTGGCCAGATTAGGCTCCTCAATGCCTTGCTCCCTGAACCAGTCTTTCTCCCTGAGAGCGCTGCGCAATGCCAGCATCAGATAAAAAATAACACCAACACCGGCCAGCGATTTACTGCCAAATTTGCAGCCAGGCTGGTTGGGATTGACTATGGCCTCGGCGGCCGGTAATTCCTCACCGGGGAGATGATGGTCCGTTATCAATACTTCGATACCGGCGTCGTGCGCCGCGTTTGTGCCAGCCAGGCTGGATATACCGTTATCGACGGTAATGATCAGATTCGGCGATCTGGTCGCAGCGAGCTGCACAATCTCTGGCGTCAGTCCATAACCGTATTCAAACCGGTTCGGCACGATATAGTCCAGGTTTTTGAATCCAATGGCACCCATCGCACGAATCCCAAGAGCACAACTGGTGGCGCCATCTGCATCGAAATCGGACACGATCAAGACTTTGCTCTGGCGCTGTAAATGGCCGAGCAGTAAATCGACAGCGCCATCAATGCCTAGCAATTCACCGGGCGGCAGTAGCCCCGTCAAAGACAGATTCAGCTCATCGATGTTGACCAAATCTCTCTGCTGCAGCACTCGCCGCACGAGCGGATGAAGATCTTCAGGCAGCTGCAATTGATGGTCAGGGCTAGGCTGACGGCGATGAATGAGCAGTGCCATAGGTCGAGGACCTGTCCTTCCCTCCTCAGACGGAGAGTTTTTCGGCGAGGAAATCGGTTACCGCCTGGACGGAGTCTTCCAGCACGGTGCAGAATTCCGGCCGCTCCATAAGATCCTGCAAATGCGCCGGCAACGGCGGCGAATCGATGCCAGCCGCATTAATCGCCTCGGAAAACTTGACTGGGTGCGCAGTAGCAAGGGTAATCATTGGCAGTTCCCTCGCCTGGTTACAATTTCTCGCCGCCCTCACTCCAACCGCAGTATGCGGGTCCAGCAAGACCCCGCTATCCTCGTACACTTGCCGGATCGTCTCGCAGGTTTGCTCATCGCTTACCGCGTAGCTGCTAAAACACTGCCTGAGCTGCTGCCAGTGACTATCATCTACTCGAAGCATTTCACTGCCGGAGCGCCGCATAAAGTCATGCAGCCGTTTTGGATCGCGACCGAAAAGATCATACAGGTAACGCTCAAAATTACTGGAAACCATGATATCCATACTGGGAGAGTAAGTTGGTAACAGCTCGGCCACCTGGTAATTATTGCTCGAAATGAACCGATGCAATATATCGTTGCGATTGGTGGCGACGATCAGCTGTCGCACGGGCAGTCCCATTTGCCGGGCCAGATAGCCGGCGTAAATGTCGCCGAAATTACCTGTCGGAACCGAAAACGAAACCGGTCGAAATGGGCCGCCAAGATTCAACGCGGCATAAAAGTAGTACACGATCTGCACCATGATTCTGGCCCAATTGATCGAGTTGACTGCCACCAGTTGGCGATCCGAAGGTAAAAAATCCTGATTTCCAAACGCGGTTTTCACAATTCGCTGACAGTCGTCAAAATTTCCTCGCACTGCCAGATTGTGTACGTTATCTCCTCGAATGGTCGTCATTTGCCGACGCTGCACTTCCGAAATGCGCTGATGGGGATGCAGGATAAAAATATCCACCCGGTCAGAGTGACGACAACCTTCAAGGGCCGCTGACCCGGTATCGCCCGAAGTTGCACCGAGAATAGCTACACGCTGATCTCTGCGGGTCAAAACAAAATCCAGCAGCCTTCCAAGAACCTGTAACGCGAAATCCTTAAACGCCAGAGTCGGACCATGGAACAGCTCAAGAATCCATTCATTGTGGTCGAGCATGGTAAGAGGAGCGATTGCCCTATGAGAAAACATTGCACAGCTATCATCAATGCATCGCTTCAGATCGGCCTCGGGAATAGTCTCACCGACAAATGGTCTGATTATTTCCAGCGCCAACTCGTTGTAGGGAAGTCCTGCCCAACCGGCGATCTCTTCCGTGCTGAATTGCGGCAACTCGGCTGGCACGTAAAGACCTCCGTCCGGCGCCAGACCCGTCAGCAGTACCTGCTCAAAATTCTGTGGCTCACCGCCGCCGCGGGTACTGACGTATTTCACCTGGATTCTCCGCCGTCGAGCTCTTCTACGCGTATGCGAGTGATCTTGCCGCTAATCTCAGGTAATGCCTCCAGCGCTTCAAGGGCGCGATCAATTTGCTTTTCAAAAACCAGGTCAGAAAGAATGACAACCGGCACTTTATCGGCCCCATGCTTTTCCGGCTCTTTCTGTATCACAGCCTCGATATTGATATCAAAATTTTGCAGTACACTGGAAATCTTGGCCATTACTCCAACTTTGTCATGCGCCTGAATTCGGAGATAGTAAGCGGTTTCAATATCGCTAATCGGCAGGACTGGGAATTCCGCATTGAGATCATTAAAGGCCAGCGAAGGCATGGTGTTGACGAGCGTTTTCTGTTCGCCATCTGAAGTTGATCTGGCGATATCCATGATATCTGCAACTACTGAAGATGCAGTCGCTTCGGCCCCGGCACCGGCACCATAGTATAATGTAGCGCCGACAGAGTTGCCTTTTACCAGCACAGCGTTCATCACGCCATTGACGTGAGCTATAAGTCTTTTGGTGGAAATCAGCGTCGGATGGACTCGCATCTCGACTCCGCGGTCACTTTTTCTGGCTATTCCAAGATGCTTGATAACATAGCCGAGTTCTCGAGCATACTTGACGTCCTCCGTTGTAACGGCGCTGATACCCTCTGTGTAAGTCTTATCGAACTGCAGCGGAATGCCGAACGCTATTGAGGCCAGAATGGTCAGCTTGTGGGCGGCATCTATTCCTTCTACGTCAAAGGTGGGATCGGCTTCGGCATAACCAAGTAGTTGCGCTTCCTCAAGCACCTCAGCAAAGTCACGTTGCTTTTCCGCCATCTCCGTCAAGATGAAATTACCAGTGCCATTGATGATGCCGGCCAGCCACTGAATTGAATTGGCTGCCAGACCCTCACGCAGCGCTTTGATAATAGGTATGCCTCCAGCAACCGCGCTCTCGTAAGCAATGACCACGCCTTTCTGCGCCGCCAGCGCGAACAATTCATTGCCATGCAAGGCGATTAAAGCTTTGTTGGCTGTGACTACATGCTTGCCGTTGCCAATGGCACGTTCGACCAGTTCTCGCGCTGGATCAAAGCCACCGATAGATTCCACCAAAACATCGACCTGCGGGTCGTCGGCCACTGCAAAAACATCAGTGCTCGACCTAATAGTGGGATCGTGGTAGTCGGAACTAGGCGTGCGAGAAGCAACATGGCAAACCTCGAGTTGTCTGCCGAGTCGACGAGCAATCTCACTGCGATTGTCTCGCAAGAGCTTGAAGGTCCCGCCGCCCACGGTGCCGAGACCACAAATGCCAATCCTGATTGGGCTGTTCGCTTTCAAGCTCTAGGTCACTCCCTGGCAATTGGTTAATAAAAGCGCGAATTATACTTTAATCGGGCATCCCGCTCAGCATTGTTGGCGCATTGACTCTAAGATATTCGAACAGAGGGACCTGCTGCCTGCAGTCGTTGCGCCCCGCAGACTTATATCCAGCGTGTAGAAGGTTTACTGGGAAAGCAGCAGGGCTGCTAGCCGGTCGGCATCCATGTATCCGGGTATAACCCTGCCATCTGCCAAGACCAGTGCAGGGGTCCCGGAAATACCTATCTCATTCCCCAGGGCATAGTGCTCCAAAACCGGGTTAGCGCACTCCCGCTCGGGCAAATTCTGACCATTCTTGGCCTGTGTCAGGCTCTTCTTCCTGTCATCCGCACACCACACCGAGATCATTTTCTGATAGGACCCAGCCTGCTCCCCGCCCCGTGGATAGGCGATATAACGAATCTCAATGCCCAGATCGAGCAATTTCTCCATGTCACGGTGCAGAGCCCTGCAATATTGGCAATCAACGTCGGTAAACACCGTTATTGCCGCCCGAGTTTCTTTTGGTTCGAATATGATCATTTCTTCCGTAGGAATAGCTGCTATTTTCTGCGCCGTGCGTTCTTGCCGTGTCCCTGACGAGAGATTAATGAGTCCGTCAGGTCCTGACAAAAACATATCTCCGGCGAACAGAAATTCACCCGTAATATTGGTATAAAGAATTTCGCCAGTGCTGAGCTCTACCTCGACCATATCAGGCATGACAGTCGGATTCAGCGCCAGCACCTGTATCTGATTCTGAGACGCCGCCTCCAAAGAAATCGCCAGTTTGGCGCGCAACGCCTGCAATTCAGCAGCATCTAAATCAGTGGTTTGTGCACCCGCCGGGTGAGCCAGAAGTACAGGCAAAAGCGGGAGACAAAGAAGAACCTTGATAAAATTTCTCATAGCCTTTTCCAGTCTGATTTTGAAATGTGAGGTAGCAAATTCGACAGATCCCAGCTTATCGTAAAGTAACCGGGGATCTGGTAATGCACTCGACAGTACGGCCAGGAAAAAGGATAAGCTGACCGTAAACATACCGGACAGACCCGCCAGTTTGCTTGCCTGACGGGGATTATAGAGCCGAGGCCTTGCGGGAATCCACCCGCACGCAGTTATTCTTTATCTTTCTGCTCTTCATCCTGCGCGGCTGGCTGCTCATCGCCAGCCGGCTCTTCTTCGGCAATTTGTTCATCGGATGCAACTGCCTCTACCACCGATTCGGTAGACTCGACCGCCACATCAGTCGGCTCTGTCTGCTCAATCGCCTGAGTCGATGATTCGGCCTCGTCAATGATATCCGGCTCCGCAGTCTCGGGCGCCAGATCTTCAATGACCTCCGCCAACTCAGTCTCCTGTTGATCTTCGGCTTGCTCCAATGCTGCTTCGACAGCGGTCTCCTGTTGCGATTCCGTCGCGGAGGAGTCAGCCGTCTTCTTGTCCAACTTTTCAGTAATACGCGCCGCCCGACCTGTAAGTTCGCGCAGGTAGTAGAGCTTGGCCTGTCGCACATCCCCGCGACGCTTGAGCGTTACGCTGGCCACTAGCGGACTGTAGGTCTGGAAAGTTCTCTCCACCCCTACCCCATGGGATATTTTGCGAACGGTGAACGATGAGTTCAATCCGCGGTTCCGCTTGCCAATGACCACTCCCTCGAAAGCCTGCAGGCGCTCCCGGTCGCCCTCCTTGATCTTGACCTGCACCACTATCGTGTCGCCCGGGCCGAAGTCGGGAATATCCTTGTTCATCTGATCAGACTCGATCTGTTGGATAATTTTACTCTTGCTCATTTCTCCGCTCCTGAACAGTCACCCGGGTCTTGTTGCGATTGCCGGGTGGCCTTAAATTCCTCTTTAAATTCTTCCAGCAGCGCCTGCTCTTCAGCATTCAGCGCCACGTCTGACAGCAAGTCAGGTCTTTTCAGCCAAGTCGCTCCAAGGCTATGCCTGAGCCGCCAGCGACGTATTTGTTCATGGTCACCGCTCAGTAAAGCGGTCGGCACACCCAATCCAGCAACTTCCTGAGGCCTTGTATACTGCGGACAGTGCAATAAGCCCCGGGCATGGGAATCTCGGGAAGCACTCTCTTCATCACCCAGCGCGCCAGGCTGTAATCTGGTCACCGCGTCGACAACCACCATTGCCGCCAATTCACCGCCGCTGATGACGTAATCGCCGATTGACCACTCCTGGTCAATCTCCGTATCCAGCACCCGCTGATCGACACCCTGATACCGACCACATACCATTATCAGGTGGTCTACTTTCGCCAGCTCGGCGACTCCGGCCTGGTCCAGCCGGCGTCCTTGAGGCGACAGGTACACGACCCGGGTCGAGAAGCCATCATCAGAACCGGATTTCTGCCCGATACTTTGCCTGGCTGCCTGAATCGCTTCCTGTAACGGAGCCGTCTTCATCAGCATGCCCGGCCCACCGCCAAACGGTTTATCGTCAACCGTTCTGTGTCTGTCCCGGGTAAAGTCCCTGGGATTCCAGCAGGACAGTTGCACAAGACCCTCACTGATCGCCCTACCGGTTATTCCGTACTGAGCAACAGCGTCAAACATCTCCGGGAACAGGGTCACAATTGCAATTTGCATTAGCCCCCCTACTCCGACCAACTTTACCGAAGGTTTTAGACAACCCGCCTCTAAAGCAGGTAATCAGCCTCCCACTCGACCTCGATGACTCGGTCCACGAGATCAATCTTCTTTACAACAGTAGCCCGCAGAAACGGGATAAGTCGTTCATTGTCGTCGATACTGTCTTCAGTGCCTCGCACAACCAGCACATCATTAGCACCGGTAGCCAGCAATCCAGTCACCTGACCCAGCAGCTGATTCTTACTGTTCACCACGGTCAGACCCGTCAATTGATGCCAATAATATTCGTCGTCATCCAACCCGGGTAATACGCTCGCCATTACCTGTAATTCTATTCCGACCAGTTCTCGCGCTGCTTCGGGGCTGTCGTAACCCTCAAAGTGGGCGATAAATTCAGTTCCCTGTTCTCGCACTGCATCCATGACCAACTGGCCTTGCCAGTGAGCAGACTCGACGTGAAAACATCTATACCCGGTTATATTTGATGCGGGATCGGTGAACGAGTGAAGCCTCAGCCAGCCTTTGATCCCGTGAGTTCTACCCACCCTACCGAGAGTAATTCTGTCGCCACCGGTCTCGTCAATCACAACCGGCCTTGTCCCCTGTCAGGCCTCGGTGCTCGAAGCTGCTGCAGCTTGCTTTGCCAGCGCGACAACTCGCGGGCTTGATTGCGCGCCCTGTCCGAGCCAGTACTGCATGCGCTCCACATCAAGACGCAGGCGTTCCTCGTTGCCACGGGCAATGGGATTGAAGAAGCCGATACGCTCAATAAATCTGCCATCACGGGCATTCCGACTGTCACTTACCGTGATGTGATAAAAGGGTCGCTTCTTGGCACCACTGCGGGATAAACGAATTGTGACCATAATAAAATATCCGTTCCAACACCTAAATTTCGAAAATATCCGGGTCTCATAGCCGCGAAACCGCGGAACATCGGCCTTTGCCGGGATAAAAAGGCGCGTATTTTATGCCAATTGCCTGATAATGGGAAGTTTATTTGAAGCGTGGAAAATTCCCGCCAGCGCCGGGAAATCCGCCTGGTGGCCCCTGCATTCCGCCCAGGCCACGCATCATGTTTGCTATACCTCCACCTTTCATTTTTTTCATGACCTTTTGCATTTGCTTGTGCTGTTTCAGCAGTCGATTAAGATCCTGAATTTGGGTCCCTGAGCCCACGGTAATGCGGCGTTTCCTTGAACCATTGAGAATGTCCGGATTGATTCTCTCACGAGGAGTCATGGAATTGATGATGGCCTCCATGCGAGTAAACTGCGAATCATCAGCCTTGGCCGCTGCGCCTGGAGGAAGAATCCCCATGCCTGGCAGCTTATCCATGATACTGCCTACCCCGCCCATGTTCTTCATCTGCTGCAGTTGCTCGCGGAAATCCTCCAGATCGAAACCTTTGCCTTTCTTGATTTTGCGCGCCAGCTGCTCCGCTTTTTGCTTGTCGACCTTCCGCTCTGCTTCCTCGATGAGCGATAGCATGTCTCCCATGCCAAGAATGCGGGAGGCAATTCGATCCGGGTAGAAAGGTTCCAGAGCGTCCGGCTTCTCTCCGGTGCCGATGAACTTGATTGGCTTTCCGGTAATGTGCCGCACTGAAAGCGCCGCTCCGCCCCTGGCATCGCCGTCCGCCTTGGTAAGAATTACCCCGGTTAGCGGCAGTGCATCGTTAAAGGCCTTGGCAGAATTGGCGGCGTCCTGTCCAGTCATGGCGTCCACCACGAACAGGGTCTCGATCGGGTCGAGGACATCGTGAAGTCGCTTGATTTCTGCCATCATCTGCTCGTCAATCGCGAGCCGTCCGGCGGTATCCACTATCAGAACATCCATAAAACGACGCCTGGCTTCGGCCAAAGCTGCGGTGACGATCTGTTCGGGCTCCTGTCCGGGATCACTGGGGAAGAAATCGATGTCGAGATCGCTAGCAAGTGTTTCGAGCTGCTTGATGGCCGCAGGTCGGTAGACGTCCGCACTCACCACCATTACAGATTTTTTGGGATTATTCTTGAGCCAGAGTGAAAGTTTTGCCGCGGTGGTGGTTTTTCCCGCGCCTTGCAGACCTGCCATCAGCACAACTGCTGGCGGAACAGCCTTCAGATCCAGAGACGCACTGGCAGCGCCCATTATCTGCTCCAGTTCAGCCTGAACAATCTTGATGAATGCCTGGCCCGGCGAAAGGCTTTGGGAAACTTCCTGACCGACCGCACGCAGGGTTACCCTGTCGACAAAGTCCTTCACCACGGGTAAAGCCACATCGGCTTCCAGCAGTGCTCTGCGCACCTCGCGCAGAGCCTCCTGAATGTTGTTTTCAGTCAGGGTCGCCTTGCCGCCAAGTTTGCGCAGCGTTGACGAAAGTCGCTCGGTGAGGTTCTCAAACATAGGTGCGGACTCCAGAGATTGGGGGTAAGTATAGCGGATCAGGTAGCTGGTCAGAAATACACCTGATTGCTGGCGGCAATTCAAGCTCGGAAATGCCGGGGCGCATCATGAAAAAAAACTTCAACGCCCAGTGCACTTATGCGACACTTTTACCAGTTATCAGTCGGACCTGAACCATGCCGATCACCGTGATTGCTGGCCTCCTGGCGTCCCTATTCTACTTTCTGGGGACTGTGTTCCAGGGACAGAACATTTTCGCTAGTAAAAATACCCGAAGCCAGGTGTTCAGCCTCGGCTTCATCGCGGTATGTGCCCACGCAATCAGTGCCTTTGGGGTCATGAGAACCACAACCGGTTATCATTTTGGCATTTCGGAAATTAGCACCCTGATTACGCTTTCCATTTCCCTGCTGGTCCTCGTAAGCAGCCTGCGTAAACCTCTGGAAAATCTGTTTCTGGGGCTGTTCCCTCTGGCTATTGTCAGCATCCTCTTCTCCCTGGCGGTCTCCAGCAGCTACCCTCCTACCAGCATGGGCATCGGCCTGGCTAGCCATATTCTTCTTTCTATTGTGGCTTACAGCATGATCACCATCGCCGCCATGCAGGCAGCGTTTCTGGCATACCAGAACCACCAGTTGAAGCATCATCACACTTCAGGGTTAATCAGCAGATTGCCACCACTGCAGGACATGGAGGCGTTTCTGTTTGAATTGTTGTGGGTCGGCGAAGTATTGCTGGCACTGGGCATTCTGGCCGGATTCTTTTTCGTCGACGACATCTGGGAGCAGGCTGGCATAATTCACAAGACATTTTTCTCGATTCTGGCCTGGAGTGTATTCGCCGGCCTGCTGTGGGGCCGCCACAAATTGGGATGGCGGGGGCAAACGGCAATTCGTGGGACCCTGAGCGGATTCACCCTGCTGCTTCTCGGCTTTTACGGCTCGAAGTTCATGCTGGAATACGTGCTTAATTAGTGAACACAGACGATCCCCAAATAGGTCTGCTGTTAGGGCTGCTCATCTTTCTTATTATCGCCTCCGCGTATTTTTCCAGCTCGGAAACCGCGATGATGAGTCTCAACCGGTATCGCATGAAACACCTTCAGCGCACCGGTCATTCAGGTGCTCGCCGCGCTGGCAAACTGCTCGAGAGCCCGGATCGGCTCATCGGCGTAATCCTGATCGGCAATAATTTCGTGAACATTCTGGCGGCTTCCATTGCCACCTCGATCGCAATCGCCCTTTTCGGAGGCCCCGAACCGCTGATCACAACAGTAGTGCTGACCATGGTGATCCTGATTTTTTCGGAGGTCACGCCTAAAACTATCGCTGCTCTTTATCCAGAGAAAATTGCCTATCCCTCCAGCTACCTGCTGACCCTGTTACTGAAGCTGCTATATCCCTTTGTATGGGCAGTCAATATGATCTCCAATCGACTGGTGACGCTGCTTGGGTTTCATCCCAATGAGCGAGACTCCCACAAGCTCAACAAGGAAGAATTGCGAACCGTCGTGTTCGAATCCGCGGGACACATACCCAGACGCCGCCATGGCATGTTATTGAATATCCTTGACCTGGAAAAAGTCACGGTTAATGACATCCTGGTGCCGAGGAATGAAGTCCTGGGACTCGATCTGAACGATGACCTGGATACCATACTCGATCAGATTGGTTCAGCCCAGCACACCCGCCTGCCGGTATTCAAGGACGATATCGACAACATCGTCGGTATACTTCATATGCGCAGCGTTAGTCGTCTTTTGAAACTGGACAATATCAATAAGGCAGCACTGATACAGGAAACCGGCGAACCTTATTTCATCCCTGAAAGCACCCCCCTGCATACACAGTTATTTAACTTTCAAAAACACAAAAAGAGAATGGCTGTAGTGGTAGACGAGTACGGCGCGGTCAAGGGTGTGGTTACCCTGGAAGATATCCTTGAAGAAATAGTTGGAGAATTTACTACTGACGTGGCCACCAGCAGCAAGGACGTCCATCCTCAGAGTGATGGCAGTTTTCTTATTGATGGCGGCGCTACTATTCGTGACATCAACAGACTCCTGAATTGGGAGCTCAGTAGCGTAGAGGCCAAAACCCTTAACGGCCTGCTCATGGAACTGCTGGAATCGATTCCCGAATCCTCAGTGTGCGTGAAAGTCGACAACTACTTTGCCGAAATTCTGCAAGTCAATAACAACATGATAAGAACCGTCAGAATGTGGGAAGATGCTTCGGTTTCGGATGAGACGCAATATGACAACAACCTGATTGCGATCGAATCCAGGGGCATCAGTAAAGCTTGAACTAAATCGCGCTGCAACGGGTTGGAGATAATTCAGTCAAGTGTGCAGCACCCACAAGTAATGGATTGTCAATTTCCCAGACAGTTGAATCAATCCCATCCCCGCCTGCTCCGTCTCGCAAAGCCATTGCCAACAAGTAATGCTCCAGCTCGAAAAGGCAAAAAGCCCAGCCCGCAAAATCATGCGCCGTGGCAATGTCCGAAGTCGCCTGGACTACTACCCTGTCGACCTGTGGAAATGAGATCTCCAGTTGCCTCAGGGCTGGCACCAGAGCACCCCCGCAGGCCTTGGAATAGGCTTCTTTTAAGGTCCATAACTCATAGAAGCGAATCGTGCGCTCATCGGGAGACAGGGAGCATAGACTGGAATACTCGAGCTGGCAGAAATACCGTCGGGCAATGGCAAGCATCGATCTTTCGGCGGAAATAAACTCCACATCGACCCCCATACTCTCGCTTGCCGAGATGGCAATCGCGACCCAGCGGCCGCTGTGGGACACATTAAAATAGAGTGGCCCGCTCGTCCCGGGCGAGGCGATGTTCGGCTTGCCATGAGGGTTTTTGCTGAAGCGCCACCTCGCTGGTTCGATATCGCGAAAATAACTGGACAGAACATTTCGCACTGCCGTTCGCGTCAGGCAGTATTGCTGCCGATCCTGCTCGCGACGAAACTCCGCAGCCCTCTTCTTTTCCTCGTCATCGAGTATTAGCACTTCGGCACCGAAGGTTTCCGGTCTATGGCGCTCCAGGTCCAGGATCCACAGATGGATCTGCTGCGAAATTGGAGGCCGAGGCACGACCTGCTGATGCTGCAGACCGATCATGCCGACTCCATCTCGGGATGCACACAAAGCAATTTTTTCCTGGCAATGTGATCCTCGGTCGGATAGCCGAATGCATTATTCACGTAATGAGTTGCGCCCTTTTGCATTGATCGATTGACATGGCTGTGGCCATAAACGTGTATCTGAGATTTCAGCATTTCAACTTGGTGCCCAAGACCTTTGCTGCCAAGCACTGGGTATACGGCACGTTTCCTCGGGGGTATCCCATCCGGCATCAGGTCGATTCTCGGAACGAAGTGCGAGTAGCTTATTACGGTAGCATTGGACTCCGTAAGCAAGTGTTCGTTAAGAGCAAGAAAATGCCGATTGATCGTGGCACTATCGCCGAGATAATCTGGCCATGCACAATCCCGATAATCGCGCCAGGCTCGCAGGAGATGACGACCAGGTCTGGCAAAAGAGTAATCGTACCAGCCATAAAGCGGAACCAGAGACAATTCGCCATCTCTGAAGCAATCGGTATGGACTTCCAGTGACGAACAGAGTGCCTGCACCGCAGCGAATTTGTCCAGGGAACAGCGGAACCGGGAACCACGAATCCACAACTCATGATTTCCCACAATGAAACACAGGTGCAGAAATTTTCCCTTCAACACCTCCAGAGTCTCGGCGAGTAATCCCATATCGTCGCTGACATCTCCTGCAAGAATCAGAATATCCTGCTGATAGTCAAAGTCGGACAGGGCGCGCACCCAGGCCAGGTTGTCCGGATAGTCAACGTGAACGTCAGAAATTGCATGCACTCGCATACTGTGTGCTACCTGTGAAACTCTTTTCGCTCAGTTCAATGTTATTTGAACCCGTTACACCGGCGGGGAACCATAATCGGGAAGGTCGAGCAAATACTGCACCTGTTTAAGAAAAAAACAGTAGCAGCCCCGCCCCAAAGACTATTCGTCCAGGACTGGTATCTTGAGCTTCTTTTTGATCCAGCAGCGAACGAATCCTGCAAGCGCCAGGTAATCTTGCTCCCGCGGATCAGTTTCGCGCCAGGTCAACCCGATCTCTCGGGAAACCTTTTCATCCTTGAAGCTCCTGATATCGAGGCCCGATTTTCCATGGATGCCAGCTTTGACCGCGATCTCCGGCAACAAGGTAACACCAAGCCCATTGGCGACCATTTCCACCAGGGTGTGCAGGCTGGTTCCCTGATAGACCAGATCAAGTTGGGGCGACTCCAGCTTGCACGCCTCGAGGGCATGATCGCGAAGGCAATGCCCTTCCTCGAGCAGCAGCAATTTTTCCCCCTGCAGCTGTCGTTGTTGCACAACAGAGGCATTTTTAAGCGGGTGACCCGGCGGTAAAAGCAACTCAAAACCGTCGCGAAAGAGGCGTTCCACACGCATATCCGGCAAGGGATAAGGTAATGCCAGCAGCACCGCGTCAAGCTCTCCCTGCTGCAGGCGAGCAAACAAGTCAGCACTAAGTCCCTCTTTGAGAAAGAGCTTCAAATCTGGATATTCAGCGCGCAAATCCGCCAACATTTTTGGCAGCAGGAACGGTCCAATCGTTGGAATCACTCCTAATCGCAGGTCGCCAGATAGCGGTGCCTGACTGGCTTGGGCAATCGCCACCAGGTCTTCCGCATTGCCCAGCAAAAGCCGGGCCTGTCTTAACACCTGTTCACCAACCGGGGTAACGAGAACATTTTTTTTATTGCGCTCGAAGATAGTAATCCCGAGCTGGGACTCAAGCTCCTGGATGCCGGCGCTTAGAGTTGACTGGGTAACATGGCAGGCTTCTGCTGCCTTGCTGAAATGACGATGCTCGGCCACCGCGCAGAGGTATTTGAGCTGCTTTAAACTGGGGAAAGACGCCATAATTTGATATCGATAAATTCGATCTGATGCTAAGAAAAAATCAATTAGATTCTATTATTGATTTGGCGTAAGGTACACCGCTCAAGCTGATGGCATCTTCAAATAATTGCTGACTGTCAGAGTCGACGTTGATGCCTACCCGGCTATCGAATCTGGACCATTGACACACCCCACAGGAGAATCGTTATGTCACTGAAAGGATCCAAAACTGAAGAAAACCTGAAGGCTGCCTTTGCAGGCGAATCTCAGGCTAACCGCCGCTATCTGTATTTCGCTCAGAAAGCAGACGTCGAAGGTTATAACGACGTCTCAGCCCTGTTCCGCTCCACTGCGGAAGGTGAAACTGGTCATGCGCACGGCCACCTGGAATATCTGGAAGAAGTAGGTGACCCGGCCACCGGCATGCCAATCGGCGGTACTGCCGATAACCTGCGATCAGCAGTGGCAGGCGAAACCCACGAGTACACGGATATGTACCCGGGAATGGCCAAGGACGCCCGTGATGAAGGATTCGATGAAATCGCCGATTGGATGGAGACTCTGGCAAAAGCCGAGCGCTCCCACGCCAACCGATTCCAGAAAGCCCTTGACACCCTGGATAGTTAATATTCCAACTTAATCCTGGAGCGAACTCTGTTTCGCGCCCGGAAACTCCTGTCCATCGGCCGCACTGAATTCTCAGGGTGGCCGTTTGGACATCTACGGTAAATCCTAAACAGACCTTTCAAGAGTTAAGTGATGGCAAATGAGTCAGGCAGAGAAGGTGGTCTGGAAGCCCCAACCAGGCACCCGTTGAATCAAAACGATCCCAAGTTTTGGGATGAAGCGGACCTCAACAAGGAACTTGAGCGCGTCTATGACATCTGTCATGGCTGTCGGCGCTGCGTGAGCCTTTGCAACGCGTTTCCAACCCTGTTTGACCTTGTCGACGAAAGCGACACAATGGAGGTCGATGGAGTGGCCATTGCCGATTACGGAAAAGTAGTCGATCAATGCTATCTCTGTGATCTTTGCTATCTGACCAAGTGTCCTTACGTTCCGCCCCACGAGTGGAATGTCGATTTTCCTCATCTAATGTTGCGTGCCAAGGCGATCAAGTTTAAAAAAGGTGACACCCGGTATCGTGACAATCTGATCACCAGTACCGACCTTATTGGCAAAGCTGCGACTGCTCCGCTTGTTAATAACATTGTCAATGCCGCTAACCGCAACAAAACATTGCGCGGCGTGCTGGATAAAGCCCTAGCAATTCACGAAGATGCCAGACTTCCCGAATACAAGCGTCCCACTCTCAGGCAACAGTTCCAGGACAAAACTCCTGGCGGTGATGCAGAAAACAAGGTTCTGCTGTTCACGACCTGTTACTGCAACTACAACGAACCGGATATTGGCGCGAGTGTTATCAAAGTTCTCGAGCATAACGGGGTCGACGTTGTCCTTATGAATCTTGAACACTGCTGCGGTATGCCCAAGCTTGAACTGGGAGACCTGCAGACGGTCGAACGTTTGATGGAGAAAAATATCCCTGAACTTTTTGAGCACGCCAGTGCCGGCTACAGTATTGTCGCTGCGGTACCCTCCTGTGTGCTGATGTTCAAGCAGGAATTGCCCCTCATGTTTCCTGACGATGAACGCGTAGCTGCAGTGGCCCGCGCCTTTAACGATCCGTTCGAGTATCTTTTCAAACTGCACCGGGAAGGCAGATTAAACACCGATTTCAAAAACGCACTGGGAGACATCAGCTATCACGTCGCCTGCCATCAACGGGTTCAAAATATCGGACCTAAAACCAAGCAGGTACTGGAATTGATCCCCGATACCACGGTAACCAATATCGAAAGATGCTCCGGGCACGACGGAACCTATGGCGTGAAGAAAGAAACTCTGAAATTCGCCAACAAGATCGCCGCCCCTATCGTGCGACAGATCAAGCAGAAAGAACCTGATCACTTCGGTAGCGACTGCCCGGTTGCCGGCCGGCACATAGAAAACAATCTGGACAACGGCAAATCGCACGAACACCCGATCGAGCTGCTCTGCAAAGCTTACGGATTGGACTAGCCTGTTTAAAACCTTTGAAACCACTGAGGCAAATGAAACCCATGAAGAAAATTGCTATTGACGATTTGCAAAGTAATGAGGCCTATGAAGCTCAAAGGCCTGCATTTCGCAAGGCGATGATAGAACATAAGAACAACCGCCGCGTCGAATTAGGCCCTAACACTACGTTACACTTCGAAGACTATATGACCATGCGCTACCAGGTACAGGAATTGATGCGCGTGGAAAACATCACCAGCGTAGACGAAATCCGGCAAGAGCTTGAAGCCTACAACCCGCTCATACCTGATGGCAGCAATCTCAAAGTTACATTCATGATCGAATACCCGGATGAGGTTGAACGGCGCCAGCAGCTGGCCCGACTGATTGGTATCGAGAACAAAATCAGTATCAAAGTGGATGAGCTGGAGCCGATTTACCCAATTGCCAATGAGGATTTGGAACGGAGCACAGCGGACAAGACGGCCTCGGTTCATTTCCTGCGTTTCGAATTCACCGCCGAGTCCATAGAAGCCGCCAGAAGTGGCGCACCATGGACCATCAGCTGTGAGCATGAGAACTACCGTTTCGCAGCGAGTGTACCCGACCATGTGCGAGCTTCGCTGGTCAAAGACTTTGCTTGACGCCTGGTAGGCAGTCCGCCGGCAGTTGCGGTACTATTTCCGTTCAGTGTTGCAGCGTTAAGCATTCCGGACCGTGGCACCGGCCGACACTGCCATAATAACTTGGTCCCTTTGGAAGGAGTGGCATTTATGAAGACTGCACTTAATTTGCTCGCGTCAATAACGGTTCTGGCAGTCATGCAGCCCGCGCTGGCAAACCCGCCCGTCAGTTCGATACGGATGATAAATCCGACCAATTTCTCACTGGATCACAGTGAACTGACCGGCATCAGGATGCAGATGCAGGCAGCGATTGACAGCGGCCACCTTCCCGGCGCCATGTTAATGATCGGCAATAATGATGGAGTCGGCGCTCTGCTGACGGTTGGAACCGAGGGCCCGAATGACACCGACCCGGTCAATACTGACACCATCTGGCGCATATACTCGATGACCAAGCCGGTAATCAGTGTGGCCACCATGATGCTGGTCGAGGAAGGGCTCATTGAGCTGGACGACCCGGTCGGTAAATTTATTCCGGAATTCGCCAATCTGACAGTCATCGATGAAGAGTCCGGCAATGCGCGCCCGGCACAGACTGTCATGACGGTACAGCATTTACTCACCCAAGAATCCGGTATAGTTCAGGCAATTTTCGCCAGTGGCACACCATTGGGAGACCTCTACCAGCAAAATGTCAGCACCAGCGGCAAAACGGCCTTCGAAGTAGCACAGAGCATTGGCCGACTACCTGTGCTATTCGAGCCAGGAACAAGGTGGCATTATGGACATTCCACTGATGTGCTGGGGGCGGTTATTGAAGTGGCCGCAGGTGAACCACTGAACCAATTGCTGCAAGAGCGAATTTTCAATCCCCTGGGCATGGACGACACTTCCTTCTGGGTTCCAGCGAGCAAGGCGTATCGAATAGCCGAACCAATTCACGGGCAGATGGGAGACAATACCGTCGCACAACCATTTCTCTCTGGTGGCGGTGGCCTTAATTCGACCATTGAAGATTACGCCAGGTTTGCAAACATGCTCCTGAATGGCGGTGAATACCATGGTGTGCGCATTATCGAGGAAGACACTCTGAACCTCATGACACAAAAATTCATTGGTGAGAGCGTTTCCCGGGAGCACTTTTTTTACGGCGACCGTGGCGACTGGGGACTGGGATTCCATCTTCAACCCACTACCGACGATCCGAGCGGACCACATAATTTCGGATGGCGAGGTATTGGTGGGACACTTTTTCTGGTGGACCGCGAAAACAACTTCTACCTGTTATACATGGAACAGCGACGCGGTGGCCCTCGCGGAGCTCCATTTAGCAATAATGCGGCGCAGCAGGTTATCTACGAGGCTATGAGAGACTAACCCTGCTTCGATTGGAATTTTTAATGCGCTAATTTAACAGGTCGTATTTCCGCAGATAGCCGCGCAGCTGGTGATAGGTAAGGTTGAGCCGCTCGGCAGCTTTTCTCTGATTAAACTGGCAATGCTCCATGGCTTGCCTGATCAGGTCGACTTCAAATTTCTGCACAGTTTCCTTGAAATCGATTTGCTCACCCGCTTTCAGATGCGGCGATACGGCGTCGGATGCGGCCGTGACCTGAAATTTCCCAGACGGATTAGTATCAGTCTCCGCAGCTTTTGAGGCGATACCCACTCGAAAGGGCGATTCAAACGGATTAAAAATCAGTTCGGAAACCTTATGGTCACCATGCTGGTAGACGGCACGTTCAATTACGTTTTTTAGCTCCCGCACATTACCCGGCCACTCGTAGGCGAGCAGCGCTTTTTCAACTTTGCTGGTAAATCCGGGAAAGTACTCGCCACCGATTTCATTCACCATGCCCATGGCAAAGTGCTCCGCCAGGATCAGTATGTCTTCCCTGCGTGCCCTCAGAGGTGGAAGCGTAATTACATCGAACGCCAGGCGATCGAGCAGATCATCCCGGAACCTTCCCTGGCGGGCCAATGCAGGGAGGTCTTCGTTGGTCGCTGCTATCAGGCGCACATCCACAGTCAGAGTTTCATTCCCTCCAAGGCGTTCAAATTCCCCGTATTCAATCACCCTGAGTATCTTCTCCTGCACCGACATGGAAGTATTCGCAAGCTCATCCAGAAATAGCGTGCCTCCGTCAGCCCGCTCAAAGTAGCCTTTACGCTGCCTGGTTGCGCCCGTAAAGGCCCCTGCCTCATGACCGAATAACTGCGCCTCTAACAACGATTCGCTCATTGCCGCGCAATTGATCTTGAGAAAATTTTGTTCCCAGCGGCGGGAAAGGAAGTGCAGCCTGGCGGCAACAAGTTCTTTGCCTGTGCCTCTCTCACCTACGATGAGAATAGGCTTGTTCAGTGGCGCCACCAGGGAAATGTGCTCCTGCATTTCCAAAAAGGTGGCCGACTCACCGATCATACGTGGCAACGATTTACCAGATCTTATTTCCATATTTATCAGTATCTTAATTAACTATTCAAAGAAAGAAGCTTAGCTTTTCCCGGTTCGAAGCCACCGCCCCGCGGGCGCTGGTCGCAATCGAAAGTGTAACGCAAACCAGAGGGTGGTGAAAATCGCCATTTATTAACACTTTTAGCACAACCGAAGACATCGCTTTGTGGATAGTGAATTTTTTCCTCACTATTTTCAATATGTTAGGAACAACGAGAATAATTGGCACGTTCCCTGCTCAGTTAACACACAAGTAGTCATGAAATCACGGCTACAAGGGAAAACTCATAACTTTCGAGGTACGATTCATGAGCATATTTTCGCGAATGACAGATATCGTCAACTCCAACATCAGCGCCCTGCTCGACAAGGCGGAGAATCCCGAGAAGATGATCAGGATGGTCATCCAGGAAATGGAGGAAACTCTGGTAGAAGTTCGCAGCGGTACCGCTAAGGTTTTGGCCGAAAGAAAAACACTTACCCGGCGCGTTGAGCAACTTAAACGTCAGGCGCAAGACTGGGAGGAGAAAGCAGAGCTTGCTCTGAATAAGAACAGAGAGGATCTGGCGAAAGCCGCACTGGTGGAAAGAGGCAATACCAATGCCACCGTCGAGGTAATGGAAAAAGACATTGGCAAGCTGGATTCGACACTGGATAAGCTCAGCTCCGAAATAGAGCAATTACAAACCAAGCTCAATGATGCCCGCGCCCGACAAAAAAGTATTGTCATGCGAACCAGGGCAACCAAGTCCCGGCTGGACGTCAATAGGCAGCTACATAACTACACTATTGACAACGCTATGGACAAATTTGAGTATTACGAGAGAAGGATCGACGCAATGGAAGGGCAAATGGAAAGTGTCAGTGTCGAGCAGAAAAGCCTTCAAAGTGAGTTTGACGAACTTGCCCGGCAGGAAAAAATCGATCAGGAACTGCAAGCACTTAAAGACAAGCTGACGAAGTAGGATAACGCCATGGGTGTATTCGAATTCATAATTTCACTGGTCAGCATAATTCTGGGCTGCGTAACTCTGTGGCTTCTGCTGTTTTACGCACGGCGCGACAAGCGTCCCAGGAATACCGCGCCAGATACGCGGTACAGTATTGATCAGTTATCTTCGATGGCAGAGTCCATGCAAGAACGCATCGATACCCTGGAATCCATTCTCGACGCTGAGATTCCGGACTGGAGGGAGCAAAATGAGCAGCCGGCCAAACACTCTTCGAATTAATAGGGAAGAACGCCGTTTTCTGGGTGTCTGTGCAGGAATTGCCGACTACCTCGACATGCCGGCTGCACTTGTTAGGGTCATCTTTGTTCTCAGTATTCTAACTTGGCCGACGCTTGTCATCGCATACTTCGCGCTGTATTTCTGGTTGGACAGAAATCTGAATTCCGAAAAAGTTGCGGACTGGCTCAGCGGAAGCGCCCCCACCCAGCATTTAAAAAACCTGGACTACCGCCGGCCGCTCTATCGCAATATGCGTAACAACCGTGTTGCCGGTGTCTGTAGCGGCATCGCCGACTATCTGGAGATCAGGGCATTCTGGGTACGTTGCGCCACCATACTCGCGGTATTCATTCTTGGCCCCTACGCATTACTGGCGTACGGCGTCGGCTGGTTGGTCATAGAACCGAATCCGGCACCCCGACATGGCAAACGAAACCGGCGCCACCGTCGCGACAGCAGGCGACACCGAATGACATCGAGCAGGATCAACAGCTACAGGGAAGAAAACCCAGACGCATTCACAGAAGAATCTTACGGAGCGTCAAGCGCAGATACTGAGGACCGAGGCAATGACGCCATCGATGATGCATCTTTGACAGGGAAATCACGGTCGGTGACCATTGACATGAATCTCCGACGCAGTGGGCATACGGCAAGCAGCCGACATTCCTTTAATGAAAAAGCCGCTGAAGAATGCGCCGACAGCTTTTACAGCATGGAGAGCCGATTGCGCGAACTTGAGGCATTCATTACTTCAAAGAAATTTCGCCTGCACTGCGAAATCAATAGGATTTAGACTTTATAATGGTCTTCTTCTGATGAAGGCATAGCGCCCAGTTCAAGGTCGGCAACAGTCAAGACTGAAGTCCCAATTCGCAGTAAAATACCCCATTTGCACCCGACGTTCAGCGAACAGGACGAAAAAACTTAGCCATGAAATTCTGCCACCACTGCGGCGGCACCGTGCTGCAACGCATCCCGGACGGTGATGACAAACTACGATACTGTTGCACTAGCTGCGACGTCATCTTCTATCAAAATCCCAAGAATATTGTCGGGACCGTGCCGACTTTCGAGCACAAGGTACTGCTGTGCAAGCGCGCGATCGAACCGCGACGGGGTCTATGGACACTGCCAGCCGGATTTATGGAAAATGGCGAGACAACGCTGGCTGGCGCTATCAGGGAGACCGCCGAAGAAGCTGGCGCCCGGGTTAAAGTTCAGCAAAACAATCTTTATACCCTGTTCAATCTCCCTTACATAAATCAGGTATACCTGTTCTTTCGCGCCGAACTTCAGGATCTGAATTTCAACCCCGGCGCCGAATCGTTGGCAGTTGAATTATTCAGCCAGGATCAAATCCCCTGGAGTGAAATAGCCTTTCCTGTAGTTCGCAGCACCCTGGAGCATTATTTTGAGGATTTGCCAAAAAATACCTTTCCAGTCCGCATGTTTGATGTGCACTACGACGGCAACCGGCAGATAAACACCAATCTGATCAGTCACAGCCATGAGTAGTCACTGCGCAGATAACCGACCCCGTGGAGACATTACATTGATCGTGATAGACACCCTGAAACTCGGCACAATTCTGTTATTGCTTTTCAGCAAATCCCTGCTCGCCCAGGAAGGACCGTTTCTGTACGTCCTCGGGGTTGCTCAGGATGCAGGATTTCCCCAGGCAGGGTGCTACCAGGCACATTGCCTCCCAGGCTGGGAAAATCCTGCCGCCAGACGCGGTGCCACATCACTGGCTGTTATTGACCCTGCCGCCGGCCTCAAATATTTGTTTGAAGCGACTCCGCAGCTGCCAGAACAGCTTTATGCGCTGGAGCAGGTCGCCCCTGACACCGACTATCGACTGGACGGAGTTTTCCTGAGCCACGCCCATATCGGCCACTATGCTGGGCTCATGTATTTTGGTCGCGAGGCCATGGGAGCCAGCAATATCCCCGTTTACACGATGAGCCGAATGCGCCAGTTTCTGCAGAACAACGGGCCCTGGAGTCAGCTTGTGGAGCTGAATAATATCTCACTGAAGTTCATGCAGAATTATCAGACAGTACCCTTGCGCAATATTCTGGTCACCCCGCTAGTTGTACCCCACAGGGACGAATACTCCGAGACAGTCGGCTTCATGATTCTTGGTCCCCGCTTCAGCGCGCTCTTCATTCCTGACATCGATAATTGGGAAGACTGGAATCGCGACATAATTAACGAAATTTCCAACGTGGATTATGTACTGATCGACGGCACATTTTTCGACGGCAATGAAATTCCGGACCGGGACATGAGCGAAATCCCCCATCCCCTGGTTGTCGAGTCAATGGCACTATTCGATCAGCTATCGGCCAGTGAAAAAGACAAGATCTATTTCATTCATATGAATCATTCCAATCCGTTGCTGGACGCTGAGAGCCAGGCCTTCGATGAAGTGATCCGCAGAGGTTTTCATGTGGCAGTTGAGGGTCTGCGGCTACCGCTGTAACAGAGCACGCAATGGAATTTTTTGCCAGGCTGAGAAGATTAGCTAGCGGGTATGGAGCCCGATTACCGCGTAGGCAGGCTCCTCATAGGGATGAGCCTCTTTCATAGCCGCCAGGGCCGCTCCTAAACAGTCTTCCTGACATACCAGTTCTACTTTGTATTCCCGAACCGTTTCGATTTCACCGACTGATCCGATGAACGGGGCACTGCCTGCCCCTGGTCGAAACTGACCGCTGCCCGGGGTCTGCCAGGCACAGCAATCATAATTGCCGACGCGTCCCGCCCCAGACTGGAACATAGCATTCTTGACCACATCGAGATGAGATTCAGGCACATAAAACTCGATTCTAAAAAGCGAGGTACTCATCAGGTTCATCCCGATTTGTCAGCTGAACCAGCGTCTGGCATTTTGGAACAAACGTAGCGTTGGCGCATTCTCCTGCCAATCTGCGGGATGCCAGGAATTTTGGACAGTGCGAAAGACCCGTTCCGGATGCGGCATCATGATCGTTACCCTGCCGTCCTTGCTGGTGGCGCCGGCAATACCCGCCGGCGATCCATTGGGATTGAATGGATAAAGAGTCGCAATTCCACCTCTGTTGTCGACATACCGCAGCGGCACTTGACCACTGGCCAGCAATGACTCGCTGCTGGATCCCGGCGAAAATTGAGCCCGGCCTTCGCCATGAGCAACGGCGATAGGAAAAATTGACCCGCCCATGCCCTCAAGAAATGCCGACTGAGAATCGGCAATCTGGACACTGACCACCCGTGCTTCAAACTGCTCCGAACGGTTTCTGACAAAACGTGGCCAGCCGTCCGCACCGGGTATCAGCTCATGCAGCAGAGAGACCATCTGACAGCCATTGCAAATCCCGAGAGTCAGTGTATCCGGTCGCCGGAAGAACCCTTCGAACTGCCGCCGCAATTCTTCATTGAAGAGTATCGACTTGGCCCAACCGCCCCCGGCTCCCAGAACGTCTCCATAGGAAAAACCTCCGCAAGCAACTAGCAGATCGTATTCCGCCAGGTCACTCTGGCCGCTGGCCAGATCGGTCATATGCACATCGAACGCGTCAAATCCGGCAGAGTGAAAAGCTGCCGCCATTTCGACCTGTCCGTTGACACCCTGTTCTCTCAAGACCGCAACCTTGGGTCTTGCCGCCACATTGACGAAGGGCGCGGTAATATCTTCCCGCAGATCGAAACTGAGATTAACCTGCAAACCCGGATCATCACCATCAAGAATTCCGTCGAACTCTTCTCGGGCGCATTCAGCGTTGTCGCGCATTGCCTGAATAAGGTAACTGGTTTCACTCCACATTCTTTGCAGGTCTATCCGACTCTCATCGAGAAGTATCTTGCCGTTGACCGCAATCCGCAGGCGATCGTCCCCGGATACCGCACCCAGCGAATGCAGACAACCTGTCAGCGCCAGATTTTCGGCAATTTCCTCGACCCGAGCCAGGTGGCACTCTTCGACCTGTATGACCGCGCCAAGCTCCTCACTGAACAGGACTGCCAGCGGGTCGGAAGTTGCGCAAAGCGCAGTCAGATCGATGTTCAATCCGCAGTGCGCGGCAAATGCCATCTCAGCCAGTGTCACCGCCAGTCCGCCATCGGAACGATCGTGGTAGGCAAGCAGGAGATCACGCGTCAGTAATTCCTGTATGAATGCAAAGAACGCCTTCATCTGTTCTGTATCATCCAGATCAGCCGGCGCAGAGCCAATCTGTCTGAAAACCTGCTCCAGCGCAGATCCTCCGAGCCGATTCATTCCGCGACCAAGATCAAGCAGCAGCAATGTGGTTGCACCTCTGTCGCGCTGCAGCTGTGGAGACACCGCTTTTCGAACATCGGTAACCGGCGCGAAGGCAGATACTATCAGTGACAACGGCGCGGTGTTGCTTAGCTCCCTGCCCCCGTCCTCCCAGACAGTTCGCATTGACATTGAATCTTTACCAACCGGTATGCAGATCCCCAGCTGCGGGCACAATTCCATACCGACCGCCTTTACGGTTTTATAAAGACCAGCATCTTCATCGCCATGACCGGCGGCCACCATCCAGTTGGCTGACAATTTGATATCTCCGAGTCTTGCTATAGGCGCACAGGCAATATTGGTTATTGCCTCGCCAACCGCCATGCGTCCGGACGCGGGCGCATCGAGCACCGCGATCGGTGTTCGTTCGCCCATAGCCATTGCCTCGCCCTTGTAAGTATCAAAACTACTGGTGGTGACAGCGGCATCGGCCACGGGAACCTGCCAGGGACCAACCATCTGGTCCCTGCATACCTGCCCGGTAATACTTCGATCGCCAATGGTGATCAGGAAATTTTTACTGGCCACCGTCGGTAACGCCAGCACCCGGTATATCGCGTCGCGAGGATCAATTTCGGACAACTGCGGCGCATCGAAGGCACGAACGACTGATTGGGCCTGTCGATGCATCTTTGGTGGCTTGCCGAACAGCACGGACATAGGCAGGTCGATGGGATTATTTCCGAAGTGGGAGTCCTCGAGTCTCAGCTGTTGTTGATCGCTGGCCTCACCAACCACAGCGAACGGACAACGTTCACGGACACAGATTGCCTCGAAGTCCTGCAGCCGGTCACCAGTTACCGCCAGCACATAGCGCTCCTGAGCTTCGTTACACCAGATCTCCAGCGGTGTCATGTGGCCTTCGGCACTGGGTATATCACGCAGACTGAAGACCCCTCCCTTACCTGCATCCTTAACCAGTTCGGGCAAGGCATTGGAGAGTCCACCAGCCCCGACGTCGTGAATAAACTTGATAGGGTTTCGAACGCCCAACTGCCAGCATCGATCAATGACTTCCTGGCACCGCCGCTCCATTTCCGGGTTGTCGCGCTGCACCGAGGCAAAGTCCAGCTCTTCGCTGCTGGCGCCCGCCGCCATGGAACTGGCCGCACCTCCTCCCAATCCGATCAGCATTGCCGGCCCACCCAACACAATTAGCCTCGCGCCGGCCTCTACTTCTCCCTTATCAACATGGGAGGGCCTGATATTGCCGTAGCCCCCCGCAATCATAATCGGCTTGTGATACCCCCTTACCTCCTGCTGACCATTGGGTCTCCCCACCTGCTCTTCAAAGGTACGGAAATACCCACAGAGGTTGGGACGGCCGAATTCATTATTGAACGCTGCACCGCCCAGAGGGCCGTCAATCATAATATCCAGCGCTGAACAGATGTGGGCTGGCTTACCAAAATCCTCCTCCCATGGTCGCGGGGCCTCCGGCAGTCTGAGGTTAGAGACACTGAAACCCGTTAGGCCAGCCTTGGGCTTGCCGCCTCTTCCGGTAGCTCCCTCATCTCGAATTTCCCCCCCCGAGCCAGTCGAGGCCCCTGGAAAAGGAGCAATGGCAGTCGGATGATTGTGCGTCTCCACCTTCATAAGTATATGAATGGCTTCCGCGTGAAAATCGTATTGCCGGCTGTCCGGATCAGGGAAAAACCGACCCGCTTCGTGCCCGTTCATGACAGCAGCATTGTCAGCGTATGCGGACAGCACACCCTCAGGGGACTGCGTATGGGTATTACGAATCATGGCGAACAAGCTGAGGGCTTGCTGTTCTCCATCGAGGGTCCAGCTGGCATTAAAAATCTTGTGCCGGCAGTGTTCTGAATTGGCCTGCGCGAACATCATCAGCTCAACGTCATTCGGATTTCGCTGCAGCCGACAGAAACTATCGTAGAGGTAATCGATCTCGTCTGTTGCCAGTGCAAGGCCCAATTTCTGGTTGGCTTCTTCCAAGGCCATCTTGCCAAGGCCCAATACGTCGACGGTTTCCAATGGACGCGGCTGAGCATCCTGGAAAAGCTGTTCTCCCTGCTCTGATTGGTTCAGCACCGCTTGAGTCATCCGATCGTGCAAGTGCCCATCCAGTAGCACCAACTCTGCATCTGACAATGGGCCTTCACTGAACACGCGGTAAGCGATTCCTCGCTCCACTCGAGCGACTGACGCGAGTCCGCAGTTATGCAGAATATCGGTTGCCTTGCTGGACCAGGGAGAAATTGTGCCGGGCCGGGGTACTACCAAACGATCCTTGTATGCTTGTTGATCTTCCGGCTGCGCGGCAATGCCGTCAACTTCAATGTCAGGACCATAGCTGAGTAGCGCTCCCAGCTTGCGCAGGTCCTGTTCGTCCAGCTCTTCGGCGACATCAACCAGATGCACGAAGCAGTCATTGAGCGCGGTGATGCCAGGTATGTCGGCTTGCAGAGAAGCCAGCAGTTTTGATTTTTTAAAGGCAGAAAGAGCAGGCGCCCCGTACATCAGAAGCATCGAAATTCAGTCCTTCGCTTTTCTGGTTGATTTGCACTGATGGTTTGCCACGTAATTATCGCGTATTGAACTGTTCCGTGTCACTTTGTACCGCGCCTAGCCCGGAAAAAATGCTGCAGCAGCCGGGCGCATTCGTCTGCCCTTACACCTTCCACCACGTCAATCTGATGATTGAAATAAGACTCGTTCAACAGCTGCTGTCGACTCACAACACCACCAGCACGAGGCTCCCTGGCCCCAAACACCAGCGCAGATACCCGCGCATGCAAGATAGCCCCGATGCACATGGTGCAGGGTTCGATAGTAACGTACAGCACGGTTCCCGGTAGGCGGTAATTGTTCTTCGTCTTGGCTGCCTGCCTCAATGCGACGATTTCGGCGTGGGCGGTCGGATCTCGGGCACCAATCGGCTGGTTGAATCCTTCTCCCAGCACCTTACCGTCTTCTACCACCAGCGCCCCGATAGGCACCTCGTCCCGAGCCTCCGCCTGGAGAGCAAGATCCAGCGCTATATCCATCCAGCGTTCGTGTTCTGCAGCTGCAGTTGTCATGACTGTTCCGCCATTGGACTACCGAGTTCCAGTTTGATCACTCCCACTC
>JAYPVG010000029.1:0-40755 GCA_038134485.1 Pseudomonadales bacterium
TGTGAATATCCCAGAGAACGGTTGCGTTGGCAGGCAGTGAACGACATACGCCGTCCCCAGGGATTTCTCCCCACTTGCCCATTGCGTATTCAGTCAGTTGGCCATGACGTTGCAATTCCCCGTTTTCATCGGGAATCCAGACGGAGGAGTTGGCGTGGTGTACGACCGCCGCGGCGTCACCGCGAGGCTTCACCTGAACTGCCTTGATGCAGCGATCTTCAGTCAGGCCGGTTTGAGTGTATTCTTTACTCCACAGATCATTACCATTGGCCGGAATGTCGTACGGAGAAGACGGCACAATCAGGTCCGGCTCGCCAAACTGATCAAAGAAAGTCCACTGGGAAGGATCGGGCATGTCTGGCATTGGGACGACTACATCAGCGTCACCCAGAGGAGATCCCTGCTCAACCCAGGCTACGATCTGATCGATTTCCTCTTGCTCAAGGCGCCAGTCGCCTTCTAAATCCTGAATACCGATATGCTGATCGTAAGCGTAGGGAGGCATTTCCCTGCTGGCTACCCGCATTGAGATCAGCGGTGCCCAGGGACGTACCTGCTCGTAATTGGTGAGTTGCATAGGTCCAACTCCACCCTCTCGGTGGCAGACCACACAATTCTCGTTAATGATTCGACCAATCTCGCCAGTGTAGGTCGGCTGACTGTGATCCTGGGCCAAGGCGGATGCATGGACGCCAATGGCCGCAACAGCTGCGACGCCAAGCCAGGCTTTGAATACCTTGCTGCTATTCATCTTGTTCTCCTTGCGTCAGAGTACGGTTAGTTCGTTTGGTAATACAGGTCGTAAGGAATTTAACCCTCCGAGGGCTAAAAGTCCATTAATTTGGTGGCTGTTTGACATTTCTCAGCCTGTCAACGAAAAAAGCCGGTTGATTGCTCAACCGGCCTTTCAGCTAAGATCCTGGAGATCTGCTTAATTACTGGCTTGCATACGCTCAGCGAGTGCTTCTTCGTAGCCCTCTTCATCCAGGTGAGTTATGGCAATCCAGGCATGGGACATTTCATCTCCGGTCCTGCTGCCTCCATACACCCACTGATCTGGGTCAGGATTGTTGGGGTTATCAGCTGTGTTGTCGTACCACTGCTTGACTACCAGCACTGCACCAGCTGGCAGCAAAGGCGCTACATCACGCTCGTACAGATGACTGTGGTGCCAAGTGGCGCTCCAGTTGGAAATCTGGCTGATCTGCTCGGTGCGACCGGTTTCCGGGTAGTAAATCTCCAGAGATGCGGCACGCATGCGCAGATGTCCATGAGGCTGAAAGCTGTCAATGCGGACCGGGTGGTCGAAAGAGTGGAAACCCTGAGTCATGGCAGTGCCATGAGGGGGAACAAGCAGATAGCCATTCTGGTAACCTTCACGCAGGCCATAGAGGGCTAGCGTTTGGTTATAGGCTTTCTCTTCGTAGCCTTCCTCGTGGAACCAAAGACCGATTTCGACAACATTATCCTTGATCATTTCGCCCTGGGCTGTCGCGCCAACACCACCCGGGAACATGTGAATATCCCAGAGAACGGTTGCGTTGGCAGGCAGTGAACGACATACGCCGTCTCCGGGAATTTCTCCCCACTTGCCCATAGCGTATTCAGTCAGCTGACCGTAACGCTGCAGTTCACCATTTTCATCAGGAATGTAGACGGAGGAGTTGGCGTGGTGTACGACCGCCGCAGCATCACCGCGAGGCTTCACCTGAACCGCCTTGATGCAGCGGTCTTGAGTTAAGCCGGTTTGGGTATACTCTTTACTCCACAGGTCATTACCAGTGGCCGGAATGTCGTAGGGAGAAGACGGGATAATCAGGTCCGGTTCGCCAAACTGATCGGAAAAGGTCCATTGGTTGGGGTCAGGCATGTCCGGCATTGGGACGACTACATCAGCGTCGCCGAGAGGGGAGCCCTGCTCAACCCAGGCTACGATCTGATCGATTTCTTCTTGTTCCAGTCGCCAGTCGCCCTGCAGCTCCTGGATACCGATATGCTGATCATACGCGTAGGGAGGCATTTCTCTGCTAGCTACCCGCATTGAAATCAGCGGTGCCCAGGGACGTACCTGCTCGTAATTTGTGAGCTGCATAGGTCCAACTCCACCCTCTCGGTGGCAGACCACACAATTATCATTGATGATTCGGCCGATCTCGCCAGTGTAAGTTAGCTGACTGTGATCCTGAGCCGAAGCCTGTGCTTGAAAGCCCAGAGCCGCAACCGTTGCGACACCTAACCAGGCTTTGCGCACTTGTGTAATTTTCATACGTGTCTCCTCGAATTGGAATGTGGATGGACAACGAGCGAAGGGTAAATCTAACCGCCCGAAAAGTCCACTTTTTGGTCTCCGATTTAAGACCCTTATTGCAACAAATTGCAACATCCTAACTATCTATATATCGGCGGAATCGTGAGATTCTGCTACTAGATATTGTGGACAATTGGATGTTGCCAAAAATGATTAGGCCGGCTCATGGGCCGGCCTATGCTGAGTTAGCAAAAAGCGCTGTTACTGGACGTTAAACCGCTGATAAACAGTGGTCGAGCAGCACTGATCTCCCTGCGAGCTGTCAGGTGCGGTCCAGTTTTCCACCTGAGTACGGATGATATACTGCCCGGGCTCTGAGAATGAAGCGAGCACTTTTGCGACTCCACTTCCAGCTTCGATACTGCCTTCTGCAGGATTGTCACCAGACCAGCGCTCCCGTCGCGGGTCTCCCTCGTCAAAGGGATTCTCTGGAGCCGGAGTATCGGGGTGACGGGAGAAAGTGATATCACCGGGTCCCTGATGCTTGACCCAGTGCACTCCAAGATCCAGCGGTTCCGAAAAACGTGGGTCGCTAGTATCGCGTACCGATGGGTCAGAGGCATTGACCGCTATTTCAACTTCCTGGCCAACCCTCACAGTGCCAGAATAATCGGCTATCACGGCGATACGGCCGACAGCCTGAGCGCCACTTTCTCCGACTCCTACCATTGGGCTCAATGCACCTTGAGGACGAGGCCTTTCAAAGTCAATCTCGTAGGCACTGTCGCGTGCGCGGCCTGGAACCCTTAGCAGTTCGTTATTACTGCCTGATCGGATATTCCACCAGACATCTTCGTCGGCGCGATCGGGAGGCAGAGTTACTGTAAATACTTGATGACCACGATCGCCAGATGGAAAGTAAGTAGGTTGCAGGCCGTTAAATTCTGCCGGTTCGATAAAATTGTCATCACCAATAGCTACTTGGACGTCTATTTCATTCCTGTTGATGTATCCGAATACAAGCTCGCGCGACCCGTCGGAGTGCCCGATCCAACCTTCGAGAATTGGAATTATGGGAAAGCCTTCTGGCGGATTCAGCGTGAGAAACCGTGGCGGTGTCTGTGCCTGGGTAGTAAGCGAAACAGATAAAAGCAGCCCGAAGGCAATACTGATTACTGTTCTATATGTGTGAGTCATTGCTGCTCTCCGGTAGTTTGGTTTTACAGCGCCGTTACTGGCCGTCCTTGCACAGTCATCCAGATGGGTTAGCGCGTTCTTGTCAGATCGGGCTGAGGGGCCCTAAAATTCCAAGGCACGTAGCATAATGGCCATTTTTGCAAGAGTCTAGCCATGCTACGAATCGTCACAAATTTTTTTCGATACATGACCGCTTAATGGCGCTACCATACATGTCATGCAGGGTGTCGGCTTTGTGACTGTGGCACCCCCATCCTTAGCTCACTGGAGGTGTCTGATGAAAACAACCACGAGTAATATTTTGACCCCGATCATGTTTGCCGCGACGCTATTGTTAGCCTCGCTGCAAGTGCATGCACAGCGGGATTACAGCAATGTAGAGGTCGTTGCCAACCATGTACAGGGCAACTACTACTACCTGGAGGGCGCCGGCGGCAATATTGGCATATCGGTCGGCGATGATGGTGTGATCATGATCGATGACCAGTTTGCACCCCTTACCGACAAGATTCTGGCTGCCATTCGCACCGTGAGTGACGGAGCGATCCGCTTCGTCATCAACACCCATGTCCACCCCGATCACACTGGCGGCAATGAAAACCTGGGCAACATGGGCCTTATGATACTGGCTCGGGACGAAGTGCGCGTCAGGCTTGCAGATCAGTTGCCCGAAGCGGCATTGCCGGTGCTGACCTACAGCGAGAGTGTCACCATTCATTTAAACGATGACGAGGTGACCACCATCCCGGTACCGCCGGCCCATACCGATGGGGATAGTTATATTTATTTCCGAAACGCCGATGTATTGCATGCCGGTGACGTGTTTCGGACAGTGGCATTTCCCGTTATCGATCAGGGTAACGGAGGAACACTTGATGGAACCATTGACGCGCTCGCAATCCTGATTGGGATGTCGGGTCCAAACACCAAAATCGTGCCAGGACACGGCGAGGTTTCAACTCGCGAGGATGTTATGGAGTTCCGCGACATGGTACTCGATGTGAAAGCTCAGGTGGAGCCGATGGTTGCGCGGGGCATGAGTTATGAACAGGTTCTGGCGGCACGGCCAACTGCCGCCTACGAAGCAAAGTGGGGAGATCCAGAGCGCTTTCTCACTGCGGTTTACGCCGAACTGGCGGGAGAAGACTGAACGCCTTGGCTGCGCTCAATGCCGCAGTCAAAATTTGCGAAAGTAATAATCGTTCCGTAGCGACGAATCTCGAGGGGCAGGACTCAAACCTGCCCCTCGCAACTCAATTTCGTAGTAAAATTCCACGTCAACTGATTAGTCAACAGACTCGAGTAGTAACGCCCGTTGAAAACGCAATTTCTTGGTAAGTCGCTATCTGGACCTTTCACCATTCCGTCCGGGATCGTTACCTGCACAACCTCCATAATTCAGCGTTTCATGGATACCATGCCCGAAGTTGGAGTGTTGACAACAAAGAGCATCGGCCCGGAACCCCGACTGGGATACCGCGAGCCTATTCTCGCGCAATACAAGCCGGGATCTTTCGTCAATGCTGTGGGCCTGACCAATCCGGGCGCAGATAAATCTGTCGAGTTGATGGCTGCATTGCGTATCCCCGATGATCGGTTTCTTTTGATATCGATTTTTGGCGGCAGCGTTGATGAATATGTTGAAGTTGCTCGCAAACTGGCACCTTACGCCGACGGACTGGAACTCAACTTGTCCTGTCCGCACGCCAAGGGATACGGCATGGCTATGGGGCAGGATCCGGATCTGGTCAGGGAGATCGTCAGTGCGGTCAAGGCGGCTGTAAAAGTCCCGGTCGTACCAAAGCTTACTCCCAACGTCCCTAACATAGATGAAATCGCCGTCGCTGCCGCGGAAGGAGGGGCTGATGCGATCTGTGCGATAAACACCATGGGGCCGGATCGATACCGAGTCGATGGTCATGATGTGCTCAGTAATGGCAAAGGGGGAATGTCGGGCAAGGATGTGTTGCCGACGGCGCTGGACTGTGTAAGCAGGATTTCAGCTGCGGTTGATGTCCCGATCATTGCTTGCGGCGGAATCAGTAGCGCTCAGAATGTGCGCGACTTCCAGCAGGCTGGATCTACCATCATCGGAATTGGCTCCGCCCTTGTGGGCATGACTACCGATGAGATTGCCAATTACTTCCGCGTACTCAGCGCGGATCTGAAGGATGGCACTGAGCAGGCTGAAAAACTGGTGCGGTATGACGTGGACATGAGTTTCAGGCCGGTAACCCTGGTTAAAAATGAGCTGGTCACTAATGATATTGCGGTATTAACCTTTGATCGCAAGGTCAGTGTGCGAGCGGGGGAATTCATATTTTTATGGATTCCGGGTCTGGGAGAAAAACCTTTCTCAGCGCTGTTGGATGACCCATTCAAGCTGGTCGTGATCAATCTGGGGGAATTCACTGAAGCGCTGATGGAAGTCGAGCCGGGCACAGAATGCTATGTGCGCGGACCGCACGGGATTCCGGTAGCGCCACGACCGGATCAGAAGATTTTCGCCGTCGCCGGGGGAACAGGATTGGCCGCCGTCTACCAGATAGCCAGAGATTTTGGAAACACCGAGATTTTTATGGGAGCCAGAAACTGTGAGCGGCTGTATTTCGTGGACGAGTGCCAGGCGGTCAGTAATCTCCATATTGCCACTGATGACGGTAGTCGCGGCTATCACGGATTGGTAACCGAATTGCTAGAGATGCGCCTCAACGAACTGTCGGTGGAGGAGTTGGGCCAGCTTGTTTTCTACAACTGCGGTCCCGCCCCGATGGTACATGCAGCCGAGGCTGTGCAGCGAAAGTATTGCAAACCGCAGCAGATATTCAACGCCATCGATTACTTGACCAAGTGTGGAGTTGGAATTTGCGGGGCATGCGGGTCGCCAGATGGGCGGAGGCTGTGCGTGGACGGCCCGTTCCTGTCCGCTATCTAAGCCTGATCTGTTGCGGGGCAGCTCTCCATCTTAAGGCCGATTACTACGGTCTTCCTCATGTTGCGGTGCTATACTGCGTCGACTTTGGTATCTATACCGATGGAATTCGCTCAATTGCGGAATTCGATATTGTCCACTGGCGGCGCTCGAGATGTTTCGTTCATATTTTCAATTACACCGTGTTTACTTGCTGATAGTTTTGGCTAGCCCTCTGACACTTAGCGCTTCAGCGATTGCTCAGGAGCACGCATTCGTCGCTGATCTGAATACTGTAGAGTGGGGTGCGCCCGGCGGTGGTAATGGTTTCCCCCAGGGCTTGCAGACAGTCCGTCTTGGGATTGACGCTGAAACTATGGGGGTCACTTACTACGCAAAGTTTCCTGCAGGTTCACATTTTGATTTGCACTGGCACACTCACCATGAGTATGTGGCTGTGGTTCAGGGTGAGGTAGATCTGCAGTTGGGGTTGGAGCTACACCATCTCACTACGGGTAGCTATATTGTGATCCCGGGGGGTGTAAATCATTACTGGGATGTGCCCGATAGCGAGGATGTGATAATTCTGGTCCGGCGGGCAGGCCCAGCGGATTTTCACTTTGTCGAAGAATCACGTTAGTCACGGGAGATAAGCCATGAAAGCAAGTCTCGTCGCAATTTTTATCTTTAGCTGCATTGCGCCACAGGCTCTTGGCGCTGAGAACGGCGCAAATAGCGCTCTCGTCACGGAATTTTGGTTAGCGCGATCACTGGACGTGCGAGAAGCGGCAATGCAGCGGCTGCTCGACGGCAGCAGCAATGTAGATACCCTCTACAGCTGGTTAAAAAATGGGCCCGATTATTCCCCTGATGTAGAGGTCGGTTATCGGGAACTCGAGAGGCTCGCTGAGGATGGGACTCGTTTTCCCTATATATTGCTGGTGCCAGAATCTTACGACGCGACACGCCGCTATCCGGTCGAATTCATGCTGCATGGTGGCGTCAGCCGACCATACCCGACCGAGGCCGGCAGTTGGTGGCGCGGCGGTATCGATTCACTGCGAAGCGAAGACAAGATCATAGTTGTGCCTGCCGCCTGGAATGAAGCCTTCTGGTGGTTTCCGAATCAGGCGGTTAACTTGCAGGCAATCCTGAGGGACGTTAAGCGTGAGTACAATGTTGCTGACAATCAGGTTTTTCTGACAGGCATCTCTGATGGTGGCACTGGCGCCTATTTCTTTGCCTTCAAGCAGCATACCGAGTGGGCAGCTTTTATGCCCTACATAGGGCATCCCGGAGTGCTGCGTAACCCAGCTGGGCAGGCCAGTTATCAACTGTATTTCGAAAACCTGATCGGCAAACCACTATATATCGTTAATGGTGAGGATGATCCGCTTTATCCAGCTGCATCGTTGGCGCCCTTCATCAACGTGCTGAGGGAAGCCGAGATCGATCATGTCTTTCGCGAAATAGAAAAAGGCGGCCACAATACCCGCTGGTTGCCGGATGAAACGGCGGCAATCGAACAGTTCAAGCTGGACAATCCGCGCGACCCTCTGCCCGACAGTGTGCAATGGGTGACCGACAGCACAGACCGCTTCAATCGCAGTCACTGGCTGATTATTGATGAACTGGCTCGGGAAAACGCGCCGGGAATGGTCAAGGTGTCTCGCAATGGCAATATCATCAACGTGAATACTGCATCTGTCGCGGCATTTACTCTACTGCTCAGCCCCGAAGAAATAGATTTCACGCGGCCCGTGGCAATTTACATCAATGATTCACTGAGGCGTAGTGAGCGGGTACAGCAAGACCCGCAGACTCTACTAAAGTGGGCGGCAACTGACCTGGACAAAAGTATGCTCTTTACCGCAGAGCTTAATTTACGTGTAGCGGAATAGAGTAAGCTGACAGCCGTTGTATGCTGATTTAGTTCAGGATCTTTTTTCCCGTAGCTTTTGCCATATATCGGGGGACCGGGTTACCTTTCCTTCGGAATCGGTCCAGACATGTCGGGTATATCCCGTGACCAATTTTTTACCGCTATTTGCAGAAAGCAACTGGTAGGCAAATGTTAATTGTCGGCTGCGTGATTCTTCAATCCAGCAGCGGATGATGACAATGTCGCCGTAGGCAATGCCTTCGGTGTAACGGAGATTGGCTTCGGTGACGGGCAAGCGATAGCCGCTGGCTTCGATATCCGCGTAATTGCTGCCCATTTCCCGCATGTAGTGACTTCTGCCTTCTTCAAAGTAAACCAGATAGGCAGCATGGTGAACGACGCCCATGGCGTCCGTCTCCGCGTAGCGCACGTGCACCCGGGTTTCCACGATTGAGGCGGTCTGATCTGACATGCAGTTTCTGGCTCTGGATTTAAGAAAAGCGGTTATTATACTTCATACTCCAGAAAAATTCGGGCGACAGGCCTGGATCAATTATTAGCGACAGTGACATGGTAAGCGCCTCCTCATCCGGGATGTTTTATGGTTGGAAAATAATCATTGCGTTGCTGGTGATGCTGACTTTTGCGAGCGGTCTAAGTTTCTACAACCATGCCATTATTTTGAACGCTCTGGCGCGCCAACCGGAATTTTCGGTCCAATCTGCATCGATTGCAGTATCGCTTTTTTTTCTCAGCGGTGGTTTCGCAGGACTATGGGTTGCCAGATGGGTAAATGACTATGACCCGCGATTCTGCATCTGTTTTGGGGCAGCTATTTGTTGTGCCTCGCTAGTGGCTCTCGGATGGATTTCGGCTGTGTGGCAACTCTACCTGCTGTACCTGTTTTTTGGGGTAGGATTTTCCGCGTCCAACCTGATTCCAGCTACCACGTTGGTGACCCGATGGTTCCATAAAAAGCGTGCAAGGGCTCTGTCAATTGCATCTACCGGTCTCTCGCTGGGGGGAGTGCTGGTAACACCGGTTTGTGCATTGCTAGTGGAAGATCTGGGGTTACAAAAAGCTGGGCCCTTGATGGGTGTCATGTATCTGATTGGCGTAGTGCCGGTTTGTTTGATCTGGTTGCGAGCTAGTCCAGAATCACTGGGGATGCGTGCAGACGGTGAACAGTCTAACATTAATGAGATACCTGGTACTTTGTCGATTTCCAATCGAGAGGACAGCTCACCAGCCCGCTGGGTCGATGCTCAGCAGGCAACGATACGGTTGCCGGAGGGAGTCTCATTCCGCGATGCCAGGAGGGGAAAATTGTTCTGGTGTATCAGCACGGCTTACATTTTTCTTATGATGGCTCAGGTTGGAGGGATATCTCATCAATACGGACTGGCTCGGGAGTTGCTCACTGAAGGTCAGACCGCTCTGGCCGTTGCCATTCTGCCAATTGCTAGCATTTTTGGACGCCTTGCCGGTGGCTGGTTAATTGAGCAAACGTCGATTCGTTCATTTGCAATCAGCATGATGAGTCTTCAGGTTGTGTCGCTGATGCTCTTGTCTGCCGGATTCACGCCGTTGACTTTGTGCCTTGGGCTAGCAAGTTTTGGTGTTACTGTTGGAAATCTTCTCATGCTGCAGCCGTTGTTGGTGGCCGAAGCTTTTGGAGTCCGCGAATACCCCCGCATCTTTGCCGTCAGTAACTTCATGTCATCCTGGGGGACTGCATCAGGTCCTGCTCTACTAGGCTTGGTTTACGCGGCAAGCAATGGAGTTTACGGCGCCGCCTACATGATCGCGGCCGCCGCAGGCCTGGCAGGCCTCTTTCTATTTCTGGCAGGGGGAACTCTCGAGCGTCATCGCCAGCGAAAGGCCTGACGGGAATTGGAGCGGGCGACGAGATTCGAACTCGCGACAACTAGCTTGGGAAGCTAGGACTCTACCAACTGAGCTACACCCGCATGAACTGCTTATCTAGATGCCAACAGTTTTGCCAGGGATTTCAGGTAACTCGGCAAAATCACCCTCGCGCTGTTCCCTGCTGGCGCTCATGGCTTCGGCAATCTCCTCTCGTTGTAACATACTGGCATTCCAGGTGCGAATGTAATCCAATCCGTCGGCAGTGGTGTGATCTCGGGAATAATTGATTATCCGCTTGGAACCGTAAACGGCCAGTGGAGCCTTGCTCGCTATCTCGGCCGCAATTGTCATAACTTGGGTTAGCATCGTTTGCTGATCCGGAAAAACGGCATTTACCAGACCTACCTGCCTTGCTTCTTCAGCTGACATTCGACGACCAGTGTAGGCGAGTTCCCGAACGATTCCCTCAGGAATCAATTTTACCAGCCTTGGAAAGGTTCCTACGTCGGCGGTCATTCCAATGTTCACTTCGAAGATAGTGAAAAAAGCATCCTGCGTCGCGTAGCGCATGTCACAGGCGGTAGTCATGTCCACTGCACCGCCTATGCAGCCACCCTGGACTGCGGCCAGCACGGGCAGGCGGCAGTTTTCCAGGCAAGAAAAGGTGTTCTGCAACCTTTCTACATTTCGGTAAAATGCCTCTCCCCGGACCCGTCGTGCATGACCGTCAGAAGTTGCTTCGTTTACGCTGGATTGCGCGAATGTAGCCAGATCCATGCCAGCCGAAAAATGGGGCCCGGTGGAGCTAATTACTATGACTCTGGCTTTGACTTGATTATCTATGTCGGCAATGATTTCCGGCAACTCGTCCCAGAATTCGGGAATCATGCTGTTTCGTTTGTCTGGCCTGTTAAGCTTGATGTGGGCAATTCGGTCCTCGATGGTCACATCAAAACACTGAAAATTCATGGTAGATATTCCTGCAGTTGGTTTACATCGAATTCCCGGAAGATGGAACATCCTACTCTCTGCGAGGAGATTTTACACTCGAAACCCGTTTCTATGGATATTTGTTCGGATTCCAATAGCCGCTATCAGACCCAACTATTCCCTTAGATATTGATCTGAGATCCAGTGAACCGCAACAAGCGTTCGATCGAGCTGCTCGAGACAATACTTAGAGGTCGAACACTACTAGAGTTGAGAAAACGTTGCCCGGTAGGCTGGGTCAGCTTCCATAATATTCAGGAGTTCTGGAGGTCCCAGATAGGTGCTGGCTGAATTCGGTTCAGCCATGGGGTCCAAGCCTCTGCTAGTGCGGATAAATACGGAATGGTCGAAGCGCTGCCAGCCCAGACCGTATTCCACGGTGCGTCGATCGGTTTGTCGTTCAAAATTTACTCGGCAGTCACTCAGCTGACACAGGGCATCGTTGATAATACCGAAAAACGAACGATCCAGGTAATAAACGGTATGCGCGAGCTCGTGTCCTATGATGCCTATCTGGGCATTGAAGGGTTGTCTCTTGAGCAGCACTTCATCTCGTTCCCCGTCACGCTCTGAATCAATGACGACCAGGTAAGTTCGCATGCCCGCGGATCGCAGCATGCTGGCCCAGTAAGGTCGAGAGGACAATGGAATATCAACGTCGTCAACAATAAACCGAATGCGGGTATTTTTGAGCTCGGGAAAGTGACTCAAGGCGACCAGGGCCTGCAGCTCAAAGCCCTCAGGCAGTTCTTTATTACGACCGAATTCCGCCAGCAGCGTCTCGAATAGCTGGCGCTGTTCCATCTCCACGTATTCCCGCACTACCGCGACAGGCAGGCTACTGGTTTGCGCTGCGAGCCGGGTAGCATGGTCACTTTGATAATAAAGACAACCAGCAGCCACCAATGAGAGAAGCATCAGGCTATACTGTCGAATCATCGGCTTATTTTAGTGAAACATTTAATTCAGACAAGCTCCCGTGCGTTCAAATTTCCACTGATTTCCATTATGATTCAGCGTATGAAGCTCCTGAATTGCGCCCTCCTGATAATCCTAATCTTGATCCCCTCGTTAGCAGTTTCTCAGCAGCCATCTTTTGAAGAGTGGCTGGCCGAACTGCGACTCGAGGCGAGGTCCCAGGGTATTAGCGAGCAGACTCTGACCATCACGCTGGATCAGCTCGAGCCCATTGAGCGGGTACTGGAGCTGGATCGTAGCCAACCCGAATTTGTGCAGACATTCACCCGCTACACCAGTCTGCGGATTACACCGTTGCAGATAGATCGGGGGCGGGCTTTGCTCAGACAGCACGCGGGCCTGTTAAGCGAGGTACAGCAGCGATACGGGGTGCAACCACATTATCTGGTGTCGTTTTGGGCACTCGAAAGTAATTATGGGGCTGCGACCGGGGGATTCATGGTTGTTTCTGCTCTGGCTACGCTGGCATACGACCCCCGGAGGGCAGATTTCTTCAGGCGCGAATTGTTGACCGCACTTCGCATCATTGACGAAGGGCACATCGCCGCCGAGCGTATGACGGGATCATGGGCGGGAGCGATGGGGCAGTTACAGTTTCTGCCATCCACCTTCGACCGCTACGCAGTTGACGGCGACAATGACGGTCGGATCGATATTTGGAACAGCCTGCCTGACGTTTTTCATTCGGCGGCCAATTTTCTATCCCAATCCGGTTGGCGCGGCGATGAGCGCTGGGGCAGGGAAGTCCAGCTACCCGCTGATTTTGACTATGCTCAATCGGGCACTGGCGTTCGCAGGTCTCTGAGCGATTGGCGTCAACTCGGTGTTGTCCAGGTTAGTGGCGATCCATTGCCGCAGGTTGATATGGAGGGATCGATTGTAATCCCGGCTGGAGCTACGGGCCCCGCATTTCTCGTTTACAATAACTATCGAACCACCCTGGTGTGGAATCGTTCGACATTCTACGCGGTTTCCGTGGGGCATCTTGCTGACAGGTTTGTCGGCGGCGCGCCAATCCAGAATATGCCGCCAAATGAACAAGCGCTAAGTCGCAGCGACGTGCTGGAATTGCAGGGACTGCTCAACCAGCAGGGCTTCGATGCAGGTCCTGTAGATGGAATCCTGGGCGGGCAGACTCGGACCGCTATCAGGGACTATCAGCGCCAATCCGGTATGCCACAGGATGGCTATGCCACGTATATACTTCTTGAATCCTTGCGTGATTGACCGGATTGCGGTTCGCGGCTCATGAAAAGAAGTGAAAGCCAAACCCCCGATAGCAGCGATCCAATATTCCGACTCGTTACGTAGTAGACGACATGATAATTCCCAATGACACCCCGGCACTAAGACGTTATCGCCAACTGGCCTGGATAACGATAGCCGCGGTCTACTTCCTCATCTTGGTCGGGGCGAGCGTAAGAGCTTCCGGCGCGGGTATGGGTTGTCCGGATTGGCCAACCTGTTTCGGTCAGTGGATTCCCCCGACCAGTGAGGCGCAGTTACCAGCGAACTATCAGGAAATATATTCCGAGCTGGGATACGCGGATACGCGATTTAATGTAGTCAAAACCTGGACGGAATATGCTAATCGGCTCGTTGGTGTCACCATCGGATTTCTGGTTTTCCTGACCATGCTATTCTCCTGGTCCTGCCGCAGGCACGATCCCTGGATAATGCGTGCTTCGATTGCCGCGTTTTTGATGACAGGTTTTCAGGGATGGCTTGGCTCCAGAGTAGTAGCATCCAATTTGCAACCCGGCATGATTACTCTGCATATGCTGATGGCTCTCGCTATCGTCGCAGCCTTGCTTTTCGCTTTAGCCCAGTCCAGGCGCAATATCATGGCGACGCAGTCCGTCGCGCACATTGATCCGCGATTCGAGAAATGGCTGTACGTGGTTATAGGTCTGGCTCTGGTGCAAATCAGTATGGGAACCCAGGTTCGCGAGATGACCGATCTCATCAGTCGCGCCCAGGGTGAAGAATTGCGATCCAGCTGGATTGAATTCATGCCGTGGTTTTTCTACGTGCACAGAAGCTTCTCGGCAGTCGTGCTGTTCTCCAATTTATGGCTGCTGTATCTGTTGGTCAGATCTATCGGCTGGACTCACAGTCTGACCCGGTTTACTGTCGCCATGATAGCTGTGACCGGACTGGCGGTGATGTCAGGAGCGACTCTTGGTCACCTCGGAATGCCCAGGTTGGTGCAGCCAACCCACTTGCTCTCAGCTTCGCTCCTGTTTGGCTTTCAATTTCTGATCTGGATGGGTTATCGACAAGCGCGAAATGCCGAGCCCATTCCCCCCGACGCGGTGTCGCCCCTCCCGGCCTGAACAGATATTTTCGAGGAATACCCACCGCCTCAATGGGCAAGAGGATCGGGTCTCATCTGCATATGCACTACCAGAGGTTTGGTACCCGGTCCGCCCTCTTTTAACCAGGGTGTCCTGTCTCCGCTGGGCACCCAGAGCCCTCGGCCTTTCCAGCCCGCGTCGATGTCATCAATACGGCCTTCAAAGCCCTTGGTATAGAATCCCAGCGGATACGGTACTCGCAGGGTGATAAATTCATCACCGACGTAGGCGTGCACACCGTCGAACAGATTACCGGTGGCGATCGGTACATCTTCTCCCAGTCCAAGAGAGTTGTGCTGGTCAACCCAGGTGTAATAGCTGGATTCTACGCTGTTGTCGGGTAAGTCTTCGAATCCCGGGCCTGGCAGATCATAAAAGCTCCACCCTTCAGGACAATGATCGCCGGTGGCTGTAGGCCCACTGAGTGGTCCCTGACACTTGCTGCGATCGAAGGCGCCCAGGTGTCCACTCCCGAGGGATACCCACACAACCCCGTTTTTGTCTATATCGGCACCGCGGGAACCGAATCCCGGCAAAGGTACATTATATTTCTCGCCCAATCCCGAGACTGGGTCAAACCGAACGATTGACCCTGGATACCCGAAGGCGTTGGATCCCCACACCGAACCGTCGGCGGGGTTGGGCATAACGGCGTAAAATCCGGCATTGACCCGCATATCCTTATCGGGATCCTGAATCTCGTCGGGTTCGGTCCATTCGTCCACCCGGCCATTACCGTTGGTATCCAGAATTAGCGGCGACCATCCCTGCGATGCCGCCGCATCACCAGTTTCCAGGAATTGTCTGGTATTGAGCCAGCCCACAACTGCGCCGCCCCCGCTGGTCCAGAGCGTGTTGTTATCGTCATATGCGAACTGCAGGTGATGGGTGCTGAAACAGGTGTCAACAAATGTATAGTCGCCGGTGTCTGGTTCATATACCGCAAGGTGTCTGCCTGTTCTGGAAGTGGGAAAAAGCTGTGCCGACGGATGATCGGAGCCTTCCCGGCAGAAATCAGGATTTTCAGGACCCCGGACTCTGGCCGTGAACCAGACTCGTCCGTCCTGATCTAGCATCGGATTGTGGGCATTGGCCTGGCTGTCCCAAATGACCTGGTCACCCCAGTAGGGAGAAGGCGCGTTCGGGGGGGTAGAGGCTGTAGTCGGGGTGTCGGCATCGCGTACTGGTGCCACAAAATATGAAGAAGTGTTGCTTTCTGGATACAGGATAGGGAACTCATCAGTGCTGAGTTCCGGTGCGCCAAAAAGGGGGCCATAGCCGTTGACCGTCGGATCGCGACGGTCGGTCCCGGATAGGTCATGCATGTATGCAGTCGGTGTCGACCAGTCGCGCACCGTAATCACTGCATTGCGTTCCAGTCCACTTGGCCGCTCCGGTTGACTGGCCGGATATTCGCCGGCGGCCACGCGTTCGGTCCACTCGCCAAGGTACTTGAAGGGGATACTGTTAAGTCGATCGGTCAGTTGCCCAACCATGCCAGCTCCGGCCTGACCAGATGACACGCGTCGCAACCAGGCTTCAGCATGGGTTTCGAAGTCGCCGAGTGATTCTGGAATGGTACGGGTTGCTTTATTGCCGAGCTGATGACATCCCACACAGCCCATATTTTTCATCCAAGTCAGATAAGCATTCAAGCCGCCATCGACATTCCGCAACTCTTCTTCGGTTGGCAAACCCATCATCGAGTACCAGTATGCGGCCGGATAGACTTGCGCTGCTTCCAGGGGGCTGGAAGCGGTATCGACTGAGATATCGATTGTTGCGCCGGGGCGAGCCAGAGTCCTGGAGGAATCGAGCAGACCGTAGCCGCGCACCCAGACCTGGTAGCCGGCATCCGGCAAATCCGGAATCAGAAATCGGCCCTGGTCGTCAGACACGACTATCCTTGCGTAAAAAGTCTCAAACTCCCCGGTTTCCGCGATTACCCAAACCCCAGCCTCCGGCCCCGCCGGTCCGCTCACTGTGCCGGCGATATCGTTACTGTCCATGGATATTTCTGTCGATACTACTGAATCAGTGACGGAACTCGACCCTGATGCGCCATTATCGCCTGGATTATCCTGGTTGCAGCCCGTGATCATTAGACTCAACAGGCAGGTAACCAGGAGGGATCGTCTATGGTTCTGATAAAACATGGCGCGCGCTCCTTCATTCTGGACCACCGGGGTAGTCTAGGTTTCTTGGCTTTAGGCGTCGAACAGGCTAAGCTCACCTTACCTCAAATGCCTGAAACTGGACAAGAATAAAAAAGCGTCTTCCCGTAAGGTCGACATCAGGTTTTACAATGGAGCCCGGACTGTGAGCCCGAGCGCGATCTGACAGTCACTGCATCGCTACAGGAAAGACCGTTGTCCAATTCAATTCTGTTATACACGATCCAACTGATTGCCATCATGGCCTTGATACTGCTGGCTGTCGGTTACCTGAAGGCGCAACCACTTGCAACGAGCGCTCGAGTATTCGCGCTGACCGCGCTGTTTGCGATACTGTACGTGCTCGATGGCATGTCGGTGGTCCATTCGGATTCCAATTTCTCGTTTCAACTTTCGCGATGGGAATTGCTCATTCACACCGCTGTGCCCGCAATTCCCGGTCTGTTCATGATTTACAGTTTTTTGGAGTTTCAGGAGCAACGCCGGTTTCCTGTCGCGCTTGGAGTTTTATTTGCCATTCAGATCGTACTGGAGGCAACCCTGGTACTAATCTTTACTGATGTGGATTTTTCGCTTGAATTCCTGAATCTCGGACTGGATACCCTGCAGGTTCTTTTCGTTGGCTTCGCCATATTTTGGACATTGAACGGTTGGAGAGCTGACCTCGTCGAAGATCGACGGGCACTGCGTTGGATGATCATTTCTCTCCAGGGAGCGCTTATATTTTTTGTGGTGGTGGTAGAAAATTTTCTTGTGTCATCTGGCCTCATTGATTTCGCTGAAGCCCAGTTTGTTCTGATCTCGGCAATCGCCATTCTTGTCAGTCTCATGGTTATAGTCACTATGAGGTTTGATTATGTATCTTTGAGCACGGTAATTAGAAAAGTCACAGTGTTGACCGATGATGATGGGTCAGAAAGTTCTGCGGAATTTGACATTGACAAGTTTAATCGCCAGTTTCGAGATGTGAGGCTGTATCGGGAAGCGGGGCTGACGATCGCAAGTCTGGCTAAAAAATTACACCTGCCAGAGTATCGATTGCGTGCATTTATTCACAAAACCCTGGGATATCGTAATTTCAATGCGATGCTTCATCAGTATCGAATTGATGATGCTTGTGAGGCGCTCTCCAACCCTGAAAATCGAACTGTGCCAGTTCTCACAATAGCGTTAACCATAGGCTACCAATCCATTACCCCGTTTAATAATGCTTTTCGTGAAATCATGGGTGTAACGCCATCCGAGTACCGTAAAAGAAAGCTGAGCGGTGATTAGGCTGCAAACCTCAATGGGTTTTTCAGGGCTGCAAGCCAGTGAGGTGCCAGGTAAGCAGGCACTTGCGATGCAGCTATGGATTTGCTCTGATTGCTGGGTTATCCTTTTCTGCATAGCGCCCTGTACAAGAACGCCAACAAAGATTTTCTGTCCGAACTCGGACCGGAATTTGACCGACCTCAGAGTGAATGCACGGGTGTTGGTAAGTTACCTCAGGCGAGAGACTGACGAGGCTGCCACCACTTAAGGGTGAGCCCGTCCCGAAATCAAGAATAAACGGAGGACACCCGGGGTGAACGAACTGCTTTACAATTTCGCCGTATGGCTTGACTCGCACGAGTTAGGGACCCGGCTACATGAATCCTATTACATGTACAACTGGGTCGAATCAACTCATGTGCTGACACTGATGTTGTGTCTGGGCATGCTTTTTCTCATCGATCTCAGGATGGTCGGTTTTGCCTTTACCAATATTCCTGCCAGTGCCATGGCTCGGAGATTAAACACTCCCATGTTGATTGGTTTCACAATCATGGTAGTTACAGGTATCGCGCTGTTCTATGCTGTGCCGGTGCGAAGCACTCAAAGCATCTGGTTCCGGATTAAACTGATATTGTTGATTGCGGCTGCAGTTAATGCCTTCTTATTCCACAAAAACATGGTTAATGCGACCGGCGATTGGGATACCCAGGCTCGGGCTCCTTCTAATCTCCGCCTTGGAGCGACTTTGTCGCTGGTATTCTGGGCACTGATTGTAATTTGCGGGCGTTTTATTGCTTATGACTGGTTTGATTGTGAATACACGGAACCGGGAATAATGCAAGTGCTATCCGGATGCATCACGGGCCAGACCATTTTCTAATAAAATCAACAACTCGCCGGCTGCGTATGGGTGACCGGCTAGCTTAGGGGAACAGAGCGATGTCAACAATGGATGCACCAGCCTCGATTATAGGGGCTTATCGTCGGACCATAATTACCGCAGGGGTTGTTTTAGTCGCTCTGGTGTTATCGTTTGTTCCGCTCTGGCCAGTGGCGGATTGTGTAAGTGCAAACAGCAGTGAATGTCTGGTCACTGTAAGAGTGCATGTGTGGAGTGGTTTGTACGACTTTTTTCAGTGGCTGGAAACCACACCAATGGGTGTTATCGGCAAGACCTGGGGCGCAGCCTTCGCCCTAGTTGAAGCCGTGCACTTGCTGGGAATGGCACTTCTCGGTGGATCGGTGTTTGTTTCCGATGCACGCATCCTGGGTCTGGGATTCAAGGATGTCCCCTGCCAGGAAATTCTGGACAAGGCCCATACAGTTTTCTTCTGGGGATTGGTGACAGCTATCTCTACGGGAATCTTCATGGCTTGCGGTGTTGCGGGAAAAATTTATTATCTGCCCGTTTACTGGTTCAAAATGCTGGCCTTGATTACCGGAATTTTATTTGTGTATTTTATCAAGCGTCCCATGCTGCGGCGGGGGGTAGATAATTTGAGCCCGCTTACGGCGCGGTTGCTCGCTGTGTCGTCAATTATGGTCTGGGTAACGGTGGCAGCGACGGGTCGGTGGATTGGTTTCGCCGGCTAGTTTTGGAGCCGGATTTATTATATCGGTTGGTCATTTGAGCAGCGAATAGAGCAAATAATAATGGTGTAATTCCTATGAGTGAAGACAACAAAAAAGGGAAGAAGTTTGATGATCTTGAGGTGGCGAGTATTGCAGCCTGTGGGACGGTCATCGTCTTCTTCGTCGTGTATTGGGCAACCCAGATCCAGTCTACCTACTCGCTGCTTTCCATGGCTTACGGTTGGTAACTCATTCGCTCCCCGTGACTGATGATCCGGGATTTTACTGGCCTGCCTGAATCGCCGTTTCTACCATTCTGTACTGGTCTCGATCGATCTGTCGGGGCTCCTTTCGTCCTATATTCTTTTGAATATTGCCAGTTGCAGTGAGTGCAGTATTCTCGATCTTGGTATTCTCATTTTTAGTTCAAAACCGTTCGATTTAAAATATTCTTGCAGGTCTCCCAGTGTGTCAGGATTCTGTTGCATCGGTTCGCCGAATAGCTTGCGTCTTAGTTTGCGTCTCAATGTGGTTACGGATATCGTAGAAAAATAAGAAATCACTACGTACTGATTGGATACACGACATAACTCTCTGATCAGCATCTCTTTCTGCTCAGGTTCTGCAAAATGATGTAACAACCTGAAACAGATACAGCAATCAAAGCGTTTTTCGGCAAAGCTCATGGCCATTATATTCTGTTTTTCGACTATTGCTTGCAGACCATGTCCGTCGATCGCGTCTCGGGCTAGCTCGACCGCTGCGCTGCCGAGATCGATGCCCGTTACCTGATATCCCCTCCGCGCAAGCCAGACACTGATACGGCCAACACCACAAGGCGCGTCCAGGACTGATTTAACGCTGTTATCAGGGAGCCTTGCGAAAGCGTCTTCCACAAGCTTCATTTCAGATTTGTGCTTTTGCGGTTTTCGTTTTGAATAAAGCTCAGCGCTAAGAGCATCGTCCTTTACACGTTCCTTGTTGGACAAATTATTCAGCAGGTCGAGTGATCGATTATCTGTCATGGGATTTTTCAATTAACTGGTGCATCAATCTCGGATACGTTGCCATGTGATGTTCCATGAAAGCGTACAGTTCGTCGTTTCGCAAATTCCCGGCATATTTGAGGAACTGACCAAAATCCCGTTTGATTGCAGAGCTGACTGTGAGACACATTCTTGATCGCTCGAAGTCGATGAGGTGCGTCTGTTTTTTTGGCAAGTCCAGGTAAAGATGCTTGGAGTAGAGTGCGCCGTGGCTAATTCTTCTATTATGCATCTTGAGCAATTCTTTTCCTGCTACATTAAGTACATTAGTAAGATTGCGGTGTTCTGGATTTTGCTCGAGCAACTCCGCAAGAGACGGGTATTCTAATCCTCGGGTAATCAGTATCGCCTGTCTTTGCCTGCCAATTTTGCGTTGACCAAATCCAACAAGGTCAACGCAAGGAAGCTGAAAATGCTGGTTACGCAAGATACCTTCAGCCTCATAGGCGAAGGTAAGTTTTCCCAATGGGCTCATCGGCCTTCTGCGTAGCTGATTTTCCTGGCGTTTGACAAAAAAAACTTCAGAGCCAGCTGGTGACTCAACAGATAGTCTGCTTACAGCGCCCCACCCACCTTTTCTGATATTAACCTGGTCAACGAATTCTTCAGGAAGGCTCCAGAAATCATGGAATAATTGCAGCCCACTATCTGCGAGCAGAGCTCTAAATTCGGTTGACAGGTACAGGTCGCCATGATCACGAGCAGTCATCAATGAGAGTTTTGGTTGGTATACTGAAGAGAACGATGCCATAGGTTGAAGCGCTTTGAAATTCACATCGCTCTAACTTGAGCTGGGTTACTGCGGCGGAGAAAAAGCTTAATATTCGGTAGTATACCTGTCAAATTCAATTTATCGGCGCTGCAAAGCGTGATAGTTAGAATTCGTACTCCAGCATGAAGCGATAGGCATTATCGGGTGTCGTTTTATTCATGGGGAAAAGGATCCCAAGTTCCCAGAGCAATTTCTTGTTGTTACCAATTCTTTCGAGCCCCTGGAAGACGGGCCCTAAAGCAGAGGTGAATTCGTCTTCATACCACTCTATAGCCGGTTCCAAATGTTCCGACAGGCGATAGCGCAACTGCGCAGCCTGGAATTGAGAACAGAATCCGCCGATGAAACAGATTCATGAGTTGTTGGTAGAAAATCATGGCAGACAGCTCCTGAACGGGCTTGGCTCCCCAAGCTTTTCGCTGGAACGCGGATGGGGTTTCCATGATTGCAATGTATTGCGAGACACCGACATGTGAAACGACACTCCCTGGTCGTTTGGATCGCGGGTTGCTGACCTTGGAGGCTTGTATAACTCGTTGGAAACGGTAGAGTAATAGGCTAACGGATTATCGCTATATTGGCAGATGCACAAATCACTCGTCATCATACTGGTTGCCGTCGGAGTGACGTATAGCCTCCCGGGGACAGCCCAACAGTCTCGAGCGGATCAGTTAATGGTCGATGCTGATAGCTATCGGGCGCAGCTGGAAGAACTGGAATTGGGCGCGGATCGATACGACCCGAGTTTGCTGGAGTCTCTGGAGAGTCTGGCCGGTGTGATGGTGGGGCTCGATCAGTTCAATGAAGCAGATGAAATACTTGATCGAGTAATACAGATACTGCGAATTAATGAGGGCCTGTACACGGACAGGCAGTTTCCGTTCCTTGTGCTGTCGATTAGAAATGATGTTCGGCGAGGAAACTGGCGCGGTGCCAATGAAACGATGGATCATCTGGTCCAGCTTTACACCCTTGTGCCCAGGCAGTGGGATGAAGAGCTGATCAATGAGTTGGTCCAAATCAGCGATCTCCACCTGGAGGGCGTGGCGGGAGACCTGGGGATCCGAAAGGATTATCATTTTCGAGCCGCGGACCGTATTTCTTGGACTGCTGTGCGAATTGGCGAGAGGGTTTGGCCAGGAAATGATTTGCGTCTAGTAGATCTTTACTATCACCTGCTGAAACAGAATCACTTGAAATATGTCACCCTGATTCAGGGTGGCGAGGTCGCTGCTGATCTGCGGCAAATCGCACCCAATACAGGTTGGATGCGGTCGCGAAGAGGCGTTGTCGAATCGTATTACCGGTTAGGGCTGGAAATGCTGCGCCGGATGCGGACCGTTTATGAATTACAAGACCCTATTGACCTGGAAGCTACAGGGATGGTCGATCTGTACCGAGCAGACTGGCAGGTACTGTTCGATGAAGGCACTCCAGAAAACAGTTACGAAATGGCGTATGAGGGATTGCTAGCTGCCGGAGTCGAGGCCCAGGTTCTGGATAATTTTTTCAGCGTTCCTCAGATTTTGCCCGTTAAAAATTTCTATCCATCTGTCGGGCAAGCACAGTCTGCGCTGACGGCGATATCCGAGCAATTGACAACCGGACAGACCTCTCCGCCCAGTCTTCTTTTTCTTGAGTGGGCATCCACAACGCCCAACATACAGACACCAATAGAGGAGCCAATACTACTGCAGCGTGAGATCAACGGCATGATCACGGCCGAGTTGTCAGTCAGTCTCGATGGGACAGATAAGGTCTCTCGCTGGATTCGGAGTCGCTACATCAGCCAGGTCAGCGTCGTGGAGGAATTTGACTGGCTCAATAACTCCGCCCGTCAGGCTCTATCCGTTGATGAACTGGCCGAACGATTGCACTACCTGAATTTCCGCCCGGTTCTCGAAAAGGGGATTCCGCAAGCTTTCCAGGGCATTCTCGAATATCGCTATTTTCCGCAGAGAGGAGAGTAGCCGGGTCCGGCGACAGACGGACTAGAGTTCGGACCGAGGCTGTTTATCCTCGAGCACGTTCTGATTCATCGTTTGGGAGGGAGATTCAGAGCCGGGTTTCCCGACAATTCGCGCCGGTACACCAACTACAGTGGTATGCGGGGGCACGTCGTTCAGAACCACGCTACCTGCACCGATCTTGGCTCCGACGCCAATTTCAATATTCCCCAATACCTTGGCGCCGGCTGAAATCAACACGCCAGAGCGAATTTTTGGATGGCGGTCTCCTTGCTCGTTCCCCGTACCTCCCAGGGTTACCGATTGCAGGATTGATACGTCGTCCTCTATAACGGTGGTCTCACCGATGACAATGCCGGTGGCATGATCAAACATTATGCCTTTGCCCATTACGCATGCCGGATGAATATCCACGCTGAAGGCTTCTGAATTTCTGCTTTGAATAAATAGTGCCAAATCTTTTCTTCCATTAGCCCAGAGGAAATGCGCCAGTCGATGAGCCTGAATGGCCTGGAACCCTTTGAGGTAAAGAATCACTGGCAGGTAGCTATTGATAGCGGCGTCACGTTCGAAGACAGCCTGGATATCACTGGCGGCATGCTTAATAAATTCTGGCGATTCAGCGAAAGCATGCTCGAAAAGTTCGCGCACGGTGATCGCAGGCATTACTTCGTCGGAAATCTTATTGGCCAGTATGAAACTCAGGGAGGTTTCGAGACTGGTGTGGTTCAGCACGCAGGCATGTACGTAGCTGGCCAGCAGTGGCTCGCGGCTGATGACATGCTGGGCTTCTTCTCTCAGCTTTTCCCACAGGGCTTCGGGCATTATGCATTACCTGAATTGAGCGTCCGTAAAGCGCGTCCGGCACAGGATATTCTGGCATGACGTAAATTGAGGGCCGGTATGGTAACAGGTTCCCCAAATCAGGACAAAAAACCACTCGAGCCTGAATACATTTCAACTGTCTTGCATTGCACGGTTCGCGTGCCATTGTGGTCTTCTCTCCGGTTGAACCCCGGACAGAAGTTGGGTCATACTTGCACAGAAGCAGCAGGAAACACGTCTAATCATGTGCTCAGTAAAGTCTCTTACAGCAGTTTTAACGACTCTTCTGGCTTCGTCTTTGTGCCTGGGCCAGGAAGTCAGTGATACCCTGAAGTTCTGGCTGGAAGTGGCCGAAGTTGACCGGGAGTTTTCCCGGGCAGCCACCGAGCAGGGCCGGGCTGAAGCGTATCTTGATGTGCTGGGTGAGGGGTCGGTGCTATTTCGTAATGGTCCGGTCGACGCCAGAGAGCTTTATCAGCGCAGCCTCGCAAATTATCGGCTGGATCAGCTTTACTGGCGAGATCATTTCATTGACGTTTCCCGCGCAGGTGATCTCGGCATCGTTGTTGGCCCCAATGTGTTTACCCCGAGCCAGGATGGCCCTAACGGAGGAGTACTGCAACAAAGTTCCAGTTATCTTGTTAACGCCTGGCATAGGATAAACGGTCGATGGACATTAATGGCTGACATGGTTGTGGGAATACCAGGTTTTCTGAGCATGGATGTAGACGCAAATTTTCAGGATACAGAGGCGGTTATAGCGGAGACTGCCCATCCGGAATTTACCATTACCAATACCATGGAGAGCCTGGCCGAGGCCGACGCTCGCTTTGGCATCAATATTAACTTCCGAGGGGGGCAGCGTTCGATAGAGCGCTTCGCGTTACAAAATGTGCGTGTTTATCTGCCGGCCATGGGAGCTGCTGTAGGCATGGAGGCGGCAGGCGCCGCTTACGGAAGGTACCTCGACAATAGGGTAACAACTTCCAGTCCTATCGAACTCACCCACCTGGGTGGCTACCTTGCCGAGTCCAAAGAGCTCGGCTATACCTTCGGCACAATGACCAGTACCAACCAGGGGGTTGGTACCAGTTTTCGTGTCAATTATCTGAGGATCTGGCGATTCAGCCCGATTGGTGAATGGAAAGTGGCAGTAGAGCTTCACAGGCCATACTAGCCGATCATTAATTGATTAGACTTGCACCACGTTTATCAGATTGTCTGGCAGTACCCGGGTAGAAAGCGACTTTAGCCGATAAACGAACAGCGACAGGCCGCCTATCATGGAAAAAATCCAGAGCATAGAAAAGGTCGGATGTTCAGCAAAAGTGCCCAGCTGGTAAATTACGGTCGCCGTTACGTAGGCCAGCCCGGTGCTCCAACTGAAAACCAACAGAGTCCAACGCCAGCCAGCTTCCTTGTTTATGGCGCCGAGCACCGCGACGCAGGGTGCGTATAGCAAAACGAAAACCAGATAACAGAATGCCGCGAACGAACTGGAAAATAAGCTTGCCATATTGGTCAAGGTTTGTGCTTCCACTCCCTGTTCCTCAGCCACGGCGGCGGAATCACTGACATCGCCGATCGATATTCCCAGTGGGTCAGTTAAGGTCTCGCCGATTGCCAGCAATTCGTCTCCAATGGAAGAAAATGCCGCCGCAGTAGTTTCGAGCAGATCCGGAGCTGCAGTCGGTCCGTTGTTAGATTCCGATTCGCTGTAGAGGGAATCCAGGGTGCCGACAATCGCCTCTTTTGCAAACATGCCGGTGAATAAGCCAACGGTTGCAGGCCAGTTTTCCTGCTCGATTCCCATTGGAGAGAAGGCGGGAGTGATTGATTTGCCGATTACGCTCAGAACCGAAGCCTCGGTATCTTCATTACCAAAGGTGAAGTCTGTGCTGATCGAATTGAGTAAGCTTAGTACGATGACCACGTTTATGATGGTTTTGCCAGCGCGCACCATGAAACCGCGCAGACGAAACCATGTGGTAATCAGTATGTTGCGCACAACGGGCACATGATATGCCGGCATTTCCTGAAAGGAGGGTGTTATCTCACTAGTGAAGAGCTGCTTGCGAAAAATCCAGCCGGTAAACACCGCGAGGCCTATTCCCAGAAGATAAAGAAGAAAGACCAGGTTCTGACCACTTTGCTGGAAAAATGCGGCTGCAAATAGTGCATAGACAGTCAGCCTGGCCCCACAGCTCATGAAAGGCGCCATCGCTATAGTTAGCAGCCGGTCGCTATCTCTGGTAAGGCTGCGGGATGCCATGACGGCCGGCACGTTGCAACCGAATCCCACAATGAGCGGCACGAAAGCATTACCGGGCAAACCGATACCGCTCATCAAGCGATCAATAACGAAAGCTGCCCTCGACAGGTAGCCTGAATCCTCCAGAATCGACAGGCACAGGTAGAGAAATGCGATTACCGGGATGAACGTTGCTACCAGCGTAATGCCGCCGCCCAGTCCCTGTGCCAGCAGGGTAATGATTAGCGCCGGTGCGGAAATTTGTTCCAGTACCCAGGTTGTACCATCAATTAATATCGCGCCAAACAGAATGTCGAAGAAGTCTATAAAAACGGCGCCCAGATTCACGGCCACCGTGAACATCAAGTAAATCATTAACAGGAATACTGGAAACCCAAGCCAGCGATTAATCAGCACCGCATCAATTTTTTCTGACATGCTGTCGTGGGTGGGCATCACTTCCACCACCCCGTTAACTAATTGGCGGGAGCGATGATAGCGCTGCAGAAGCCGTTCTTCGCCGCTGCTTTCAGCGATCTCGATAGCAGGCGTGTGACCGGTCTGATCTGAATCCGTTGCTCTCTCATCGAGCATGGATTGAAGTTGTTGTAAGAGTTCCTTCAGGCCGCGTTTTCGCGATGCCACGATCGGGATGATAGGATTGGCAAGTTTTTCCGCCAGCCTCGAAGTGTTGATGTTGATGCCCTGTTGTTCGGCGACGTCCAGCATATTCAGCACAATCAATACCGGACTGTCCTGCTCAAGTAACTGCTGGGTCAGAACCAGGCTACGCTCGAGATTGGTCGCATCAATGATATTGATGACCAGGTCTACTTCGTTGTTTAGCAGGTAATTTTGCGCAATTTTCTCGTCGATACCCTGGCTTGTCTGTTCGAGGGAATAAATACCCGGCAGGTCTACCAGTTCAATTTCGTGATCTCCAAGCCGGAAACCACCAAATTTCTTCTCAACTGTAACGCCAGGCCAATTGCCGACTTTCTGGTTGGCACCCGTGAGGATATTGAACAGGGTAGTCTTGCCGCAATTCGGATTACCGATCAGCGCAAATTTGTGCATGACCTATTGCACCTCAACAGCGATGGTACTGGCTTCCGCTTTGCGAATACTAAGATACGATCCGCCAACCCTCACCTGAATCGGATCCCCCAGCGGCGCGAGCCGAAGTACTTTGAGTTGCGAACCGGGAAGCACACCCAATGCGTAAAGCCGGCTCTTTAATTCCGGAGGCTCGGATTGAATGTCCAACACCACGCAACAGTCGCCGGTATTGGTCTGGGCTAGAGTAGTTCGGCTCATCGGCTTTGAATGCTTCATCGAGTGTCTGGCTGCACCGAAACGGGGAGTTGACAACTGCCTGACATATGCTGATTGAAGAGGTATCTGGTGGCGGGACCTTAGCAGATATAAATGTTGTTGACAATCATTCTCATTAAGATTTAGACTCTTCGCTCCCGAGGAATCTTGCATGTACGTCTGTATCTGTCGACAAATTACCGACCAACAGATCCGCGAAGCTTGTCGTGGCGGAGAAACTAAACTGGCCGATGTCAGGGCGCTGCTTGGCGTGGCCAGTGAGTGCGGTAAGTGTGGTCAACACGCACGATCTATAATCAGCGAATTCAGCAAATCCGCGTCCTTCGTCAGCGCTACCTGACCCATATCCCGTAAAATCCCATGGCTTCCCTCGCTGGTGCATTGTCTGCCGGCAGGATAGCTAATGTAAATGTTAATGGGATTGCTTCTTATTTATATTCTCTTTAAATTCAGATAGTTAGGTGACTTTTTCCTTGACTTTGTCAACCGTTACGGCGATAGTGCGCAGATTCTCAACAGGAGCATCGTATGAAATCTGACAGTACTGTCATTAAGCATTTGAACAAGGTACTGGCGAATGAACTGATCGCCATCAATCAGTACTTTTTGCATTCTCGCATGTACAAGGATTGGGGGCTCAGCAAGCTCGGCGAGCTGGAGTATGAAGAGTCGATTGATGAAATGAAGCACGCAGATCAACTGATCGAGCGGATTCTGTTCTTGGAAGGGCTACCAAATCTGCAAAATCTCGGCAAGCTGCTGATCGGCGAAAATACCCGCGAGATGCTGGAGTGTGATCTCAAGTTGGAAATGATTGCCTGCCCCGATCTGAAAGAGGGAATCGCTTATTGCGAATCCGTAGGGGATTACGTCAGTCGCGACCTGCTGGCGGCGATCCTCGAGAGCGAGGAGGAGCATGTAGACTGGCTGGAAACCCAGCTAAACCTGATTAACAGAGTCGGGCTGGAAAATTACCAGCAGTCAATGATCTAAAGTTCGCGCAACATTATTTGCCAGAAGCCGGAATCGCACTCCGGCTTTTTTTTGCTCGCTATTTTTTCGCGCTCAGCAGTGGACTATCTGCTTGAGCGCAGGCGCCAACAAAAAACCCCGGTGCCGGGCAGAGATATAGCTGTTAACATGGATGTCCAAGTTGACGAGTGACAAAAAGATTTTAGCAATCTGTTCCGGTTCTGCCGTTTTTAATTGCGGTCCGAATCTGCGGCAATCAAGTGAGTCTGGCAGTTAAATGTACGCGTGTATCGACCTCGGATCCAACAGTTTTCACCTGCTGATTGGAGAGTGGCAGAACGGTAGAATTACGATTATTGAACGCTGCAGCGAAAAGGTGCAATTGGGCGAAGGCGTGCTCGAAAGTCACTTGATCTCCTCTGAAGCATTCGAGCGGGGGCTGGACTGCCTGAAACGATTCGAGAGCTTGATGGCTCTTCACGGTGTGCAACGATATTGGGCGCTGGGCACCAATACTTTTCGTATCGCTGACAATGCAGAGCAATTCATTGAGGCCGCAGCGGCAATCGGACTCGAAATATCCATCATCAGCGGTGTGCAGGAAGCCGTGCTGATCTATTCCGGTGTGGTCTCTGATCTCCCGCCTGGAGATTGCAAACGTCTGGTTATCGATATTGGTGGTGGCAGCACCGAGCTGATTGTAGGAGAAGGAGAGCGAAGGTTGATTACCCACAGCTTGCCGATCGGATGTGTCTCCTGGCGTGATCAGTATTTCGGTGAACAGGAATTGTCGGATAGGTCGCAATTGGAAGAACGGTTATCAGTTGCGACTGATGCCGCGAGGTCGATGTTTCAATCTGTGGCGCCGGGAGTGAACCACTACGAGTGGCAAGAAGCTTTTGCATCGTCTGGGACCGCTAAAATGTTGGCGACCGTTTGCGAAGAGCTAGGTGAAAGAGCGGGTGAGATCCAACTCTCGGTATTGCGGCGACTGCGAGAAACGGTGGTTAGAGCCATTGCGAGCGACGAAGAACTTCCTGGCCTCAAAGAAAAACGTCGCGATTTGCTGCTACCTGGCTACGCCATTATGGCAGGCTTGATGGAGGCGGTTTGCTGCGAAAGCATCACTTTCAGCGCAACGGCGCTGCGAGAAGGCATGCTTGATTTCATCGTACGAAGCGGCGAGGAGGCACACAAGCTTGACCATTCCAAGCTCCCGGATGTGAGTCTGGCAGATTTGTGAGGAAAGCTCGATCCTCAGCCTTGTGTCATTGCACTGTCATATTTCTGTAATATTATCCGCTTATAGTGAAAAGCGATTCCTAAAATCCCCTTTTCAATCTACGGGAGAAAAGCATGAGCCTGATTCGCGCGCTAGCACTTTCCATCCTAGTCCCTTGTGTAGCCTGGCAGAACTCGGTTTTGGCCCAGGACATTGACCCCGCAATACCGCAGTATGAGCGCGTCGGTGGTGTCGCCGGGAACCTTTCGAGTGTCGGCTCCGATACTCTGGCCAACCTGATGACGCTCTGGGCAGAAGAATTCAATCGTATCTATCCCAACGTAAATATACAGATTCAGGCAGCAGGTTCTTCGACAGCTCCACCGGCTTTGACCGAGCGGACCTCTAACTTCGGCCCAATGAGCCGGGAAATGCGCGATAATGAAATCGAAGCCTTTGAAAGTCGGTTCGGTTACCCACCAACAGCCATTCCCGTAGCAATTGATGCTCTGGCGGTGTTCGTTCACAAGGACAACCCACTGGAAGGTCTTAGCATGGCGCAAGTCGACGCTATTTTTTCTTCGACATTGCGCTGCGGTTCGTCAAGTCCTGTGGCCAACTGGGGGCAGGTTGGTCTTGTCGGTCCCTGGGAGCGTCGGGATATTCAACTTTTTGGTAGAAACTCAGTATCCGGAACTTACGGTTATTTCAAGGAAGTAGCATTGTGTGAGGGCGACTTCAAAAACAATGTTAACGAGCAGCCGGGATCGGCATCGGTTGTGCAATCAGTCAGTACCTCGGTAAACGCGGTGGGTTACTCGGGCATTGGTTACCGAACATCAAGCGTCCGAACTGTTCCCCTGGCTCGAGACGAGGGCGGTGAATACTTTGACGCAACGCCGCAAAATGCTGTCTCCGGAAACTACCCGCTGGCGCGTTTCCTGTGGGTGTACGTGAATAAGGCACCGAACGAACCACTGGCGCCTTTAGAGCGGGAATTTGTCAAGCTTATCATGTCGCAGACCGGTCAGGGCGTGGTTGTGAAAGACGGGTATATACCATTGCCCTCTCAGGTGATTGAAGTTACGATGCGCGAACTCGGGTTGTAGCAGAGTCCTATCCGCTGTTGTAGAATTCTTCGGCAATGAATTGGCTATGTACGGTGCCCATTTATTGCCGATTGTGGAGATCGACAACAGCCTGGATTGAGTGGCAATCGAAATGCCATGACCTGGTCCGTAAAGTCCATACTGTGGGCGGGCCTTTAGCGAGCAGACAGAGAAGATGAGCTTAACCACGGGTGGCGCGGAGGCTACCAGTCAGGCAAGCCCTAACGGCTCGCAAGATGCAGGTCTGGACCAGTTACTGGTCAAGCAGACCTTTCGAAGAAAATTACGCTATTTCTACGATCAGTCAGCCCGGATCGGCATCGCAGCCGGAGGTATGGGCGTTATCGTAGCAATCCTCCTTATCTTTGTTTACCTGCTCTATGAAGTGATCCCCCTGTTCCAGCGGGCCGATATCGAGCAGATTGCAGAATATCAGTTAAGCAACATGTCAGACGAGGGGATCCTGCACCTCGCTCTGGATGAGCAGGCCGAAGTGGCTATGCGACTGGACGACGGCGCCCGGGTAATCTTTTTTCAGGTTGCGAACGGGTCTCAGGTCGATTCGGTGCAGCTACCCTTACCGACTGGTGCAAGGGTAACAAGTTTTGCTCTTGCTTCGGAAGAAAGTGGAATCTTCGTGCTCGGATTGAATGACGGCACGGCTCTGATAGCGCAATATGAATTTGATATGAACTTTGCGCCGGACGGTAGTCGGCAAATTATCCCCAGCATAGCTTTCCCGTTTGGTGAGGAAACGTTTTCGCTGTTTGATGGTGACGAAGTCTACCGACTTGCCATCAGCGAAAGATCTGATGTCCTGCTCATTGCTGCAGCCAATTCCAACGGCAACACCAACTTGATTCGTATTCGACAGCAGAGGAATTTATTTTCCTCTTTTAATCTGGGTGGTGCTGCTCCGCAGTTCAATGTTGAGGAAATGTCGATCTCCCTGGCGGTTCGCGACATCGATCAACTTTTTATAGACGGCGATCAGCGCTGGCTTTACTTTATTACGTCCGCCGGTCGGCTGAGCCTGGTAGATTTGCGTCCGGCCCTGCGGGGTGAGGCTTCGGCAATTTCTCAGGTGCTGAATCTGGTGGAGGACGGTAGACGACCCACCGACATAGCGCTATTGCTGGGCGATATCTCCCTGCTGGTGGCGGATGATTCGGGTTTCGTTTCCCAGTGGCTGCTGGTAACCGATGAAGATGGACAGGTTAGCTTGCAGCAGGTGCGTCTTTTTGAGGCGGGTTCCAGCGCAATTGCGGCATTGACACCAGAACAACGGCGCAAGAATTTCGTGGTCGTGGACAATAGGGGGGAGGTCGGATTTTTCAATACGACGGCTCGGCGCGAGGCGCTCAGGGCGCCTCTGTTTGAAAAATCGCCGCTTGCTCTGGCGGTATCGCCGCGGGGCGACGTTTTAATTGCCGAGGCCGAAGCAGGTCGGGTTTCGGTGTGGGATGTCGTTAACGAACATCCTGAGGTATCTTGGTCGGCGCTGTGGAGCAAGGTTTGGTACGAGAGCTACAGCGAGCCCGATTATATCTGGCAGTCCTCCGCGGCCAACAATGATTTCGAACCCAAGTACAGTCTGGTGCCATTGGCTTTCGGCACGTTGAAAGCAGCCTTTTATGCTATGTTGCTGGCAACTCCGCTGGCGATCTGTGGTGCGATCTTTACTGGATATTTCATGGTTCCGGTAATGCGTCAGCAGGTTAAACCGCTGATCGAGTTGATGGCAGCTATGCCTACGGTGGTACTCGGGTTTCTTGCCGGCTTGTGGCTGGCGCCGTTTGTAGAAAGTAACCTGCTGGGAGTGTTCAGCATTCTGCTTGTGATGCCCATCGGTGTTCTGCTGGCGAGTTTCGGCTGGTCCCAATTGCCAGATTCGGTTCGCCATCGGGTGCCTGATGGTTGGGAATCGGCATTGCTGATTCCAGTGGTAGTAGTGCTTACCTACCTCAGTTTCAGCATCTCGTCGGGCGTAGAAAACCTGTTTTTTGCTGGTGACATGCGTTCCTGGATTACCAATGACCTGGGCATCACCTACGATCAGCGTAACGCGATGATAGTCGGGCTGGCTATGGGTTTTGCCGTTATTCCAACTATTTTTTCCATTGCCGAGGATGCCATTTTTACGGTACCACGGCACCTCAGCTATGGTTCTCTCGCGCTGGGCGCTACCCCGTGGCAAACGATGTATCGGGTCGTCTTGCCGACGGCCAGTCCGGGCATTTTCTCTGGTGTGATGATCGGATTCGGGCGCGCGGTGGGAGAGACTATGATTGTCCTGATGGCTACCGGAAATACACCAATTATGGACATTAATATATTCGAAGGAATGCGGACCCTGGCAGCCAATATCGCAGTTGAGATTCCGGAATCCGAAGTTGATAGCACCCATTACCGGATTTTGTTCCTCACGGCGCTGGTGCTGTTCATGTTCACCTTTGTTTTCAACACGCTGGCCGAAGTTGTCCGACAACGGCTGCGGACCAAGTACAGCACAATATGAAGCAGCGAATTATCAACTGGGTCGAGTCTGGTTCACCCTGGATCTGGATGAACGCCGGAGCGGTTGCGATCAGTATCGTTATGGTTATCGGTCTGCTGATGCTACTTGCAGTCAGGGGTATGGTGCATTTCTGGCCGTCGGACGTGATGCGGGCCTCCTACACTGTGCCGACCGCGAGTGGCGAAACCCAGACCGTGGAGCTGATTGGTGAACGGGTCGAGCAGGAGACCATCTCTTCCAGCCAAATCATCGCCTCGGGAGTCCCGGTGGAAGAAAACAGCACGGGCTATGCACGGACCTTAATGAAACTGGGAAATCGTGACCTCACGGGTGCCGATTTCCGCTGGGTGTTGGACGATTTCATTCACGATGTCGAATATCCTGGGTCAATTATTGCCCTCGAACGTTTTGAGTGGGGTAACTTTTATGGATTTCTGGTTGCGATAAAGGAAGGCGGAGAACTGGTTGCAAGTCTTGAGGTCGAATCTGATGCAGAATTGTGGGAGGAGTTTAACGTGCGGCTTGAGCGCGCACTGGCGCTCCATGAAGAAATAGTGAGTCTGGAGACCGAGCAGATTGGCGCCATCAATTACGAGGTAGAACGATTACGACTGGCCGAGAGGCGACTGGAACTGGATAACGCCGACACCCCGGAGGCGCTGGACGAATTAAATCAGATTCGCATGCAACTGGATGTCGAGTACGAGCAGTTGCAGCAGCAATTGGTGGAGCTCTATGACCAGGTCAATCGTGATTCGGTGGTGTTCCAGGCAGCCGAAGGTCAAGAGACCGAATTCAACATCGCGGACATCGTCCGCGCCTATCGACCAAACTCCATGAACATGCTCGAAAAACTGGGCATCTATTTTGGCAAGCTCTGGGAATTTCTTTCTGAAGAGCCGAGGGAAGCAAATACTGAAGGCGGAATCTATCCTGCGATCTTTGGTACCGTAATGATGGTGCTATTAATGTCGGTTTTTGTAACACCGTTCGGTGTGGTTGCAGCCGTGTACTTGCGGGAGTACGCCAAGCAGGGAGTTCTCACCAGAACCATACGGATCGCAGTCAACAACCTTGCCGGTGTACCGTCAATAGTCTACGGAGTTTTTGGTCTCGGGTTTTTTATCTACTTTGTTGGTGCTGAAATTGATCAGGCCCTGTATCCTGAAGCTCTGCCAGCTCCAACCTTCGGCACGCCCGGATTGTTGTGGGCGTCGCTGACGCTGGCGTTGTTGACGGTGCCCGTAGTCATTGTGGCGACCGAAGAAGGCCTGGCGCGTATTCCCCGCAGCGTGCGTGAGGGAAGCCTGGCATTGGGTGCAACTAAGTTTGAAACCCTCTGGCGGGTAGTTTTGCCAATGGCAAGTCCTGCCATGATGACCGGGCTGATACTGGCCGTCGCCAGAGCCGCTGGTGAGGTTGCGCCTCTCATGCTCGTGGGTGTGGTCAAGCTGGCACCGGCACTACCACTGGATGGTAACTATCCTTATTTGCATCTGGATCAGAAATTTATGCATCTGGGGTTCCACATCTACGATGTCGGATTTCAGAGTCCCAATGTCGAAGCTGCCCGTCCTCTGGTGTACGCAACAGCTTTGCTGCTGGTTGTCGTCATCGCGATACTTAACCTCAGCGCTGTATCGATTCGCAACAAGTTGCGTGAGCGTTACAAAGCCCTGGACATGTAGAACGACGAAAATGAATCTTCATGAAGTAGAATTAAAATTAAAAAGCAGGCAATCGAGAAATGAAAGGGCAAGCTGAATCAACGGGTATAAGCGTTTCGCAGGCGATCAGGCGAAACGAAGACAATATGGATGCCCTGGAAGAGTGTCTTGCGGTTAAGGAGCTTAACCTTTTTTATGGTGACAAGCAGGCCCTGCAGGATATCAATCTATCGATCCCGAGACAGAGGGTAACCGCCTTTATCGGACCCAGCGGCTGCGGCAAGTCGACACTCTTACGCTGTTTTAACCGCATGAACGATCTGGTTGACGGCTGCGTGATAGACGGTGGCATCGAACTTGACGGGATGGATATCTATCAGAAATCTGTGGATGTTGCCGATCTCAGGCGTAGGGTTGGAATGGTCTTTCAAAAACCGAATCCGTTTCCCAAGACTATTTATGAGAATGTTGCTTATGGCTTGCGAATCCAGGGGGTCAATAAAAAGCGGGTACTGGACGACGTGGTTGAAAAATCACTTCATGCGGCAGCACTCTGGGACGAAGTAAAGGATCGGTTGCATGATAGCGCCCTGGGTTTATCCGGTGGCCAGCAGCAAAGACTGGTGATCGCCCGCACGGTGGCGGTTGAGCCTGAAGTTCTTTTGCTGGACGAACCGGCTTCTGCTTTGGATCCTATTTCTACTCTGAAAATCGAAGAACTAATTAATCAACTTAAGACCAATTACACGATCGTTATCGTCACTCACAACATGCAACAGGCGGCCCGGGTCTCGGATTTCACGGCTTTCATGTATCTGGGTAATATGGTCGAGTACGACAAAACCGATAATATTTTTACCAATCCGGCCGAAAAACAAACTGAGGACTACATAACAGGTCGATATGGTTAACTGCTGTACTAGCAGTGACTATAATTTGTTCAGGTACCAATTTTTATGATTCAGGAAGCGGAAAGCCACAGTCATCATATTTCCCGTCAGTTCAATATCGAACTGGAGCAGGTAAAAACGCGCATGTTGGAAATGGGTGGCAAGGTGGAAAAGCAACTGAGTGATGCGATCACCGCGCTAGTCAATGTCGACAGCGAACTGGCTCAGCGAGTTCGAAAGGATGACCATGAAATTGATAGCCTGGAGATTTCTATTGACTCCCAGTGCAGTCGGATTCTCGCCCGTCGTCAGCCGGCAGCCAGTGACCTGCGCCTCATCCTCGCCATAATTAAAACTATTCGCGACCTCGAACGTATCGGAGACGAGTCAGCCAAGATAGCCAAGATGGCAATTCGTCTGAGCCACGATGGTGAGGCATCCAAGGGTGCCAATGAGGTGAGTCACATCGGGGAGCAGGTTTGTAACATGGTACATAATGCCCTTGACGCTTTTGCCCGATACGATACTGGCGCTGCGATGGCAGTCACCAGTGATGATGAAGATGTCGATGAGCAGTACGGCAGTTCAATTCGGGCGGTTATCGACTGGATGCAGCAGGAGCCCGAGAAGATCGATCGGTTTCTGAATCTTATCTGGGCGCTGCGCGCACTGGAGAGGGTTGGAGATCACGCGAAAAATATCGCCGAGCACATCTTATACCTTGTCAGGGGCACGGATGTCCGACACGGCGGTCTCGCCCGCGGCAAAGAGTAGCCGTAACCTTAATTTTTCAGTTGGGTTTACTCCCTGCAATTTTCTCCTCTCTGAGACGGCAATTTGGGCCATTAGTCTACTTCTTCGCGCGCCTGCTCGTTGATTTAGCTGCATAGTTTGACTGTTTCAATTCGATGACAAATTAGTCACATTGTCATCATACTGTAATATTTCTGACCTACAGTTCCTGTTAGATTTCGATCTATGAACTCATTCCTTTCAGGAATCAAAAACGGGAGATCTCCGCATGAAATTTCAGAATCCGCGCTTCAAAATTAGGAATATTCTGCTGCTGGCAGCGATGCTTGATGCGCAAACGGGTGCCCATGCAGCTGATCAGGAGTTGCTTGATATATTGCTCGAAAATGGGGCTATCACTCAGGAGCAATACGACGCGTTGCTGGAAAGGGAGACGTTGACCAGTGACGATATTCTGCAGCAATCTTCTGCTGGCGACAGTGCTTTTGACGACGCTGTGCAAGTGGAGGTTGCTCGCCAGATTGAGGAGAGATTTCCGGTCCAGGCAACTCATGAGAGCAGCGGTTTTCGATTGCAGACCAGAGACGGTAACTGGCGAACAGAACTGCAGTGGCGGGCTCAGATGAGAGCCACGACTCCCTACCGCTCAGATCCGCGCAAAATTTCCGCTTTCAATGCCGTAGATCAATCAAATTTCGAGGCACGTCGATTGCGAATGAAAATTGGCGGACATGGATTTCAACCCTGGGTTCAATATTATTTCGAGGTTGATTTGCAGCCTTCGCGCGATGTAGATGATAGCAGTTCATCGTCGAGTGCGCGCGTGATTGACTGGCGTTTGGACCTTGCCAAGTGGGACTGGGGAGGTATTCGGATAGGTCAGTGGAAGGTGGATTTGAACCGGGAGCGGGTTGACTCGTCAGGACGGCAGCAGTTTGTCGAGCGGTCCATAGCTAACCGCGTATTTACTATCGACCGTCAGATCGGAGTGCAGTTGCGGGGCCATCTGTTCCAGGATACACCAGCTGACATGCGTTATTTTGCCGGGGTGTTCAATGGTGAAGGACGCAGCGTCAATAATGCCGATGATAATCTGATGTATATGGGGCGGTTGCAGTGGAATTTCCTGGGCAGGGATCTTGGCTTTCGGCAGACCGATGTCGAGTATACCGATCAGCCTACCGGAAGCCTCGCCATTGCCGGAGCCACCCATACAGGCGCCTGTACTCGCTGGTCGTCATCTGGCTGCGGAAATCTGGATGGCTTTGAAAGCCCGGCCAATGCTGCTTCCGATCAATACGACATCAATCAGGTCGTGCAGGAATTTGCGTTCAAGTATCGAGGTTTTTCCGCCCAACAGGAATATCACCGCAAGCGCATAAGGGACCGCGTTAATGGCACCAGGAGCGAACTGACAGGTGGTTACGCCCAGGCCGGTTACTTTTTCCATAATCTTTTCCCTGCCATCCCGGAACCGCTGGAATTTGCAGTGCGTTACGCCAAAGTAGAAGAGCCGAATGCCATGAACCTAGCTTTCGATAATGGAAGAGACGAACTCACTATCGGTGCCAACTGGTTCTTTGCAGGTCACAATAGCAAGATTACCGTGGATTTCTCGCGACTGACCCTGGACGACGGATATCTCGGATTGGATGAACCTGGAAACCGCCTTCGCGTCCAATGGGATGTCTCATTCTAAGCGCGGAGTACCCAGATCGGCGTCCCGGGATGTTCATAGTATAAATGGATCAGCCAGTCTCTCGCTATCAATGCGAGACCTGTGCCGATCCGTGTCCCGAAATCGAGCATCGTTTGCGCAGAGATTGCAATAGTTTAATCCGGGAAACGACAGCTAAAGCGGCTCCCCTTGCCGGGATGACTCTCTATATGCAGGGTAGCCCCATGGCGGCCTAGAATGTGCTTGACAATAGCCAGGCCGAGTCCTGTACCCCCGGTACTACTGGAGCGACTTACGTCTACCCGATAAAAGCGCTCCGTTAGACGGGGTATGTGCTGCGGCTCTATTCCGATCCCGTTGTCGATGACGGATATTTCTATTCCAGCAGGAATCTTATTGCCGAGAAGTTGAATAATGCCGCCTTCCGGAGTGTACTTGGCCGCGTTAATACACAAATTTGATATCGCGCTATAGAGTTCACCTCGATCGGCGCTGATTCGCAGCTGGTCTTCACATTCCACTGAGACAGTATGATGACGGTCTTCATATATATTGAGTGTATCGTTCTTGATTTCGTTCAGCAGTGTGCTGACATTAACTTCACTCACGTTTTTTGAGGTGGCACGGGTTTCCAGACGAGACAGAATCAGCAGGTCGCGCAGGATGTTCTCGACACGCTGTGATTGCTGGTACATCTGTTCGATTGCCCTTGACCACTTCTCGTCAAGTATGAGTCTGTTATCCATAAGATTTTCAAGATAGCCGGAGATTACGGTGATCGGGGTCCGCAATTCGTGGGACACGTTGCCTACAAAATCTTTGCGCATCATCTCCAGCTTGTGCATTTGGGTTATGTCTCTCACAATCAGCAATTTTTCATTCTGACCAAATCGGGTAATGCTGAATTCCAGAATGATGTTACTGTTGAGTGGTGAAGTACTGACGAGGGGTTCAGAATTTTGTTGTTGACTGAAATATCGGGCAAATGCAGGATCGCGGATCAGATTGTTGGCGTTTTGTCCCCGGTCGAATGGAAACCTTATACCCAATAACAGCTCAGCCTTTCTATTCCACCAATCCAGACTGCTACTCCCGTCTATAAGCACCACGCCTATATCAAGGGCGCTGATCGAACTTTGAGCCCGATCAAGAGTTTGCTTCAATTCCTGCCTTGCCTGTTCTCCCTCCTCGTGTAATTTAAGTATGTCGTCGGATAGTATCTCCCAATATCCTGAGCTCTCCGGGAGTGGGTTAGCGTTATCGGTCTGGAGTTTGCTTAACCAATGATTAAGCTTGCGAAGCTGGATAAGGGCAAACAGAAGGTAGAGGAGCGCGCTAATCAGCAGGAATAGGGTTGTATTGCCAAACAAGAATCCGATAGTGCCTCCTGCCAGAAGCATCACCAGGATACGGTTTAATTCCTGTTTCCAATCTTGCGTCAATCTCAGTGCCTTGTCTGCATTCAGCGGCACTATATCCAAACCTCAAGGTAAAATAAATGCGGACTTGAATGGCGGTCTGCAAACCCGATCAGGAGGGTTTTACAGAAAAGCGATAGCCAGCCCCGCGAACAGTCTGAATGAGCCTTGAGTAATTTATGCTACTGTTTCCAGTGGAAGTCAGCGCTTTACGCAGACGTCTGATGTGTACATCGATTGTTCGTTCATCCAGGTAGACGTTACTACCCCATACGTGATTCTGAATAGCATCGCGGCTGAAGACCTTTTCCTGGTTGCTCATGAAGAATTTCAGCAATCGAAATTCAGTAGGGCCCATTTCAGCGGGTTTTCCTTCGATGGTGATCCGATGACTCGAAGGATCGAGTTCCAGATCGTAGACGCGCAATGCTTTGTTAGACCGCTTGCCATGAGATCTTCGCAGTACTGCCTTGATACGAGCTACCAGTTCCCGAGGTGAGAATGGCTTGGTCACGTAATCGTCAACGCCGGCATTGAGACCTTGAACCTTGTTGTCCTCGCTCGCTTTGGCAGTGAGCATGATAATTGGAATACTCTCTGTTAGCTCTTCTCCTTTGAGTCGCCGCGCCAGTTCGATGCCGCTACCTCCAGGTAGCATCCAGTCCAGCAGAATCAGGTCTGGTTTGCTGTCTACTACCGCGACATGAGCCTGGTGGGCTGATTCTGCGGAAATACTGTCGAATCCTGCCAAATCCAGAGTGATTGCAATCATGTCTTTGATCGCGGGTTCATCTTCCACGATAAGTATCTTGGCGTCTGCCATTGACGTGCTCCAGGGACTTACCTCTTTGATTTAGCATGCATTTTACTCGTGTAAATATGACAAAACCATGACAA
>JAYPVG010000030.1:0-5449 GCA_038134485.1 Pseudomonadales bacterium
AGCACGGAACCTGAATCTCCCGCATTGGGACAGCCGGTAAATGCAGCACAGCTCGCAGCTTTCGATCTCATCATCGAACCTAACGGCACCGGGTTACCCGCTGGCGGTGGGACGGCCGCCGAGGGTGAAACCGTGTATCGCGCCCGTTGCCAGGCCTGCCACGGCGCAAATGGCGAAGGCAATTCTGCGGCCACGGTGCTGGTAGGAGGTTCTATGCAGTCGGAGGGTCCACCGCTCAGAACCGTGGGTAGTTACTGGCCTTATGCCTCTACCGTTTTCGATTTCATTCGCCGCGCCATGCCGGCTGACTCGCCCAAATCACTCAGCGATGAAGAAGTCTACCAGGCCACCGCCTACGTGTTGTTTCTGAATGATCTGGTTGATCGCGATGAAATGCTTGATGCACGTTCACTGCCACTGATTGAAATGCCCAATAAAGACGGCTTTGTCGACCAGAGCCGCATCCGGTAGCGCCCCTCCGCGTCACAAAATATTGCTTTTTCCCCGGCATAAAGGCGGGTACCATCTGCCGTTTTGGCGGAATCGCAACAAGAAAGTGAGGGATTCATGAGAACCAGAAGCCGAGCCGCCCTGCGGGCCGTTGTCGCCTTGTTCGTGATTCAATTTTTCCCGGGAACGGGTTTGCGCGCGGCTGAAGACAGCCTGTTGATCCCCCTCATCGATGGCGAACCGAGCCTGGAAGATTTTGCCGGCATGTCTGCTTCCACTCCACTGGCAAGATCCATGGCCCGTGTCGAGAACTTTGTCCAACGCCTTCCCGATGACGGTGATCCGGCTCAACAACGCACTGAAGTATTCATCGGTTACGATCGCACCGAATTGCACGTTATTTTTCTCGCTTTTGATTCCGAGCCCGAACAAATCAGGGCCAATTTGTCGTCGAGAGAAAATATCGACGGCGATGATTCAGTCGAAATAACCATAGATACCTTCAACGACCAGCGCGCTGCGTTTTCGTTTCGATCCACCCCGCTGGGAATCCAGTGGGATGCCCGCTGGACTGAAGGCAGCTCGCGGCGAGCAGGATTCGACACTACACTGGAGGCTGTCTGGGACAGCGAAGGTCAGCTCACTGACAGGGGTTACATGGTAAAGATGGCAATTCCTCTGCGCAGCCTGCGATTTCCCGATTCGTCCGAACAAACCTGGCGTGTTCAGTTTGGCCGCCAGATTCCGAGACTGAGCGAGGAGGCCTACTGGCCTCCCTACTCCATCAACATCGAGGGGCGTCTTAACCAGACTGCGATGATGTCGGGAATTCGAGACGTCTCGCCAGGAAACAACTACCAGATTATTCCTTTCATTTTTGCCCGCGATGTCGACGCGCTAGCTACCGGAACTCCCGGTGGACCTCGCTTTGAGGGCAATACTGAGCAGGATTTAGGCCTAGATGCCAAGTTTGTATTCAACGACTCCTGGGTGCTGGACCTTACCCTCAATCCAGACTTCAGTCAGGTGGAATCAGACCAGCCTCAGGTCACCGTCAATGAGAGATTTGAAGTCCAGTTTCCGGAAAGACGTCCATTCTTTGTCGAAAATGCCGATTTCTTTTCCACTGATTCAACGCTGGTGTTCACGCGACGCATCGTCGACCCCGAGGGCGGGTTGCGATTTACAGGGCGTCAGGGGCTCTACGGATTCGGAGCAATCATGATCAACGACGAGGCGCCGGGGCTTAATCGGGACCCTTCGCACCCCCTTAGCGGAGAGAAAGCGAATATTGGCATCGTGAGAGGTTTTCGCGACATCTCCGACCAGTCGCGGGTCGGATTTCTCCTCACCGATCGTGAACTGGGCGATGGCTTTAACCGCGTTGCCAGCGTAGATGGACGATTCAAGTTGACCGATAACTGGATAACTAATTTGCAACTGGTAGGCACAGATTCCGAGCCGGCGACCGGGGGCGTATCAAAAACTGGTTATCAGCGGAACATTCAGGTCAACCGAACCGGGCGCACCCTGAACACACACTCCCATTTTATCGAGACAAGCAATGATTTTCGAACTGAATTGGGATTCCAGAACCGTTTCTTTCGAGCAGACACATCGGGCATTCATAATCGGGTCAACCTGAACTTTTATCCGGAATCAACCGCTCTTAATTACTGGAGTTTTACCGTTTTCGACGTGTACCTCGAGGATAATGACGGCACCAGAATTTTTCATCAGCTGGGGCCCGACATAGGATTTAATTTTGACACGACAAGCTTTGGGGCCTCGTTCACCAGCTATAACGAGATACTGCGCCCCCAGGATTTTGCTGGCATCGTTAGCACGACTCGTTACGATTACGACAACTGGAGCGTGAGCTTTAATAACAGCACACTCAATACTCTTCAGTTTGGCGTGAACTATCGTGAAGGAACTACCCTCAATCTGGTTCCTGCCAGAGGCACGCTACCGTCGGTAGCTGACACCAATAGACTCGATGCCGACATGTTATGGCGCCCATTCGATCGACTCAGGGTAGCGAACACCTATCTTTACACGGAACTGGAAGCTCGCAGCGGACAAGGAAAGATTTTTTCAAATGAAATTATTCGCAGCAACTGGAACTATCAGTTCAATAGAGAGTGGTCGCTACGCTTTATCGCGCAATATGAAGAAACCGACGCGGGAGTCGCAACCCGCCTATCTGACGATAGGAATCTTAATTTCGACATTCTGCTTCGCTACGTAATTAACCCCTGGTCAGCGTTCTACGTTGGCTACAACACCAATCAAAGCAATTTTGATATTGTCGAGATGGAAGGCGAGCGAGAACTGATTGCAACTGACAGCCTAAAAAAAGACGGTGAACAGTTCTTCGTCAAGTTCTCTTACCTGTTTCAGCGCTGATCGAGTCCTGTATGAAGATTCGTCCGCTTTAGTCTCGCTGGTGTCGTGCAACCCATCAGGACCATATCACGCTCCACCTCATCCCTGAGGCGCTGCAATGCCCGCTCTACGGCAGGCTGGCCTCCCGCAGCCAGTGCATAAAGATACCCTCGTCCAATCATGCAGGCTTTAGCTCCCATCGCCAGCGCCTTAAGTACGTGAGTACCGCGGCGGATTCCACCATCCAGAATGACTTCGATGCTGTCTCCCACGGCATCGACGATAGCAGCAAGCTGATCGAACGGCGCTGTTGACCCGTCCAGCTGACGCCCACCGTGATTGGAAACCATAATGGCACTCGCACCGATATCGACAGCGCGCTGCGCGTCTGCGACCGACATCACTCCTTTAATCGCGAACGGGCCACCCCATGCCTGGATTAATTCCTCAGCATCGGACCAGGTGATCGAGCGATCAAACTGCCGATTAATGTAATCGATCACAGAAATCAAAGAACCAGTTCCGTCATCGACCCGTTGAGAGACATTCGCCAGCTGGAATTTTTCCGATGTCAGGTAATGCCAGGCCCATGCCGGATGCAGCATAAAACTCAACATGCTTGATAGGGTGAAACGCGGCGGTATTGCCATACCGGTGACCAGGTCCCGCTCGCGGTTACCTGCTACCAGCGTGTCAACTGTCAGACATAGCGCCGCGTAATTGGCAGCCCTGCATCGCTCAATGAATTCCCTGGTGAGTCCGCGGTCCTTATGAATGTATATCTGAAAACATTTGGGACCCGCAGTAAGCGCTCCGATTTCCTCAATGCTGACGGTGGAAACCGTAGACAGGCTGTACATAGTGCCGAATTTTTCTGCGGCACTGCACACTGCTCGCTCGCCATCATGATGAAACAGTCTGTTCATGCCCGTTGGGGACAGGAATACTGGCCAGTCCAGCCGCTGACCCAGCACGTGGGTGGAAAGGTCCATCCCACCGAGGTCGGCAAGGACGTCGGGAATCAGTCGCACCTGGTCAAACGCTTCACTGTTGCGCCTCAGGGTGACCTCATCGTCTGCCCCTCCGTCGAGATAATGAAACAGCGGTGCAGGCAATCGTTTTTTGGCGAGTTTGCGAAAATCCGCCGTATTATTGCAATCGGTAATCTTCATTACCGCCGGTAATCCTCACCCTTATTGATTGGCATCGATACTGTCATACACCAGGTTTTTGAATTTGCCGGATAAATCATAGGCGTTCGACGGTTGCACCTGCATCATTAGGATGGCCACTGTGCCTGTCTCTGGATCAGCCCAGGAAAACGTACCCAGCGAGCCATTCCATCCAAACTCACCATTGTTCACCCCGATATCACTCTTACTTTCGTCGATTACAACCGCGAGACCATAACCCCAGCCGCGGTCCAGCATAGGCCGAGCCGGATTGGTGCCAAAGGGAAACAATGCCTCGTCTACCTGATTACGCGTCATTTCCTGCACGGTAGCCTCCTGCAAAATCCTGTTGCCATCGAGTTCTCCGTGATTGAGCAGTGCCTGCAGAAAGCGCAGATAGTCAGGCACTGAACTTACCATGCCGGCAGCACCTTCCAGCAGGGGTGGATCCTGGGTTATCGGAATTTCCATTTCCTCGATCCTCGTCAGCGGCTGATCTTCAGTTGGCACCTGATAGGGTCGCGCCAGTCTGGCGATCTTGTCTTCTGGTACATAGAAACCCGAATCAGCCATTTCCAAGGGACCGAAAATGTGTTCTTCAAGGTAATCATCCAGCGGCTGCCCGGAAACAATCTCAATCACCCGACCCAGTACCGTAATGGAGATACTGTAAACCCACTGCTCCCCAGGATCGCCAATAAGAGGGACACCCGCTACTTTATTTGCAAGTTGTTCAAGACTGTCGGCACGGGAACGCACTCCACGCTGCCGGTACAGCGCGCTGGTGCGGTGACTGAGGCCGGCAGTATTAAGCAACAGGTCCCTGATCGTCATCTCCCTGTCGGGTTTTCGCTCTGCACTTAAAAATGGCTCGTCCGGATTAATCAATACGAACATGTATCCGTAGCGGGGGATGTATTGGGACACGGGATCGTCGAGAGATAGCCTACCCTGCTCGATTAACTGGAGTGCGGCAACGGCGGTAACTGGCTTGGACATGGAGCGAATCTGGAATAATGATCCGTCCTGCATCGACTTCTGCTGCTCAATATCCTGCCAACCAACGCTTTTCAGGTAAACGACATTGCCGTGGCGAGATACCCCGGCAACCGCACCGGCGATGAGACCGTCGTCGACATGCTGCTGCAATAGCTCGGTAATCTGCAAGAGTTTCACCGGATCAACGCCTGCAGATTGCGGATCTGCCGCTGGCAAGCCGCCAGGAGGCGCGGCCGAGGCATACGTGCCACACATCAACAAAAGCGCACAGGAATATGAATAGACACTTTTCACATCTTTACCCTCGCAGTAGTTAATAGCGCTGGTGTTAGCTAACCAACAGGTCCTTGTATTGATCACGTAACACGTTCTTTTGAACCAGAACCGCTGGTGTTAGCTAACCAACAGGTCCTTGTATTGATCACGTAACACGTTCTTTT
>JAYPVG010000030.1:5549-7633 GCA_038134485.1 Pseudomonadales bacterium
GTGTTAGCTAACCAACAGGTCCTTGTATTGATCACGTAACACGTTCTTTTGAACCTTACCCATGCTGTTGCGGGGTAGCGCGTCAACAAACACGATCTTCTTTGGCTGCTTGAATCGGGCGATCTGGCCGGATAATGTCTCGAACACCTGCTCCTCTTCGACTCCGCCTGATTGCTCACGGACAATTACAGCCACGACACCTTCTCCGAAGTCTTCATGGGGAACACCGATCACCGCCGATTCAATGATTCCGGACATCTCGTTTATACAGGTCTCGATTTCGATCGGGTATATATTCAGACCCCCTGAGATAATCATGTCCTTGTTTCTACCAACCAGAGTTATACGTCCATCTGGATCGTGACTGGCCAGATCGCCGGTGATAAAAAAACCGTCCTCACGAAATTCCTCGGCAGTTTTTTCCGGCATTTTCCAATAGCCCTGAAACACATTTGGGCCTCTTACTTCCAGTATGCCAACTTCACCCGCGGGCACTAACTGCCGCTGGTCGTCCACGATCCTGGTTTCCACTTCCGGCAGAGGAAATCCGACCGTGCCTGCTACACGCTCACCGTCGAGAGGATTGGAAACCAGCATGCCTGTTTCTGTCATGCCATAGCGCTCCAGAATGCGGTGCCCGGTAACCTGTTCGAATTCCTCAAAGGTCTCCGCCAGCAGTGGTGCCGATCCGGAGATAAAAAGCCGCATCGTCTGACAGGCTTCCTGGTTAAACCCGGAATGCTTTAGCAGCCGGGTGTAAAAAGTTGGAACTCCCATCAACACGGTCGACTGCGGCAGGTAATCTACGATCTTCTGCGCATCGAAACCACCTAGGAAATTCATCGTGGCGTTGCTCAACAGCGCGCAATGAAGCGCCACAAAAAGTCCGTGGACATGGTAGATAGGCAGCGCATGCAAGAGCACGTCCTGATCACTGAATGCCCAAATATTTACCAGGTGCAGAGCATTGCTGGCGAGGTTGCGATGACTCAGCATCGCTCCCTTTGAACGACCCGTAGTTCCCGACGTGTAGAGAATCACGGCAATATCGTCATCCGCCATCTCTGCAATCTCAGTATCAGCCTCCAGTCCTGCAACGCTGTCGGCCAGAGTTCCGCTACCGTTACCATCAAGGGTCAACAATTTCGCACCATGCTGATCGGCGACATCAGCCAGACTGTCCTTCTGTACAGGATCGCAAACGAATATGCGGGGCGTGGCATCACCCAGAAAATAACTGACTTCCTCGGCGGTATAACTGGTGTTGAGGGGGATATAGATTACCCCGCTACGCAGACAGGCCAGATAGAGAGCGACTGCGAATGCAGACTTGGGAACCTGTACCACGAGGCGTTCTCCCGGTTCGATCCCCTGGCTTTTTATGAATTGGCTGATACAGGCAGTTTGCTGCAGCAATTCTGCATTACTGATGCTGACCTCTCCATCGCAGTTCAAACAGATTTTATCCGATTGTTCACCAAGGCGAGCCTCAATCAAGGCGAAAAAATTCTTATTCATTACTGTTATAGTTCCCATTCATTTGGCGTCAATTGGACGAGGATGATAGCGAATTCACCCGCCCGTTCAAAGGATTGTAAGCCAGCGTAGGATATTGCCAGCGGAAACTTGCACTTCCGACAGTACAGCCGTGCCAGTCGATTAGGCTACAATGCGGCTGTGCGGCAGAAAGACCGATTATTCACCTGATCCGCGATTATAGAAGCAATGAGCTACATCCTCTTCAGATACCTGCATATTATTGCCGTACTGGTGCTTGCTGGCGCCCTGCTGATTGAAAATATGGCCATTTCCAAAACGATCAGTGGAGAAGATGCCCGCAATCTTGCCAAGGTTGACGCAGTGTATGGGATGAGCGCCCTGCTGGTATTGCTGTGTGGGCTGGCTCTGTGGCTCTGGGCCGGTAAACCGTCCGAGTTCTACACTGGCAATTTTATTTTCCGCCTCAAACTGGGGATATTTTTACTGATAGCCCTACTATCTATTTATCCCACTGTGTTTTTTCTGCGCCACCGAAAGGAGACGGCAGAGTCATTAACAGTGCCGGCTCCGCTGATATGGGTGCT
>JAYPVG010000030.1:7643-20621 GCA_038134485.1 Pseudomonadales bacterium
TGGGTGCTCAGAAGCGAAATTTCGCTGTTACTGATTCTCCCGATTCTCGCAGTGCTCATGGCCAGAGGTATCGGGATGAATGCCTGATAGCATCGCCATGACCTGGCAGCCACGCCGTTGTTGCAGACAGGCAGCCATGAGTTTAACTTAGGGGCCATCGAACCGAGAGAGAGAACAGCTTTGTCTAAAATCCTTGGCCTTTTATCTGTCACTGCTCTGACACTGTCGGGCTATCCGGCGCCAGCTCAGGATCTGGATCTGCAGGCTTTGCGACGGGCTCTTTCCGGGCCCGATCGAGAAGTCACGGATTTTGTTCGGGATGAGGTCAGAAAGCCAGTTGAAGTTCTTGATTTTCTTGGTATCAGACCAGGAATGCAGGTACTGGATGTGTACGCTGCAGGCGGTTATTACACTTTCATACTCAGCAAGGCTGTGGGCATAAACGGAAAGGTTTTCGCACAAAATACACCGCGCGGTCTGCGTTTTGAAGAAGACCGCCAGGAGATTTCCCAGGGCGAAGCGCTGGAAGCAAAAATTCGACGTGGCAATCTGAACAACGTTACTCATTTAGTGGAGCGAGTTGAGGAATTGAGTATCGAACCCGAATCCCTGGATGCGATCATGGTGGTTCAGACGTTACATGATCATTACAATCCTGATCCCGAACGCGCACTCCAGTTAATGACCCGATTAAATGCGCTGCTGAAGCCTGGCGGCATCATCGGCGTCATTGATCATATAGGAGACGCGGGTCGAGATAATCGCGGACTTCACCGGATGCAAAAGAGTCAGGCAATAGATATCGCTGAACAAACTGGTTTTCTGATAACGGGTGACAGTGATCTGCTGCGTAATCCTAACGATCGCCACATACGCGCAATCTTCGACCCGAGGCTCAATCGCAACACCGATCGTTTTTTACTGAAAGTTCAAAAGCCGGAATAGCCGGATTATCTCTAAAAATCAAAGGAACGCACAATGACAGCATTACCCCTCTCTCGGCAATTATCGATTATTGTCCGAATTGCAATAGTGTTCGTGGCAATGCAAGCAGAATGGTCGGTGGCCCAGAATGCTGAATACCGGGTGCCTCGTACCGCGGACGGCTTCCCGGATCTGCAGGGCACATGGACCAATAACACCATCACGCCACTAACCCGACCCGCAGAATTTCAGGACCTTGTTCTGAGCCGGGATCAGGCAATTGCCCTGGAGCGGCAAGTCGCAGAGTATACCGAGCAACAGGACCAGCCCAGCGACCCGGATCGTGCTGCTCCCACAAAGAGTCAGATTGACTTGGCTGACAGCTACAACAACTTCTGGTTTGACGACGGAACCCAGGTGGCTGTCTACAACGGAGAATACCGCAGCTCTTTGCTGGTCGAGCCTGCAGACGGTCGACTGCCTGACTATACCGAACAGGCCACGGCAAGAATCGAAAACAGCAGACGGGAACGCACCCGTCTAGGCGCCTTCGCAGGTCCGGAATCAAGGCCACTACCCGAACGCTGTCTGCTTTCATTTGGATCCAGTTCTGGCCCACCAATGCTGCCAATCCTCTACAACAACCATTATCAAATTGTTCAATCGCCAGGCTATGTCATGATTCTGGTCGAAATGGTGCACGATGTGCGCATTATTCGGGTCGACAGTGAGCCGCTTCCTAACGTTTTCAGCCCGTGGCTCGGGGATTCCATTGGCCGCTGGGAAGGAGATACTCTGATAGTGGAAACAACCGGGTTCAACAGTAATCAACAGTTCAGAAACTCGTCGGAAAACATGAAAGTGATAGAGAGTTTCACGCGAGTAGCCGAGGACACTATCAATTACAGTTTTACCGTACAGGATCCAGAAACATTTGTAGCTGATTTCAGTGGCGAAATTCCGATGAAACTGACCGACGACCGACTTTACGAGTATGCCTGTCACGAGGGCAATTACTCTCTACCGGGAGTCCTGGCTGGGGCCCGCAAAGACGAAGTTGAGCAGCCCAATTGACGACCCACCATGGACGACGAGCAGCTAACATTCTTTGAGGACGACAAGCCGGCGCCGCTTAAGCCGATCAAATTGCAATTGAGGCGCAGTTTCACCGCCGGACTTGAAGCCGTATTTGATGCCTGGCTGATTCCCTTCAAGGCCGGAGACTGGATGTTTGGTCCCAAAAACAGCATGCAGGAAGTTATTATTCTTGAAAATAAACCCCTGCCCGGCGGAAATTTCCACTTTGAAGTTTCGCGGGATAGCCAAAAAATGACCCTCGTTGGAGACTACCTGGAAATTCGCCGTCCGCAAAAATTAATCTGCAGAATAGGCTCAGACGCCGCATCGGCTGGCCTTACGACCCTGACGATGGAACTGAATGAGGAACAGGGCAAGACGCGGATGAAACTGGAATTTCTGTTAGACTCTTCGCTTGCCAACCAGGTGGAAGCCCTGCGCGCGCAATGGACGATGCGCTGCAAGGCTCTTGGTGAACTGGTTGAAAGATCCAGAAATCAGGCTAGCTTGTTCAGATAGCCTCCGGTCTATCCGGATTGCATGATCCAATTCAAACAGTTTCCATTCCGATCAACGGCCCACCGAGGAGTTTTGTGCATCGCGAATGGTCCTCTCGGCTGCCTCCGGCAATATATAGCCAGCGGCGACATTTGCTTCTGCTACTGCCCGCACGGACGCCACGTAGGCCTCATGGTCCGGGTATAGCCTCTGCAGGGTAACCGTGTCGAATGGTTCGTGAGAGCCATAGAGAAAACAGAATCGCGAGCCCCCACTGGCGGCGTTATTCATGCCTGTATTTTTTGCGGTTGCGACGGCATGCTCTGCCAGCCTTATTCCACCCAGCACATTTCCATATTCATCGCGGGCAAATTCCAGCTGAGGGAGCCAGCGCGCTACCTGCAATGGGGGCGCAGTCGGTGGAGCAACACCGGTATCAATCCATGACACCAGGTGTTCAAATGCAGCATTCATGACATCACGGAACGGGACCCGACTATAGGGTGGCAACTGGCAGGCCTGATCGCGCGCGCCCGCAGATTCAATTGGTTGCCCTTCGGCAAGAGCCCGCATTCTGGCGAATTCAATTTCAAATATGATATCAACGTGGGAACTGCCGGCCACCTCCCATTGCCTGAAGTAATCGGAGTCCGGCTGTCGATCTGCCGACCTGCGAGGCATGTCGGTTTCGGCCATCACTTTAAAAATGCGTACATCTTGATCGTCTCTAACGCGAGCGCCGCCGCCATGAATCATCACTCCGTCAAAAACCGGGTTCCTCGGATGGACATTGTTGAAATAAGCGGTCAACCTGCTGGCCGACTGCGAATGGCCGGTTGCAATAACCCGCTCAGCACGAAGACCATCAAGTACGTCGATCTGTCCGGCGGAATATTGCTCTCCCCGTCGTATGACCGCGTTCGCCACCGCAGTAAAAATATCGTAGGAAAGCGCATCGTTTTCAACCATGCCGCCGTGAGTTACGTCGAGGGCACCATAACGAGCCGGACTCCATTGCTTTAGAGACTCAATACCTACGGACTGAGCGGATACTCCTATAAACGCGTATCCATTGGCAACCAGATGATGCCCTGACTGCCACCAGTCGATGTCCTTGTCAGTGCCACCTGTCACATTTAGCCACTCAATTATCACCGTACCATTGAAGTCCGCAGCAGAAATGGGGCGCCTGACAAAAAACCGGGATTTAAATGGGTGTCCGCCATCTTCTACTTCTCCAGTTTCAAGATCGGGAGCTGAGTATCGATTAGCACTGCCTGCAATAAAAAATTCCTGCTCAATATAACCATTTGCCGACAGCTCAATCGCCGAAGCGTTATAAATAAAATTCCTTGATGGGTCGCCTGTCGCGGTAGCTTCGATCGGACCGTCTATAACGACATTCGACGGTTGCGCCAACAATGATCCGGCGCTGTGAATGATAGCCAATAAAATCAAACCGAATTTTGAATATCTCATGATTACTTTCTCCAACTGTCATTTTCTCCAGTCAGGACTTTTCTAGGGATCAATGGGCCCCTGGAGTTTGGCAATATAGGTTTCCAGTTCATCTCGCTGGGCACTATCAAACAACAATCCAAGCTTGGTTCTTCGCCACAGGATATCATCGGCACTGCGCGCCCATTCTCGCGCCACTAAATAGTCAACCTCCCTCTGGGTCAGACCGTGACCGAAATTTTTGCCCAGGGCGGAGACGCCATCACAGTCTGACAGCAATTTGAAAGCAAGGGAACCATAAGCGGTCACCCAGCGAGAAACGATAACCTCGGGCAGCCACGGATAGCGACCCGTTAGATCCTTCGTCAATTCTTCTCGGCTGCCAAACTCGCCGCCGGGTAGCTTTACCCTGGCAGTGTTGGAAGCCGGCATGCCATCGAAGGTGTCTGACAATTTATCCACCGCCTGTTCTGCGAGCAATCTGTAAGTTGTCAATTTGCCACCGTACACCGACAGCAGTGGTAACGAGAAATCTTCGAACACCAATTGATAATTTCTTGAAGTTCTGGTTGCCGTTGTTTGCCGATCGTCAATCAGAGGACGGACTCCAGACCAGCTATATACGATGTCTTGACGGGCAATCCTGCGAACAAAATAGCGGTTATGGATGTCGAGCAGATAATCGATTTCCTGTTCTGAAATTTCAACTCCGGTCGGGTCTCCATCAAATTCCGCCTCTGTAGTGCCGATCATCGAGAATTGACCCTGGTAGGGAATAACAAAGGCAATTCGACCATCTGCATTCTGTAGCATGTAGGCCTGGGGTCCTTCGTAGGTAGATGGCACCAGAATATGACTTCCCCTGACCATTCTGACCTGTCGTTTGGGAGCAGCACCGGTTGCTTCACGCACGAAACGGCTTACCCAGGGGCCCGACGCATTTACTACCGCTCGAGCAGTGAATTGTCATTCAGAGCCACTCGCCAGATTACAGACTCTCAAATTCCAGCAATCTTTCCAGGCCTCGAGATTGACGCAGCGGTGATACGTAAAAATGTCAGCCCCGAAGTTGCGCGCCTGACAGGCATTCAGAATAACCAGTCGCGCATCATCGACCTGTCCGTCAGCAAAACTGATACCCCGAATCACACTTTCATGGAGGGGGCTGTTTGAAGAAATCCTGAGCGCCGCAGCAGGCGGATAGGATGGCCGCGAGGCAAGATGGTTGTAGATAAACAATCCGGCTCGCAGCAGCAACCAGGGTCGCAATTTCCGTTCATAGGGCAGAATAATCGAAATCGGCTCAATAAGATGCGGCGCTAACTCGAGTAACAGCTGCGACTCCTTCAAGGCCTTCCTAACGAGGGAGAACTGATAAGTTTCCAGGTAGCGAAGCCCCCCGTGCACCAACTTGGTCGATGCCGAGGACGTAGCGCCCGCCAGATCTGCCTGTTCGAAAAGTGCGACGCGAAGGCCACGCCCTGCTGCATCAGCTGCTATTCCAACTCCGTTGATACCTCCACCAATTATGACTAGATCGTAATTATGCATCGCTTGGTTCCCCAGACAGGGGTATGAAATAATAGTCGCACTGATTTACTAATCGCTCGAATTTGACCTATCGTAAACTAAGGTAACGATTTTTTCTAAACGGACAAACTTGCCGACGGAATTAGATAGTTAACTTTTATCACACGTTCGGAGTAGATTTGCATAATTACCGAACTGCTTTTGAAGCTGACCTAAAACCATGAATCGCAATATCTTGGCTATTGACCAGGGAACGACCAGCAGCCGTGCTATCGTCTTCGGACCAGACGGGCAGCTGCTGGGTGTCGGTCAGGAAGAGTTTCCCCAGATTTTTCCACAGAATGGCTGGGTAGAACACAACCCGGAGGAGATCTGGCAGACCACTCTCGACAGCTGCAAACTGGCATTGCGCGCCGCTGGCCTTATGCCGCAGGATATCGCCACTATCGGCATCACCAACCAGCGGGAGACCAGCGTCATCTGGGACCGCAACACGGGCAAACCGGTATACAATGCGATCGTCTGGCAGGACAGGCGTACGGCGGAACTTTGTAATACACTGAAAACTCGAGGCCTCGAAGCGACCGTGCACGCAAAAACCGGCCTGCTACTGGATCCGTATTTTTCCGCCAGCAAGATCGCCTGGATTTTGGACAACGTGCGCGGCGTTCGAGAAAAAGCCGAGCGTGGCGAACTGGCATTCGGAACCATCGATAGCTTTCTGTTGTGGCGACTGACAGAAGGGAAAAGTCATTTCACTGATGTCACCAACGCCTCCCGAACCATGCTATTCAATATTGTCGATCAGTGCTGGGATACGGAATTGCTTAACGCGTTCAACATTCCGGAGTCACTGCTTCCCGAGGTACAGGATTGCGCTGCAGAGTATGGTGAAACTTCTGTCGACATACTGGGTTGTCAGATACCGATACAGGGAATTGCTGGCGATCAGCAGGCGGCTGCATTCGGACAATGCTGCTTTCAGCCAGGCATGGCCAAAAGTACCTACGGTACCGGATGTTTTCTCTTGCTGAATACGGGTGAGCAGGCCCTCTGGTCGGATAACCGCTTGTTGACTACTCCCGCCTACAGGCTGGCGGGCCGCACTTCCTATGCGATCGAAGGCAGCATCTTCATGGCCGGGGCGATCATGCAGTGGATTCGCGATGACCTCAAACTCATTGGCAATGCGGCTGAATCGGAAGAGTTAGCAATGCAGACTGATGACGAACTGGCGGTCTATCTGGTGCCTGCTTTTACTGGACTTGGTGCGCCACACTGGGACCCGGATGCACGCGGCGCAATGTATGGCTTGACACGGGATACGGGAGCAAAAGAAGTGGTAACAGCAGCATTACTGTCAGTTTGTTACCAGAGTCGAGACCTGTTGCAGGCTATAGCCAAAGATGGCGCCAGTTTTACTACTATTCGGGTAGACGGCGGCATGGTAACCAATAACTTTGTATTGCAAAGTCTGGCTGACCTGTTGAACTGTCGGGTAGACAGGCCAAAAATCATCGAGACTACTGCACTGGGTGTAGCCTATCTGGCCGGTCTACAGGCGGGCTTTTTTGATTCTCTGGAGGAAATTTCGGAGCATTGGCAGCTGGATCGCTCATTTCTGCCAGCCAAAGATGATGATTGGCGCGAGCGGCGCTATGCAGGCTGGCTCAATGCGATCGAAAGAACGCGCAGCAATGCCTGAATTGCAGCTATGCCATGAATTCTTCCCTCTAGCCCCGTGACTATGCGATTACATCTTATACGACACGGTGAAACCGACTGGAACGCAATGCGCCGTGTCCAGGGGCAAATGGAATCTCGCCTTACCGAGGCGGGCAGGCAGCAGGCCACCGAACTGGCACCACAATTGCGGCAATTCGCAATCGATCGCGTGGTGTGCAGTACAAGTATCCGTGCTCGGGAGACAGCGGACATACTGTTCGGCGCGTATCAGCTGCCCGTGCAATACGAGGACAACTTGCGTGAAATCCATTTAGGCCCCTGGGAAGGTAATCTCTACGACGATCTGGCGGAGCAGGACCCTGAGCAGTTCCATAATTTTTGGAATGAACCAGACCGATTCTCGTTGGCTGGAGCCGAAACGTTTCACCAACTCCAGCAACGGGGCGTTGATGCCGTAAAGAAAATTGTAGCGCGAGCCACAGAAGAAAACGTCGCCATAGTCAGTCATGGAGCGCTCATCAAGTCGGTGCTCTGTCATTTCGAGCAACGACCATTGGCAAAACTCTGGGACCCACCCAGAATGCATAATTGCGCCCACAGCATCATGGAATTTGACCGCGACGGTCATACACGTATTGTTCGCTATGCGGGCGAAAATTACCACCAAGACTAGCCCGAGCAAAAAGATGTGGAAACAGAATTGGCCATGCGTACCCAACTCGTCGGGAAACGCGCAGGGTCTGTGCTATGCTCTGCCTTGCTTATCAATTACCTGACCGCGGATACCAGCTGTGCATAGCCGAAAAAGCCTGATCGTACTGTTTGCTTTTATCGCCATTGCCTGTATGGCCACTGCGCAGGCAATAGGTTACCTTGTGAATACCACCATCGCCGAAAACTCGACGGTGGTGATCAATAGCTTTATTCACTTTACCCATGTTCGCAACCATGGTGGCGTGTTCGGTATGCTGCAGGGAAGCGGCTGGCTGTTTGCGCTGTTCAGTGCCGCTCTGCTGATCGGCGTAATCATCTACCTGGCAATCGGCAAAGACCTGCAGCGTTACGAATACGTGTGTTTCGGCTTTATCGTCGGCGGCGGTGCAAGCAATGTGCTGGATCGCCTTCTCTATGGCAGTGTTATCGATTTCATCGACATTCAACACATTCCATACTGGAATTACATATTCAACACAGCGGATATGATGGTGCACATCGGAATATGGCCGATGTTGTTGTTTAGCATCTTGACGGGATTGGAGATGAGTTCAGCTGACAATCCGGATTAAATTGCCAACTGCCAATCAGTCAACAGTCTGACATCAGTTACATTCGATAGCAGATGGTGTATACCAGTCCGTCGTCGTAGGGCGCCTCCAGAACGCCGTTGGACGGGTTGGTGTTGGCTCCGCGACTCCCCTGCGTGGCTCTCAATCGACCGGTAGCACCATTCCCATCATCCATCTCGATATCAATAGCGCTCGCCGCGGTACCCGGCACCTGGCTCATGCAAACCTTGTTGCCAGACAGGCCTCCACCCATGTCATCTGCCAGCGCGCTAAGCAGACCACCCCATGGGTTCCTTGGTAAGGCTGCCTGCCCTGTAATCGAGGGATCATCAGACCAGAAACCCGCTGCTCGCAATTGCTGCCAGAATGGTCCCGATTCACCATTGCCGGTGAACAGCTGGTTGATACTGATATCGAGGCGCCCGTCGACGTTTCCCGCTGTAACAGTTGACCAAATGCTGCCTCTGGCTGCCAAGGATGCCTCCGGACCATCATCCCCGGGTGTGCGTCCGTATCTATCCTGGTAAGCGAATACTGCTGCTGTCGTCCCATTCAGCGCCTCAATCGCGGTGCTCACCCGAGAACTGGCGATATAACGAGCGAATAGCCAGCCAAAAACAGCAACCGCCAGCAGGACTACCAAAATAGCGCTAACGGGCACATTGCCGGATTCAAATTTCGCACTGCTTCCCGAGGATTGCACAGAGACATACGGAGCGCCACTTTTCACTGCGGCTGGGATATTGCCAATTTTCTGACCCATCGCGTTTTCCTGGTTCCCGATCAGGGTTAACTATAGCGTCACGTCTTGTATTCAACAATAACGTGAAGCTGCCAGTAAATGCTTTTTCTCCTCGCGAAGCCGAATCCCAATTTGTTATGATAAACCGCCGCGAAAGTGGCATTCCGTAACTGCTCGGAAGCTTCCACAATTCAAGTCACGAGGAACAATCCCTTGCCTGTTGATCGCTTTGCCGGCGTACTTGCCCCGGTCGTAACTCCCTTTGACAGTGATCTCAACCCGGACGCTGAAAGACTTGCAGATCATTGCCGATGGCTACTCTCCCAGGGCACGAACCTGGCGGTTTTTGGCACCAACAGTGAAGCCAATTCCCTGTCGGTAGAGGAAAAAATTCACTTGCTCGACAGCCTGGTTGAGCAAGGCATCAACCCAGATTCATTGATGCCTGGAACCGGGTGCTGCGCTATGAGCGATTCCGTCAGGTTGACCCGTCACGCGATTGAACTCGGATGCCGGGGAGTACTGATGCTGCCGCCTTTCTATTACAAGGGAGTCTCCGACGAAGGCCTCTACGCTTCGTACTCTGAGATCATTCAGCGGGTTGCCGCCGACGAGTTACAGATTTACCTGTATCACATTCCTCCAATCGCGCAGGTGCCAATTTCCGCAGCACTGGTAGACCGACTTGTAACGCAGTATCCCGATACGATTGCTGGCATCAAGGACAGTTCCGGTGACTGGCAAAACACCCTGACCTATCTGCAAGGTGGATGGGAAAATTTTAGGGTTTTCTGCGGCTCTGAAAGTTTTCTGCTGGCCACTATGCAGCATGGGGGAGCGGGCTGTATTTCCGCAACAGCCAATGTGAATCCGGGGGAAATTCATCGGCTCTGGGAAGCATGGCAAAGTGCCGAAGCAATCGGCTATCAGCAGCAAGTGGATACAGTTCGCAGTTTCTTTCAGGAATTTCCGATGATAGCAGCATTGAAAGCGACGGTAGCAATTTTCGGCAATGATCCGACCTGGTTACGGGTGCGTCCTCCGCTCACGGAGCTTTCATCAGAGCAGCGACATCAACTCACTGCCGGGCTGCAGAAATGCGGCTTTCAAATGCCCGGATTGAGCGAGCGTTAGTCGCGAAGTCCGGGCTATTTCCGCGCTAATCCTGATGGACATAGACCCATCGTTGCGGTAGCCTTTGCGCGCTGAGTGAAGTGTTTTTCGCGAAACTGCACATCTTGATACAGCTATCCGAGCGAGGTAGAAAATGAAAACAACAAACATTGCGGAAGTTAAAAGCATCCTATTGAATTTTAAGAATTTTATTTCTGGATTTGCTGCTCTTCTGCTGCTTTCACCGGCGTTAGTGATGAGCCAGGACACCATCGAGTGGTACACTCTGGGTAATGACTACGCCCATACCCGTTACACCCCTGCTGCCGAAATCACGGCGGAAAACTTTCAGGACCTGGAAGTCGCGTGGGTCTGGGACGGCGCAAGCTTTAATGCCCAGAGCGGTCGGTCGACTCCGAGTTATATCGACGGTAAATTATTTACCGTGGCTGGTTCGCGCCGCCATGTGGTCGCTATTGATCCCAAGACTGGCGAAACTATCTGGTCCTACCGCGAGCCCAACACCGAACGCTGGGAATACTCCATGCGAGCCGACTACGGTAAGGGTGTGGGATACACTGAGATTGACGGGCGCGGAGTCGTGTACATCATATCGCCGGCGTTCTTCCTCACCGCTTTGGATGCAGAAACCGGTGCCCCGCTGGAAGGATTTGGCAGACCGGTGGCGGTTGAAGGATTTCCGGAAACTGGTGTAGTAGACCTGCTGGCGGATCTGGGTCATCCCTACGATCCTTATGAAGGTATTCCACTTGAGACTGGTTACATCACCTCTTCTTCGCCGCCAATCGTAGTGAACGACACGGTGATCGTCGGTAACTCTGCCGAGCAGGGCTACCATCAGTCACGCATCGAGAATATTCCGGGAGACATGTTGGCATATGATGCACGCACCGGTGCGTTCAAGTGGAAGTTTAATGTCATTCCGCGGCCCGGTGAGTACGGCCACGAAACCTGGGAAAATGATGCCTGGCAATGGACCGGCGACGTTTCCTCCTGGGCGCCGATTTCCGCCGACCCAGCTAATGACCTGGTTTACATTCCCACCAATGGCGCAACAATCGACTACTATGGCGGCTTTCGACCGGGTGACAACCTGTTCGGAACCAGCTTGATAGCATTGCGCGCCAGCACCGGTGAGCGCGTCTGGCACTTCCAGATGGTACACCACGATATCTGGAACTACGACACTCCAACAGCTCCGGTATTGCTTGACCTGAACATGCCTGGAAGAGGCCAAGTGCCGGCGGTTGCGCAAGTCACCAAGCAGTCGTTTGTATACGCATTCAACAGGCTGACCGGCGAACCATTGTGGCCAATTGTGGAAAGAGAAGTACCACAATCCATAGTGCCGGGAGAAAAACTCTCACCCACCCAGCCGTTCCCAACTCGTCCCGCCCCCTATGATATTCAGGGAGTTGGAGTAAACGATCTGGTCGACTGGACGCCTGAATTGCGTCAGCAGGCTATTGACGCCTTCGCTGAATACCAGATGGGTCCCCTGTTTAACCCGCCAATTCATGCCGGCAATGAACTGGGCAAGCGAGCGGCGATGTTCTGCCCTGGTGGCGGAGGTGGCGCCAACATTACCGCGCCAGCGGTAGCCGATCCGACTACTGGAATGCTGTATGTTTCGTCGCACACTGCCTGTAGTCCGATCCGCCTGGTACCTGGCGAGGAAGCCGACCTGCAGTGGGAAGCACCAACCGGAACGACATTTGCTCAGTATGCAAATGGTCCTGGAGCCGGTGCGCCACGTCATCCCGAAGGAATCCCGCTATACAAGCCACCCTATAGCCGCATAACCGCAATCGACATGAACACGGGTGACCACAGCTGGATGATTCCAACCGGCGAAACTCCGCAACGAATCCAGAGCTTTATTGATGAAAGAGGGCTCGATGTAGACAACACCGGTACCGGTAACCTGGTGCCCATGGTGGTCACCGCCAACATGCTGGTGTACTCCGATACTGCGACAGACGGTACACCGATGCTGTACGCAATCGACAAGGCCAGCGGAGCAATCATGAGCGAAATCGAGGTGCCTGACCGAAGCCGCTACGGCATGAGCTCATGGGTACACGACGGACACCAGTACATAATCCTGCAAACTGGTTCCACACTAACCGCGATGGCACTACCGGGCGCTGCCGCTGACACCGGCGCTGCCCACTAGGTCGCGCGTTGAAGCGAAAAAACCCGCTATCTCTCGATAGCGGGTTTTTTTATGCCGGGGAAAAGCTATTTTGCGGATCGTCGCAGAGCGAGAATAGCTGGACCATTTAGACGCCCGGTAGTCACCGCTATTCCCAGCAGGACCAGCGATGCACCCAACACCATGACACCAGTAATCGGTTCAGCCAGCAATAAAGCGCCATATAAAATACTGAAAACAGGCACGAGATAGGTAACAGTCAATGACCGGTACGCTCCTATCCTCAATATCAGACGATAAAACATTATGTACGGAAGCCCGGTACAGACAGTACCCAGTATGAGCACATAGAGCCACATTACGCCGCCCGGCAATTTTTCTGGCCTGAACCAGGTCAGTACCAGGGGAAGCAGATATAACACCGAGAAAAACAAGCTGCCCGTGGTTATGGCCAGGCCACTGACGCCTAGCAGCCTATTGTTAATGAT
>JAYPVG010000030.1:20631-36752 GCA_038134485.1 Pseudomonadales bacterium
CCATACATCAGCGCCGCGAGTAACCCGGCCGCAAAAGCAAGCAGGGCCATTCCCGACGCAGCCGATTGCTTATCCCCAGCCATGAGCACTACTACGCCCGCAAATCCAAGCAGCAGTCCAAATGCCGATAACAAAGTTACTTTTTGACCAAAAAGAAAATAACCTGTGGTGGCAGCGAAAAAGGGTACCGTGGCGTTCAATATCGAGATAGTGCCTGCCCCCAGATAAAGGCTGGTAAAAGCGAGCAAACAAAATGGCAGACACATGTTTGTCAGACTAAGCAGCGACAGAATCTGCCAATTGGAAATCAGTTCTTTAAGCTTTCCGGAATAAAGAAGAATCGGCAACAGCACCACGAGCCCGGTCAGAACTCGCATTTCTATCAAAAAAACCGGACCAAAGACTGGAGAAGCAAGGCGCAGCAGCAGAAATGATCCACCCCAGAGTGCTGCAAGCACTATCAAATCAACCAAGTCCCGTACTTCGACTTCTTTAGTACTGTCACTACTCATATAAAGCCTTCAGATCGAGTCGCGCTGCCGATTGATAAGCAACAGCAAGGATCAGCTCTCACGGAATTGGCGTTGAGCTGCGGTAACAGCGGCTCCCCGATCGATATTTGCCCCAAGATCCGACAGCACCTCGTCCAGAGCGGTAAGACACAAGAGCACGTTCTTCTGACTGGACGCAAATCCCATGAGCCCGATTCTCCAGACCTTACCCGCAAGGCTACCCAGACCGGCGCCTATCTCTAATCCGTAGTCTGTCAACAGTCTGGCCCTAACTACGGCTTCGTCGACAGATTCCGGAACAGTGACCGTGTTTAATTGCGGTAACCGGTACTCCGGGTCGACGATAAATCGCAGTCCCATAGCCTCTATTCCGGCGGCAAATGCCAGGTGGTTACGGCGGTGCCTGTCCCAGGATTTTTCCAGGCCTTCCTCTTTCAACATGACCAGCGCTTCGTGCAGTCCATACAGGGAATTTACCGGCGCGGTATGGTGATAGCTGCGTTTCTCACCGCTGCCCCAGTAGGCCATAACCAGGTTGAGATCCAAAAACCAGCTTTGTACTCTCTGACTGCGGTTTCTGATAATCTCCGCGGCCCGGTTACTGAAGCTGACGGGCGAAAGTCCAGGAACGCATGAGAGGCACTTCTGGGTACCGGAATAAATAGCGTCGATACCCCAGTCGTCTACCCGGAGTTCTATCCCTCCGAGGCCTGTTACACTGTCCACAATGCTCAGGCAGTCGTGCTCATGAGCAAGACGGGAAAGAGTCTGAGCATCGCTGCGCGCACCGGTCGATGTTTCCGCGTGCACGAATGCCAGTGCTTTGGCATTGGGGTGCGCAGCGAGCACTGAGTCGACTTTATCGACATCGATAGCGCTACCCCATTCATTGCTGATCATGATTGCCTCCGCCCCACATCGCTCGACGTTTTCCTTCATTCGTCCGCCAAATACACCGTTCTGACAGACTATCACCTGATCTCCGGGTTCCAGCAGATTGACGAAGACTGTTTCCATCCCAGCTGAGCCGGGTGCCGATACCGGCAAGGTCAGCTCATTGTTAGTTTGAAATGCATACTGAAGCAGAAGTTTGATTTCATCCATCATAGTGATAAATGCAGGGTCCAGATGTCCAATAATTGGACGAGACAGAGCCTGCAGCACACGCGGGCTTACGTCTGAAGGGCCAGGGCCCATCAAAGTGCGAACGGGGGGATTGAACGAAGCGGCCATAATACTTCTCCTTTCGAGCACAGAAGGCAATCAACCTTTTGCACTGGTAATTCTCAAGTTTAACTTCTCAAAAATAAAAAAAAGCCGAGTCAAGCCCGGCTTTTTCAATTAGAGGTAGCACATAATCTGGAGCCGAATTGAGCTCCAGTCGCGTTCTCATTAATCCTGATCCTGATCCTCGCCTCGCGGCCGGTCGACCAGTTCGACATAAGCCATCGGGGCCTTGTCACCGGGCCTGTAGCCACATTTCAGAATTCGAATATAGCCCCCGGGTCGTTCCGCATAACGAGGTCCAAGCTTTGTAAACAGCTTGCCAACTGCAGATTTGTCTCTTACTCGACTGAACGCCAGCCGACGATTTGCCACACTGTCTCTTTTGGCCAGAGTAATTAGCGGCTCGGCCACGCCCCTTAATTCCTTGGCTTTGGCAAGCGTAGTTTTGATGACTTCGTGCTCAACCAGGGACACGGTCATGTTGCGAAACATGGCTTTTCTATGGGCGCTGTTACGATTGAGTTGACGCCCGCTATGTCGGTGACGCATATCTGCTTCCTATTTCTTTATCAGGCTGCGCGGTTGTCTGATTTCAGACTGGCGGGCGGCCAGTTTTCCAAACGCAGGCCAAGGGAAAGTCCCCGAGTAGCCAGCACGTCCTTGATTTCAGTCAGTGATTTCTTGCCGAGATTGGGAGTTTTCAATAACTCCACTTCTGTGCGTTGAATCAAATCACCGATGTAGTAAATGTCCTCTGCCTTTAAGCAATTCGCGGACCTGACTGTGAGTTCGAGATCGTCAACAGGTCGCAGCAGAATCGGATCGATTTCGTCTTGATGCTCTTCCGGCTCGGAAATGATCTCGCTACGCAGGTCGACGAACACCGCCAGCTGATGCTGAAGGATAGTCGCTGCGCGACGAATAGCTTCTTCAGGTTCTATTGTGCCGTTTGTTTTCAAGTCAATTATCAATTTGTCAAGGTCGGTACGCTGCTCAACACGGGCATTTTCAACCGAGTAGGAAACTCGTGTCACAGGGCTGTATGAAGCGTCCAGCAAGAGCTTACCTACTGACCGGCTCTCCTCGTCGTCACCTACTCGGCTATCCGCCGGAGCATACCCTCGGCCCCGTCGAACGGTGATACGCATATTCAATTCGCCATTCTTGTTGAGATTGGCGATCACGTGATCCGGATTGACGATATCAACATCGTGGTCTGTCTCAATATCAGCGGCTGTTACCAGTCCAGGACCCTTTTTAGCCAAGGTCAGGACAGCTTCTTCGCCGACGTTCAACACTACAGCAAGGCCTTTGAGATTCAATAGAATTTCAATAACATCCTCACGAACCCCCTCGATCGTGCTGTATTCGTGCACTACACCGTCGATATCTACTTCTTCGACAGCACATCCTGGCATCGACGACAGCAGAATTCTTCTCAAGGCATTGCCCAGGGTGTGACCGAAACCGCGCTCCAGAGGCTCGAGAACGACCTTGGAATGGCACTTGTCGTACTCTTCGACCTGGATCACTTGTGGCGTTAAAAAATCCGACAATGATATTTGCATGAATCCACCTTTTGCCTTGGCAATTAACTCGGTTGCTACTTGGAATAAAGTTCGACGATCAGGTTTTCATTGATCTCAGCGGACAGATCTTCTCTGTCTGGCTTGCGAACGAACTGTCCTTCCAGTTTAGAGGTATCTACCGACATCCATTCGACCGGGCTGCGCTGGCCTGCCAGCTCAAGCGCAGCCTTGATGCGCAGCTGCTCTTTCGCTTTTGCTCGTATCGATACCACATCGCCTTCGGCAACCTGGTACGACGGGATGTTGATGACATTGCCATTCACCAGAATTGATTTATGTGAAACCAGCTGCCGAGATTCAGCCCGAGTCGACCCGAAGCCCATACGATAAACCACGTTGTCAAGCCTGCTCTCCAGAAGCTGCAGAAGGTTTTCCCCCGTCGCACCTTTTAGCCTAGCAGCTTCCTTGTAATACCCTCGAAACTGCTTTTCCAGCACTCCGTAGGTCCGACGTACCTTCTGCTTTTCACGCAGTTGCACCCCGTAATCCGACAATCGGCCGCGACGCTGGCCATGCTGCCCGGGAATCGTTTCAGTCTTGCATTTACTGTCAATCGGCCGCACACCGCTCTTGAGAAAAAGATCGGTGCCTTCGCGTCGCGAAAGTTTGCATTTGGGGCCTAAGTAGCGGGCCATAGGGTTCTCCTGTAACTCGAAGTTACTTGGTCTCTATTCTATCTTTTTGAATCTATACTCTACGTTTCTTTGGCGGCCGACACCCGTTATGGGGGATTGGGGTCACATCCGTAATATTACTCACCTTCAGTCCACATGCATTGAGTGCACGTACCGCGGATTCTCGGCCTGGCCCAGGTCCATTGACCTTGACGTCCAAATTCTTCAATCCGTAAAGCTCGATAGCCTGCTTGCCTGCCTTTTCGGCGGCGACCTGAGCGGCAAACGGAGTACTTTTTCTGGAACCGCGAAATCCTGACCCACCGGCAGTCGCCCAACTCAGGGCGTTACCCTGTCGATCTGTAATAGTAATGATCGTGTTGTTAAAAGACGCGTGAATAAACGCAATACCGTCGATGACTGCTTTGCGCGCCTTTTTCTTGGTCCCCTTGGTGCCTGGATTTGCCATACTCTATCTCAACTGGTAGCAATTATTTTCTGATCGGTTTGCGCGGACCCTTGCGAGTTCTTGCATTGGTCTTGGTTCGCTGTCCCCGGACCGGTAACGAGCGCCGATGACGAATGCCACGATTACAACCGAGATCCATCAGTCGTTTGATGTTCATCGAAATTTCGCGTCGCAGGTCGCCTTCCACAGTCAGCTTGGCGACTTCGGCACGCAGCTCGTCCAGTTGCTCTGGTGACAGCTCACTGGTACGTGTGGAGGGCGCGATCCCTGTCTGCTCGCAAATGGCCTTGGCAACAGTCCCGCCAACGCCGTATACATACTGCAACGAAATCACAATATGCTTGTTATCTGGTATGTTGACACCGGCAATACGTGCCATAGTTTACTCCGCTATTTCCTGTCGTTTTGGTGCCAGATCAGTGTCGAAAACCTACGAATTTTCTGGCCTGCACCGGTCACAAAAAGCGCGAAAGCATAAACCCCGGCTGCACAAAAATCAACCAATCGGGCTTCGCTTTGCACCATCAACCCTGGCGTTGCTTGTGCCTGGGTTCCCTGCAAATCACGCGCACTGAGCCATTTCGTTTAATGACTTTACAGTTGCGACATATTTTCTTAACTGAGGCTCGAACTTTCACTTCTGCACTCCTGAAGTAGCAGCCTAAATGCCACTTCGACCATAATTACTTAATTTGGATTTCTTCATCAGCGAATCGTACTGGTGCGCCATAAGATGCGACTGGACCTGTGACCAGAAATCCATGGTTACAACGACCACAATCAACAAAGCTGTGCCACCGAGATTAAACGGCACATTAGCCAGCATCTGCATGAAATTCGGCAACAAACACACCAGGGTAATGTAAATCGCACCAAACATGGTCAGCCGTGTAATTACCCCATCGATATATTTGGCAGTCTGCTCTCCCGGGCGAATGCCCGGAATAAAAGCACCCGAGCGTTTCAGATTGTCAGCAACATCGCGCGGATTGAAAACAAGGGCAGTGTAGAAGAAGCAGAAGAATATGATCATGGCGCTGAACACTATGATGTACAAAGGCTGCCCGGGGCCTATCAATAGCGCAAGATCCTGCATCCATTCAAATCCCTGATTAGACTGTCCGAACCATTGTCCGAGCGACGCAGGAAATAGCAGTATACTGCTGGCGAAAATAGCCGGGATCACTCCCGCCATATTAATTTTCAGCGGCAGATGACTGGCCTGCGCCTGGTACATTTTCCGCCCCTGCTGACGCTTGGCATAGTTGACTGTAATTCGACGTTGTGCCCGCTCAACATAAACGATACATGCAACGACTCCGACAGCAATCACCGCCACCAGTAACAACAGTACACCGCTGATCTGACCCTCATAGGCTTGCGTCAACGAGGTACCAATTGCCGCAGGAAATCCAGCAACAATACCGGCGAAGATAAGCATGGAAATACCATTGCCAATGCCTCGTTCTGTAATCTGCTCTCCAAGCCACATCATAAACATGGCACCGGTAACCAGCGAAATAATCGCGGTCACATTAAATGCCACACCCGGGGCATATGCCATGGGCGAAAGTACTCCGACAGTCATACCCGCACCCTGGACCAACGCCAGACCCAGCGCGCCATAACGAGTGTACTGAGTAATTTTTCTGCGGCCGGATTCACCCTCTTTCTTTAACTGGTCCAATTGCGGACTGACAGCAGATAAAAGCTGCATGATGATCGACGCGGAAATATAGGGCATGATGCCGAGTGCTAGGATGCTCATGCGTTCCAGCGCGCCGCCTCCGAACATGTTAATCATGCCGGCAAAAGTATTTTCATTCTGATCAAAAAACAGCGAGAGCTGAATAGGATCAATACCCGGCACCGGAATGTGTGTGCCAATTCGATAAATGAAAATGGCAAGCAGCAGAAACAATAGCCTGGACTTCAGTTCCCCAAGCCCAGCTCCAATGTTTTCCGGATTAATATTCGGTTTCGTTGCCATTATCAGATTTCTGGTTATTCTACTTTACCGCCCGCGGCTTCAATTGCGGCTCTGGCGCCTTTAGTCACCAAGATCCCTTGCAGAGTGATTGCCCTGGTCACATCGCCCGACAGCATCACCTTCGCGCGGGTAATAGTCGACGTAATCAGACCGGCCTTGCGTAGCGCCTCCAAATTCACGATCTCGGCATCCACCTTGTTTAACTCTGAAGTTCTGATCTCTGCCGTACTGCGACCGATTCGGGAATTAAATCCGAATTTGGGCAGCCGCATATGAAGAGGCATTTGCCCGCCCTCAAATGCCGGGCTTACGGAGACACCACTGCGGGACTTCTGCCCTTTATGCCCGGTGCCGCAGGTCTTACCCCAGCCGCTACCTATGCCGCGACCAACGCGCTTGCGGGCTTTCGTGCTGCCTGGCGCTGGACTTAATGAATTCAATTGCATCAGATTTCCCTCGATTTTTTCGGATAACCGCTTGTGCAGACTACTCGCCTTCTACAGCCAGCAGATAGCGCACTTTATTAATCATGCCACGCACAGCGGGGGTATCCTCCAATTCAACCGTATGGTGCATTCGTCGCAGACCCAGACCACGCACACATTCGCGGTGCTTGGCCATCTGACCAACTGGGCTGCGAACCAGAGTTACTTTCACTTTCTTGCTGGCCATAACCTAGTCCAAAATCTCGTCAACAGTCTTACCACGCTTGGCAGCCACTTCCTCTGGCGCCCGCATGTCCTTCAATCCTTTAAAAGTCGCCCGGACCACGTTCACAGGGTTGGTGGAACCGTAGCATTTGGCCAGAACGTTCTGTACACCGGCCAGTTCCAGAATTGCGCGCATTGCGCCACCGGCGATCACACCAGTACCCTCTGACGCGGGCTGCATGTAAACTTTGGACGCACCGTGGCGCGCCTTGATTGGATATTGCAGCGTATGACCATCCAGTGACACCGAAATCATGTTGCGACGGGCAGATTCCATGGCTTTTTGGATAGCCAGCGGAACTTCCCGAGCCTTCCCTCGACCGAAGCCTACTTTGCCGTTTCCATCTCCGACCGCGGTCAGCGCCGTGAAACCGAATATACGGCCGCCTTTAACCACCTTGGCCACTCGGTTTACCTGGATCAGCTTTTCCTGCAGACCCTCTTCGTTCTTATTCGGCTCGTCTTTGAATGCCATATCTCAAAACCCTTAGAAATCCAGACCACCTTCACGAGCTGCTTCCGCAAGCGCTTTCACTCGACCGTGGTAGTCGTAACCACTGCGATCGAATGCCACTTTGCTAACCCCTGCAGCTTTTGCCCGTTCGGCGATCAATTGTCCAATTTTAGTTGCAGCCTCAACATTACCGGTCTTGCCCCCACGCACAGACTTGTCTAGCGTTGAAGCGCTGGCGAGAACCACGTCGCCGGCAGCACTAATAACCTGCGCATAAATATGCCGTGGTGTTCGAAACACACACAAACGATTGGTTCGCAATTCAATGAATTTTGCCCTTGCGCGCCTGGCGCGACGAAGACGTGACTGTTTCTTAACGTTCATAGTCTCAAGCCTTATTTCTTCTTCGCTTCTTTGCGATACACGCGTTCGTTAGCATACCGAATACCCTTGCCTTTATAAGGTTCAGGTGGACGAAATCTGCGAATCTCGGCAGCGACCTGTCCGACTTGTTGCTTGTCGGCTCCGGAAATTACAATTTCTGTCTGCGATGGCGTTTCGGCCGTCACACCCTTGGGGAGGGTGTAATCAATCGGATGCGAATAGCCCACCGTAATATTGATCGTATTGCCTTGAGCCCTGGCGCGATATCCAACGCCCTGCAATTCCAGTTTTTTCTCAAACCCTTCGTTGACTCCGACCACCATGTTGTTTATCAGCGACCGAAAAGTACCCGCCATGGCAGTTGCTTCGCGACTGCCATCCTTTGCCGAGACTTTCAGCAAATCGCCTTCCTGTGCGACAGCGACGGCTTCATGCAAATCAAGGTTCAAATTTCCCTTGGATCCTTTCACAGCGATACTGCCAGCACTCAAAGTCGCCTCGACGCCCTTGGGCAGTTCAACTGGTGCGTTTGCTATTCTGGACATAGTTACTATTCTCTAATATCTTGCGCTCAATCTTTTTCGTTCAATTAACTCCGCCCCTGCAGCTCTTTAGAACACCGTGCAGAGTATCTCTCCCCCAATACCAGCGGCCTGTGCCTGCTTGTCCGTCATCAACCCTTTGTTGGTAGACAAGATCGCAATACCCAGTCCGGCTCTAATTTTGGGCAATTCTTCCTTTCCCCGGTAGTAACGCAAACCGGGTCTGCTGACCCGTTTGATTTCCTCTATCACGGGCCTACCACGGTAGTACTTCAGTGCGACAGTCAATACACGCTTCCCGCTGCTCTCATCGACGGAGTAACCGGTTACGTAACCCTCTTCTTCCAGCACCTTGCAAATAGCCACCTTGATTTTGGAGCTCGGGCAGCTGACCGATTTCTTCCCTGCCATTTGTGCGTTTCGGACTCGGGTCAGAAAATCTGCTATGGGATCTGACATACTCATTTCTATTCTCTCCGCTTACCAGCTTGCCTTCTGCAGACCTGGCACATCACCGCGCATGGCCGCTTCCCGCAGCTTATTGCGGCACAAGCCAAACTTTCGATAGACCCCATGAGGTCGGCCTGTTAACTGACAGCGACGCTGCTGGCGAATCGGGCTAGCATCGCGCGGCAGCTTCTGCAGCTTAACCTGAGCTTCCCACTTTTCCTCATCGCTGGTCTTCGGATCCTTGAGAACCGCCTTCAGCGCCTGACGCTTTTGAGCATACTTGGCCACCTTCTTGGCTCGCTTGACCTCGCGCGCGATCATGGACAATTTAGCCATTGGAAGAATCCTCTTCATTGTTTGCTTCCTTGCTCGCGACGGACCCGCGGAAAGGAAAATTCATTGCTGCAAGCAGGGCTCTGCCTTCATCATCAGTCTCGGCAGTCGTGGTAATGGTGATATCCAAACCCCGCAGCGTATCTATTTTGTCGTAATCTATTTCTGGGAAGATGATCTGCTCGCTCACACCCATAGCAAAGTTACCGCGCCCGTCGAAAGCCTTGGGATTCAGACCGCGAAAGTCCCGGATACGTGGAATTGCTATACCCACCAATCGATCGATGAAGTCGTACATTCGCCGACCGCGCAGGGTGACCTTGCATCCGATCGGCCAGCCTTCTCGGATTTTGAACCCGGCGATAGATTTGCGAGCCTTGGTGATCACTACCTTCTGTCCACTGATCAGCGCCAAATCGCTGGCGGCACTCTCCAACACTTTCTTATCGGCCACCGCTTCACCAAGCCCCATGTTTAGCACCACCTTAGTGATTTTAGGGACGCTCATCGGGTTATCGTAACCAAACTGCTTGGTTAGCGCCGGAACCACTTCATTCTGATATTTCTCTTTAAGAGCCATGTTTGTAACTCACTAGCCTTTCGCTAATCGATTTCCTGATCATTCGATTTGAAGACACGCTTTTTAGCGCCTTCATCGTCAACTTTGATGCCAACCCTGTCTGCTTTGTTGGTTCCGGGATTGAAGATGGCGATATTGGAAATATCGATAGCCGCTTCCCGCTCAACAATACCACCAGGCTGCCCCATGTTGGGATTGGGCTTGGTGTGACGCTTTACCATATTGATGCCAGATACAATCACCTTGCGGTCACCAACCAGACGAGTAATCGTGCCTCGCTTTCCCCGGTCCTTGCCCGCTATAACGATTACTTCATCGTTGCTTCTTAACTTGCGCATTTTTGCCTCTGCCTGATTCTTTTTACGCCAGTGCCTGGATCACAGAACTTCCGGGGCCAGTGAAATAATTCGCATGAATTTTTCGGTGCGAAGCTCACGTGTAACCGGACCGAAGACTCGTGTTCCGATCGGGGCTTGCTGGTTATTCAACAAGATCGCTGCGTTATCATCGAATCGAATTAACGAACCGTCTCCGCGCCTGACTCCCTGCTTGGTGCGAACCACCAGGGCAGTCAGTACCTGACCCTTCTTAACCTTGCCACGGGGAATTGCTTCCTTGACGGTGACCTTGATGATGTCACCGATACGCGCGTAGCGGCGATGGGAACCACCCAGCACTTTGATACACATGACGCGTCGAGCGCCACTGTTATCTGCCACATCTAAATACGACTGTACCTGAATCATCGGTCTTCTCCGTCTGCATCTGTCAGGCTGATCTGATTAGCCTCCAACGACAGATACGCATTTCCTCAATAATTACTTGCTGGTTACCTTTACTCTTTACTCGTCTTCAAACCTGCGCTGCGCGCTCGTCGATGGATACCAGGGCCCAGGACTTGGTTTTTGAAATTGGCGCAACTTCTCTGATCGTAACCTCATCCCCCGGCAGACACTCGTTGTTTGCATCGTGGGCATGAATCTTGGTCGAACGCTTGATGTATTTACCATACACGGGGTGCTTAACCTGGCGCTCAATCAATACCACGATGGACTTATCCATTTTGTTACTAATGACTCTGCCTGAAGCGGTTCGCGCAACTTTTTCAACTGTGTTTTCCGACATAATCAAGAATCACTCTTTTGCTTTTCAGAGATAATGGTCTTGATGCGGGCAATATCGCGCCGCACCGTCTTGAGCAAGTGTGACTGACCTAATTGGCCGGTACTTTTCTGCATCCGGTAATTGAACTGGTCTTTGCACAGTTCACCAAGCTGCTGTTGCAGCTCCTCAACCGACTTGTCTCGCAGCTCGCTAATGTTCATTACATCACCGTCCGTTTAACGAAGGTTGTTTCGAATGGCAACTTTGCAGAAGCCAGCTTGAAAGCCTCCCGCGCCAATTCTTCATCAACACCCTCGATTTCAAACATAACTCTGCCTGGCTGAATCTGGGCCACCCAGTATTCAACGCTTCCCTTACCCTTACCCTGACGCACCTCCAGAGGTTTTTGAGTAATTGGCTTATCTGGAAACACGCGTATCCAGATCTTGCCTCCCCGTTTAACTCTGCGAGTCATGGCTCGCCGAGCCGACTCTATCTGACGAGCCGTCAGGCGCCCGCGAGAAACGGCTTTAAGACCGTATTCACCAAAATCCACTTTACTGCCACGATGGGACAATCCGCGATTGCGGCCCTTCATCGTCTTGCGAAATTTAGTTCGCTTAGGTTGTAGCATCGCCCTGATCCTCTACTTGCTTTGTGCCGTCGCAGCCGCATTGTCAAGGTCCAGGATTTCCCCCTTGAAAATCCATACCTTGATACCAATCAGACCGTAAGTCGTGCTGGCCTCGGAGGTAGCGTAATCAATATCCGCGCGCAACGTGTGCAAGGGGACCCGACCTTCTCGATACCATTCAGTACGCGCGATCTCAGCACCGCCCAGGCGCCCACTGACTTGTACCTTAATACCTTCCGACCCCTGGCGCATGGCATTCTGCACAACCCGCTTCATCGCGCGGCGAAACATGACGCGCCGTTCCAACTGTTGGGCCACGCTGTCTGCTACCAGCTGCGCATCCAGATCCGGCTTCCTGATCTCTTCGATGTTTATATGTACCGGCACACCCATTTTTATTGCCAGTTCGGCGCGTAATGCTTCCACATCCTCGCCCTTCTTACCGATTACGATCCCAGGACGCGCAGTGTATATCGTGATCTTCGCAGTTTGAGCTGGACGCTCTATGTCAATCCTGGCAACCGACGCATTGGCCAGGCGTTTTCTAACAAATTCCCTGACTTGCAGATCGGTCAGCAGCTTCTCTGCATAGTCCTTGCCGTCGGCATACCACACCGAAGTGTGCTTCTTGACGATTCCAAGTCGTATACCCGTTGGATGTACTTTTTGACCCATCCGTTACTCCTAGCTGTCTGCCACGGTAATTGTTATATGACACGAGCGCTTGAGTATCCTGTCAGCTCGCCCCTTGGCACGAGGCATAATGCGCTTCATTGTCATTCCTTCATCAACACAGATTGTCGATACCTTCAGTTCATCAACATCCGCACCTTCATTGTGTTCTGCGTTAGCGATCGCGGAATTCAAAACCTTTTTGATTACTCCAGCTCCTTTTTTGGGACTGAATGTCAGAATTTCCAAAGCATCCTCAACAGCCTTGCCACGAATCTGATCTGCTACCAGTCTCGCTTTCTGGGCTGATATGCGGGCACCTTTTAGCTTCGCTACCACTTCCATTACGATATCCTCTTAGCGCGCCTTCTTGTCGGCCGCGTGACCTTTGTAAGTGCGAGTCAACGCAAACTCACCCAGCTTGTGCCCGACCATGTCTTCAGTAATAAACACAGGCACGTGTTGGCGACCGTTATGAACCGCGATTGTCAGCCCCAACATATCCGGGGAAACCATTGAGCGGCGCGACCAGGTCTTAATCGGGCGCTTATCGTTATTCTCAACGGCAGTCTGAACCTTCTTCATCAGGTGAAGGTCTATAAACGGACCTTTTTTCAGAGAACGTGGCACTGTCAAATTCCTCTTTTTACCTAGCGACTGGCATTTCTGCGACGAACGATCATTTTACTGGTACGCTTGTTAGTTCGAGTTTTGTAGCCTTTGGTGGGAGTACCCCATGGAGACACGGGATGTCTTCCTCCGGAAGTCCGACCTTCACCACCACCGTGTGGGTGGTCAACCGGGTTCATCGCCACACCGCGGACGGTGGGACGCACTCCGCGCCACCGGGACGCGCCGGCTTTACCCAACGAGCGCAAACTGTGCTCTGAGTTAGAAACCTCCCCGAGGGTAGCCCGACAATCCGCCAACACTCGACGCATTTCGCCAGACCGCAAGCGCAAAGTAGCGTAATCGCCTTCCCGGGCGACAAGCTGCAAGGATGTACCTGCGCTGCGAGCTATCTGAGCGCCCTTGCCCGGCTTCAATTCAACACAATGCACCGTGCTACCGACTGGAATCTTGCGCAATGGCAGGCAGTTGCCAGCCTTGATAGGCGCCGATTCACCGGATAACACAGTATCCCCCGCCTGAACTTTGGCCGGCGCAATGATGTAGCGTCTTTCTCCATCTGCATACAGCAGCAGGGCTATGTGGGCCGATCGATTAGGATCGTACTCAAGCCGCTCTACCGTAGCCTCCACACCATCCTTATTGCGACGAAAATCTATCATGCGGTATTTCTGCTTGTGACCTCCGCCGGCATGACGTCGGGTTATGCGACCCTGACTATTGCGGCCTCCGGTCTTGGACTTGATCGCAACCAGCGGTGCATAGGGCTGGCCTTTATGCAAATCGGGGTTAACCACTTTGACCACAAAGCGGCGACCGGGAGAAGTAGGCTTACATTTAATCACTGGCATTGCTTAATTTCCCCTTACCCCAAATCGGCAAAATCGATTTCCTGACCTTCTGCCAGCCTGACATAGGCCTTTCTCCAGTCAGAACGACGGCGGATCTTGCCGCGACCACTGCGCTTGGTCTTGCCTTTAACATTCAAGACCTGCAGTTCCTCAACCACCACATTGAATATTTTCTCAACGGCTTCCTTAATCTCCGGCTTGCTGGCGTCGCGAGCAACCTTGAATGCATACTGGTTATTTGATTCGCCCAGGATCGCAGATTTCTCAGAGACATGTGGCGCCAGAATCACTGAATAGAGTCTCTCAACGTTCATGCCAGTACCTCTTCTACCTTCTTGAGTGCAGGCACAGTAATCAGCACCTTCTCAAAGCCTATAAGACTGACAGGATCCAGGCCTGACACATCCAGCACGTCAACCGTGTGCAGATTCCTGGCAGCAAGGTACAGATTTTCCGCCACTTCTTCAGCAACGATCAGTACGTTTTCCAGGCTGAATTCGCTGAGCTTGGATACCAGACCCTTGGTCTTGTGGGAATCCAGTTCAAAATTATCCACCACCACCAGGCGATCCTGTCGAATAAGTTCAGACAGAATGCACTTCATTGCGCCGCGGTACATTTTCTTGTTTAACTTCTTGCTGTAGTCACGCGGACGCGCAGCAAAAGTTACGCCACCGGTGCGCCAGATTGGACTGCGAATAGTGCCCGCTCGTGCTCGTCCGGTACCTTTCTGTCGCCATGGCTTGCGTCCACCGCCCTGTACTTCGGAGCGGGTTTTTTGTTTAGCCGTACCCTGGCGACCACCGGCCAGGTAGGAGACCACAGTCTGATGAACCAGAGGCTCATTGAATTCACGCCCAAACGTATCGTCAGACAGTGAGATTTTATCCTTGCCCTTCTTGTTTCCGGGCTTCGCAAGACTCAGTTCCACTTCCTACTTACCCCCTGCTCTTTACCGCTGGGCGGACAATGACGCTCGATCCCGTTGCACCAGGCACTGCTCCCTTGATCAGCAACAGGTTATTTTCTGCGTCTACCCGGACCACTTCGAGGCTCTGCGTTGTCTTTTTAACATTTCCCATCTGCCCCGCCATTTTCTTGCCCTTCCAGACTCGGCCAGGCGTCTGACACTGACCTATGGAGCCTGGAGCCCGGTGAGAAATGGAGTTGCCATGAGTGGCGTCCTGCATTCTGAAATTATGGCGTTTCACTCCGCCCTGGAATCCCTTACCCTTTGAGGTTCCCGTGACATCAACTTTCTGTCCTACCTCGAAGAGGTCAACCTTGATTTCGCTGCCCGTGGTAATTTCACTCAGCTCTTCAACGGGAGCGCGGAATTCCCACAGGCCCTCGCCAGCCTCCACTCCGGCCTTTGAGAAGAGACCAGCTTCGGACTTTTTCAAATGAGAGGACTTGCGGGAGCCGGCAGTAACCTGAATGGCATCGTAGCCATCGGATTCAACGGTCTTGACCTGCGTCACCCTGTTGGGCTGCACCTCAACGACCGTAACCGGAATTGATACGCCTTCTTCGGTAAAAACGCGGGTCATGCCGCTTTTTCGACCGACTAAACCAATCGACATTGTCTTAACCTCATCGTGTACGGGGCTTTAACCCACTATGGCCGCGGCGGAAACTGCTAAATTCCCTTGCGTTACACCATGTCTGCCACTCAGTCTCGGCACAAACCAAAGAGTTGAGTGACCCTGTGCCAGTTGCCTTACAATCTGGCTTGTATTTCCTTGCAGTTGCTAAAAGTTGGACTGTTAGCTGCGGTCTCGGGGCTCTTACAATCTCGTTGACCGCTTAATTCATTACCTGATTATTATCCCAGGCTGATTTGCACCTCGACGCCGGCCGCGAGGTCCAGCTTCATCAATGCTTCTACCGTCTTTTCTGTAGGCTCTACGATATCCAGCAGCCGCTTGTGGGTGCGAATTTCGTATTGGTCCCGAGCATCCTTGTTCACATGTGGTGAAATCAATACGGTAAAACGCTCTTTATTGGTAGGCAACGGAATGGGGCCCTTTACGTGGGCTCCGGTCCGTTTTACCGTATCTACGATTTCCTGGGTAGACTGGTCAATCAACTTGTGATCGAAGGCTTTAAGCCGGATTCTAATTCGTTGATTTTGCATCTAGTCTAAACCCCAAAAAATTCGCGATATTTTAATTAGTTACCGCGCTCTACCAAGACCATTGCAGGCCAGTTACTTATGTCCGGAAAAAACGGAGCCGAAAGTCTAAGGCTGCTCCCCCTGTCTGTCAAGGGAAACCACGCTCTAAACCAGATTTTATCTGGCCTTTCGGCCCTTACCGAAACTTATTCGATGATCTTTGCTACCACGCCAGCACCTACCGTGCGGCCGCCTTCTCG
>JAYPVG010000031.1:0-14378 GCA_038134485.1 Pseudomonadales bacterium
ACGCGCTCACAGATGTTTATGGACTGATATATGGCGGCATAGATTCATTGGGTGTGACCGAACGTGCCAAGGATCTCACAACTATGATGAGCACCGTTGTGGCAACCATGGCAAACGAAACCGCCTGCCCCATGGTGGCGCAGGATTTTGCCCGTTCTCCCGGGCAGCGGAGGTTGTTCCCTCTGGTGGAGCTTGGCAGCCTGCCGACTACTCATGGCGCGGTTATTCGCGAGAATATTCAATACCTGCATGAGCGTCTGCTTGGCGAGACACTGGCGGCGAACGACCCGGAAATCGAAGCCACGTTCAACCTGTTTAGCGAGACCTGGCAGGCGCGAAAAGATGCCGGCAAGGGTCCTGATGTCAGCAGCGATTCCGAGTTTTGTATTCAGGAAGGCCCGGTCAACCAGGTTACGACCGATCCAAACCAGACCCTGCGCTCCTGGGCAGTTGTTATCAACTACCTGCTTCGGGATTACCGATTTATTCACGAATAGTAATGTGGTGTGGGAAAAAGGATATGTCACCATGAACAGACGGGAATTCAATAAATTGCTTGGCGTTGCCGGACTGGGGGCAATAGTCCCCTGGTCCGTGCCGAGCAAGGCATTCACCTCGGGATACGAAGGTCCGTTATTTATTACAATAGCAGCGATCGGTGGTTGGGACGTTACCAGTTTTTGTGATCCAAAGGAGAATATTGTTGGTGAGCGCACCATCAATACCTGGGCCGATCAGGAGGGTATTGCTCGAGCGGGTAATATTCGGTATGCGCCTGTGGCCGGTAATCAAGCTTTTTTTGAACGCTTTTTTCGGGATATGCTGGTAATCAACGGCATCGATACTCAAACCAATTCGCACGATGACGGTGTGCGACACACCTGGAGTGGTCGGCTAGGATTCGGGTATCCAAGTTTTGGGTCGATCGTTTCGGCAAGTATTGCACCTGAACTGCCTCTGTCACTGGTACATGCCGCTGGATACAGCGAAACAGCCGGCGTCGCCCGGTTCAGTCGATTGCAGAATCCAGACATCATTACCAATCTAATCAACGATTCCAGGATCGAGCAAGATAATAGCATTTATACTCTGTTCGAGCAGGACGAATTGAGTCGTATTGAACAGTACCAGAAGGCTCGCTTAAATCGACAGCTGGCCAATAGCAACGCTTTGCCTCGACAGATTCGAGGACTCAATAATCTCTATTTGGCCAATGCGACCAGAGGAGAACTCGATACTTTTGCCCAGTTATTACCGCAGGAATTCGAAAGCGATACGCTGCTTAGATCAGCGCAACTTGCCCTTCTCGCCTATCAGTCAGGGTTATGCGTTGCCTGTCAGCTGGGTTTCAGCGGCTTCGACACGCACCAGAACCACGATGGCCTGCACTTTACTCAAATGGAAAGGCTGACCAACCTTGTTCACTATATTTATGATAAAGCTGAAGCAGCGGGCTTTGCTGACCGGTTGGTTGTGAGTATTTCATCGGATTTTGGCCGACGTCCTTTTTACAATGCTGGCGGTGGCAAGGACCACTGGCCAATCGGAAGTGCGATTTTGTTGCAGAAAGGAGCTCCCTGGGGCAATCGCGTCGTGGGATCTACCGATGCCTTACACAATGCTAATTCTATCGACCCAATCAGCCTGTCTGTCGATCAGGCTAACGGCGTAACATTGCAACCAAAGCATTTGCAACAGGCAATGCGACAGTTGGCGGGGATCGAGCAGAGTAGCGTCGCGGAGTTATTCCCTCTTGATGCAGAGGACGTGGATTTCTTTAACCCGGCACGGCAGACAGGCTAATTACTGCAAGCACGGTTTCTGTTCGCAACTCTCTTTGCAGCCAAAAAAAAGCACCAGCCAGGCTGGTGCTTCGTGTCTGTGTCTTTAGTTAATTCCGGAACTACTGGGGAACCGACATGATGGTATTGTGAATGTGCGCCATGTCGTCGCGGGAGCGGTTACGCTCCGATTGCATCAAATCGCCAACCGCTGGACCACCCTGGTTGTAAATGCCGCCGCGCAGGGCCGCCAGCAGGTAATCATAATCGGTCGAAATATTGGCCTCCTTGTTGGTGAACTCACCCACGGAAGCGCTGATGCTGGCCTGCCGGTCTTCGAGGTTGGGATAGGAAAGAACGTCCAGAATAATGTTTTCCAGCATTGCCAGATTGTCCAAAATTATGGATGCCTGGGGATGAAAGCTATACAGATGCGGTGCGATCGCTGCTGCAGTTGGTGGTTCGGTCGGTGCCGGAAACATCGTCATGCCGCCTTCCGATCCTACCTTGTTCCAGTAGCGTTCCAGCACTGTATCCATGGTGTTTCTGAACTGGCTGTCCGTATATTCCACCATTACTGCCTCCAGCGCAGCCAGCGAGGCCCAGTGATTGGCCCAGTGCAGCCCGCTGAGCTTGGGAAACCCGGTGACGAAAGACGTGGCGTGATCGTGGTCCTCATACAGGGTGTAGGTCTTCGGCGTCGACGCTACGGAATGGCGTTCATCGCTCAGGTAATCCTGTACAGCTGCATTCACCGCACGCTGCTTGTTGGTTACGGAATCATCGATGTAAATCTCGAACAGGCGAGACTGGAATTGCCGGCCGCGCTGCAAAACCATTTTGGTATGCCGATCGATCGCTTCACTGTTTTCGTAACTGGATTGCACGTCCTCGTTACTGACCTCGCGTCGCAGCAGCTGGTAGAGTTCCGCACGACTCGCTGTTTCCTGTTCGCCATAGGCGCCACCAACGAGCATGTCCATGTTGTGTCCACCGTGTCCGCCGTGACCACCACCGTGCTTCATGTTGGCCATTTCAACCAGGTGTAGTTCCAACTGGTTGCGAGCCAGCCTTGTAGATGGGTCGTTATTGATAGCGACCAGTTCCTCAAACATGGCAACCTGGCTAGCGTCTATCGCGTTAAGCAACCGTGCGATTTCCGGGTATTGGTCGGCTAACGGGTCCTGTGCATTGGCAATTCCAGGCAGGGTACCAGCCAGCAGAAGCACGGCCGCGCTAGCACTGAATAGTCCTGTGACCCGTGCAAGTATCGGTTTTTTCAGCATGTTTCCAGCTCCGTCAGGAAGTTAGAAGCGAAAGTATAAACAGAAGGCGGCAGACTTGGAAACTGCTGAATTGCAATTTTTGGTAGCAATCGCAATGTCCGTGACTTGCTGCGTCTGATCCCTGAATCATGCGGAAAGGCTGGTGTGACTTCAGTTTCAGGGCGCTCGCCCGCCGGGTCTGTCGATCAGATAGTGGCAGGCCGGTCGAAACATTGCTTACCTCTGCAAGAAAGATAAAAGTTGATGGAAGCAGTCCGTATTCGGATAAAATGCACACTGTAGGACAGTCCACCACAGATTGCCGGTATAGCTCAGTTGGTAGAGCAGCGCATTCGTAATGCGAAGGTCGTAGGTTCAACTCCTATTGCCGGCACCATCAACCACTACAAGCCGCTAAAAACGGTAAGTAACACAGCGAGTTACAGGGACGTTTCTCCTGATTCCTGCAACTATTCCTGCAACTCTGCGAACGTCGCCATCGGCTGCGCCCACACTTGCCTGCCTGTTTATTCTTTACCCTGAGCAGATCATGGGGGGAGCCGGGGGAGGCTTCGCGCGATATCTATGTAGTGCCTACCCGGATTCGCAGCGAGGGGAATTCGGGTCCGGTAGCGCTCTACTCTCCTCTACTTTTTGCATACGAAATTCATTGACCGGATGCCCATTCTGATCTAATTTTCCAACACAAATTAAAGGCTAAGCCTATCAAGCAAGAGGAATGAGAACCTCCATGAAACTGATCAAAATACTCCTCATCTCACTTATTTCACTCGCTGTTATTCCAGCCTACGCACAGCAGAACGCCAAAGGTGGTGGCGGTGGCAAAGGTGGCGGCGGTGGCGGTGAAGGCGCTCCGGCTCCGAGCATTCTCACCGTTGTAGCCAATTACGAGAACGATCCGCAGCTACTCCAGATATTAGGTACAGGTCTGGACGACACAACGACTACCCCTCTTCTGACTCTCGGCGATATTGGGGCACTGACTATTGATTCGGCGGGCGCCACGATCATTCAGGCGCTGCTGCCGGCTGGCGTAAGTCCAGGTAGCTACTCACTGACAGTGAGCCATTCGGGAGGCTCCGATACTTTCGATGTCACGCTGGGCGCTGCTGGACCAAAGGGTGAGCCCGGAATAGATGGAGTGGATGGAGTGGATGGAACCAATGGTGTTGACGGCACCAATGGAACGGATGGCGTTGATGGCACAGATGGGGCACCGGGGATATCTGCCTATCAGGTCTGGTTGAATCTGGGTAACAGCGGAAGTGAGGCTGATTTTATCGCTTCGCTACAGGGGCCGCAGGGAGCGGATGGTGTCTCCATTCTTTTTGGGCAGAGTTGTGACACCTATGTCATCGGCTTCGATCAGTCAGGAAATGTCGTCTGCAGCGGAGGCAGTACCACCTTTCTCTATTCGGGAGATGTGCAGGGAAATGCCCTTGATCTTAGCAGTCAGATCGAGGTTGTAATGACTTCGACCGCGGGGCACGGCATAACCACGGATGGCAGATACCTTTACGCCTGCGCTTCACCGATCAAACGGCTGAATTTGAGCACCGGGGCGACAGACACTTTAGCAAGCTCCAACTGTACATATGACCTGATTTCGGATGGAACCTACATTTATTACCTGGAGGGGTACCAGACTGTCAAACGGAGAAATCTCGAAACTGGGGAGATTGTCACAGTCGTGCAGGCAACGGACTCCAATGGCTTGAGTCTGGATGGTGATCAGCAGTTGTTATACGTATGGGAAAGGTATGACCGACCTTCTTTTTCGTACAACCTCGTCACAGGCGAACGGATCGACCTGTTCTCGGATGACATTCTGAGGACGGCAATGACTCCGGAGCATTTCTATGTCGGACCATTCGCTGGCGTAATGGAAATTGACCGCAGCGACCCAAGCTTTTCCTATCAGAAGCTCGCGGACGGAAGAGCGTGGGGAATTTCATCCGATGGGAGTTACACCTATTTCAGCTTGAGAGACTCCACCCAAATTTACCGAGCAAATCCCTCAACTGGCGACGTTGTACCAATCCTTGATGGCATCAGCGAACCAGTTGGAATTACAACTGACGGCTGGCATTTGTATGTTGTCAGCCGTTCGGACCGTAACGTCTATCGAATCATTTCCAATCTCCCAACCGATCCTATCGAGGATCGAGGCAGTCTATGATGCGTTGCCTCAGCAATGAATCATGAAGATCTGCAGAAAACATTGTGTTGAAGCGTATCGGACGGGGCAATCAGTGAACGCTGAAGCTAATCCTATCAAACAACAAGAATGAGAACCTCCATGAAACTGATCAAATTACTCCTCATCTCGCTCCTTTCACTCGCTGTTATTCCAGCCTACGCCCAACAGAACGCCAAAGGTGGCGGCGGTGGTAAAGGTGGTGGTGGCGGTGAAGGCGCTCCGGCTCCGAGCATTCTCACCGTTGTAGCCAATTACGAGAACGATCCGCAGCTACTCCAGATATTAGGTACAGGTCTGGACGACACAACGACTACCCCTCTTCTGACTCTCGGCGATATTGGGGCACTGACTATTGATTCGGCGGGCGCCACGATCATTCAGGCGCTGCTGCCGGCTGGCGTAAGTCCAGGTAGCTACTCACTGACAGTGAGCCATTCGGGAGGCTCCGATACTTTCGATGTCACGCTGGGCGCTGCTGGACCAAAGGGTGAGCCCGGAATAGATGGAGTGGATGGAGTGGATGGAACCAATGGTGTTGACGGCACCAATGGAACGGATGGCGTTGATGGCACAGATGGGGCACCGGGGATATCTGCCTATCAGGTCTGGTTGAATCTGGGTAACAGCGGAAGTGAGGCTGATTTTATCGCTTCGCTACAGGGGCCGCAGGGAGCGGATGGTGTCTCCATTCTTTTTGGGCAGAGTTGTGACACCTATGTCATCGGCTTCGATCAGTCAGGAAATGTCGTCTGCAGCGTGGGCAGTACCACTAACACGTATGGAACGGACGATTTCGCCAACGAATTTTATGTCAACGGCTGTGCCGGTATAAGAGCGGGCGAATTGCGGATAGCCACCAACACTGATGCCGATTGCGAAAACCCGGATGAGGGATTCTACTTTTACGGTAACAGACGGGGTTCCGCATATTTTAAGGATCCAATTAATTTGCCTCCTGACACGAGTTGGACAGTTGAATTTACCTTTCAGAAAGTCGGTTCGAGTAGTGGATTTGTATTCGCGCTCCACAATAGTGCGCTTGGTTTAGACGCGCTAGGCCGGGGGGGCGGAAATTTAGGATATTACGGTTCACTTGCGTCAACTGAACCTGACGACATCGTGACACCGAGCATCGGCTTTGAATTTGACTGCTATACCGACACTGGTGATCCGAACAACAACCATATTCAGTTTGTTATGAATGGAGCTCGAAATGAAACGCTGCTTCCGATAGGGACGCCTAGTTACGATATCAACGATGGGGCGCAGCACACTGTGACGGTGTCATATGACGCCGCCAATGAGCTATTGACGCTGGTGACGGGGACCCTCACTCTGACGCGCTCTGTGAATATTTCTTCCGTTATTGGCAATCAGGGTTACTTTGGGTTTACTTCTGCTACTGGCGCAAACAAGGCAAATGTCAATATTTCTCACTTCCTTCTTACCACGGAGTAATTTGGTCTTGATTGGGTAATGAAGATGTTTCGAATAAGGAAATAGTAACTGCTATGAAACTGACCAAAATACTCCTCATCTCACTCCTTTCCATCGCTGTTATTCCAGCCTACGCACAGCAGAACGCCAAAGGTGGTGGCGGTGGCAAATATTGGTAAATAATGTAGAAGTCCACGCAGATGAGGGCTGGTCTCCTCTTTATATGAGTAGCAATGCAAGTGTCGGCGCGAGTAATTCGATATTCAACGGAGGCCGCATATCATCGTACTACAACAGTCACTTGCAGTTTTACAATGTTCAATTCGACGGTGGGCTCGATGTCAACCGAAATTCAACTGCAGAACTAGACGCAGTAACTTCAGGATTAGGTAATTGGGTTCGTGCTTTTGACGATAGTCACTTACGTATTAATAACAGTCACATTGGTGGTCCAATTCAAATAAGCAGCAACTCAAGTTCCGCGGTCTCTTATAGCGTTATTAATGGCTCTTTTCATTTAGACCCTAATACTGAACTATATTTTTCGAGCAGTACTCCCAATGGGGTTGTTTGTAACCAGAGCCAATTAGGCACTGCAGCGCTTGTTCGTGATGGTGGGAACAACACATTCAATCCAGGTGGATTGGGTATTGATCCAAATTGCGATTTGCACTGAAAGCATCGGCGCCAGCTTGGGATGTCAGAGCAACACGAAATTGCGAGCCTAGCCTATTGCCGGCACCAATTAACTATCCAACTGCAGCGTATGAGAGCATGATAGATTGCCGGGCAGTGCAGGAATGTCAATCCACAACGGACAGAACAGGATGGGTCTTATGTTAGAAAAAGCCTTGCAAAAGCCGAAGGTCATTTTAATTTCAGTGTGGCTCCTATACTGCGTCTTGTTTTTAGGAGGCAACGTCAATGATGATGGTTCTTACATTGATCAATCCGGGATAATTATTGACACGATTATCACAATGCTATTCGTCCTCGGCTTAATCTGGATGGCGGTGCGAAATAAAGAGATGAAGAGTTGAGAAGGCATTTCAATTCATCCTCCCGCCTCCTGCTCGATTGCTGAAATCTCGATTTCAGGCTACGAGCTTATCAAGCTTGAAACTTGAACCTGGGAACTGGGCTGCCATCCACCTCGACCGTTTCAAGGAACATCCCTAGCGGCCGGACCCACAGAGCCCCTTCTCCGTACAGGGGGCGGTAGACGACCAGTTGCTCTTCGGTTTCGCTGTGTAGTGCCACCCCTATTACCTGGTATTCACCACCCTTGTAGTGTCGGTACCTCCCCGGTGCGATTTCGCAATCTTTCTGTTGCTCCACGATAATTGTCCTGTTGTCCGTTAATTTTGGTAACCCTATCAGAGCTTTGGGTCAGAGGGAAAACCCTCTGAACTACAGGGTCTTCAGCAATTTCTGCGTGCAGACCCGAGGCTAATTATCTGCTAGAATCCCGCGACTTTTAAGTCACGGAATAGCCTGATGGAACTGGTCGAAGAGAATCTGGACGAGCATCACCTGGACGACAAGCAGGTGATGGATGTTGTCGTCCGCTTTGCCGGCGACTCGGGAGACGGTATGCAGTTGACGGGGTCGAATTTCACTCAGGCCACGGCGCTCTACGGTAATGACCTCTCGACGTTCCCGGACTTTCCCGCGGAGATTCGGGCTCCGGCCGGCGCAACATTTGGCGTGTCGGCTTTCCAGATCTACTTTGGTGGCAACGACATCACCACTGCCGGTGACGCCATTGACGTGCTAGTGGCGATGAACCCGGCGGCACTGGTAACCAATCTCGCCAACCTAATTGACGGTGGCCTCATCATTGTTGATTCAGGTGCTTTTACTGACAAGAATCTGGTCAAGGCAAGATACACTGAAAACCCGTTGGAAAACGGCTCGCTGGACCAATACCGGGTTTTATCCATCGATATTTCCAGGCATGTGCTCGCCGCGGTAGAACCCTATGACCTCGGGCACAAGGCAGCTCTTCGTTGCAAAAACATGTGGACCCTGGGTCTGGTGATGTGGTTGTTCGACCGGGACAGGTCGGCGACTATCAACGGTCTAAAGAAGAAATTTGCCAGGCAGCCCGAAATCGCCGAGGCCAACATCGCCGCTTTGAATGCCGGCCACGCCTTCGGCGAAACAGCCGAACTTCCTTCCGGCATTCATGTATACAAAATTCCCAAGGCAAATGTGCCACCTGGCACCTACAGAAATATTACGGGAACCACAGCGCTGGCCTGGGGGCTGGTCGCCGCGAGTGAGTTGGCGGAGATCGATATACTATTCGCTTCCTACCCGATTACGCCCGCGTCCAACCTGTTGCATGAACTGTCAAATCGTAAGAATTTTCGCATCAACACTTTTCAGGCAGAGGATGAAATAGCAGCAGCCTGCGCCGCGGTAGGAGCCTCGTTTGCGGGCAGCCTTGGGGTAACATCGAGTGCCGGACCAGGGATCGCGCTGAAAGCAGAAACTATCGCACTCGCCGCCGCCACAGAATTGCCTCTGGTGGTGGTCAATACCCAGCGGGGTGGACCTTCCACCGGATTGCCGACAAAAACCGAGCAGTCGGATTTGAATATGGCGTTGGGTGGCAGGCACGGCGACACGCCGATAGCAGTGCTCGCGGCCAGCACCCCCACTGATTGCTTTGAAGTTGCCATAGAAGCGACTCGCATTGCCATCAAGTACATGACTCCTGTGATGCTGATGTCCGACGGTTATCTTGCCAATGCGGCCGAGCCCTGGAAAATTCCGGATGTAGAATCCCTGCCCCGGTTTCCTGTCAGATTTCAACAGCCAGTTGAAGATTTCAGGCCGTCCATGCGTGACGCCGACACGCTGGCGCGGGTCTGGCCGAGACCCGGTACCGAAGGTCTGGAACACCGTATTGGTGGAATCGAGCGCAGTTACGACACTGGTGACATCTCCTATGAGCCCGCCAATCATCAGAAGATGACCGATCTGCGTAAGGCCAAGATTCAAGGTATCGCAGACGATATTCCTCTGCAGGAAGTCTGTCTGGGTAACAATACCGGCAAGCTGGCGGTAGTCGGCTGGGGCTCTACCTTTGGAGCCATCCACCAGGCGGTGAAGCGTTGTCGTGCCGATGGTCTGGATGTGTCGCACATCCAGGTTCGGTACCTGTCGCCATTACCTCGAAACCTGGGTGAACTGCTCGGCGGATTCGAAAAAATACTGGTGCCGGAAATGAATACCGGACAACTGGTCAGACTGATTCGCGCCGAGTATTTGCTGGATGCCGATGGCCTAAACAAAATTTCCGGACAACCTTTTAAAATTGGCGACATCATGGCTGCCATTCGCCAGCAATTTGCAGGAGCCCAATCATGAATCAGGCGCTGACCGTCAAGGATTATGCGACCGACCAGGAAGTCCGCTGGTGTCCGGGTTGCGGTGACTACGCGATTTTAAAGACTGTGCAGAAATTACTCCCGGAACTCGGTGCAGCAAAAGAAAATCAGGTGTTTGTTTCTGGAATTGGATGTTCTTCACGATTCCCTTATTACATGAATACCTACGGATTCCATACTATTCATGGAAGAGCGCCGGCAGTTGCCACAGGTGTCAAGCTGGCCAATCCAGAGTTGGATGTCTGGGTGGTCACCGGTGATGGCGATGGCTTCAGTATCGGCGGCAATCACATGCTGCACGTGCTGCGTCGTAATATCGACCTGCAAATATTATTGTTCAACAACGAAATCTATGGGCTGACCAAAGGACAGTATTCTCCAACGTCAGCAAAAGGTACCAGGTCGCCTTCTTCGCCCGCTGGTTCCATCGACCTGCCTCTGGTTCCCTGCGAAGTGGCACTCGCTGCCGGTGCGACTTTTGTGGCTCGGTCGATAGACACTGAAGCGAAACATTTGGGCTCCTGCGTGCGACGCAGTTATGAGCACAGGGGCGCGGCTTTTGTCGAAATATTGCAGAACTGTCCGATTTACAATGATGGCGTGTTTGAGCAGGTGAAAGACCGTAAGATTGCTGCTGACAACAGAGTAGAACTCGAACATGGCAAACCGCTGGTTTTCGGTGCTGAGCGCAATAGGGGTATTAGACTTGATGGTCAAACTCTCAGGCTCGAAGTGGTGGAGCTGGGCGGAGAGGGTGCAGAAGAAGCTGGTCTGCTGGTTCACGATGAGAGCAACAAGATACTGGCACAGCTGCTCGCCGCTATGAAAGGACCGGAATACCCGGTCGCCGTCGGCGTGTTGTACCGTGAAAGCAAGGCCGGATACGTGGAAGATTCCTGTGAGCAGCAATTGAGCATTCGCAGCCGCGAACAAGGCGATCTCAAGGAACTGTTACACAGCGGTAATACCTGGCAGGTTGATTAAAACGCCCGGCCTGGTCGCCGCTGCCGCGTCATATACAGTAATTCAAAGATTTGCTACGCTGCCAGCAACTGTCGTCTGCTGATGGAGACAAGCATGGCCAGCAAAAACAAGAGCAAACTCAGCCAGAACCAACAGCAGCCTCTCCCGGATCATTCGCGTCGCAACCTGCTAAAGGGTGCGGGCCTGGTCGGGGCTGCAATCGCCGGCAGCGGTTCGGTTTCAAAGGTGATGGCTGCCGAAAACCCTTCAGTTCCGGGTACTCATCCTAGGAGTCAGGAAGCCCTGGAGGTTCTCACTGCTGCAGAAGCCGAAACTCTGGAAGCAATAACCGAGCGAATAATTCCTGCCGATGAGAACGGCCCGGGGGCCAGAGAGGCAAGGGCTGTTCACTATATCGATCGTTCTCTGGCTTCCGACAATGCCGGTTCGCGGGCAAATTATGCGGCGGGACTGGCAGCACTGGACGACTACGCCCGCAAACTGCATAACCAGCCTTTTCATCGCCTGCCAGCGGAATCGCAGGATAATATTCTGCAGACTATCACCGAGGGTCAGATACCCGGGTTCAATCCCAGCGGAGCCGGGTTTTTCAATATGGTGCGCAATCACACTATCGAGGGGACATTCAGCGATCCCTACTATGGTGGCAATCGCGATTTTATCGGCTGGGACATGCTGCGTTACCCGGGGGTCCGGATTGGCGCCTCTGAAGATGATGTCTCCCGGGGAGGCTCCCTGCAGCCCGCCCATCAGTCGGCATATGACATTCCAACCTTCACCAAGTTGATCGCGTCTAGTGGAGGTAACCGCAGTGGCAACTAACCTTCCAAAGACGGACGTAGTAGTAGTCGGACTTGGTGCCGCCGGCGGTGTTGGCGTGTTGCCGCTCACCCGGGCCGGGCTGAATGTCGTGGGTCTGGAAGCCGGAGGCTGGCTGAGCACGCGGGACTTTGCTCCTGATGAGTTGCGCAACTTTAATCGAAACTGGCCCCAGACCGTGCAGAAAGCAGCCAGAGAAGCCCCCACGGTGCGCGGCTATTCCGATACCACGGCCAAGCAGGGCGGGCATCCGATGATGAATGCGGTGGGTGGAACCAGCATGCATTACTGGGCCCAGAGCTGGCGTCTTAATCCATGGGATTTCAAGGTGGTTAGTGAGACCAGGCGACGTTACGGAGCGGCTCGTATTCCGGGCAACTCAACAGTGGAAGACTGGCCGCTGGACTACAATGAACTGGAACCCTATTACGACATCGTGGAGCGGACGGTTGGCGTATCGGGCAAGGCTGGCAACGTTCAGGGACAAATAGACCGGCGCGGCAATATATTCGAGGGACCCCGCCAGCGGGAGTACCCCATGAAAGCGTTGCGCAGTTCGCCTTTCACCGAACTGATGAGCGATGCGGCCGGCCGGATGGGGCTGAATCCATTTCAGGGGCCGGCAGCAATCGCCACTGAACCCTACGATGGCAGATCGCCGTGCCTGTACCACGGCTTCTGCAACAAGGGTGGCTGTCATGTGCAGGCCAAAAGCTCCACCGCCTTTACCACTATCCCGAAGGCCATGGAAACCGGCAATCTGGAGGTTGTCACCCACGCCCGTGTCACCCGCGTTGTAACAAATGCCGGAGGGAAGGTGACCGGAGTGGAATACGTGCGCGGTAACGAATTTTACTTTCAGCCTGCAGACGCCGTATTGCTGGCCAGTTACGCCTACGAAAACACCCGTTTGCTGTTGCTCTCCACTTCGTCCACTTTTCCGAACGGATTGGCCAATAACAGCGGACAGGTTGGACGACACTATATGAGCCACCATCAGGGTGCGCCGGTGACCGCATTGTTCCCCCACGATCTTCACAACTGGTATGGTTTGCCGGCGCAGGGAGTGGCGCTCGATGAATGGGCTGATGACAACTTTGATCACTCCGCCGAGGATTTTATTGGCGGCGCCAACCTGTGGGTACACACTGACCGACGCCCGATGACAGCAGCGCGCATGAATACTTTCGGTCTGGTAGAAAGAAACTGGGGTTCAGAGTGGAAGAAATTCATCATGGAAAACGCTGATCGTACGAACAGTTCCTATATTCAGAAGACCACTCTGCCATACGAGCACAACTACCTGGATCTTGACCCAACGGTCAAGGATCCGCTCGGGTTGCCAGTTACCCGGATAACAGCTCGATACGGTGCCAACGAGCTTAAGATTGCCGAATTCGCCCAGCAAAAAATGGAACAGTGGTATCTTGAAGCCGGAGCTATCAAGGTGGTGAAGAGCGGACTGGGGGGCGTGATGGGCGCCAGTACGCATGCCTACGGAGGCACGCGGATGGGAGAAGATCCCGAAACCAACGTGGTTAATCGTTGGGGTTTTGCCCACGAAGCCCCGAACCTTGGGATACTTGGCGCGTCTGTAATGGGAACCAGTGGCGCTCGCAATCCGACGCTGACTGCTCAGGCGCTGGCCTGGCGAACCGCTGAACACCTTGTCGAGAACTGGCGTTCAATAACATCCTGAGCTGATATTCTGACCGCACCGGCAATTACGGAAAGCCGCTGTCCGGTCGGGCACCGCCTATGACCTTGCCTTTCACACCCTCATCGAATCGCCGCGGGCTGATTTTTATCATTCTTGTGGTACTCATCGATTCGGTTGGGTTCGGCATCATACTGCCGGTGATGCCCGGCCTGATAATTACCCTGACTGACGTCTCCCTGTCAGAAGCATCCCGAATCGGCGGTTTTCTGCTGTTTACCTACGCCATCATGCAATTCTTTTTCGCGCCTGTCATGGGTAATCTGGGAGATCGCTTTGGACGGCGACCGGTATTGCTTTTTGCTTTGCTGGCGCTGGGACTCGATTATCTTTTGATGGCATTCGCTCCGACAATTATCTGGCTGTTTGCCGGTCGACTTATCGCTGGAATCGCCGGTTCAACTTTCTCAATCGCTTATGCTTACGTGACTGATACGACACCCATTGAAAAACGGGCTCAGGCATTTGGACTGGTCGGTGCGGCATTCGGTGGCGGGTTTATCCTTGGACCTGTCATTGGAGGGGTTCTGGGTGAGTTCGGAGACCGTATTCCTTTTTATGCCGCCGCTGTCCTGGCATTGCTCAATGTGGCATACGGTTACCTGGTGCTCGGGGAATCCCTCGCGATCGAGAATCGGCGAACTTTCGAATGGCGTCGTGCGAATCCGCTGGGAGCACTGGCACAGATTCGAAAGTTTCCGCTGGTTGCCGGGCTTGCTTTTGCCTATTTTCTTTACATGCTGGGCCATAATGCGC
>JAYPVG010000031.1:14388-32696 GCA_038134485.1 Pseudomonadales bacterium
GCCCTCCACGTGGACCTACTACACCATCGAGAAATTTTCCTGGTCGGAGAGTCAGATCGGCCTGTCACTCGGAATCGCCGGAATTTTCATGATTATGGTTCAGGCCGGATTGATACGGTGGGCGATTCCCAAATTCGGTGCGTTTAGATCGGGCATGCTCGGGATGGCAGCGGTGATCCTGGCATTTTGCGGATATGCTCTGGCTCAGGTCGGCTGGCAGGTCTATCCCTTCCTTGCTCTGGCCTCAATCTCCGGATTCGTTGCGCCGTCCTTCCAGGCGATAATGACCAGCGAGATTCCGGCTAACGCACAGGGTGAACTGCAGGGCGCCTTGAGTAGCATCACTAGCCTGACATCGGTAATCGGCCCGCTGCTGATGACCCAGTTGTTTGCGACTTTCACGGCCCCCGAGGCGCCTGTCTATTTTCCCGGAATTTCCTTTCTCGTCGCTGCCATCCTGACCTCCATCTGCATGATTCTCTTCATTATCGTTGCAGTGCGGCACGGGTTAACCCAATTCGGCAGGACCAGGTAACTCTGGTGCCGGGAGGTTCGCGGGTAAAGCCGACTGCCATCCTGTTTGTGCCAGGCCGGAGGTTCTGCAACGGAGTATTCGTTGCCGAGCGGATGGTTGAGATTATCTTGGCCACTTCCGGGGTGCCTATCGGAGTCTCGCTCAAGGAGGCTTGAGATGGTTTTGAAATCGTTCCAGCCAGCGATTATCAAGGGCTAACGCAAAGCCCTTTTGGCTTGACAGTCCCCGGTCTAAGTGGTTACATCTTGCCTCCTCCTCAACAAGAATTTAAGAACGTCTAGAAGGGTTGAATTATGAAAATAAAAGGGCTGCTAGTCGCAATTGCAGTGATCCTTGCCGCGTGTTCTCCTGCAGAGCAACAATCAGCACAGGCACCTCAGGTAGCGCAGGCTGCCGAGGCTAGCGGTGGGGACATTCCGCGAACCCCAAGCGGAAGGCCGGATTTTAATGGAATCTGGCAGGTGCTGATGAACGCCAATGATAATCTTGAGCCGGCTCCGCCTCAGGCAGCATACCAGCTGGTTCCTGGTGATTTTGTCCCGGTTCCGGCCCCCGAGGTCGTCGCTATGGGCGCTGTGGGTGCGGTGCCAGCCAGCTTTGGCGTAGTCGAGGGTGGTGCCATCCCCTATCGTCCCGAGGCGGTAGCGCGTCGCGATCAGAATCGGGAGAACTGGATGGCCAACGATCCCGAGGTTAAATGCTATATGCCCGGAGTGCCGCGTGCCAACTATATGCCGCACCCCTTTCAGATTTTCCAGAGTGAGAGTGCTTTTTTCATAGCCTACTCGTTCGCTGGTGCAGTGCGTAACGTTTTCCTGGCAGACCCCGGCCCGGCTCCGCTGGATTCCTGGATGGGCCAGTCTTACGGGTACTGGGATGGCGACACTTTTGTTGTCGAAGTGACTGGCCTGGATGATCGAACCTGGTTCGACCGCGCCGGAAACTACCATTCTTACGAGCTGAAGGTTACCGAGCGCTGGACGATGGTGAGCGAGAACGTCATCCAGTACGAAGCAACTATGGAAGATCCTCAGGTATTCGAGCGACCTTGGACCATTAGTATGCCAATTTACCGACGCCTCGAAGAAGGCTACGAACTGCCCCAGTTCAAGTGTGTTGAATTTGTGGAAGAGCTGATGTACGGGCAGTACCGCAAAGGCGGAGAATTTGAACAGCGTTTGCGGGAAGAAATGGCCCAGGAGCAAAATCAGTAAGCTGAAGTAACACTAAACTAAATTCCCGCGAAAACTGCGATTCTGGTATTTCGCGGGCATTTGGTTACAATACTGGTCATCTGGACGTAAAAAGCTTTTCGATCGGGTCCATTTGGTGTACAACAGGGCTAAGTCGAGAGAAATTGGAAAGTTAAACCAATTCTGAGATATGAAGAATTGAATGAGAGAATTTAGAAAAACTAGAGATGGAGTGAGAAGGGGTATACCTATGAAAATCAAGTTACTTGCAGCAGCCGCTGTCGCCGCAGTCGGTGTCATTGCTCTCAAGACGCCTGCCACGGCCCACCATGCATTCTCTGCCGAGTTTGATGCGAACCTGCCTGTGAGGTTGGGTGGTCCAATCACTCGAGTGGAGTGGATTAATCCGCACACCTGGATCCACCTGGATAACAACGATCCTGAGAGCACAGAAGATCCCGGACCCTGGATGGTTGAGGGCGGCACGCCCAACACTCTGTTGCGTCGCGGCATCAACAGGAATTCGCTGCAGCTGGGAACCGACATCGTGGTTACCGGCTACCAGAGCAAGGATCGCCTGTGTGAGCCTACCTGCCGAGCCAATGGCCGGGATATTACCTTCCCGGATGGTCGCAAGTTGTTCATGGGTTCCTCCGGTACCGGGGCACCTCGTGACGGATCAGATCCAACCGACGGCAACTAGAACAGTCGGCACTGCGCGGTCTTAAATTCCCCTGCAGTGAAACGAACAAAGCCCGTTCCGCAAGCGCGGAGCGGGCTTTTTTTCGGGTTAAAATGTTCGCCAGCGGGTGCTCTGAAGTGGATCCCAATAGCGGGACTGCGCAAAAGGCAGCCCCCATGAATCTTCTCGAGGTCTTCTATGACTCTTCTGTCTGTGAGTCATTACGTTTTGGAAGCTCCTTGATATAGACATCCTGCTTCGCATAGGGGATTTCTATGCCATTGCTGGCAAACTGCTTGTAGACCTCGCTGTTCAGACGGTCTACGGCCCGCCCGCGCAGGGATGGGGTTTCAATCCATACCAAGAGTTCGAAGTTGAGTCCGGATGCGCCGAATTGACGAAATCGCACCCGCGGTTCCGGATCCCTGCACACCATTTCTTCAGCCATGGCTATGCCCATGAGAATCTCTCTGACATTGTCGATGTCTGAGCCATAGGCCACGCCTACGGCGACACTGCAGCGGAATTTTTCATGGGGTCCACCGGATTCATTGATGATCTTGGTATTGCCCATGACAGAATTGGGCACAGTTACTTCTACGTCGTCCCGTGTGAGAATCCGGGTAGAACGAATACCGATATGGGTCACCTCGCCCCGCTCACCCGTATCCAGCACGATATAGTCTCCGATCTTGTAGGGCGCATCGGCCATGATAAAGACGCCGGAGAAAAGATTGGCCAGGGTGTCCTTGGCTGCAAAGCCGATAGCGATGCCAGCAATACCCGCCGAGGCCAGCCAGGCAGTCATGTCGATATTCCAGGCGGCGAATATGAAGTACACCGCCAGCACGACGATGATGATATTGAACAGGTTCAGGAATAGTGGCAGGGTCTGGTGATGAATCGCCTTGACCCGTTTTTCGTTGACTGCGATGGCGGAGAGGACAATCTTGTTCGCCTGCAGCAGGAACATGACCCAGAAGAAGATTGCCAGGGTCTTGAACAGTGAAAAGCCGATGCCAAGATAGGGCTCGGGGGGTGACAGCACCAACAGGGAACCGGCGAGGCCCAGCAGGAGAATAGAGTGAAAGACCGGCCCTTGAAGTAAATTGAACAGGCGGTCATCCAGGCCGAACTGGGAGCCTGCTGATATCTTTCTCAGGTTGGTGATAATGACATTATTGAAAATCCAGCCGATAGCAATCGCCAGCACCAGCGGGATCAGTGACTGTAGATAGATATTGTCTCCAACTATTGAGAGAAGGGACTGAAACGCGGGAAAGGATTCGTTCACTGGGATAGTATCGGCTACGGAAATTAAAGGTCAGGCTCGGGAAAGTCAGGGATCAACGGCTCGATTTCCCGGTCGTACTCCACGCTGCCGCTGAATACGGTCGAGTGGTCATAGAAGCCCGAAGTGTAAAGTCGCACCTCGATATCACGACCGCTGCGATTTTCCCAAAACCAGCCGTGAATGCCGGCAAACGGGGCATAATAGGCGCCGGTTCGTGCTACTGCGGTGCCCTGCTCAAAGCTCTCGGCGTATTCCACACCCAGCCCGGCCGGCTCTGCATGCATGTCGTAGTACAGCTCCCCGTCGGCGTTCCAGCTGAACACCATAGGCGCATTGAGGTCCATCGTGTACTTGTATTCGACAGACTGAAACGGTTCGAGATAAAACTCGACGACATCGCTTCGGTGGGGTAGCAGCTGTGCTTCGAGGGGCTGTTCGTCCCCCTGAGACAGCCCGTTGATACCCAGCAATTGGCCAATTCGAAAGGGATCATAGCCAAACTCCGCTGGTAAAATGGCGCCAAACAGGACCACCAGCGCAACACCGGTTGCCACCAGTGAAGCGGTAAACAGTGCCCTGGGAGAAGGCGCTTGCTGAGCTTGATCGTTGTTCAAAGCAACACTCCAGAATTGCTACAGATAAGACGGCATTAGGAAAAAAGCGGCCAGTTGATAACCGGCGAGCAGGAAACCCCCTGTCATCAACGCGGTATTTGTGGTGAAGGCGTGTCTCAGGTAACTGCTACTGGTTCGCCAGGCGCTGAGAAATATGAAAATTGCCGACAGCGCCAGAATCTGGCCAAGTTCAACTCCTATATTGAAACTGATGATGTTGGTAACCAGCCCGTTGTCCGCGAGTTCATATTCTTGCAGTTTGGTAGCCAGCCCCAGTCCGTGGAAGAGCCCAAATACGAATACCGCAACCCTCGTATCAGGCTGAAACGGGAGTATTCGAAAGCCGCCCAGGTTTTCGAAGGCCTTGTAGACAATGGAGAGTCCAATTACAGCATCAATCAGGTAAGCGTTAACCTGCCAGTTGGCCAGTACCCCGGTGAGTAAGGTGATGCTGTGTCCCAGTGCGAACAGCGTAACATACTGAACCACGTGCCTTGGCCGGTACAAAAAGAAGATCACTCCGACCAGGAACAGCAGATGATCGTAACCGGTGACCATGTGTTTGGCGCCCAGATAGATAAATGGCAGCACCGCCGGACCGTCCACACCAAGGACAAAGTTTGCGTCATCGTTTGCGATCGAGTGAGCGAGTGCCGTGCTGCCGACGAACAGTAAGACCAGCGAAATCAGCAGCCCGGCGCGGGCAGGCCTCTGTCGATTTCCTGTCATAAGTTTTCAGCCGCAGGTTCCCCGTCAACGAACCTCGATACTATGTCGGGATTGTAGGACTGGTGGCATGCGCGACAGACACTGTATAACTGGGCTCCGGCCTGGAAAAAATCATCCTCATGTCGTCTTCTGGCAGCATCCATAGCCAAATTGCCTGCTTCGATCATGCCTTGCGAGTACACAAGCCAGGCGTCATCGTCGACGGCACGGCCCGGAAGTGCGAGCAGATTGCCAGACTCTGCAACGAGGGCTGCCTGGGCCACCATGAAATCCCAGCCTTCATCGGTAGTCGGATACAACTCCTCATAGCCGGCAGTGCTTTCAATCCAGCCGGCGTTGTCCCACAGGGAATCCGCCGCCGGCTCCAGTATCAGACTCATCAGCTCCGCCATCGATAGAGAGGTATCGTAATTACCAGTGTTCTGACTACCACTGGCCTCCTGCTGATCAGCGGGTGAGCAGGCCAGCACCAGGGATGCAGCGATTGCAGTGAGCGTCCCCCTAAAAACGACTTTTTCAGGCTTTTTCATAGTATTGAGTCCTTTGCTTCACGTCGTCTCAGTTGATCGAGGCGGCAAAGAAGCAGGTTTTTGAGTATCATCGCACCATTATTAGAGCTTTTTTGGCAAAGATAAACCCCGAATGTTCAAACAATCAGTCGATTTTTGTTGCACCCTAAGAGCTATATCTGGCGTTCTGGTTGCCGGCCTGTTCTTTATGCTAATGGCGATCAGCTCCGCCAGTGGCCAGTCAGGTGTGGAGATTGCCCGCACTCCTGAAAACGGCCTGCATCCGCGGCTACTGCAGGACGTTGAGGGTAATGTACACCTGCTCTATTTCCGCAAGCGCGGCAATAATCCTCGCGCCAGGGAAGGCGACCTTTTTTATCGGCAGTTCGATGCGGCAGCCTTTGACTGGGGCCCCGCCCGTCGGGTATCCAGCCAGTCGTTCAATCACGCCGACCCTATCTATAGGGCTAATTTTGCTGTTGATGAGGAGGGTCGGGTGCACGTGGTCTGGTATGAGTCGCGACCGTCTCAGTTCTATTACACGCGCTCGAACACAGAGAGAAGTGCTTTTGAGCCGCGGCGCGCCATGGTAACGGAGCACCTGGAGGGTATTGATGCAGGTGCGGACATAGCCGCAATGGGCAGTGAGGTAGCGATTACCTGGGCCGCGGGTGCATTAGCACGCGAGCATGAGCGCACGGTCTACGCGCGGTTCTCGAAAGATTACGGTGAGAATTTTTCACCGGAAATCATGATCGGAGATGCTGCGCTTGGGGCTTGCGCCTGTTGCAGTCTGGCACTCGATTTCGAGAAACCCGACAGGTTTGTGGTGGCATATCGTTCTGCAATCGACGGAGTTGGACGGCACATGCAGCTGTTGGCCGTTGAGACCGATACCGATGCCGCGATTAACACCGGTTATTCGGACCTGCACGACCTGCAGAGATGGGAGCTGGCTGCTTGCCCGGTAAGTACCAATGATATTGCCAGAGACTATCAGCAGAATAACTGGCTGGTGTTTGAAACCGAGAGCAGAATAATCCAGCTTAATCTGAACTCTGTGGATGCTCCGTCGCGGGTTGCGGAGCCGGTCGCGAGAACGCGTCAGAAAAACCCTGCCGTCGCTTTCAGCAGTGATGGATACAAGCTCATTGTGTGGGGGGAGGGAGTCAGCTTTACTCGAGGTGGTACCTTGAACTGGCAGCTTTTCGATGCATCGGGCAATCCGGTTCCCGCCGACAACAAAGCCGAATTCGCGATACCTGATAACAGCGCTCCCGCGGTATCAATCACTCCCTCGGGATCATTTCTTATTCTTTACTGAGCATGCAGTCGACGGCGAGATGATTGGGGTCTAGCGTGGCTGCAGTTGACTGTTTTGCTGGCGAATTAATTCCAGCTCCAGACGATCGAATTGTTGCTGCGTTTCGCGCCGGATTTGCTCGTTCTGGCTAGAATAACTCTCCGACAGACTACTTCTCTGTCGATCGATTAGCGCATTCTGTCTGGCACTGTCTAACTGATACTGCAGAGAGCGGGCCGCTGGATGGCTGCCTTCCGCGCTGGCATGAGTTAAGCGATAGGCAGGCTCCACACTCGCAGCATTGCGGGCAAGGGCGTTTTCGCCGCATAGAAACTCGATGTCAACCAGATATCTCAGTAACACCTCACTCCGGTCGACAGTTGTTGCGGAATCCTGTGCCTGCGTGCTTACGAATTCCTCGCGCCAGGCTTTGGCAATCGCGCAACTTTCCAGGTAGCCAATCAGCAGTTCGCCGTCCAGCGCGTTTCGAAACTCGGAACAGGCATCGCCACCCCTATCCTCATCAAGGCACCTGAGCGCAAGCGCTTCAAGTTGACGTGCACTGTCACGCGCATGTTCCAGGCTATCCCGTAAATGCTGTTCGCTGGTTTGCGCCAAACCTGTTGAGGGCAGCAGGAACAGCAGGCTCGCGAATGTCACGGACTGGACAATTGTCGCGAGTGCGATCGGACTGTTAAGCCTCAAGCGTACCCTGCCTTTTTGAAACGTTTGTCCCATTTTTTAAATCTTGTTTTACAATATTTTTCGAACTGTTTGTAAGAGGAGAAAAAAAACTCCGAGGCCTCTTCGATGGATTCGTCAAATTCGCAGTATTCATTATCATATTCGCGACAGACCATGGGGCGCTCCTCATAGATCTGGCAGACGCCGTGATCGCCGAGGTGCTCACAAACACTGTGAATGTGCAGGAACCAGCCATCGGCATCCTTGAATATGTTGACATTCTCGTGGGATACCTGCCACAGCAGATGATCAAAATCGTAAATCGATTTGGGAGCGGGGATTTTCTGATTGATTGAACTGCAGCAAATGGATTTTTTGCACCTGGCGCATTTCTTATCGATAGTCACCGCTTTTCGTTCAGTGATATCTACAAATTCAATCTTGTTCCCGGAATTCATCTTTTGCGTCGACCAAGAAAATTTGCGCTCGATTCTACCAGCAGTCACTTTGGAAGGCAGCCCCTGCAGTCGCTAGGGGATTCTGATTCGCTGCCGGCTTTACATCGCCCTGATCAGTAGCGAGAATGGTCGTTTTACGGCTTTTATTTGATACTCAACTGGATTGTAACTGATGAAGATTATGCAACCACTTACCCGTTTGCTCATTGCGGCGGGATTGCCAATTCTCATAGTGACCGGCTGCACTCCGGAAGGCGCAGGCCGCGACCCGGTGAATTTGCCCGGTCGGGCAGCGCAAGTTAGCGCAGATCAGCAGGTGGTCATTGAAACCGTCTCCACCCGACCTTGGCTGGTGACCGGTGACGATGTCCTGGTCAGGATATCGTGGCCCGAGCAGCAAATGATCAATATGCATATCGAGCTGAATGGTCGCAACGTCAGCGCTTCAATGCGTCCCGGTTCCGACGGACATAGCCTGCTGGGACTCCTGACTGACCTGGCTCCCGGATTGAATTCCGTGGTGGCCAGGTCCGCAAATCCGGATTCTGTAGCGAGTGACGGAGAGGCAATTCTCGCAAAGCTGGAGGTCACCAACTATCCGATCACCGGTCCGATAATTTCCGGTCCCCATGAGCAACCCTTTTACTGTCAGACTCAGGAATTTGAAATGGCCAATGGCGAAACCCTGGGCCCTTCCCTTGATTCCAATTGCTCAGTTCAAACCCGGGTTGATTATGTGTACTACTCAGCCCTGCAACAGGCTTTTGTGCCCCTCAGTACAAGCCCCCCGACTGCAATGCCACAGGACGTAACCACTCTGTACTTGCCCGACGGCACCGTCACGCCATTCATTGTTCGAGTAGAAACCGGTACCGTTAACAGAGCTATTTACGAGATTGCCATGTTGCATGTGCCGGGCGCAGTCGAGCCGGATCCGTGGAACCCGAGTACGGGCTGGAACGGCAAATTGGTATACACCCACGGGGGGGGTTGCCGCAGTGGCTGGTATCAGCAAGGTGATAGAACCGGAGGTGTGCTGCGCAAGGGACTGCTGGAAATGGGTTACGCAGTAACCTCATCGACTCTCAACGTATTCGGACAAAACTGTAACGATCTGCTGGCGTCGGAAACCCATATCATGGTGAAGGAACGTTTTGTCGAACACTACGGGGAGCCGGTATACACCATCGGCACCGGCAGTTCGGGAGGTTCATACCAGAGTCATCAGACTGCAGACAATTACCCGGGAGTGTTTGACGGCATAATCGTGTCCTCGAGCTTTCCCGACGTTACATCTGCCACCATTTTCACGCTGGCGGATGCGCGGCTGCTGAACTACTACTTCACCGAGGTCAATCCGGGAGGATTCAGCGAGGAGCAGCAACGAGCTGTCGCCGGTTTTGGCTCCCTGGGCAGTATTCCCAACCTTGCGCGGGGCGCCGCCCGTTTGGATCCTGTCTATGCCGAAGATTTACCGCCCGAGGAACAGGGAGGCGAAGTCAGCATCGAGGCGTTACAGGCGGAGCGATTCGGTCCGGGCATTGAAAACGGCGTACGCGCCACTGTTTATGACCATACCGTTAACGTGTACGGAACGGCGGAAAACTCCAGTAGCGCAGCCCGACCGCTGGACAATGTTGGAATACAGTACGGACTGGCGGCGTTAAATGACGGCATAATTACCCCCCAACAGTTTATCGAATTGAATCGCGACATCGGCGGTTTCGACAGGGACATGAATCATGTGGGTCAGCGGCACCAGGCAGATTCGAGGGCCAGCAAGCGTGCCATTGAGTCGGGACGAATCCTGTTCGGCGGCGCCGGTTTGCGGGAAACGCCGATAATCGATTATCGCAGCTATACCGACCACCGGGAGTCAGGCGACATCCACATGATAGTGCATCAGTTTTCAACCCGGCAGCGCCTGATCGAGGCCAACGGTAACGCTGACAATCATGTTATGAGCGTTGGCGGACTTTGGGATTTCACCGAGCAGGAACCTGATCTGGGTAACCTGTTCAGGTCCATGGACAAATGGTTAATGACGATAAAGGCAAATGACAGCGCTGCGGAACAGGCGGTCAAGGTGGCCTCGGCCAGGCCCCCTGAATTAACCGATAACTGCTGGGACTACAGCGAGGAGCAACGGGTGAATATTCACGAACGCCAGAGTTATGCGGATACCGGGAGATGCAGTCAGTTATACCCTGCCTACCCGACCCCGCGTCATGTTGCCGGTGCCCCTCTAGCCAACACCGTAATCAGTTGTCAGTTAAAGCCCCTTGATGAGAAGGATTACGCGGTGAGTCTTACCGCAGACGAATTAATTCAGCTGCGGCAAGTGTTCCCCCGGGGTGTCTGCGACTGGAGCAGACCAGACGCTAGCGGGGCGAGCCACCAGGGCACGTGGCTCTCTTTTGGGCCGTCGCCCGTCAATCGCATCCAGTAATGCGCTTGATAACTTGGCCATGCTGGTTTAGTTTGCGTTTTACGGAATGATCGGGTGTGCGCCATATCTTCTGTGCGGTCCCGACTGGCGGGGCGTAAAGCGGGGATTGTGGCGTAGTCAAATAGTATAAATACGAGAATTCGAGTTATGAGAAGTATCCAACTTATTGCCTCCACGCTGACTGTGACTCTCGCCGGTACGGCCTTCGCCGCGGAGCAGTACCAGCCGCCCAGAAATGAATTTGGAAGACCCGATCTTAACGGGTACTGGACCAACGCATCGCTAACCAATTTGCAGCGGGCTTCCAACTACGATCAGCTAGTCATTCCACCCGATCAAATTGCCGAGGTAACTGCGAGCCATCCGCAGAATGTCCGTCAGGCTACCGATGACGGTCTGGTGCAGGGCGAGTTGCTGGATGGCTCCGATCTGGGAAGGGGGCGAGGCTACAATGCATTCTGGGTCGATCCGGGTTCTGAATATGGGATAGTCAAAGGAGAGCACAGAACGTCCTGGATAGTGGAGCCGACCAACGGTCGCATTCCGTTTACCGAGGAAGGGCAGCAATTGCGCCGACAGGCCAGGGCGCAATTTTCCGGCAACGATGGTCCCGAGGGCCGATCGCTGGGAGAACGCTGCGTTATTGGTTTTGGCAGCACCGGCGGGCCTCCGATGCTAAATGTGCTATACAACAACGTTTACCAGTTCGTGCAGACCGAAGATTACCTGACAATTATTGTCGAGATGGCGCACGACGCTCGAATTATTCCCATTGGTATTGGCAGTGAGCACCGTCCCGCGGAATTGGCACAATGGCTTGGTGATTCCATCGGGTGGTGGGACGGCGATACGCTGGTGGTAGAAACCAGGAACATGCATCCTCAGCAGGCACCCAGTAATGCCGCGCCGCTGTCTGCTGAAGGCAAGATTGTGGAGAAGTTTTCCCGCTATTCGGATGATCAGATCCTCTATGAATTTGAAGTCGATGATCCGGTCTATTACTCCAGCCCCTGGCGCGGCGAGATGAGTTTCAATACTTCGGCGGAGCGGCAGTACGAGTACGCCTGTCATGAGGGCAACTACGGACTGGAAGGAATTCTGGCCGGGGCACGCCGACTCGAGGTGCAGGGCGAAGCCGAGTAACAGCAATCTGATTCCGCAAGTTATAAAAGCCGGTGTTTACACCGGCTTTTTTATGTTCTGCGGAGCCAATTTCGGGACTCGGGCGATACCAATTGGCATCCTCAATGACCGATTTCACTCCCAGAATTTGCGCATCTCGATAAACATGAATGAAGCGCTCCAGGTAATCAGTACCAGTCCAGTCAACGCTTCCAGGCCGGCAAGAAAGCGGATATCGCCAATCGGCTCGAGGTCTCCTACACCAAGCGACGTGTAGGTGGTGAATGAGAAGTAGATGCAGTCAAGGAAGCTGCCGTCGAATTGCCCCTGCAAAGCCCCAAAATCGCCATAGGAAATCATCAGGAAATACGCGATACCAAACATCCAGATTTCGATGATATGGCCAATCAGGGTTCCAAATACACCAATGATCACGCGTAGCCGATGCTGCACATCAAGTCTGGGAATAATAGAGGACAGCAGGTGCAATATTTCGTAATGGATTACCACCGCCGCTGAAATCAGGATGGTATTGATCAGAAGTGACTGCAGCATCAGTGGGTGAGGGAATAAATCAGATAGTTGATTCCCAGCTGATAGGCGGCATTCGAATATTGCGTTGGGTACCACTGGTCGTAGGTGTGCTCCCAGCCGTCACCCATGTCGGAGTTCCAGTTGATCAGCACCATGACTCGCCCCGCATCATCGAGGATCGCATGGTTACTGGCAACGTCTATGCCTGCCTGGCCAAAACCCTGGCGACCTCCGCGCCCAGGTATCATCTGCGCACCCTCGATATCGTAGAAAGTTCGGTAAATTTCGTGGTCAGCGGTCAATTCGATCAGCTCGCGATCGGGAAATAGCAACGAGAAGTCCTGATAAAAAGCATCCCACTGACGCTCTCCCCAGAAATCGTCTATCAACAGAAATCCACCTCGCAACAGGTATTCGCGCAGGTTCTCGATTTCTGTCGGGCTGAGAGAAATGCCGCCGTTTCGGCCCATCTCGAGTGCGTACAGAAACGGGTAATCAAAAATTTCCTTGTCATCAAACCGCAGAACTATGGGCTGACTCATTACCCGGACATTAGTCAGCCGGGACACGCCGCGCAGGAAATTTTCATCCGACGCGGGGAAATCTGTGGCCCAGGGACCGCCGTACCAGCCTGCATCGTAGTAACTGTCATACTGGACCCTGACAAAGGCGAATTCGCCAGCAATGTCGTAAAGATCTTCCAGATAAGCGGCGCCAAGGGTTGAGTTATTGCGCGGTAACACCTGGGCGAATGCACCGTGAGTCAAGAAAAGAAGTGTTGTCAGCAGGGCGAGCGCCTTGTTCATGGCTGAGCACATATACGGGTTGCTGGGCGGCAGCTGGTCAGTCCGAGGCTGCGTGACTGAGAGTGAACCGCACCAGGCCGCGCGTTGTCAATGTCAAATCGCTTGTTTATGCTTACACACGTCGGTGATGCTGTAATCACCCTCTCAGGACACCAAGTTATGTTGTTACTCAGGGCAGTCAGCTTGTCGACGTTCGTCATGTTCTGCATGGGGCTGCAATCTGCTCTGGCAGCAGATGGCCCGACCGTTGATGAGCAGGCCAACAATTCGTCTTTGCAACAAAGTATCCAGCTGCGGGAGCAAATCGATCAGCTCAACTCCCGGCTGGCTGACCTGGAGTCCGAATTCGGTCCCTTCGATTTTCGGCTACTGGAACCGCTGCAGGATCTTACGGCCATTCAACTGGAGATCGGTAACTTTGAGCAGGCGGGCTCGATACTGGAACGACGATTACAGTTGATAAGAACGATCGAAGGGCCTGCCAGTTTGCAGCAACTGCCGGTCGTGCGCGAGCTGATCTCCAATGATATTCGCCTGTCGGACTGGGAATCGGTGAGTGACAGATTTGAATTCATCCAGTCGCTATACGGGCAGGATACCGAACTCGATCCTGAAACCGCGTTGCGGGTTAGAAACGATGTGGCTCTCTGGAATCTGGCCAACGTGTACCTCCTTGAGCCTCTGCGCAGAATCCGTGCATTTCGACAGGCGAGGGAAGTGATTCGGGAGAATACCAGTTTCGCCGAAGATCGTTATGGCGAAGACAGCATGCAAGTGATTGCCTGGCTGTATCAGAGCGCGGTGCTGCAATACCAGTTAATTGCGGTGCTGCTGGCCGACGATGAACTGGGCGTCTATGCCCGGGATGATATTCTGCTCGCCGAAGGCCGCAGCGCCGAAAGTTATCAGCGCGAGGCTCTGAATCTGGTCAAGCGGATTCGTGATGTTGCCGCAGCCAGCGGCGATCTTGAAGCCGAGGCAATGGCCATGACCTACGAAGCGGATTTCCAGATGTTGCTGGATCTTGGAACGGCGGCGAGGCTATACCGTCAGGCGATGGATAAATTTGTCGAGGCTGGTCTCGATGAAAACCGGGTTGCGGCGTTTTTTCAGCGACCCGTGGCATTGCCGGTGGCAAAGTTTTACTCGCGACTCGAGGACGCGGTGCGCGTGCAGGACGAAGCTGGATTTGCTGTTCTTCCCACTGGGGATGCAGAACCTCCCGCCATGCATCTCGGGACCTTTGTCGCGTGGAGTGAGTCTCTGCCGATTCTGGCACGACCGGACTTGCCCGATGCTGCCGCGGAACTCGATTCCCAGCTGGAGTTTTATGAAATATCGATGGAATTTACGCTGAACTCCCGGGGAACTACCCGCAACCCGGATATCAAAGATTCCACGACTGATTTTGCTCGTGTCCGGCGTGACGCGAGACAGGCGCTTCGAGACATTCAATTTCGGCCTTTCTTTGAAGAAGGGCGATGGCGGCGAACTGGCGAGTTGAGCATCCGTTACCTGATCCTGCCGGATTGAATGATTGCTGGAATTGCCTGGTGAATAAAAGTGCGAGAGGCCGCTGGTGCCGGCTCGCGAGCACAGTTCCTGTCCTGTAATTAGCCCCTCTCATCGACAATATCGAAAAAATGTGATCTGGGTGGTTGATTTCTAGCGTTTTGCCACTATAGTTGGTCCGACCAATTTGGTCAGACCATTTTCCGCGCCTGTCGGTGACCGATGCAAGTATGGCCCGGAACGGATTAACAGATGCCATCGCCCAAATCAGTCAGTTTTGAAATTGCCGACAGATTGCGCCAGGAAATTCTCACTGGCCAGTATCGTGTGGGCGAAAGAATGCCGTCGGAGCGCGATCTGGCGACGCGTTTCGAGGTCAGTCGGGGTGCGGTAAGAGAAGCGCTGTCGCAACTCGAGCAGCAGGGTGTTATCGAAATTTTACCGGGTGGTGCCAGAGTGCAGCCACTGGAAAAAGCCAGCATCGCAGTATTGGGCCCACTATTGGCGCTGAAAGACGTGCCGGACCCGGAACTGGTTGATCAATTTATGGAAATTTTCTCGATGCTAACCGGTCTCTCGGTGAGGGGAGCCATTGAACAGGCGAGCGCTGATCAGATGATCCAGTTGCAGGGCATGCTCGTAGATTTAAGCCATAACGCAGAAGATTTCATACAAATGCATCCTTTCTGGCAGTCCATGCTGGAATACATGGCGGGAATCGACACCAACCTGGTCGCCAAACTCATTGGCAACGATGTCAGAGCGCAGGTGGTCGAGCAAATGTTCAAACTTGATGTCCGGCCTAGATTGCCTGCGAGTTCGGGACCGGAGTTGGTTAATGCCCTGCAGACTGCTTTTGCGGAGCGGGATGGGGTTATGGCCGCGCAGGCATTTGAGAGACATTTCGACCAGCTCAGGCAGGCGATGCGCGACGCCCTCGAGAGTCTGCAGTTACCTTATCAACGCAAGTTTGGTTGAAGGTGCAATAACAACTGGTTACAGGAAGCAGTGAGAAGAACGGTTTAAAGGGTAGGTCGGGCAACAGTCCGACCATAGATGAATGAGTATGCGGGAGCGTAATTGATGAAAAGGATTGTTCTGCCTGTTGTAATTCTGGCAGCGTCAGTGAGTGCGGCGGTTGTTCTGGTGAGAAATCCAACCGAGATCGAAGAAACTGCGGCCGAGATACAGCCGGTTGGCATCCGGGTTGTCGAGGCACAGCTCGGGTCGGCTTTATTGACGGTAAATTCCCAGGGAAAAGTGCAAGCCGCGCAGCAGGTTAATCTGTCCGCTCCGGTAGCAGGTATAGTCAGCTGGGTATCACCGGCTCTGGAGCCGGGAGGTTTCATCGAAGCGGGTGAACCGCTGCTGCGGATCGATCGAAGTGATTTCGAAACTGCCGTCGCCAGAAACCAGGCCAGTGTTCTGCAGGCGGAGGCGGAGGTAGCATTTGCCGCAGACAATTTCCGACGGACCGGCGAACTTGCGGAGCGCAGCCTTGCAAGTCAGGCACAACTGCAGGAGGCCGAGCGGTCTCTGGCGGTAGCCGAGGCACGAGTATCCGAAGCTCGCGCGGGCCTCAGGCAGGCCGAACTGGATCTGCTGAGAACCGAAATCAAGGCACCCTTCACTGCGGTTATCGACAGCAAAGAGGTTGAACTGGGTCAATTCATCAATCGTGCACAAAATGTCGCGATGCTTTATGGAGCCGACGAAGTCGAGGTGCGTGTCCCGCTGGCTATCCGCCAGCTAGGCTATCTGGATATCCCGCTTGGACTTCGCGGTGAGCTGCAGGAGCAGTTTGCACCGGCAGTAAAGCTCACTGGCATGTACGGCGGCGAACAACATCAATGGCAGGGCAAGCTGGTACGCATAGAAGCCGCAATCGATACAGACAGCAATTCTGTGCAGTCAATAATTCGCGTCCGCCAGACAGAGAGCCCAACCAAAGGTGCCTGGTCAGAGCAAATTCCGCTGCCGATCGGGTTGTACGTGCAGGCAGAAATCGACGGCCGCCGGGTGGATGATGTCATTACCTTGCCGAGGAATGTGATTCGAAACAATAACCAGGTGCTGGTAGTGGATGCAGAGAACAAAATGTACTTCCGCGACGTAGAGATACTTCGTCTTGAGGAATCATCGGTGCTTATTTCCGGTGGAATTCTGCCGGGAGAACTTATTTGCATTTCTCCTATCCAGGCAGTCTACGACGGCATGATAGTTCAGCCCGTCAAAGAGTTGATTTAATTTTTAGATGACAGCACCTGTGGTCGCGCCGCTCTGATACTAAACTGAGAGCGCGACCCGGTCCTATCAGGAGTCGCAGTTTGAGAACGCTCATTAGCTGGTTTGTTAAAAATCCGATCGCCACAAATCTCATGATGTGGATTTTCCTGGCTTCGGGCTTTATTGCCTACAACAACCTGCATCAGGAAGAATTTCCCAATGTGGACATGGGGATGATTCAAATAAGTGTGCCCTACCTGGGGGCCACTCCCGCTGAATCAGAATCAGCAGTGTGTCTGCGCATAGAGGAGGCGCTGGAAAGCGCCGAGAACATCGAGCGAATGACTGCCACTGCCCGGGAGGGGGGATGCGATGCCACTCTCGAACTGGCGGGCGGAGCCGAGCTGAATCGCGTCCTTAATGATGTGAAGGGTAAAGTCGATGCCATCACCACTTTTCCGGCAGAGACAGAAAAACCGATCGTACGAGCGTTCAGCGCCACGGGATCGGTCCTGTCTCTGGCACTGTCAGGTAATGTTGACGATCTGACTCTCAAGCGTTATGCGGAAGATATCCGCAATGACATCCTGGATCTGGATGGGATCTCTACTGTCACAGTGCAGTATATAAGACCGCTGGAAATTTCAATCGAGGTCTCCGAGTTTACTCTCCGCCAGTACGGACTCACCCTCGACCAGATTTCCCGGGCGATAGACCGATCATCTCTGGATCTGCCGGGCGGGACCATTCGGACTGATTCCGGAGAAATTCTGTTGCGGACCAAAGGACAGGTTTATCAGGGTACCGAGTACGCTGACATAGTCATCCAGAGTTTTACTGACGGGACCCAGCTTCGCCTCGGAGATATCGCGGATATTCGTGACGATTTCCAGGAGGGCTACGTGGACGCGCGCATCAATGGCGAAAACGCGGCCATCGTGGAGGTATTGCGAGTCGGCGAGGAGGATATTGTAGCTTCTGCCACCGTAGTCAGAGCTTACTATGAGCAGGCGGTAAACAGACTTCCGGCCAATCTCTCTCTCATAATTATCAACGATGCTGCGGTGGCAACTCAGGACAGGATAGGAACTGTCACCGAGAATGCCTACACAGGTCTGCTGCTGGTACTCATTATTCTGGCGCTGTTTCTGCGATTCAAGCTCGCGCTGTGGGTGGCTGCCGGGATTCCTATCGCTATTGCCGGCGCGCTGGCGTTGTTCCCATCGGCGGGACTGTCGATCAGTTCGCTCACAGTAATGGGCTTTATCCTGGTTCTGGGGATTATTGTTGATGACGCGATCGTCGTCGGTGAGCGGGTTCATGCCTGGGAGCGGAAAGGCCTGCCCAAGGAAGAGGCCGCTATCGAGGGAACACTCGAAGTCTCCATCCCGGTAATTTTTGGCGTACTGACAACCATAGCCGCCTTCCTGCCGATTCTGCTCCTGGAAGGCCCCATGGGAGCCTTCTTCAATGCGATCGGTGCCGTGGTGGTATTTTGCCTGATCGCCAGTCTTATTGAATCTCAATTAATCCTGCCCGGGCATCTGGCGCATCGTAAAACGTCAGGATACCTCGGCGAGGGCACTCTGCTGGTAGAGTTCTGGCGTCGCTTTCAGGGCAGTATCGCCAGCAGCATGGAAAGGTTTGCCAAGCACACC
>JAYPVG010000032.1:0-32652 GCA_038134485.1 Pseudomonadales bacterium
AAAAGAGCAGGCAATCCTGATGCTCTGCTTTGATGCGCAGGTATTGCTGCATCATTGGTGTGTGTGACTGGGGATGCGACAAAATCTGGCTTTTTACTTGTTAAAAGAGTTCAGATTATATATCAAGGCGGCACGTGTTAGGAGTCACTGAACGCGAGTGAAGAGGGAGGAAGTTATGAGTCAGTCTATAGAAGAACATGTTCGACAGTTAGTCAAGGAAGTTGCCAGTACTTTGAATGATCGCGGATTAATTCTGACCAGCGCTGAATCGTGTACTGGTGGTTGGATCGCGCAAGCGCTGACGTCCCTGCCTGGTAGTTCCATGTGGTTCGATTCAGGCTTCGTGACCTATTCAAATTCGTCCAAGCAGCGGTTGCTCGGCGTCCCGGGGTCGCTATTGTCGGATCACGGCCCGGGCGCGGTTAGTGAATTGGTCGTCAAGGCCATGGCCACTGGTGCACTCACTAATTCTGCTGGGGATGTAGCAGTGGCAACCAGCGGTATCGCAGGCCCCGATGGTGGAAGCGAAGGCAAGCCCGTGGGGACCGTATGGATTGGCTGGGCGCATCGTGACGGCCGCTGCAGGGCGCAAAACCATCATTTTTCTGGCGATCGATATGATGTCAGGCTTAAAACCGTTGAGCAGGCGTTGCAAGGGATCCTCGACTTGCTTGACAGCCCGCGTTTGTCGGATTGAGGGATGTTCTCTAAACCTCACCTGATTTAGAGAATATTTTTTGAGGCCGTATTAAAGAAAACTGGTCGATTGCCAATATACTGGTTGTATATACAGTAATCTTCTGGTTAAATAGCCACTGTCTTTTTATACAGTAGTTCGCCAGTCGATGAATTATATTCATAAAATAGGCAGGTAGCGCAGGAAGGTCTACCATTGAAAGTACCTGGTCAGGCACTCAGTCCTGAAATCGACCTCAAATATCGAATGAAGGTTTTCAGAAATGCTGTGGTTAGATTGCAGATAGGCTGTTCAAAAAAAGCGGCTGCGAGACCAGGAAGAGAGCATACACAACTGTATTACTCATGGAACCAGCTTCAGTTGTACTAACCAAGGACAAAACTATGATTGAAGATAACAGCAACAAAGAAAAAGCATTGGCTGCGGCACTGTCTCAGATTGAAAGGCAGTTCGGCAAGGGTTCCATGATGCGTTTGGGAGATTCCGCAAGAACCTCTATTCCTGCTATTTCCACTGTCTCTCTGGGACTGGACATAGCCCTGGGCATAGGCGGGTTGCCGCGCGGGCGTATAGTCGAAATATATGGTCCTGAATCATCAGGCAAGACCACGCTGACGCTACAGGTGATTGCAGAGGCACAGAAGGCCGGCGGAAGCTGTGCCTTTATTGACGCAGAGCATGCCTTGGATCCGATTTACGCTGAAGCGCTGGGTGTTGATGTGGAAAACCTATTGGTAAGTCAGCCCGATACCGGAGAGCAGGCACTGGAAATCTGTGACATGGTGGTACGCTCAGGAGCGCTGGATGTTGTGGTTATCGATTCAGTTGCAGCGTTAACGCCCAAAGCCGAGATAGAGGGAGATATGGGTGACAGTCACATGGGATTGCAGGCCCGATTGATGTCTCAGGCCCTGCGCAAGATGACTGCCAACATCAAAAACTCTAATACTCTGGTTATTTTTATTAATCAGATACGCATGAAGATAGGCGTAATGTTTGGTTCGCCGGAAACAACCACCGGTGGTAACGCGCTGAAGTTTTACTCATCTGTCAGACTTGACATCAGGCGGATCGGGTCGATCAAAGATGGTGACGAAGTCGTCGGCAATGAGACAAGAGTGAAGGTTGTCAAAAACAAAGTTGCACCGCCTTTCAAACAAGCTGAATTCCAAATTATGTACGGAGCCGGCATACATCGATTGAGTGAGATAATCGATCTTGGCGTAAAGATCGGATTGATTGAAAAGTCTGGGGCCTGGTACGCGTACAAGGGTGAGAAAGTAGGGCAGGGGAAGAAAAATGTCGCTCAATATCTCGATGAAAATCAAGAAATAGCTACTGAACTGGAGCACAAAATTCGTACGGAGCTACTGGTAAAGCCCGGTAAAACTGAAGAAAATGTTCATGAGTTGGAAAAAGAACCGGCCAACGATGGTGAGGTTGTAGCTTCTATTGATACCAGTAAAACAGGCTAATTTAGTGAATGCGGGGAGGGCAGCAATCGTCCCGGGGTAATTGACAACATCCCATTCATTAAATTTTGGCAATAGGAAAGCGACCAGCAAGGGATAAGTCTTGGAAAAATCTGGAAAGTCCAGCCATTCTGATACGCAAAATCTCGGACAAGAACCCCGTAGTATCCGGCGGGCAGCAATGGATTGCCTAGCCCGCCGTGAGCACTCATTCTTTGAGCTCACGCAAAAGCTTCAAAAAAAATTCCCCGACAGAAGGCCGACAGAAATACTTCAAACCCTCGAACATCTGAAGGCAGAGGATCTACAGAGCGACAAAAGATTTGTTGAATCCTTCGTTAGAATTAGAAAGTCACGTGGATTCGGAATAATTTCAATTCGAGAGAGCCTGAAGAAAAAATTGATCTCTACCACAGTAATAGAGCAGCATCTTTTTTCCGATGACGAAGACTGGGATAAAATCCTGCGAGACCAGATTCAGCGAAAATTGAGAAATATAAAAAATCTCGAATTCGGCAACAAGGAGCATCTTAGACTCGTCAGATTTTTAGAAGGACGAGGGTTTCCACACAGTGCAATAAAAAAGACATTACAAGCCTTTTTTAATTGACTCCGATCATAGGAATTCAATTCTTACTCCACTGCAATACTTAATAGTTTGCACAACGATACAACAAAAATTCATGAAGCTATTGTGGCTCATCTCATTTTTTTGCTACGCACCCATTTCTTAAGATGAGATAATACACGACACCGATTCCATCGAGAGAACAGAGTGAAACTGATCAAACCCCTTAGTGCTTTGCGGCCAACAAAAGAACTGGCAGCCCTTGTGGCATCCCATCCCTACGATGTTGTGAATCGGCAAGAAGCGGCTGCGCTGGCTAGGGATAACCCGTACAGTTTTTTCCATATCAATAAACCAGAGATAGACTTGCCGGACTCCGTCGACCCCCATGACCCGCAAGTCTATGAGCAGGGCGCGATAAGCCTCAAACGGTTCATAGACGAAGGTATCTTAATTCGCGATGTAGAGGAGAAATTCTATGTTTATCAACAAATTATGGGAAGTCACCTGCAGATAGGTCTCGTAGCTCTCGCCTCGATAGATGCCTACGAGGAAGGATTGATAAAAAAGCACGAGCATACGCGTCCGGAAAAGGAAGATGATCGGGTTTGTCACATGGACGCCCTTGGTGCTCAGGTTGGGCCGGTGTTTCTGACTTATAGATCTGACAGGAAAATAGATGATCTGATAGATTGTGTGACGGCAGGAACTCCGGAGTACGATTTTACTGCTGAGGATGGAACTCGGCACACGCTTTGGGTGTTAGATGATCCTTCCCTGACCGGGGACCTTGAGGTGGCGTTCGACTCTGTCGAATGTCTTTACGTCGCTGATGGCCATCACAGGTCCGCGGCGGCCGCCAGGGTTCGACGCTTGAGGCAACAACATAATTCAAATCATTCGGGAGACGAGTCCTATAACTGGTTTCTAACGGTATTGTTTCCCGACAACCAAATGCAGATTCTTGACTATAATCGAGTAGTCAAGGATTTAAATGGTATGGACGACGAGGAATTTCTGCGCGTAGTCGAAAAAAACTTCGAGCTAGATACCATTCCCTATCCAACTATCGCCCAACCCGTGCAACCTAATCATTTCGGTATGTATCTGTCCGGCCAGTGGTATTCATTGCGTGCACTAGACCCGATACTAAACAAGCACGATCCAGTTAAAAGCCTAGACGTCAGCATACTGCAAGAGTATCTGTTAGCTCCGATATTGGGGATAGAGGATCCTCGACGGGATAAACGGATTGATTTCGTTGGTGGAATTAGGGGTCTTGCTGAACTTGAGTCCAGAGTGAACTCCGGCGAGTGGCGGGTAGCGTTCGCTCTATATCCTACCTCCATCACAAGCTTGATGGCTATTGCCGACGCCGGTGAGGTAATGCCACCAAAATCTACTTGGTTCGAGCCGAAATTGAAGAGTGGACTGATTATCCATTGCATCGACTAATGTCGCGGCATTTACTACGTGAGCTAGCTGATCAAGCTCTATTCGAGAATGTTTTTGCAACTGGCAATCTTGTCAGCATGCTGCTGCTATCAATGGACGACATGACCATTGCATGAAACTTAACACGCAGGACGATATAGTGGCAGTAAGTCATTGCCAGATATTGCAGTCCTCTGAAACATAGAGTCGATGCTTTTGGCATCGTTGCTGAACACTTTTCCACAATCATGTCTACCCCCAATAAACTCAACTGCTGACCGCTCCGCTATATCCTCACAGTAATCTAAATTCCCAGAGACTTTATACGCACAGAGTCCAGAATAGATTACCAAGCAGCCCAATTTTTTAACGACCAGCACCTATTCCTTAATAAACCTTTTAGAAGCAAGCTACTGGTAGTCCAAAGAACCAGCCACCCGAGAAACTGTTTGCGATACCTGCCCAGATGGCTGATTCAGGGGATACAAGCGCCTTTAGAGGCAATGATTGCGCAAGCTAGGCAGCCGCGCTCTGATCCAGATCAATTAATTTAGAATCAATGGATTCGATTTTAATGTTTTGAGGTTTCATGGCTTCGGGCAATTCGCGTTTTAACTGGATATGCAAGAGGCCATTTTCAAGCCGTGCGCCAGATACCTTGACATGATCCTCAAGGCGGAAACGCCTCTCGAAATTTCGTGCGGCTATTCCTCTGTGCAGGAAGTTCCTCACTTCTTCATCAGTTGTTTTTACCCCGGAGATAGAAAGGATTTGCTTTTCCAACTGGATTTCGAGTTCGTCTTGCACAAAACCAGCTACCGCCATGGTGATTTGATAGCGGTCTTCCTCAACCAGTTCTATGTTGTAAGGGGGGTAACTGGGCTGATTCTTGTCCCACTGGTTGACAGTGTCCAACAGGTTGGACAGGTTATCGAAGCCTACGGTCGATCTATACAAAGGTGAAAAGTCGAAAGTTCTCATAATAGGTTCCTTATTCTTTCTAAAGCAATAAGAGATTCGTTTAACAATGGGTTACTGGCCGCGGGCCTCCTTTGAGCACCCGACGACTATGTAAAAAATGGGGATGAGAATTAAAAAATCAACAGGAAATATTTTTCCAGGCCAAAGGACAGCTAAATTTGTGCTGAGTTTGGACATGGGCGCACAAAGAAATACGCATAAGTGCGCCGCAGAAACATCAGCCTGGAGGAATCTAGATTGCCAACATATCCATGAATTCGTTGACAGGCGTAGCTTCCAATCGAGTCTGATCTTTGCATAGATCGAATATCAAATTACATCGTTTGGCAGGAAAGCGTGTCGCGAGGTTAGCTTTGAATTTCGATTCAAGCAGCGGGATTCCTTCTTTGCGGCGTCGACGATGTCCAACTGGATATTCTATTGTGACACGATCCGTACAACTTCCGTCTTTAAAGAATATTTGAATTGAGTTGGCAATCGAACGTTTTTCCGGCTCGAGGTATTCGTTGGTAAATCGAGGCTCTTCGTGGATTTCCATCTTTTCACGAAGTTCATCGATGATTGCATTGGCTTCATGAAAATCATCTTCATAATGCTCGGCAACCAGGGTACCGAATGCCAGCGGGACCGCAATCATATATTGCAGGCAATGATCCCGGTCAGCAGGATTATTCAAGGGGCCTTTCTTGCTTATGATTCGTATGGCGGATTCATGGGTATGAATATCGATGCGTTCAATTTTGTCGAGTCGGTTCTTAACCAGAGGGTGAAGTGCCACTGCCGCTTCTGCCGCAGTTTGGGAATGGAATTCAGCTGGAAAAGATATCTTGAACAGGATATTTTCCATGACATAGGATCCATATTCTCGCTGGAATTTGAACTTCTGTCCCTTGAATGAAACATCGTAAAAACCCCACTGCGGAGCACTCAGAGCTCCCGGGTAACCGATCTCGCCGCGCAAGGTCAAATCTGCCAGACGTACGCCTCTCGACGTGGCATCACCCGCTGCCCAGGACTTGCGAGGACCCGCATTCGGCGCGTGACGATAGGTTCGCAGACTTGAACCATCCAGCCACGCCTGTGACAATGCATCAATAACCTGATCTCTGGTTCCTCCCAGCATTTTGGTGACAACTGCTGTAGTTGCTACCCGCACGAGCAGGACATGGCAAAGTCCGACTCGATTAAAGCTGTTTTCGAGGGCCAGTACGCCCTGAATTTCATGTGCCTTGATCATGGCGGTCAACACGTCTCGCATTATCAGGGGCTTGCGCCCTGATGCGACCGCTGTTCTCGAGAGGTAATCGGCTACCGCAAGAATTCCGCCGAGATTATCTGATGGATGCCCCCATTCGGCTGCCAGCCATGTGTCGTTGTAGTCTAGCCAGCGAATAATACAGCCGATATCCCAGGCTGCTTTTATCGGATCCAGTTGATATCGCGTTCCTGGTACCCTGGCTCCATTAGGTACGACTGTGCCCTCAACCATTGGACCGAGTAACTTGGTGCATTCTGGAAAGCGCAAGGCAAGAAACCCGCATCCCAGAGTGTCCATGAGGCAGTTGCGAGCCGTGTCGAATGCCTCGTTGGACTCGATCGTGTAGTCCATTACGTAATCTGCAATGTTCACAAGCTCCTGATCAGGATCCGGGCGTTGGTTTAAGTCTACATTCTGGGTCATATAAAACTCTTAACAATTAATAGAAGGTAAATAGCGAGGTTCGCTGAATAATGTGCATCTATCAGCGTTGATCTATGGCGATCCATGCGGCGCGCTCTGGTCCGGTGTATTGCGCACTGGGACGAATAATTCTGTTATTGGCTCTTTGCTCCTTGACGTGCGCGGCCCATCCGGTGACCCTTGACATCACGAATATAGGTGTAAATAGCTTGGTCGGTATGCCCATAAAATGGTACGCGGAAGCATGAAAAAAATCGGCGTTGCAAAACAGTCGTTTTTCCCTCCACATAACTTCTTCACAGCGAACGGAAACCGGAAAAAGAACCTTATCGCCAACGTGATCTGCTAACTTGCGTGCCCAATCCTTGATGATGACGTTGCGAGGATCTGATTCACGATAAATTGCATGCCCGAAACCCATGATTTTTTCCTTGCGATCGAGCATGCTCAGGATCTCCCGTTCGGCTTCGTCGGGACTGTTCCACTGTTCGATCATTTCCATCGCCGCCTCGTTGGCACCTCCGTGCAGTGGGCCGCGTAATGAACCAATGGCACCGGTAATACAGCTGTGCATGTCGGACAGGGTAGAGGCGCAAACCCTTGCGGTAAATGTGGAAGCGTTAAATTCGTGCTCGGCGTATAGAATGAGAGACACGTTCATAACCTGCTCAAAAAGATTGCCGGGACTTTCTCCAGACAACATGTGCAGGAAATGAGCACCAATGGAATTGTCATCGAGAGCCGTTTCGATGCGTTTGCCGTAATGGCTGTATTGATACCAGTAACAAATTATTGATGGCAGGGCAGCCAGCAAGCGATCTGCCGCATCATCCTGCTGGGAAAAATCAATTTCGGCTTCCAGATTCCCCAACATGGAACAGCCAGTGCGCATCACATCCATTGGATGAGCGGTGGCCGGAATACGTTCCAATACATCGCGAAGTTTCGAGGGTAAATCTCGCTGTGTCTTGAGTTTATTTGTATATTCCTGCAATTGAATCCTGGTTGGCAGGCTTCCGCGCAGCAGCAAGTGGGCGACTTCTTCGAAAGAGGCATTCTTCGCCAGTACGCTGATGTCATAGCCACGGTAGGTAAGCCCTGTTCCGGTTTTCCCGACAGTACATAATGCTGTTTCGCCAGCGACCTGGCCTCGCAGGCCCGCCCCTCCTAGTGTCTTTCCTACCATAAGCCATACCAATTTTTCATCGATGAACTTCAGTCAGATGTCAGATTTATCTGCAGCCTCAAATAGTCGATCCAGCTTTTCCTCGTAAACGTTATAGCCAAGGACCTCGTAGAGTTCAGAGCGGGACTGCATCTGCCCAAGTACTGCCTTTTGATCTCCGTTGACTGCGATTGTCTGATAGACATCAAGTGCGGCTTTGCTCATAGCCCTGAAAGCGCTAAGAGGATATAACACCATAGACACACCCGCATCTCTCAGCTCGCTGCAGTTATATAAGGGCGTGGCGCCGAATTCTGTAATGTTTGCCAATACCGGAACTTTGACGGCCTCGACAAAGACCTTGTATTGATCAAGTTCCAGCATCGCTTCAGGAAAAATGGCGTCTGCGCCGGCTTGAACGCAAGCTATAGCTCGTTCGACCGCAGATTGCATTCCTTCGACCGCAAGGGCATCGGTGCGGGCCATTATGAAAAATTCCTCATCGTTGCGGGCGTCGACTGCCGCCTTGATGCGGTCGACCATTTCACTGCAGCTGACGATGGCTTTGTTTGGCCGGTGCCCGCATCGCTTCTGGGAGACCTGATCTTCGATATGAACAGCGGCTGCTCCGGCCTTCTCCATCGCATTAATGGTTCGGGCAATGTTAAATGCGCCACCCCAGCCGGTATCAATATCAACGAGTAGTGGTAACTGGCTGGCGTTAGATATTCGCTCAACGTCGGCTATTACATCATTGAGACTGGTTATACCGAGATCTGGCAGGCCATAAGATGCATTGGCAACGCCGCCACCGGACAGATAAATGGCCTTATGCCCGGCATCTTCAGCCAACATCGCACAATAGGCATTTATGGTACCCACGATTTGCAGCGGGGTATTCTCTTCGATAGCTCGGCGAAATCGAGCTCCTGCGCTCATCATAGTCATAATTGCTTGGTGCCTGTACTTGTGACCGTCAGTGGATTATCGCACATCAGGCCTTCATACCTGAATCTCATGCTTAAGGAGACAAATGATTTTTTCGGTGGCAGATTTGGGTGGCAACCCCTGAATTTGTCAGGAAGGCATCAAGTTTCAACTTTACCCTGCAGCTCTTCAGACTTTTGAGTAAATGGGCACTTGTAATTGTACATCGAAGTCCGATCTCAGTGTCATTGCTCGGGCAAATCGGATAAACTGCGACACATATTCTGCCGTGGTAAAACCAAGCAATAATGAATCGGATAGAGCAGGGCTGCTAGACCTTCCATGAGATTGAAATCTATCAAATTATCCGGCTTCAAGTCGTTTGTTGATCCAACCACCGTTCAATTCCCTTCCGCACTCTGCGCTGTAGTCGGGCCTAATGGCTGCGGCAAGTCCAATGTTATCGATGCGGTTCGCTGGGTTATGGGCGAATCGTCCGCCAAGAATCTTCGTGGCGAGCAGATGACCGATGTTATCTTCAATGGCTCGGGTACCCGCAAGCCCGTAGGGCAGGCCAGCGTCGAATTGTTATTTGATAACGACGATCACCGCTTGAAGGGCGAATATGCAAATTTCACAGAGGTTTCATTAAAACGCAAGGTGGAGCGGGACGGTCAGTCAAGTTACTTTCTTAACGGCACCAAATGCCGCCGCAAAGATATCACCGATATCTTTTTGGGCACTGGATTGGGTCCACGCAGTTATTCGATTATTGAGCAGGGGATGATTTCCAGACTCATTGAATCAAAGCCTGAAGAATTGAGAATATTCATCGAAGAAGCTGCCGGGATTTCCAAATACAAGGAGCGTCGTAAAGAGACTGAAAGTCGAATTAAAAGAACCCGCGATAATCTCGAGCGACTTGCGGACATAAGAGATGAATTACAGAAGCAACTGAGCCACCTGCAAAGGCAGTCAGTGGCTGCAGAGAAATACGGAGAGCTAAAGCATCAGGAGAGGCAATTCCAGGCGAATTTAGCTGCGCTTCGCTGGCAAATGATTGATTCTCAACTTCGAAAACAGAAAGAAATGGTAAGAGAGCTCGAGCTGAAGATTGAGCAGAGTGTCGCAGAGCAAAGGAGTATTGACGCCAAAGTCGAAAAGCACCTGGTTGCCAACACTGAACTGACCGACCAGTTCGGTGAGGTTCAAGCTCGGTTCTACGGTCTGGGTAATGATATTGCCCGGCTAGAGCAATCAATCGAGCATCACCTAGAACGGACAAATCGGCTTATTCAGGATCTTCGGGAAACCGAGGAAGCCTGGGAACAGACCAAAGAAGAAATGGACGTAGATCTTCAGAGGGTGATCAAGCTGGGCGAGGAGCTCAGTGGGGTGGAACCGCAACTCGAGCAGGCGCGAAAGTCCGTTGATATCTCTAGCGCAGCGCTCGAAGAGGCTGAGAGCGCAATGCAGGATTGGCAGAAAGCCTGGGATAGTTTCAGCCTGCGCGCAGAAGAGCCTCGCCAGACCGCAGAAGTTGAGCAGTCGCGAATTCAGCAGCTGGACGCAATTGTGGAGCGAGGACTAGAAAGAAAGTCGCGTCTGCAGGAAGAACTTGCCGGTCTCCAGGGAGACGCGAGCGGCGATGCGGGTGCCGAACACTTGATCAACGAGATTTCACTTCTGGAAGCGCGGATAGTTGATTTGCAGGAGTCGAATCGCGGTCTGATAGGTAAAATCGAGACTCTCCGACGGCAGGATGATCGGAATAACGGTGAATTAGACGAAAAGCGCAGCGAGCTTCAGGCTTCGAAGGGTAAACTGGCTTCGCTGGAGGCGTTACAGCAAGCTGCACTTGGACATGACGATTTTCAGGTCAACGAATGGCTGGGTGCGCATGGGCTCGATCAATGGCAGCGTCTCGGCGAGGCTGTTAGTGTGAGCGAGGGTTGGGAGGCAGCACTTGAAGTAGTGCTTGGCGACGCGTTGCAGAGTATTTGTATAGATGATAGTCATAATCTTTCCGAGTTACTTTCCTCATTACCTGACAGCCATGTAACTCTGCTGGATATTAGCTGGGCAGAAAATTCCCGGGCGTCTGAGCGTGCCAACTGGGAGTCATTGGCTTGTAAAATTACGGCGGATTGGTCGTTGGATGGCCTCCTTGATGGTGTTTATTGCTGTAATTCAATGGCAGAGGCATTATCCCTTCGTAATCAGCTGGATTCTCACGAGTCCTTTGTGTGCCCTGATGGTGTATGGATAGCTCGACAGTGGATCAAGTTTCGGGGTAGTGCGAACCCCACAGCGAACGTCCTACAAAGAAAGACTAAAATTGAAAATATAATAAATATAATCAAAAATTTAGAATCTAATATTGATAAGTTAATTGAAGATCAATCCGAGATCCGCGCGGAAATCTCCAGCAGCGAAGCGAAGCGAGAATCCGAACAGGAAGAAATTAGTGAGGTAAGCACTCAACTTAGCGATTTGAAATCTGAACTAAGCGCGAGACTCGCTAAAGATGAACAGAACCAGCTTCGTCGCAATCGTGTGTCGAAGGATCTTGAGGAACTGATTAGACAGCTGGCGCAAGAGGAGGACAATACTGCCAGTGCTCGAGCACGGTTGCAGATTGCGCTGGACACGATGGAAGAAGATAGCAAACAGCGGCAAGAATTCGAGCAGAATCGGGACGCACTGCGCCTCGAGGTCAACAGAGCCCGGCAAGAATCAATTCAGGATAAGGAAAAGGCTCATCAGCTGGAGTTAAGCTATCAGGGCATCACGGCGCAGCTGCGTTCCACCCGGGAATCAATGGATCGCATGGCAAGTCAGGTGACCCGAGCAAATGAGCGAATGGAGTCACTCAAATCCCAAATCAACAGTTCCGATCTACCGTTGCAGACTATGCGGGGGGATCTGGAAACCTTGTTAAATAGTCGGCTCGGTGTCGAGAAGGAGATGGGTGAAGCAAAATCGCGGCTTGATGAGAACGAGTATGCCATTCGCTCGTTGGAAAAGGAGCGCAGTGAGATTGAATCCAGGACAGGGGATATACGTGAAAACTTGATGCAGACCCGCATCGCATCCGAGGGCGCATCAGTCAGGCAACAGTCGTTGCTGGATCAATTGCGGGATACCAAATTTGAACTAGAAAGCGTTTTAGCAGGGCTTGATTCAGAACGGGATGAGGCAAGTTACGAGCAGGAACTGGAGAAGATTTCTAATCGAATTCAACGACTTGGCCCCATAAATCTGGCTGCGGTTGACGAATATAAGCAACAGTCCGAGCGTAAAGTTTACCTGGACCAGCAGAACGAGGATTTAACGAAGGCACTGGCTACTCTGCAGAATGCAATACGCAAAATAGATAAGGAAACCAGAGCCAGATTCAAAGATACCTTCGATCGAGTCAATGACGGCTTGCAAGCCCTTTTCCCCCGGGTCTTCGGTGGCGGACATGCTTATCTTGACATGACAGGAGATGACCTTCTTGACACGGGAGTCGCAATAATGGCGCGCCCCCCGGGTAAGCGGAATAGCACTATTCATTTGCTTTCCGGAGGTGAGAAAGCAATGACTGCCATCGCACTGGTGTTTTCCATTTTTCAGCTAAATCCTTCACCTTTTTGTATGTTGGATGAGGTTGACGCACCGCTGGATGATGCAAACGTGGGCCGCTATGCGAACCTCGTAAAGGAAATGTCCAACAATGTGCAGTTCATATTCATCACCCATAATAAATTGACCATGGAGATGGCCAATCAGCTGCTTGGCGTTACGATGCATGAGCCTGGAGTGTCGCGGATAGTTTCCGTTGATATTGATGAGGCGGCTGAGCTGGCAGCGATGTAAAGCTGACTGGCATTAAACGGGTTATTTCAAGTTATTTCGAAAACGCATACATATCTGGAATTTTCCTGGGTTTCCTCTAAAGAAATCAGGGTAATCGCGAGATAACTAACAAGAGCTTCTCACATTTAATGTTTCGGCCCTCTGGAACTTAAAGGGCGGCTCTTTATTGGTATTCGGGCTACCACAAGAGAATCATAAATCATGGGTACACGAGAGTTATTAATACTGATTCTTGGTCTGGCGGTTGTTGCTGTGATATTACGCGGGCTTTATTTAGCACTGAACGCGCGTCGTAGCCAGATACGACTGGCCATAGAGAAAAACATTCCGCAGGATCTGGATATTGAAGAGCTTGAAATGGCGGAATTACCCAATGGTGGTGCGCGAGTCGTCAGGCGTTCCCTTGACGCTGTAAATCGACAAAATATTGTACAGAATGAACTTGATCTAGGCTCAGAAACCAATCTGGAAGAAGCGATACCCATATTGCTTGATCCCGTTGAAATCAAACATCAGGTCGCCAGAGACAAATTGATCGATGAGTCTGAACACTTCGACAGTTACGATCATGAAGACGAGACTTCCGATTCGCGCCTCGAGACTGACTGGGTGGATGATATTGAGGATCCTACGTCGCAGGAAGATATTGCGGAACCAGAGTCGTATGTCGATGACGATGGTATTGAGTCAAATGATCAATCAATCTGGGAGTCTACTTCGGAACCGGGTTCAGAGTACGCAACAGATTACGAGGAAGACGAATCAAGCTTTCAGGAACCGAATATTGGCGAGGTAGAATCGTCGGACGATGATGACTTCGGCGATTTTTCAATGACGGCCGGTGAGCGCATTGGCGCGCTCGAGTTCTCATCAGTTGAAGTGGCGGAAACAGAACAGATCCGCCAGCCGCTGGATAGAACGGAATTGGAGGTAGAAAATCGTGCGATTGAAGTGGCCGATATTAATCAGGCCCGGGAGTCTAAAAGACCCGCGACCAGCAAAGCTGCGCCGAGTCATGCAAGCAAGCAGGCGGAGGAGCCAGCAGAGGTGCTGGTTGTAAACGTAATGAGTCACGATGGAGAGATGTTTGCAGGGTCGGATCTATTGCAAGTATTGATTTCCGCCGGCCTCAAACACGGTGACATGAATATATTCCACAAACATCTTCACAATGATATTGATGGCCCGACTATTTTCAGTGTGGCGAACATACTCAACCCGGGAACATTTGATCTCGATGCCATGGAGGAGATAAGTATTCGTGGTATCAGTCTGTTTCTTGCTATGCCTTCGGTAATCAGTAATCGTGACGCTTTTGAAGAAATGCTGAGAACAGCTCAGCAGATAAGGGCAGCACTGGGCGGAGAGCTTCGCGATGACCATCGAAGTGTGATGACGCCACAAACTATTGAGCATTATCGCCAACGTATTCATGACTACGAGTTACGTAAATTGAAAGCAGCCCAGAGCAGGTGCTGATAGCCTCGAGGTTTTCGATTGAAAACCTGCAGGATGGTGATTGAGGTACACTTAAGTCTTTGGATAGGCCGCTTCTCATGTCTGCTAAAAACACAGACGATTCCTCAGCAATACCGGATTCCATAGAAAATGAAGTGCGATCGCTACGAGATCTGATTGCACACCATGATCGTCTTTATTTTATTCAGGACAGCCCTGAAATTTCTGATGCGGAATACGACCTAATATTTAATCGATTAACCGTCCTTGAGCAGCAGTATCCGCAGCTTGTTACTGACGACTCACCAACCCAGCGTGTATCTGGCTCACCTCTGGAAGAGTTTAAACAGGTTCGACACCAAATACCGATGCTTTCCCTGGACAAGGTGTTCAATGAGGATGACCTTGCTCAGTTCGACCTTCGTATCAAGAAACGTCTCGCAATGAGTCACATGCTGGAATACAGTTGCGAGCCCAAAGTAGACGGTGTGGCGGTGAGTTTGCTTTTTTCAGCTGGCGTGCTGACCAGGGCAGCAACCCGAGGTGATGGGGTGGTCGGGGAAGACATTACGCATAACGTCAGGACAATCAAATCGATTCCCTTGAAAATAAGTAGCGCCAGAGTGCCATCTATTTTTGAGGTCCGGGGCGAGATTTTTATAAGTAAAACCGGCTTTTCCAGAGTTAATGAGGTCGCGGATAAGCTTGGCTCCAAAAGGTTTGTTAATCCTCGCAACGCCGCGGCGGGAACCTTACGCCAACTGGACCCCCAGGTAACTGCAAGTCGGCCTTTGCAGATGTATTGTTACAGTATTGGCGTAGTAGAGGATTTTCCGCTTCCCGACACTCTAAGTGAAGTATTCGACCTGCTTGAGAATTGGGGATTGCCGGTCAATCCCGACCGCGAAGTCGTTACGGGAATCAAGGGTTGTCATGATTACTGTCGCAGGTTACTGGGTAAGCGGCCGCGCCTCGATTACGAAATCGATGGCGCAGTAATCAAAGTCAATGCACTCGGGCTGCAGGAATCCCTCGGTTCGAACTCACGCACCCCACGCTGGGCGATGGCGTTTAAATTTCCAGCAGAGGAAATGTCCACCAGGGTCCTTGACGTGGAATTCCAGGTAGGAAGGACCGGTGCTATCACCCCCGTTGCTAGGCTGGAGCCGGTTTTCGTTGGAGGCGTTACTGTCAGCAATGCGACACTGCATAATATGGACGAGATTGAAAGACTTGGACTTCGTGTCGGTGATAGTGTGATCGTGAGACGAGCAGGCGATGTCATTCCGCAAATCGTCAAAGTCATTAGCAGGATTCCGAATGAACAAGCTATTGAGATTCATGTGCCGCCTCTGTGCCCCGCCTGCGGGTCGACAGTGGAAAAAGATGGGGATGTTGTTTACCGCTGCAGTGCGGGAATAATTTGTCCCGCACAACGTAAAGAATCCATCAAGCATTTCGCATCGCGCTCGGCTCTGGATATCGAGGGTTTGGGAGACAAGTTGATCGAACAGCTGGTTGACGGGGGTATCTTGGAAAGTGCAGCGGACATCTTTTCGCTCGGCAAGGATCAACTGGCTCAACTCGAGAGGATGGGCGATAAATCTGCTCTAAATGTCGTCGCCGCGATAGAGAGAAGCAAACATACGACTCTGGCGAAATTCGTCTATGCCCTTGGTATCCGCGAGGTGGGAGAAGCGACTGCAACTGCACTGGCGAATCATTTTGGCAACATTGAAGCGATCCTTAATGCTGATGATGACTCATTGCAGGAAGTTCCTGATATCGGAGCAGTTGTCGCGCGGCACATAGCGGTATTTCTAGGTAATCCCGATAATATTGCACTAATAAATAGGTTGAGGAGTTCGGGGGTTTTCTGGGAGGATGTTGACGTCCGCTCCAGTCCGAGGCCACTGGTGGGTAAAACGTTTGTCCTGACCGGTAGTTTGGAAAAAATGCCCCGCAGTCAGGCAAAAGCGAGGCTTGAGTCATTCGGGGCAAAGGTTGCCTCCAGTGTTTCAAGGAAGACAGACTTCGTTGTCGCGGGACCGGGAGCGGGGTCAAAACTTGTGAATGCCGAGCAGTTGGGTGTAAATATCATGGATGAGGAAGAATTTTTAGCGTATCTCAAGGCATTAGACGGATAGTCTGATCAAACCTTAGAAAGATTAAATACAAGCCATGACCTTCAGGCAGTTTTTACAGGTATTTCTCCTCGCGGTCTTTCTGGGCGGCTGCGTGGCCTCTCAACCCGCAAATATCACCAATGTTTGTGAAATTTTTGAGGAGCGACGGAGCTGGTACAAGGCAGCCATGCGGGCTGAGCAACGCTGGGGGATACCCACACCGGTTAGTATGGCTATTATCTACCAGGAAAGCGGATTCAGGAGCAGGGTTAAACCGTCGCGCAGCAAGATTTTGTGGGTCTTGCCGGGACCACGTCCTTCCAGTGCTTATGGCTATGCTCAGGCTTTAGACAGTACCTGGAACGATTATATGCTGCAGAGTGGAAACCGGGGTGCTAGACGGGACAATTTTGCTGACGCCATTGATTTTGTCGGGTGGTATAACGCCATGAGTCAACGGGTTAATGGTATTAACCCCACAGATGCTGCAAACCTGTACTTTGCCTATCATGAAGGTAACAGTGGTTTTGCCCGAAGAAGTTTTCGGGAGAAGCCTGCGTTGCTTGTAATCGGTTCAAATGTGCAGGCTAATTCGGAGCGCTTTGAAGAACAATTCCGGGGCTGCAGGAATGAGTTGGATAAAAACTGGTTCTTGAGGCTTATAAGCTAACGAGAGATTGCTAGTACTAATTACTTTCGCACCTTTGCGGCGATCGATAAAACCAGGTTGAGCATTTAGCGAAACGTTTCGTTGATTGCTTGAAGGACTTCGTTGCCGGGACAAAGATCCTGACTGGACAGACTATTAAAAGGCTTGTCTACACTGTCATTGAGTTCGTGTAAGTCGGCAATATCCTGATTGATGTAAAGTAGGCCCGTCGCGATTTTTCCACTTTTCTTAAACGCGTTAATGTGATGAAGGGCATCTTCCTTGCTGTAAGGCTCATAATTACTGCTGGTTTTGTGAAGGTGGATTACTGATCCATCATGCAAAGTGATTTCCTTATCTTCACCTTCCTCGTAACTCGTGGTTATTTCCTGTTTCATCGGCACATAATCAATGTGGCTAACGGACTGGTAGTTTTCCCAGGTATTCTTGTATCCGTGAGTTGATAAATCTGTATTATTGAAAGTGACGCAGGGTGATATCACGTCAATAAAAGCAAATCCCTTATGGCTCAGGCCGGCCTGAATAAGCGGGACCAGTTGCCGCTTGTCACCGGAGAAGCTGCGGGCGACAAAGCTGGCACCGAGTTCAATAGCCAGAGTGGCCAGGTCGATATTGTCGAAAAGGCTTTCCTCGCCAGATTTTGTTTTCGAACCCAAATCGGCTGTCGCAGATAGTTGACCCTTTGTCAGCCCGTAGGTGCCGTTATTGGCAACGATATAAAGCATATTCACGCGGCGCCGCACGATATGACAGAACTGCCCTAGTCCAATAGATGCACTGTCGCCATCGCCAGAGATTCCAAGATAAGCGAGATCCTTATTAGCCAGGTTTGCGCCTGTAGCTACAGAAGGCATTCTGCCGTGAACAGAATTAAATCCATGGGATTTATTCAGAAAATAAGCAGGTATTTTCGAAGAGCAACCGATTCCCGAAAGCTTGGCGACACGATGCGGGGGTAAGGACATGCCTACCGCTGCCTGAATGATAGCTGCGCTAATGGAGTCGTGTCCGCAGCCGCCGCAAAGTGTCGTCAGGGCGCCCTCGTAATCGCGATGGGTAAGACCCAGATCATTGGTCCAAAGGTCGGGGTTCTTGAACTTGGGTTTGCGAATATAGGTCATAGTATATAAATCAGTTTGCCTGTGTGCTCACGGATTGGGCTTCCGCTTTATTCAGCGAAGATATGAATTCTAGGATATCTCTCTCGATGTGTTGAGCCGTTATGAGAACGCCGTTGTAACTCAAAATTGAAACCAGTTTATTACTGTCAGCATTGCACTCAATTTTCAACAGGCTCTTCATTTGTGCGTCACGATTCTGTTCGATTACGAACACATAATCATGCTGCTCAATAAATTTCTTGACGGACTTATGAAATGGGAATGCCTTGATCCTGGCGGTATCGAAATGCAGGCCTTTTTTAGCAAGACTATCAAGAGTTTCCTGTATAGCGCTGGTAGTCGTACCGTAGTAAAGCAGACCTAGCTTTGGACCCTTATCGTCTTGATTTATCCTGTTCTTAATCTTGGGTTCAGGAATAAATTTTAGGGCTGTTTCAAATTTCCTGGCAATACGGTCCATTACCCGCGCGTACACGTCGCCATCCTCGGTATACGCGGCAAATTCATCATGCGAGCTGCCGCGGGTAAAATAGCTGCCTTTTTCCGGGTGCGTCCCAGGATATGTGCGATATCCGATACCGTCATTGTCCACATCCCGGTAGCGGCCAAAGACTTCCAATTCTGTCAATTGCTCTTCGCTCAGTACCTTGCCACGTTCATACTCTCTTTTATCGTCCCATTTAAGCGAGTCGCACATTTGTTCGTTCATGCCCAATTCCAGATCACTCATGACGATTACTGGTGTCTGTAACTTATCCGCAATGTCGAAAGCGTCTGCTGCAAAATCAAAACATTCCCTGGGGGTGGAGGGAAATAAAAGAACATGCTTGGTGTCGCCGTGGGATGCATAGGCACAGCTTAAAATGTCGCTTTGTTGGGTACGTGTTGGCATACCTGTTGATGGGCCAGCGCGCTGAATATCGAAAATTACCAATGGAACTTCTGAAAAGTAGGCCAATCCGAGAAACTCCTGCATCAGCGAAATTCCGGGGCCACTGGTTGCCGTGAACGCACGCGCACCATTCCACCCAGCACCCAAGGTAATGCCGATTGCAGATAACTCGTCTTCCGCTTGAACTATAGCGTATTTTCTTTTACCACTCCCCGGATCAATACGCAGCCGCTGACAGTATTTGCCAAAATTGTCGACTACCGATGTTGACGGTGTCAGTGGGTACCATGCCGCTACGGTAGCGCCGCCGTAGACACATCCCAGAGCGACGGCTGTATTACCATCGATTAGCATTTTTTTGTTGTTTTTACGACAACGTTTCAAACGTATCTGCAGGGGGCACTTGAAATGTTTTGTGGCGTATTGATGACCCAATTCAAGTGCGTGAATATTAGGTGGTATCAGTCGCTCTTTGCCGCGAAACTGGTCTCCGACAAGGTCTGTCAAAACTTTGAAGTCAATTTTTAGAAAAGCAGAGAGCGCTCCTACGTAAACTATATTTTTGAACAATTGGCGCTGCGCTGGCCTATCGAATTCTCGCAGGCAGATGTCTTTTAGTGGAATACCCAGAAAGTTGACATCTTCCCTGTGAAGATCGGGTGCTAGCGGTTTAGAACTGTCATATAGCACATAGCCGCCTGGTAATACTGTCTCAATGTCTTTTTTAATGGTCTGCTCATTCATGGCTACCATCAAATCAACACCTTCGCGTCTGCCAAGATAGCCAGCTTCACTGATACGCACTTCGTACCAGGTCGGTAATCCCTGGATATTAGAGGGAAATATATTATGCGGGCTGACTGGAATGCCCATGCGAAAAACAGCTTTGGCAAACATGTTGTTGGCACTGGCTGAGCCTGATCCGTTGACATTGGCGAACTTGACTACGAAATCGTTAACCCGGGTTATAGGGGTTATTTTCGCCGAACTTGAGGTGGCAATTACTCCTGACATCTTGCTCCCGCCTTTGCAGTATTCAGGAGAAATTTACGCATGTCCCAGGCGTTAGTTGGGCATCGTTCTGCGCATAATCCACAATGTAGACACAGGTCCTCGCTCTTTACCATGACTCGGCTGGTCGTTAGCTCACCGGAAACATAGATGTCCTGGGCTTCGTTGAATGCCGGTACCATCAACTGTTGCCGTAATTCGGCTTCTTCATTGTTATTCGTGAAGATAATGCAGTCCGTAGGGCATATATCAACACAGGCATCGCATTCGATACAGAGCTTATCCGTAAACACAGTCTGAACATCGCAATTCAGACAGCGCATCGTTTCGTTATAGGCGAGCTTTTCGTCGAAGCCGAGTTCAACCTCGACATTTATGTCATTAAGGGTGATGGACTTATCCGCGTGGGGAACAGCGAAACGCTTATCGTTGCTTATATCGTTGTCGTAGGACCACTGATGTATCCCCATTTTCTGGCTGTGCAATGTGGTGTCCGCATCCGGTCGAGATTCTACGTCCTGACCATTACACAATAGGTCGATAGACAATGCTGCTTCATGACCGTGGGCTACGGCGGTAATTATATTGTCTGGTCCGAGAGCGGCGTCTCCCCCGAAGAATATCTTGGAATGGGTCGACTGGAATGTCTGCTTGTTAAGAACGGGCAGGTCCCATTGATCAAATTCGATGCCAAGATCCCTTTCGATCCACGGGAAGCTGTTCTCCTGCCCAATTGCACAGAGTACATCGTCACAGGGAATGATCACCGGATCATCGCCAGTGGGAACGAGCAGTCGCTTGCCGTTGGCATCAGTTTCCCTGCGAACTTTTTCAAACTCCATTCCGACCAGTTTTCCGTCTTCATGTAGATAACGCTTCGGCACATGGAAATTAAGAATCGGAATGTCCTCTGCCTGGGCGTCTTCGATCTCCCACGGTGATGCCTTCATCTCGTCGAAGCCGCTACGCACAGTCACAACTACATCTTCACCCCCGAGTCGCTTTGCCGTGCGGCAGCAGTCCATCGCAGTGTTGCCACCGCCCAGGACAATAACCCTCTTGCCGATACTGGAAATGTGTTCGAACGCAACACTGGCCAGCCACTCGATGCCAGTATGGATACGGTCCTTTGCTTCATCGTGACCAGGCAACTTGAGGCTCTTTCCCAGGGGTGCGCCGGTTCCTACGAATATGGCGTCGAAATTTTCATCCAGTAATTTCTTCATGCTGGTGATTTCTTCGCCAAAGCGGCAATTGACACCCATGTCTAAAATATAATTTAGCTCTTCTTCAAGTACCTCCCCCGGCAGGCGAAAACGGGGAATCTGAGTACGCATGGCGCCGCCGCTCTTCTTATCCTTTTCAAACAAAGTGATTTCGTAGCCTAGGGGCAAAAGGTCGCGTGCCACAGTAAGCGAAGCTGGTCCTCCCCCGATCAACGCGACATGGCGGCCGTTTTTCTTTTTGGGCACCTCGGGTATTAGCGCACTGATGTCAGATTTATAATCTGCCGCTACGCGTTTCAGGCGGCATATGGCTACAGGCTGTTCTTCCACACGGCCTCGACGGCATGCTGGTTCGCAGGGGCGGTCGCAGGTCCGGCCGAGTATGCCGGGGAATACATTACTCTGCCAATTGATCATATACGCTTCGGTATACCGCTTGGCGGCGATCAGTCGGATATATTCTGGTACCGGGGTATGGGCAGGGCAGGCCCATTGGCAGTCTACAACTTTGTGAAAGTAGTCGGGGTTTGAGATATCTGTCGGCTTCATTCTTCTAATTTATGCTTCAAGCTCTCCTGAACCCTGGGAGGAATTACGCTATTCGTCCATGGAAAGTCTGCTGTAGGGCTCTGCAGAAACCCCCGTAGTATATGAGAACTACCTGAAATTGAAAGCATTTTTTGAAAGTACTTTCTGCTGATTCGCGTGGAGAATATATTCAGAGATTGAAAGTCGGCTAAATGGGTATTTCAGGTTCACTGAGTCTGGTAGTTGGGCAGTTTGATGACGATTGATCCGCTTTTATCATAAGTTGCCTAGCCGGCCTTCTCAAAATCGATCGTAATAACGTTAGACTCGATTATTCTGAAAACGGCTTCGTTCGTTAAAAGTGCTTAATCTTTCTTAAATTCGGCCAGGGATAGATGTAAAGGGGGAAACCGATTCGGGCATTTATCTAACTGGCTCAAAGGGGCAGTGACAAGTTGCGGGGCACTGTAATAATGCAGAAGGAATTACCCTGATTGCGCTATATTTAGGCTAACATATTGTTTTTAATATAAAAAAAGCCCGACCGGAGTCGGGCTTAAGATACTATCAAGGGAGAGATAAATGAAACAAAACCCACAATTTTGTCTATACATCTACCTGCACTTATTCAGACTCGCAACAATATGAAAAGTTCCCGCCATATGAAAATAATTTCACGTTGCAGGCTTATTTTGAAAGATTGTTGCTAAAACCTCTTTATTTGATGCGATCCAGATCACAGCGTTATCCGTTCCAGGCTGTTTTGCCTGCTCGCCTCTAGGTGCGCGTTGTTTGAAACGACTCCCAGACTTGCGTTTTCCGCAGTGAGCCATTTCTCTGTAACCCGCTTGAGATCATCGATACTTACAGCCAGAACGCTATGCCTGAAATGTGTAAGATAGTTGATATCGCGACCAAACAGGTTATTGAAATAGGTACGTTTTGCCTCCCCCGCGGGTGACGATGGCTTATCCATGCCAGCGATGACGCCAAGTATTGCCTCCTCGAGCTGGTGCGCCTGATGCTCCGATGTCAGCACCCAATCAACAGCTCGCGTGAAGTCTTCCAGTGTCTCATCTAATCGGGGGTCCCGGTAGGAATAAAATCGGAACGAGGCTGAATTCGGATCTTGATCCGCCCCCGCACCATACGCGCCCCCCTGCTCACGTATTGCTCTGTGCAGATAGCCATTACGCAAGAATCCTGCAAGCACAGTCAAGGGTGCATGATCAGGATGACCGGAAGGCACGGTCGGAAATGCCTTGGAGCAGAAATTTACCTGTGTCGCGACACTCCATGCTTGCCTGACCGATTCGCGGCATGACCGGAAGTTTATGCCCGGGCTGACGGATGCGGGCAGCGGTATGTCCCAGGCGCCATGAATGTCGTCGAGCATAGATTCAAGGTATTCGGATTCCGCGATTGCCAGAAATTGGCGCGGCGAAGCGAGCACGCGCTGGTGAATCTGCACAAGTCCCGTAGTTATATTCTCCAAATATTGCTCATCTACAATTGCTTCACGCTGGCATTTGAGTAATCGGATACCCTCCAGCCCGCCAAACCGATGACTCAGCCTGGCGGCAGGACTCATCATGCTGGATGCCAGACTCATCGCTAGAGAATGTCCGTGGCCCGTTATCGCGCTTATCTTCCGATCACAAATTTGTTCAATAATTTCCTTAATTCGCTGTGGTTCGTCAAAGCGAACTTCGAGCAATGTCCGGGATAATAAATCTGTCATCGCATGATGATTGTCCTGAAGCGCCTTGGAGGAGAGCACGAGGTAAGCACTTGCCTGTTGTTCATCGTCAGTAGAGCTACGAATACTGCTAAAAAAATTGACGCCACCACAGACCCGCGATTGCCATGTCTGCACCTGGCTGTAATCTTGCTCCCCGACGCCGAGTTCAGTCAAAACACTGGTGTAAATCGGCAGTAGCGGGAGTAGCTCTTCGCCCAGCTCAGGTAGATCGATGACGGCCTGCTGGTAACAAAGTCCATTGGTGGCCTGGCCATAGAAACTTAATTTCTGATTACTTGCGGGCAGATTGCGGAGCTGCGGCGTGGGCTGCACGAGTTGGCCGGGTATGTCCTCCAGGCCGACCTTCGGGAGGATTTCGGGATCATCTTCACTGGCTTGACGGACTGCTAGAGCTTTGCTCTGTTGAATTATTTGCTCAATCTGATTGCTGTCCAGTCCCTGTCTGATCAGGGTGAGTCGCTGCTGTTCGTCTGCCATCTGCCGCTCTGCAAGAGTGGCGTCAGGGTGCAGGGTTGATGTCACTCGATGAGAATTGTTTAGCAACAACTTTTTGACTAGCGATGGAATGTAGTCTGGATTCTCGATTTCTTTTCGCAGCTGTTCCAACACTGGATCGATATTTAGCAATTTAATCGGGTCACCTCGATGTACAGCAGTCGACAGACCGGCCAGTATGAGCTGCAGTCCGTAGGGGTAACTGTCGCCGGTAATTTCCCTTTGATTCAGCTCGAGCTGGTGGAGTGCCGCTTCGACCTGTTCCTGTGGGACCCCCGTATTGGCGATGTTGTCAAGCGTATCAAGAATAAGCTGTTCGACCGCTTCGGTGGCGTTATAGGCGCACCCTTCAAGCCCGCACATGAAACTCATCTCCCGGTGTGAATCCTCCAGGCCGCACATTGGGGAGGGGGATGAGCCTAACTCAGTGGTTTCCAGCACTTTCAAGAGGGGACTGCCGCTATTGTCTAACAGAACGCTGTTGAGCAATTGCGCCTCAAAGAGTTCTTTGAGGTTTATACTTTTGCCCAGAAGCCAGGAAACAACGACATGGGTTTTATTTTCAGTTGGTTCCTCGCAGCAATAGATCCCCTCCGCTCTGATAGGAGCCTGGTATCTTTTTTCATCGGCAACAGAAATATCAAGATCAAGCTTTTCAAATTGGCCTAGCGCCAGATCTTCAAATTGCTGCTGCAGCTGGTTTGCCGGCAGATCTCCAAATGTCATAAAGACGGCGTTGCTAGGATGGTAGTGCGTCTTGTAGAAGTCAGTTAATTGTTGATAGCTAAGTTCGGGAATGTTCGCCGGTTCCCCGCCGCTATTGAAATGGTAGGTTGTAGTTGGGAACAAGTGAGTAGTAATGAATTGCCAGAGAACACTATTTGTAGAACTCATAGCGCCTTTCATTTCATTAAAAACCACACCTTTAAACTGTAACGGCGTTGAACTGTCTACAGGATCGCTGAATTCCAGGCGATGGCCCTCTTGAGCAAAATCAAGTTCGTGAAGGCGTGAGAAAAATACAGCATCCAAATACACCTCCAATAAATTAAAGTAATCTTTTCGATTCTTGCTGGCGAAGGGATAAGCAGTCCAGTCGCTGCTCGTGAAAGCGTTCATGAATGTGTTCAAGGATCTTCGAATCATCATGAAGAATGGATCTCGAACCGGAAACTTCTGACTACCGCACAAAGCCGTATGCTCGAGAATGTGAGCCACGCCTGTCGAGTCCATGGGCACTGTCCTGAATGCGACCAGAAATACGTTTTCTGAATTCTCTGAGGCCAGGTGGTAGTGCAAGGCGCCAGTTTTGCGATGTCGGTATTCCTCAACCCTAAGATTAAGCGAAGATATCTGCTCACTTCTTACTGACTGGAAGGCCGGATGGGCTGCAGCGGCAATAGGGCTGCTGGTAATTGTCTTTTGCGTTTGTTTTACGGTACTCATGAATTTCTCAAAATGGGGGGGTGTGCTGGCGTCTCCAGCGTGATGCGGCCAAGACGTCCAGATCTCAAGTCGTCCAATAATAGTTCGGATACACGGTGCCAGTCCACGGAACCCCCGCGGACGATGCAGCCGTGGGCTTGCGCCAAAGCAGTAAGAAATTGTTCCGGGCTGGAAGGTTTGTCGCTCATTCTATAGCGGGCTTGTAGCTGAGGATAAAAATCCGCCAGTAACATTTCAGCGGCGAACCAGCCGATCTCCACGAGGTCGATAGCCGTATTTCTGATTGTTCCCAGGCATGCCAGCCGGTGGGCTGCTTCTTGGTCTTCAAGTCTGGGCCACATCATTCCTGGCGTGTCTATCAGAAACCAGCGGTCATCTATCTTAACTCGTTGCTGACCCCTTGTAATCGCCGGCTCATTGCCTGTTCTGGCTACCTTTCGGGCCAGAAGCTGGTTCAAAAGGGTGGATTTACCTACGTTGGGAATGCCGGTGATAAGAACCTGGTAGTTCACAGCCGGATCGGAAGAACGATTTACGAGCTTTCGGCACGCAGTCATCAGATCGGCATGTGACAGGCGTTTATCATAGCCGTTTAACACGCAGAGAGAGGCTGTCTCGGTCGTCAGAGCGATGCGCCACGACTCATTAAGACTCGGGTCAGCGAGGTCTGTCTTATTCAGTATGCGTATGCAAGGTAATTCGCCGCGAAGTTCGGCCAGTAGCGGGTTAGTGCTTGCCTCCGGCGCCCGTGCATCGAGTACCTCGATGACAATGTCAGTCGTACGCATTACCTCTTTTAATTGTTTGCGGGCTTTGTGCATGTGCCCCGGGTACCAGGAGATTTGCATAGCGCGAGTCAATCCGTTTCTCGATTTAAGTTCGAAAGTGCCGATATGATAGTCAAACACGGTCGCATATTACCGTTGCCTGCTATAATTTTCAGCAACATCAATTGACGGTTAGTTAACGATAAAGGGGCGAGCGTCATGCCTGTACAACAAGTAATTGAAAGCAAGTTGCAAGCTGCCTTCGATCCTGCCTATTTACAGGTGGACAATGAAAGTCACAAACATGGCGGTCCCGCAATGGAAAGTCATTTTAAGGTTACACTCGTATCGAATGCGTTCAACGAAAAGTTACCAATTAAACGACATCAAAAAGTTTATGAATTGCTTGCAGAAGAACTGTCGGGTGTTGTCCACGCGCTGGCACTGCATCTCTATACAGAGCCGGAATGGGAGGCCAGACAGAAGCACGCGCCGCGCTCTCCTGACTGTCGCGGAGGCAGTCTGGGTGATCATTGATAGGCTTATACCAAGGGTGCGTCAGTTGATCCATCTGATTCGATAGGATCGTATGGCAGAGGAACTGATATGGTATATTCCAGCCTTAAGCGCGGTCTGGTTAACCTCGGAACCGTAACTCTATGAATACCGTTGAACCCATTATTGATGCAATTCCAGGGATGCTGCGTCGACATGCAATCAGGCACACAGCTCTGATCTTGCTGCTAGTCTCCTTGCTTGGCAGTCTTCTTTTTGCCAGCGCGTCGCTGCGACAGGAGCGGATCACGATGCCTGACGCTGCGTTTGAGCCTATCAGTGTTTTTCCCGATTTTGCCTCAATTACAGATGTAGACAGCAAGAAGAGAATGTTCTTCAGCTTTCTTGAAGGTTACATTGCCGAGCAGAACAAAAGGGTCGCTGGGACCCGAAGGAGAATCCACGAACTTTCGAGTATAGTTGCCGATGGGCTGTCCTTGAGTGACGAGGAACGTGCTGAGCTAGTGGAGATCTCTTCGGTATATCTAATAGATCATGAAGAGATGCGCGATCCGGAGTTGTTGTTCGAATTATTAAAACGTGTCGATTCCGTGCCAGTACCCCTAGCTTTGGCCCAGGCAGCCAATGAATCGGCCTGGGGAACGTCGCGCTTCGCACTCGAGGCTAACAATATATTTGGCCACTGGTGCTATGACGAAGGTTGCGGCGTGGTACCGAATCGCCGTGGGGCAAATGCCAGCCACGAATTACGAGCTTTCGCGAGTATCGAACATGCTGTTCGGGCTTATTTCATGAATCTGAATACCCACGAGCAATATCAAAATTTTCGAAATATGCGCTTCCAAATGCGAAATCAAAGAGGGGAACTGGATGCGCTCGTGTTGGCATTTGGGCTGGAAGGCTACAGCGAGCGCGGAGACAGATATGTCGATGAAATACAGACAATCATTCAGCAGAACGATCTCGTTAATAATTACGGTGGGTAAGGATAATTCGACAGCTCAATCGGGTCTTATCCACTGAATTGAATACCAGAAATATCTGCCGCTTCCTGGTAACGGTGCGGTGCACAGGTAACGCCACCTTCTTGAGCTAAATTGTTGATCAGGTTTCAATTCCACCAACCCATTGGCTTTGTCAATCCATGTCATGGGAATCGGCTGACTGTTTGCAAAACACCCTATTTGGTCAATCGAATAATCGCCTGGCCCGAATTGCAGGGTAACCTCGGGGCTAGAGCTTCTGGTGACCGGATTTTCTGGCGTTTGTGCAATGACGTTGAATGCCAGTGATTCAAACTTGGTGCTGGCAGTGTCCAGATTGGCGTAGATGCTAGCCAACGGATAGCGAGGCAGGGCCAGAAAATCTGAGCGAAATCCTACGGCCCCCGAGTTCTGCGCCAGGCCTGTAAATTCTTCAGCGGCCAACATGGCCTTGATGCTCAAATCAAATTCACCATACGGGTAGGCCAGGTATCGGTGTGATTGTCCGGTATGCATTTGAATGTCCTGTTCGGCCAGCAGCATTTCATTACGCAGCCGCGCAAGCCAGGCGCTTTCTGACTCGTCTTGCAATCGTTCAAGCATGTAAGGGTGGTCTATCATGTGGTTGGCAATAACCACGCCTGCGTTCGCCATTTCGCGGATCTGATCCCAACTCATATAGCCGTATTGCTCATCGTTTATCGGTTGTGTGCTGAGAAACACGGCAAAGGGGAATCCAAAGCTTTTAAGAAGCGGGAACGCTTCGCGATAAATTGAAATGTAACCGTCGTCAAAGGTAATGGCGACGCTTTTGTCGGGCACCTCCATTTGATTGCGTAGAGATTCGACCATCTCGTCGAGGGGCATGACATTAAATTCGTTATCGCGGAGAAACTCCAGGTGACGTCGAAAATCACTCGGTGATATGGTTGTTGAGGGCGGTGTATCGTCGGCGACGTGATGATACAGAACGATCACGCCGTGTTCCGCAGCCTTCGTGCTCAGGACAGCACCGATCAGAGAGAAGAAACTGAAGAATACAAGCAGGGTTTTTCGCACGTCAAAAATCCGTCGGTTGGATGGCACTATGATAACTCAGCATCGAGGCCGCAAAATACCGACCTTAAGAAAGTTTTCCTATTTCAATTTCGGCGATCTCGAACGCTATAATGGCTCCCCGCATTCAGGTTAGTAGCACGGGCGAAAGCTCAGGGGAGAACTATGAGCATGATATATCAAGGGACGGCGATTACGGTAAACCAGTTAACGTCCGGCATTGCCAGTCTGATTTTTGACCTGGAAGGATCGTCAGTTAATAAATTCAACAAGCAGACGCTCATGGAGCTGAGGGATGCAATTGCGAAACTGATTGAAGCCAAACCTCGGGGTTTGATTCTGGGGAGTGGCAAGCCCGGTTTTATTGTGGGCGCCGACATTTCGGAATTTACCGCTATGTTTCAGGCGCCAGAGCAGGAACTACTTGGCTGGCTCAGAGAGGCCAATGCCATATTCAACAGCATCGAAGATCTGCCTTGTCCTACAGTTACGGCAATCAAAGGCATGGCACTGGGTGGCGGATTGGAGCTGGCGATAGCAACGGATTACCGGGTGGCGACCGATGACACTATCCTTGGGTTCCCGGAAGTCAAGCTGGGCATCATTCCAGGCTTTGGTGGCACGGTCAGAATGCCCAGGCTGGTGGGTGCCGATAATGCTAATCAATGGATCAGTAGCGGTCAGCAAGTGAGCGCGGCACAGGCTTTTGCAGAGGGTGCAGTGGATGCCCTGGTTGAAGAGGACCGGTTGCTGGATGCCGCACAAGCCATAATTGAGCAATGCGATGCAGGCAAACTGGACTTTCAGGCGGTCAGGGAGCGCAAGACTTCGCCGTTGAAGCTGTCGGGAACCGAGCTCATGGTTGCGTTCGAGACCGCAATAGCACTGGTGGCACAGCAGGCGGGCCCCCATTTCCCGGCGCCGGTAACCGCCGTCAAAACCATGCAACAAACTGCTACTATGCAACGGAGTGAGGCGCTGGAGGTTGAACATGCCGGTTTCGTAAAGATGGCGAAAACCGAGGTGTCGGCAAACCTGGTGCAGCTATTTCACAACGATCAATACCTGGCCGGGAAAGCGAAGAAACTGGTACCAGAGGCAAATCAGGTCAGCCTCGCTGCTGTTCTCGGTGCGGGCATCATGGGTGGCGGGATCGCATATCAGTCTGCGTTGCGTGGCACTCCCATTATCATGAAGGACATCGCCCGGGAAGGTCTGGAAGCGGGTATTGCCGAGGCGAAGAAGCAATTTAGCAAGCGGGTCAGCAGGGGCAAAATGAGCGGTGAAAAAATGCTCGACGCCATGCTGTCGATTACGCCAACTCTCGATTACAGTAATTTTAATCAGGTCGACCTTGTGGTCGAAGCGGTGATTGAAAATTCTGACATCAAGAAGAAAGTGCTCGCAGAGTTGGAGCAGGTTGTATCAGAAAACACTGTTATTGCTACCAATACGTCTACGATCTCGGTTACCTCCCTGGCACAAGCCTTGGCGCGTCCTAAGAATTTCTGTGGAATGCATTTTTTTAACCCCGTTCCTGTTATGCCGCTGGTCGAAGTCATCCGAGGCCCTGATTCTAGTTCGGCCACGATCGCCACAGTGGTGGCCTATGCCAAGTCACTGGGTAAATCCCCGATAGTCGTCAACGATTGCCCCGGGTTCCTGGTAAACAGGATCCTGTTCCCGTATTTCGGAGCATTCGCCCAACTGCTGAGGGACGGAGCGGATTTCCTGCTGGTAGATCGGGTGATGGAGAAGTTCGGTTGGCCGATGGGGCCTGCCTATCTGCTTGACGTGATAGGCATGGATACCGGTGTGCATGCCCAGGGAGTCATGGCGACGGGATTTCCCGATCGTATGCAACAGAACTTCAGCAGCGCCATGGACGTTATGTATCAGAATAAGCGACTTGGGCAGAAAACCGGAAGCGGGTTCTATCGCTACGAAATTGATCGGCGGGGTAAACCGAGAAAACAGGTGGATGCGGAGGCACAAGCGCTGGTAGCCAGTGTGCAGGCAGAGAAGAAGGACATTGGCGAGCAGGAAATTGTGGAACGGATGATGGTAGCCATGAGTCTCGAAACAGTCCGCTGCCTGGAAGACGGCATCATCGATTCGCCCATTGAGGCCGATATGGGATTGATACTGGGTCTCGGTTTTCCGACATTCCGAGGTGGTGCGTTGCGCTATATCGATTCCATGGGCGCCGGCGAGTTTTGTCAGGTGGCGGATAAGTACAGTGACCTCGGTCCGCTGTATCAGCCAACAGAAAAGCTACGGGAAATGGCAACCGCCGGCGCGAAATTTTACCAGCTGTAGGGCTGAGGAGAGGTGTTGATGACACTTGAAGTAAGGGACGCAGTAATTATTGATTGCATCAGAACGCCCATGGCGCGCTCCAAGGGCGGGTCGTTTCGCTTTGTCCGGGCTGAGGAACTGTCGGCACATTTAATTAACGCGCTGTTCAAGCGCAATCAGCAAGCAGACCCGGCCGAAGTTGAGGATGTAATCTGGGGTTGTGTCAATCAAACCCTGGAGCAGGGATTTAACATTGCTCGCAACGCTGCGCTGATGACGGTTCTGCCCCATGCAACGTGCGGACAGACTGTCAATCGTCTCTGCGGCTCGTCCATGTCGGCCCTGCATACTGCAGCACAGGCGGTGCAGACCGGTAATGGCGACGTGTTCGTGGTCGGTGGCGTTGAACACATGGGACATCTGCCAATGGATCACGGAGTAGATCCCAATCCCAGGGCGTCGCTGCATATTGCCAGGGCCTCATTTATGATGGGGATGACCGCAGAAGTGTTAGCGCGCGCCCACGGTTTCGGCAGGGAAGAACAGGATCGATTCGCTGTGAGATCGCACATGCTTGCGAATCAGGCGCGCAGCGGTGGGGGATTTGCCAACGAAATCGTGCCTTTAACAGGGCACGATGAGCAGGGTTGTATGCGCCTGCTGGAGCATGATGAAACGATACGTCCTGAAACCAATATTGAAAATCTTGCACAATTGAGACCGGTATTTGACCCCGTAAATGGTACGGTTACAGCAGGGACCTCGTCGCAAATTACCGATGGTGCTTCTGCCATGCTCGTAATGTCTGCCGAGCGGGCTAACGCACTCGGGCTAAAGCCGAGAGCTAAGATCAGGGCCATGGCCACTGCAGGCGTGGACCCATCGATCATGGGCTACGGCCCTGTTCCGGCTTCCATGAAAGCGCTTGCGCGAGCAGGTCTTGAGATCCAGGACATTGAACTGGTGGAATTAAATGAGGCATTCTCGGCTCAGTCGCTCCCTGTATTGAAAGACCTTGGTCTGCTTGAAGATCTGGATCAAAAAGTCAATCTTAAAGGTGGGGCGATCGCGCTTGGACATCCGCTAGGTTGCTCAGGCACTCGAATAGCAACTACGCTGCTGAATATCATGGAGGAGCGCGACGCCACGCTGGGGCTTGCGACTATGTGTATTGGTCTGGGGCAGGGTATTGCGACGGTATTTGAAAGAGTTTGACGTAGATCGTCTGAAGGCTTTAGCTAAATGGCAATGGACAAGCAGAAGAATCAGTTTCAGTTGAATCGTTCACGAAAAAATTTGCGTCGTGAAGTGGGTCGTGCAATTGCTGATTTCAATATGATTGAAAATGGTGATTTGGTTATGGTCTGCCTTTCAGGTGGTAAAGATTCCTATGCCATGTTGGATATCCTGCTGAGTCTGCAGCGTCATGCGCCCATTGACTTCGCTATCAAGGCAGTCAATCTGGATCAAAAACAGCCTGGCTTTCCCGAACATGTACTGCCCGGATACCT
>JAYPVG010000033.1:0-31542 GCA_038134485.1 Pseudomonadales bacterium
TCGGTCAGCCGAATTGCGCCACTGGCAACACCAGGATGCACATTGACTGGTCCTGCATTGTTATAGGTCAAGGCATCTGTCAGATTGAATGTCCAATAGGTGTAGCCGCCTGTAAAATCATAGTTGGAGATGCTATCGCTCGGTGTGGGCACGGGCGTCGCCCAGGGCGTTGGCGCGTAACCGGTCGTGTCGTGGTAATCATTCTGCTGGTTGGCGCCATCCGACAATGCGCGAGACAGAATCCCTGCGGCCACTTGGTCGGCAATCGCCTGCGCGACAGCCTCTGCCTCCTCACCCGCACCATTATCACGAGAATTAAACCCAGGGTTTCCGCGGCGTCCCAGCCGCCGTGTAGCCTTTCCGCCAAAGTTGCTGGTAACAACACTTTGTCGGGTCTGGCTGAGTATTTCATCACTCATTAGCTGTAATGCTGCGAGTCGTTCAGCGGCGTCCTCTCCCACCCCGATTTCCAAGTACTCCTGCTTCAATATAGACGCCCCAATTTCATTTATAATCTTATGGGTCGCTAGCGCCATGGCAAGAACGCGGACGTCATTAGCTTTCATCATTTGATGAGGTATGCTTGCTGAGCCTATATCAGTAACAATACCCATTGCTTGCTTTTCAAATGCAGCCCACGCATCGTAAAGAGCAATGTTCACATAAGCTACAAATCTCATGGAAATTGTCGGACCACGCTCGGATTGCCGAACCCATTCGATAGCCAGATCATTCCAGCTTGTGACCATGTGTCGGCCTACCTGAAGTGGCGGAGCACTATCTGCCGCCTCGAGGAGGGGCGAACCAAATAAAACAAGACAGAGAGTCAGAATGTATACGCGCTTCATTTTATGACCTCACCAGAAAAATTTTTTTAAGCTTTTAATGCATCTAAGATCAAAACCTGGATACCGGAACTGTCAGGCTACAACATTGAACGACTGATTTCCATCTGATCGCCGCGAGGCTTTCCACAGACCAGTCGCGAAGCATGCGTCCCCAGGCTTTTCCAAACTTTATTTTATTGGAGCGTGCCTTTCAGAAATTTTCCTCCATTTCGCCATGAGTACGCACAGCGGCATAGCAAAAGAGGTCAGCACTGAAATAACTTTGCTTGCGTGTATTAATGAGAGTTGTGGCGCACCCGGGAGGATTCGAACCTCCGACCCCCTAGTTCGTAGCCAGGTACTCTATCCAGCTGAGCTACGGGTGCAAATAACCTTGCGGATCTAGCCGCGAGGCAGCGTATTATAGCGAAAATATGGGGTTTTCATAGGCATAAATCACTGCGGGAAATTTCCAGTCTTAGCCATTCCTCGCAGCCTGTATTAAACTTGTCCCCGTGAAGAAATTCCTGTTTGTTTTAGCTATCTACCTGGCATCCACCGCACATGCTGACATGGATGTCGCACTGCGCGCCTACGACTCGGGCAATTACAGTCTCGCTCTGGATGAATTTACTCAACTGGCGAGTGAAGGTAACTACGTCGCTCAATATAACCTGGCTCTGATGTACCTCCGCGGCCTGGGTACTGAGCCAGACCCGGAACGCGCCCTGTTGCTGTATCGACAATCCGCCCGCCAGGGTGTTCCGGAAGCCGCCTTTTATGCTGGCAATCTTTATGAAAACGGAGTCGGCACGGAATCCAACCTCGATGAAGCGTTTTACTGGTATCAACAATCGGCCGAACAGGACTATGCACCTGCCCAGTATGCGCTTGGCAACATGTACTTCAGGGGCCAGGCAGTAGAAAGGGATTACGCAAGCGCGCGACAATGGTATGAATTTGCGGCTCAAAACGGGCATGCGGCGGCACAGTTTAATCTGGGCGTAATCTATGCAGAAGGTATTGGAACTGCGCAGGACAACGCTCGAGCATTCGACTGGTTTTATGCCGCTGCAAATCAGAACAATGCCGATGCGCAATATAATCTCGGCTCGATGTATCTGGCAGGTCAGGGCGTGGCACAGGATTATAGCGAAGCACTCGAATGGTTTGGTAAAGCCGCGCGCGCAGGTTTCTCTCGAGCGCAGACAAGTATTGGCATGATGCACGCAGCCGGGCAAGGTACCGATCAGAATTATCAGAAAGCCCGTGATTGGTTTCTGCAGGCCGCTGAAAACGGGGACGCGACCTCGCAGACCCTACTCGGCAACTTCTACCTGAATGGCTATGGAGTCGACATCGACAAGGTGGAAGCCCTCAAGTGGTACAAAATTGCGGCCGCAGGCAGGCATCGGGCAGCCGATCGTCTGGTCGCGCAATTGAGCGACGAATTGACAGAGCAGCAAATAGAGATTGGTACTCGACTTGCCATGGAATGGCTGGAGCGGCATTAAAGTGAAAGCTTTTTATTTTTCGACAGGCTCTTTGCGGTGTCTTGTGGGTACGCTCCTCATCCTGTCTGTGAGCCGGGCATGGGGAGACTACGAAGCCGGGCTGCAAGCCGCTCAGAATGGCGATTTTGAAACTGCCTTCAGGGAGTTTTCCGTCGCTGCCGAAGAGGGATTGATGATGGCCCAGTTCAATCTTGCCATTCTATATTTTTCCGGTCGCGGCATCGAGCAGGACTATCAGCAGGCATATCGCTGGACCAAGGCCGCCGCGGACCAGGGCCATACCCAGGCGCAATTTAACCTGGGTGCGCTCTATTATGAAGGTCAGGGTACCAGACGGGACCGTGAGCTTGCTCTGCAATTTTACATTCTGGCGGGTAATGCCGATTATGCACCTGCTCAGTACAATGTCGGCGAGATGTACTATCTCGGTGACGGCGTCGATAAAGATCTTGTCCGAGCGCACGCCTGGCTCAGTCGTGCCGTTGAAAATCAGCACGAAACCGCTGCCGGGTTACTTGAAGAGATAGAGAACGATATGTCCGAAGCGCAATTAAGCGAGGCCCGACGCATGTTTGCACGTCTCAAAATTGGCCTTTAATAAGAGGCTGCCATTAGGCCCGTTCGTGCTTTGAAAATTCAACCTTCCTCAAAGGCAGCAGTCAGCACCTGCTCAAGGTCTGGCGCGGCAAATTCAAATCCACCGGTTTCCAGTCGTGTCGGCAAGACCCGCGCACCTGTCAGCAGAATTTCTTCTGCCATCTCACCGAAGAGTATCCTTGCCTGCAAGGCTGGCATGGGAATAACGGTCGGGCGCCGAAGCACTTTACCAAGCACCCTGGTAAATTCCCTGTTTGTGACAGGATTGGGGGACACCAAATTTATGGCGCCGGATAGCTCCTGATTTTCAATCAAGAATTCAATAACTCCTATCAGATCCCGCATCCCAATCCAGCTCATAAACTGCTCACCGGTTCCGATGATTCCGCCAATGCCTAATTTGAAGGGAAGTAGCATGCGCGCAAGCGCACCACCCTTCTTGGTTAGCACTATTCCAAAGCGGGCGTGGACAGTCCTGATTCCCGCCGCTTCAGCCGCTGCCGTCGCGGATTCCCACTGGCGTGAAATCTCCGCCAGAAATCCGCTGCCGCTCGCGCTTGACTCATCTACCGGCCTATCATCTCGGGGGCCATAAAATCCGATGGCGGAGGCGGAGATAAATACTTTGGGCGCTGCTTTCCTTTGAGCCAGGGCCTGACTGAGAATACGGGTACAGTTGACTCGGGATTCCAGGAGCTGCTTTTTCCGAGCAGAAGACCAGCGACGATCTGCAACTCCCGGACCTGCAAGGTTGATCACCACATCAAGGTCTATCGAATCATCGAGGTTGATTACACCCTGTTCCGGCTCCCAGCAAAAAGGCTGGCCAGACGAATTTCTGAGCAGCGGAATGACCCGATGCCCAGATTGCTCGAAGTGATTCGAAAGGGCTTGACCGATCAAGCCACTTGCACCGGCTATCAGAATATTCATTTTGTAGGGGCTATGTTGGTTTGGATAAACGCATTACGTCGACGCACGCCGTGCGGATTGAAATTAAAATACAGTCTCGAAGCTGTGGATACCCTCTGATTCTGTCAGATAGGTATGGATCAAGCTCTTGCCAGTGTTTAAACTTTGGTAAGGGACTGATGAGATGCCTGAGCAGTCAGCAGCATCCTGATTCTCACAGCAACGACATTAATGAATGCAGCTTCTATCTCAGGTAACAATAATGAAGAATTACTGGCTTTTCGGATTATTCGCTATAGCGACAGCCCTGCAGAGTCCGGCTTATTCGCAGCAAGGCGCACTCAATGGCGAATGGCCCACCTACGGAGGCGACCTTGGTCATACCCGTTACTCCGGACTGAGACAGATCAACGCGGAGAATTTCGCTGATCTTGAAATCGCCTGGCGCTTTAAAACCGACAATCTCGGACCTCAGCCGGAATATCGCTTTCAGTCGACCCCGCTGATGATAGATGGCGTCATTTACAGCACTGCAGGCTCACGCCGCGCCGTGGTCGCGCTGGACGCAGCGACGGGAGAGTTGAAGTGGGTTTACAGCCTGGACGAAGGTGAGCGAGGAGCAAATGCACCGAGAGCGCTGTCGGGGCGTGGTCTGGCTTTCTGGCGGGATGGCGACGAGAAGCGGGTTGTCTATGTTACCCCGGGCTACCGGATGGTTGCGCTTGACGCAGATACAGGACGCCCTGTTTCCGAGTTTGGCGAAAACGGTATCGTCGACCTGAAGCAAAACCTCGATCAGCAGATAGACCTTGTTACCGGGGAAATAGGTCTGCATGCCACACCGATGATCGCCAAGGACGTGGTCATTATTGGCGCAGCCCATCGTACCGGCGGGAATCCGCGCAGTCGCGAGAATGTGAAGGGGTTTGTGCGCGGATTTGATGTCCGAACCGGCGAGCGATTGTGGATTTTCCACACTATTCCGTTTCGCGGTGAATATGGTTACGAATCCTGGCTCGACGGGTCGGCTGAGTACACCGGCAACACCGGAGTCTGGGCGCAAATTTCGGTCGATGAAGAGCTGGAGACGGTCTATCTTCCAGTGGAAGCAGGCACTGGCGACTACTTCGGCGCCTACCGGCCGGGTGACAACCTGTTTGCCGATACCTTGCTGGCTGTCGACCTCAATACCGGAGAGCGAAAATGGCATTTTCAACTCGTTCACCACGGCATCTGGGATCACGACATACCCTGCGCTCCTATCCTGATCGATATCACTGTTGACGGAAGAGAAGTCAAAGCTGTCGCACAACCGACCAAGCAAGCTTTTCTCTATGTGTTCGACCGCGAGACCGGCGAACCTATCTGGCCGATAGAAGAGCGGCCGGTGGAACAGGGAGACATACCGGGCGAGTGGTATTCACCAACCCAGCCGTTCCCATCAAGGCCGCCCGCCTACGACCGTCAGGGAACCAGTATAGATGAGCTCATAGACTTTACCCCGGAAATGCGTCAGCAGGCACTCGAGATCGCCAGCTGGCACAAGCTGGGACCAATATTCACACCTCCAGTGATCAGCAATATTGATGGACCGCTTGGCACCCTGATGGCACCTGCCACCGGAGGTGGCACCAACTGGCCGGGAGGCTCATTCGATCCGGAAACAGGAATTTTGTACGTTTCGTCCAATAGCTCGGTAATCAGCCTGGGTCTGGTAGCGCCTTATCCCGGACAATCGGACATGGCTTATATACAGGGAAGTGCAGTATCAGGTCCGCGTGTCACCGCCGGAGCCGGATCCACGGGAGCATTTACCCCACCGCCCAGGGAAACCCCTCAGTCCACCCGCGGCAATCCTCCACGGAGCCTGCTGGTAGAAGGCTTACCGCTGCTCAAGCCACCCTATGGGGTAATCACTGCTATCGACATGAACCGGGGTGAAATCTTGTGGAAAATTCCCCATGGCGCCACGCCGGACCGAGTCAGGAACCATCCTGCCCTGCAGGGACTGAATATTCCGCGTACGGGGCAGAGCGCCTCTGTGGGGACACTGGTTACGGGAACCTTGCTTATTGCCGGCGAGGCCGAGCAAACCAGCGACAATGACGGGCAATTAACTGCCTGGCTGAGGGCCTACGATAAGAGCAGCGGCGCAGAAATTGGTGCAGTTCGCTTACCGGCACCGCAGACAGGATCACCCATGACCTATCAGCTTGATGGCCAGCAATATCTGGTAGTTGCCGTTAGCGGTACCCGCAGTCCCGGTGAACTGGTAGCCTACAGGTTGCCCTAACTCTCCGGTGCGCATGCAGCTGCAAATTGATAGAGGAACTGTAAGATGACGTCATTGATGCCTTTTAAAAAAGGCCTGCTCGTGACCGCCCTGCTTCTGCCGGCATCTACCCTTATTGCTGACACGATACCCGGCGCGCGCGGATCGATAGAAATTACTCCATTGATTCATTCCAGTGTGCAACTGGAATACCAGGGGATGGTTGTTCAGGTGGATCCCTGGGGTGTTAGGGGTCTGCCGGGCGCCAAGCCCGCTGACGTCATCCTGATCACGGACAACCCGGCTCATCACCTGGATGTTGATGCGATAGCAAGACTTAGCAAGGACTCTACCCATGTGGTTATACCCGCCAACAGTCTGGAGGCCCTGCCGACCGGCGTGGTGTTGAACAATGGTGAAATGCTTCGAGCGGCCGGACTGACCATCGAAGCAATCGCTGCCTACGACATCATTCCCGGCGCTCCTGAACATCCCAAAGGCGATGCCAACGGATACCTGCTGGAATTGGGAGAAAAAAGATTCTTTTTCGCCGGGGTGACAGAATGCGTGGCCGAGGTACAGGCACTGCAGAATATTGACGTTGCATTTCTGCCTATGAATATTCCGGTCGGCCGCATGACCCCGGAAGCAACCACAGAGTGCGCCAGGATTATCGATCCCGATATCGTTTATCTATACCACTATGATCAAAACTACGCGACCAGAGCTGTGCGGCCGGATTTCCCAACTGCAATTCTCGACAGTGGACTGACGATTGAACAGTCGCTGGACCTGTTCGAACAACTGATGGCTGACTCGGGAATAGAGGTTCGCCGGGGCGATTTCTACCCACCTCTGGACTAGCAGGAGCGAGCGCGACTAGTCTGCCAAGGCCATAGCGGTGAGCGTGCTGCCGGTCTGCAGAATCAGGTATTGCTTGCCTTCATGGACCCAGGAACTCATGCCGTAGCGAGTCACTTCCGGCACTTCAAGCCTGGCCAATTCCTCTCCTGTGCTTTTGTCTACCGCAAACAGATGCGGAGTGCCGTTACTGCTGACATTGGTGTAGACCAGCATATTGCCAAGGACCACCACTTGCGACACCGCGCCGGAACCGGTATTGCCAATTTCTACCCCGGCGAGGGCAGGATTATCCCTGACCCGCTGAGGCGTTTCGCCCGCCGGAATCATCCACAAATGCTCACCGGTATTCATGTCAATAGCCGTGATACGGCTGTAAGGAGGTTTCCACAACGGAATACCGGTCGGGTGCAAAGGCGCGGGATTGGCACTTGCCACTGCATAGTTGGACAGCGTCACCCCGGTCGGGGCCTCGTAATAGGTATCGGCTTCGGCACCTGTTACCAGCGCGCGTGCCGCGCAGGAAAACCGGGATGAAATATAAAGGATCCCGGATTGCGGATCAGCTGCAGGCGGATGGGTAATATTTACCGCACCATTGGGACAATGCAACGAGGCCCGGACCCCGGGCTCGCCATTGCGAATCATCGGCGGATTGAAAACCGAACCCATCTTGTATGCGGCCACTGCAGCAAGAGATTGTTGGAAAATTTCTGGCGTGAAATCAGCCAGCAATTCCTCGCTGGATCCTACGTACTCGAACGGTGCGGGTCGAGTCGGAATCGGCTGAGTTACTGACAATTGTTCGCCGGGAACCGTCGAAGCAGGGGCGCGTACCTCCTCGATTGGCCATATGGGTTCCCCGGTTTCGCGATTGAAAGTATAGACATACCCTTGCTTGGTAGCCTGTACTACGATTGGTATTTCTCCCTGCCCATTATTAACGTCGAGCAGTATTGGGGCTGTAGGCGTATCGTAGTTCCAAACATCGTGGTGCACCATCTGAAAGTGCCAGGCACGCTCTCCGGTGCGCACGTCCAGCGCAATCAAACTGGTGCCGAACAGACCGTCACCGGGTCGGTGACCGCCGTAGTAATCGATAGTAGGCGGGTTTGTCGGGATATAGACTAACCCCAGTTCCGGGTCAGCGGATATCGGGGCCCAGGATGAAACGTCGCCGCTAAAACTCCAGGCATCATTTTCCCAGGTTTCATGGCCGTATTCTCCGGGCCTGGGAATTACATTAAATTTCCAGAGAAATTCTCCGTTGCGAGCGTCGTACGCGAGAATATCGCCTGGCACATTTTCGATGCGCGACTGATGGTAACCCTGCTCCGCGGAGTTGCCCACAATCACGACGTTATTGACCACAATCGGCGGTGAGGAACTGGTAATATAGCCACGCTCCAGCGGTATACCGGCAAAGGGGTCGTATGGGTGGCCAAGATCTGCCAATAAATCCACCACCCCTGTCTCGGGAAATCCTTCAATTTGGACAGGGCGTCCGAAACCTTCCAGGGGCTGGCCCGTTTCCGCATCAAGCGCCGTCAAAAAAAATCCAGGGGACACAATATAAATCACGTCCTTTCCGTCTATATTGGTATACCCGACCCCTTTTCCATAATCAGCACGCATTGAATAATCCCAGCGGCCGGTATCAGGTTCACGATAAGACCAGATCGTCGCGCCAGTCTTGGGATCAATCGCTACGACGTGCCGTCGTGCACCGGCCACCGTATACAACCTGCCATTGATATAACTCGGCGTTGAGCGACCACTTTGCGCTTCGAAACTTGCACCATCCCATACCCAGGCCACTTCCAGATCAGAAAAATTATCCGCGTTAATCTGACTTGCTGTCGTCGACCGGGTGTGGGCAAAATCATTACCTAAAGTTACCCACTCTACCGAATCCTGGCCATGAGCAATCGATTGCACACCCAATCCTGCCAGAGCCAGAGCCGCAAGAATTCGAATTTTCATGCTACCTCCTGAGTCCAGACCGTTTTATCCGGTCCGAATATTACGATGCGCAGTAATTCTTGATCATCTAGTTTCGAATAGACGCTGCGGGTAACCGCAAAGCAACCAGACGTCCGGGCTGACCGCGCTTGACGCTCCCGGACTGCACCACGATGTACTGAACTCCATCATGCATGTAAGTCATCATGCCATACTGCCCGGGAGCCGGAATTTCTACCCGGGCCAGTAATTCACCGGTTCGCTTGTCACGGGCATTCAACACGGGATTTCCGTTCTCATTGAGTTCAGCGTCGCCTCGCAGATCCTCGGTCGTCTGAACCAGCAGATCGCCCATCACCATCTGGATGGAGTGACCTGTACCTCCGGTAGGAGGAATTTCTATGCCCTGCAATGCCGGATGATTCCTGATGTTGTCAGGAGTCTCGCCGATCGGAATATCCCAGAGCTTTTCACCAGTATTCATATCATAAGCCGCCAGTCCCTGGAACAGCGGCTTGTACACTGGCAATCGATCTATCAGGGGTAGAAAAGCCTGGTTTCGACCTGGCGCCCAGGCGGCAACCGTGGTGCCTGTCGTTGGCGTATGCCGCTCGCGGCCCCGCCAGGCTTCGGCTGACATACCCGGTAGACCCCGTTCCTCATCGACGCCATTTGTTGGCTCCATGAAGGCCGGCGCGCTGCAACCGCGCCGATGGGAAGCATACAGAATCCCTGTAGTCGGGTCGGCTACCGGCGGATGGTAGATATTCAATCCACCGACACAGCCAACCACGTTACGATAGGGATTGTCGTGGTTGGCGGGCAGCGGCGGCATATACAGCCCACCAACCTGAAAGTCGCCCAATACCTGTTGTGCCTGCTGTTTCAGCTCGGGTGTGTAATCCATAATAAATTCGTCGGTGATACCATTTATCACAATGGGATCAAGGGGCTCCGGCCTGGTGGGGTAAGGCTGTGTGGGAGCCGTATAATTTCCCGGCACCTGGGTTTGAACGACCGACCGTTCCTCTATGGGCCAGATCGGTTCGCCAGTTTCCCTATTGAAGGCAAAGATGAGCCCCTGCTTGGTATTTTGTATAAGCGCGGGGATCTCTTCTCCGTCAACAGTCAGGTCCAGCAGAATCGGAGCAGTTGGGATATCGTAATTCCACTGCTCACTGTGATGAATCTGGAAATGCCATTTGCGTTCGCCAGTATTCACGTCCAGAGCCAGCACGCTACCCCCGAATAGATTATGCCCGGGTCGATGACCGGCGTAGGACTGCACCGTAGACGCATTGGTGACCAGATAGACTAACCCCAGTTCGGGATCAGCTGCCGCCGGGGCCCAGGACGACATGTCCCCCGACCATCGCCAGGCGTCATTTTCCCAGCTTTCATGACCAAACTCCCCGGGCCGAGGAATCACATGAAACTTCCACAGGCGCTTACCGCTGCGAATATCGTAACCCATGATATCGCCCGGTACGTTTTCAATCCTGGTCTGGTCATAACTGGGCTCATGACCGACCAGTACTACCACCACGTCGTTCACGACGATAGGCGGTGAGGAAGACGTAACCATTCCCAGCTGACGCGGAATGCCATGATCCGGATCGTACACCCCCCCATTGGCCTGCCAGTCGGCCCAGGGCTGCCAGTCGTCGACCAGATCGGGAATAAGATCGACCACGCCAGTATCCGAAAGCGCGGGCACTCCGGTCGGGCTACCCCAGTTTTCCAGCGGCCTGCCCGTGGTCGCATCCAGCGCCCAGAGGAAAAACGCCGGCGAAGTTACCAATACCACTCCCCGCCCATCCAGTTCTGTGTAGGCAACGCCCTTGCCAAAGTCGGTGCGCGGCGAGCGCAGGTAACGCATGGTTTCCGGTTCACGAAAAGTCCACAGGGTCTCGCCAGATGCCGCATCAATGGCAACCACCTGACGCCTTTGACCTACAACGGTGTACAGCACTCCATTGACATGCACAGGAGTGGAGCGTGCCGTGTACTCGACTGCGGGCCCGAAGTTGTCACCCCGCCAGGTCCAGGCAACTTCCAGTTCAGAGAAATTGTCTGCGGTTATCTGCGTGAGATACGGAGACGCGCGGGTATGACCCGCATCACCACCAAGGAATCGCCAGTCTCCGTTTTCGACTCCTGTTAGCTGGGCCAGCCCCAGGCCTGGCAACATTACCATTAGCCCGACCAGCATCGAAAAGCGACTTACGTTTAAGTGTCGCCAATCCATCCTTACACACCGAGAGTTTGTCGCAGTTTTACTGTTACCCTGCCCCATTACTGTACCTTTTGTTCAAACTATTTATTGGATTACTATTAGTATCCTGTGCGAATCTGCCCGAGTCTTAAGGTCGCACTCGAACATATTTCTCAAAACGCTGCCGACCCACCTGCCCTGCGTAGATATTGCCTTCCGCATCTGATGCAAGAAACTCAATCCCGCTGCCGGTGGGAATTTCGTAATCAGGTATGAACTCCGTGACATAGCCAGTCCTGGCATCACCAATTCGAATACCGCGTTCCCAGCCGCGATTCCATTGCTCGCCCGACATGCCATCGGCGACAAAGATTTTGTCGTTGGCATCAATCCAGATACCGCTTGGTCTGCCATATTGAGTCCAGATGTCGAGCAACTCTCCTTCTTGATCAAAAATCTGTATGCGATTGTTACCGCGATCAGCCACAAATAGCCGGCCCTGGGAGTCCATTTTCAGGTCATGGGGATCGTTGAATCGACCACTTTCGCGACTGGTATCATTGATCCCGCCACCAAGCTGCAGCAGCAGCTCGCCGCTGGCGGAAAATTTTAGCAGCCGATTATTTCCTCCCCGATGTCCGTCGGCAACCCAAATTTCGCCGCCTGGTGCCGCCAGTACAGCGGCAGGGCCATTGAAATGAGCAGCATCGTCGCCGGCCACCCCTGCCTCACCGAGACGCATCAGCACTTCTCCATCCTGATTAATCTTGATCACCTGATGGCCCATACCAAGCTCGCTACCCGGCATGCCGCGGGCATCGCCTTCCGGGGCACCTTCGGTTATCCAGAAATTGCCGTCCTCGTCCATGTCGAAGCCATGGGGCCACGCAAACAGACCAGAACCGATGCTTTTTACAGTATTCCCTGCCATGTCGATCTTATGCAGCGGGTCCAGATCGGACCCGGCACACTGATTTGAGCTGCACCTTTCCAGAACCCAGATATGCTGACCATCCGGGTCTGGCTGAACTCCGGTGACAACGCCCATGGGCCTTCCGCCGGGCAACTCGCCCCAGTCATAGACCACCTGATAGGGATTTGACTGAGAATGGCCAACTACAGGGATAATGAGTGATAGCGCCAGAAGACCAATTTGTTGCTTGAGGCTGTGCATCTTGTTTTCCTTTTTAGCCAGTCGGTTGTTAGAGAATTCTTATAAACTTTCGGAGCTATATTGGCAAGCCGACGAACCGGAAAGTGGCGACATCAGGGCATTCTTCTCGTATGGACAGATATTCTTTACAGTCAAGCCAATCATGAACAGAGCCAGTGCTTACATAGGTAGGAAACAAATTCTTGTCAGGGAAACCCGGACCCGAGTTTATGGTTGAAGACAAGACCTTCTGAGGGGTAGGATTAGACTAATATTTCAGTCTTGCGACCGCCCGCCTACTGGAAATTAGAAGAAAAATCTAATTATCACGGAGAGACAGACTGCCATGCGTATACTCCCATGTGCAATTCCCGCAATGATGCTGCTTAGTGGATTTGCTTCGCCGCAAAGTCAGCATGATGAAAGCATCACTTACAACGGAGCCGTTGGCCGAATAATCAACGACAACTGTGTAGTTTGTCACCGCGAAGGCGGAATCGGGCCAATGCAGTTTGAGTCCTACGAGCAGGTGAGACCCTGGGCACCCCTTATTCAGCAGAAGGTCGCGAACCGCGAGATGCCGCCATATGCTTACGACCTGCATATCGGAATACAGGATCTGCAGGGAGACTGGCGGCTTTCGCAACAGGACATCAATACCCTCGTTACCTGGGTAGAGCAGGGAGCGCCGCTAGGAGATGCGGACCGCGAATTGCCTGCCCCAACCGTGCCGGACCTCGATGAGTGGAATTTTTCTGCCAAGCTGGGGGAACCGGACCTGGTAGTCGCCTCTGTCCCGATTGATATTCCCGCCGACGGCAATGACCTGTGGCATGATCACCTCGTGTCATCAGGAATCACTTCCGATCGCTGTCTAAAGGCGGTGCAGGTCAAGCCCCGCGGAGATGCGGCCACAGTTGTGCATCATGCCAACTCCAGACTGGTGGCATTGAACGAGGACGGAGAGCTGGACCCGGCGATAGAGGGCATGCTTACCGAGTACGCAATGGGCAAGTGGGGCGAACTGATACCCGATGGGGTATGTCGAATAGTTCCCGCTGATGCCATGGTTTCCTGGGACATTCATATGTTTCCGGGCGGCCTGGGCGCGAGCGCCCCGGGCACAGTGATTGAGAATAATGTCGTAGAGCTCGGCCTTTGGTTTCATCCGGAAGGTTACGAAGATGAAGTGAAGTACCGTCAGGACCTGAAATCCTACGAAATTGGCATCCCCAGAGCTGAGCGAACGGTACAACTGGTTATTCCGCCCCATGGACAGCAGATGTACCAGGGTTTTCATTCGTTTGATCATCCGGTTCGTATAGACAGCTTCCAGCCCCACGGACACCTGCGTATGGTTGCCGCATCATTGGAAATCTACTATCCGGATACCGGCCGCACCGAGCCCATTAGCCAAATTTCCAATTGGAGCGCTACCTGGCACCACAGCCACATCTACGAGTCCAATGTAGCGCCATTGCTACCCACCGGAGCAGTACTGGTTACTAAACAGTGGTACGACAACACCGCGGACAATCCCAACAATCCGGATCCCGACCAATGGGTTTACGGTGGCGACCGAACGACCGATGAAATGACCCACGCGTGGATCGCCATTACACATCTTGATGAAGAGGGATACCAACAACTGCAAGCCGAACGCGAGCAGGCTGCTGCTGCCGCCGGCCGATCCGGAAGCGAGTGACTGGGTAATGCGCCTATACAATCAAATTTCCCCATGGAAAGTCCTTTGCACAGCGGTGGCAGGCCTCGCGCCTGTTATCGTATTCGCGCAGCAACCAGCTGCTTACACCCAGCCTCAGGCTGATTCCGGCCTGTTGCTTTATCAGCAAAGCTGCGCGATCTGCCATCTTGAAAACCTGCAAGGTTCTTTCGAAGCTCCCGCCCTGAATGACAGCAACTTCAGAAACAGCTGGACCAACCGTTCGCTGGATGAACTGCTGGGGGTGCTGGAAGCTTCCATGCCTCCGCAGGCTCCCGGCAGTTTAACGTCTGATCAATACGTCAATATAGTGGCCTACTTGCTGTCTGCAAATGGGGTCGCAGCGGGCCCATCAGTCCTTTCCGAGGCTGTTCCTGTCGTAGTTTTTCGAAGTGCCGACGGTGCTGATTCCCGCCCGCTGGTAGAACGAACACCCTTACCCGGCTCGCCAGGCACTGTTCCATCACCGCAGGCACGCAACACCGTCCCCGAGATCGCAACGGTTTACAGCGATGAGAGCGCGAGGACCCGTCTGTATCGACCAGTCCCGCGATTTAGCAATGTGACCACCGACGACCTGGCCGACCCGCCAGCCGAAGACTGGACCTACTGGCGACGCACACCCCAGAGCCAGGGCTATAGCCCACTTGATCAAATAAACACCGGTAACGTCTCCAGACTCAGCCTGGCCTGGGTGTGGGGGATGGAGTCAGGCCGCAGTCAACCCGCCCCGCTGGTCCGTGACGGTATAATTTTTATTCCAAACTTCGGCAATGTCGTCCAGGCTCTCGACGGAGAGGACGGCACACTGTTATGGGAATACCGGCGCCAGTTTCCAGAGGGAGGCCGTAGCGGAGGCCTTCTGCGAACGCTTGCCATGTGGGAAGATATGATTTACGTCGCGACGACAGATGCCCATCTGGTTGCACTCGATGCCCGAACGGGCGCCGTGCGCTGGGACGTTGAAATAGATGACGAAGAGAAGGGCTATTCCAACACCAGCGGCCCCATTGTAGCGAACGGCATTGTGATCAACGGTATTACCGGCTGTGGTCGTTTCTTCGAGGACAGTTGCTTCATCACCGGACACGACGGACGTACCGGGGAAGAGCTATGGCGCACCTACACCATTGCCCGGCCAGGGGAACCTGGGGACGATTCCTGGGGGGGATTACCACTGGAATTCCGCGGCGGGGGCGACGTATGGATGACTGGCAGCTGGGACCCGGAACTGGACCTGGTATTTTTCGGAGTCGCCCAGGCAAAACCCTGGATGGCGGCAAGTCGAGGACTGACAACCGAGGATGCAGCTCTGTACTCGAATTCAACCCTGGCGCTGAATCCTGTTGACGGTCGCATAGTCTGGTACCGACAGCACGTCCCGGGAGAATCTCTCGACATGGATGAGGCATTCGAGCAGGTGCTGATCGACATTTTCGACGAACCTTACCTCCTGACTATCGGTAAAAGCGGCATCCTTTGGAAGCTGGATCGCCGGACCGGCCAGTTCCAGGGACTGGCTCAGACCGTGTTTCAGAACGTCTTTTCCGAGATCAATCTGGAAACCGGTGAACTGCGCTATCGCGACGACATTAGAAACATGCAAATTGGAGACTGGCTATCTGTATGTCCATCAACTGCAGGTGGTCACAACTGGCAAGCAACCAGTTACCATCCGCCGTCCCAGCAATTGGTTATTCCATTAAGTCAGTCCTGCATGGAAATGTCTCCGCGAGAAGTCACCTTTGAAGTAGGTTCCGGAGGAAATCAGGGAGACCGCATGTGGATGGAAATGCCGGGGACGGACGGGCAGTTCGGAAAGCTCGCTTCCTACGACGTAGCCTCCCTGGATGAAAAATGGAGTATCGAACAGCGAGCACCGTTTCTAACCGCAGCTCTTTCGACCGCCGGCGGCGTTCTGTTCATCGGTGATTACGACCGCTATGTGCATGCCTATGATATCAACACTGGCGACGAATTATGGAACACAAGGCTGGCAACTTCCGTTCAGGGCTTTCCCGTTACCTATTCGGTTAACGGCGAACAATATGTCGCATTTGCCGCCGGTCGGGAGGGAGGGAGTCCGTGGCGAATAGGCAACTTCCTCGCACCTGAACTGATTAGCCCAGACGGTCATAACGCCCTGTACGTATTCAAACTTAACTAGACCTGTCCAGTAGCAGCCGGTGAAACAGCAATTTAGACTCATCACCCTCACTTTGCTGCTGACAATGCAAGCGTCGTTGGCTTGCGCACAGGTTCAGGGATGGGATTTGGGATTATCGTCCGAGCGCTCGTTGATACAGGCACTGGGCGTCGACGCTGACAATCCTGCCGCACCGACGGTACTGCTGATTGGCGGAATCAGCGGCCCGGACGGGGTCGCAGACACCATTTCCGCCGTGGTTAATGAGTATAGCCAGCTTAGCGATGACAACAAGTCCATCAACCTGCTCGCCATTCCCGTCGCCAATCCGGACGCTGAAAACCTGCAGTTTCCTCCTGCCGGTAATGCTTATTCGGAAAATCCCGTTGCCCACGCCCTGTGGCGCTGGATCGGTGTTCACGCACCCGACCTTGTGGCTATAGTTGGTGACGACGCGTTTGATTTTCAGCGGACCGTTGAGAGTATCCCGGTCGCGGAATTCGGGACGATACCAACGGTGCTAGTGCCTGCGGAGGAGTTGAGGATTGCCAATCTGCTCAGCTTTTCCTCCCGGACGAGTTCTCCCGCCCGCCAGGAACTCCGGCGTCGCCTGCAAAGAACCCCACTTGAGCTCGCCCGGCAGCTGGCACAGGTGTATGGTCATGACTTCTCGACGCCCGCCTACGTGCCGGGTATGGGACTGGTGGGCAGGTTGCGGCTGGGCTTTATTTCCGAAGTGGAGACATTGTTGGCCCCATACCTGGGCGGCGAGCAGGTTGAGATTAACGGACCCAGCGTCATGGCAGGTCAGTTGGTCTTCGCTGAGCACGCGGAAATCACCGGAAACCCTGCGTCAACAGAACTCGTAATCAACGCTGCAAGCCTGGCATTCGACGAAAAGGGCAGCTTGCTGGAAGCTATGCCCTTCCATGCGGAAATGAGTGATTCAGTCTTCATGGCGCCACCACTGTTAGTCAAGGCAGGCAAACTGAGCGGTGATCCCAGCTACTTCGATATGGCGGCCAGACACATAGACTTCATGCAGAGACTGTTGTTGCGGGAAGATGGTCTTTATCGACACTCACCCCTGGCGGATGTCGCCTGGAGCCGGGGCAACGCCTTTCCCGCGCTGGGCCTGGCACTGGTGCTGAGCGATTTCCCGGAGCATCATCCCGCTTTCGGGTCTCTGATGCAGTCCTATCTCGCGCACCTGGATGCACTGCTGGCATTGCAAAGCACAGACGGTCTGTGGCATCAGGTGGTCGATTACCCGGGCTCATTTACCGAACTGTCTTCTTCATCGATGATAGGCATCGCGATCAAACGCGGCATTGACCGAGGATGGATCGCATCAGACAGGTTTCAACCGGTTCTCGACCGCATCTGGCAGGCAGTTCTGGCAAGAACCAGTTTTTCCAGCGAGTTCATCGATGTCTGCACCAGCACCGGAAAGCTGGACTCGCTGGACGCCTACCTGGACAGGCTGGCCATCTTTGGCCGCGATGACCGCGCCGGCGGCATGATCATGAACCTGGCGATTGAGCTGGCTGACTAGTCAAGCCGCAATGTTTCCTGTCTCGCCCGACGCTCCGCAATCGCCTGAGTATACTGTTCCTCGTTAATATAGGTAATGCCCACCCAGGCGTGACTCATTTCATCCACTCCGCGCCTCCCGAACACCACCCATTGTTCGGGATCCGGATTTATCGGGTTATTGGCCGTGTTATCGAACACGGATGTAAACTGCAGGAGAGTGCCAGCCGGTAGTATCGGCTTTACATCGTCGTCATAGATGTAAGATACCTGCCAGTTATGATCGTACTTGTTAACCTGGCTCAGCACCTCTTTTCTGCCATCCGGGTAAATTGCTTCCATCGTCATAACCTTGCCGCGCATATGCAGATGAGGTCTGTAGCTGTGAATCACTGCCGGCGATTCAAGGTAGTGGGTGCCCTGCAACACTTGATAGCCGTGGGGCGGAATGACAATGTCCTGGCCCCGGGCCATACCATTCAGTCCATCAACACGAAATAAACGCTCGCCGATGGTCTCGAATTCCGGCTGATACCCCTCATCGTAAAACCACAGACCAACCTCGACCACATCGGCCGGTACCTCCTCCCCAACCGGAAAGTAATGCAGATTCCAGGATACCTGGCCGTTCGCGGGCACACGCATGGCGGTACCCTCAGGGTACATTTCCCATGACTTTCCTACCCCGTATCTGGCTACTCCTGCCCTTGTTTGACCATCCTCGGAAACCAGCTCAGCGTGACCGTGGTGCACAACTTTTTTACCCAGCGGATAGGAAGGCTTGAATTCAGCCGCGCGCAAGAAGCGTTCGCCATCGAGACCCTGAAATTGAACCTCTGGCATCCACCACTGGTCCTGTCCATTCGCAATGACATCATAGGGAGAAGACCTGAGAATCATATCCGGTGGGCCAAGTTGTTCCGCGAGTTGCCATTCCGCTCCGGATGGGAACTCGATTGGTTGCGGCAGGTCTGCGGGATCACCCTCAAGCGCGCCCGCATCAACCCAGGCGGCAATCGTTTCGATCTGCGCATCACTGAGCGATGCATCATTTTTGAATTGCTGGATACCGACGCCTCTGTCGAGATGCCAGGGGGGCATAATGCCTTTGGTGGTTCGATCCTTGATCAACGGCGCGAAAGGCCTTACCTGCTGATAGCTCATCAATGGCATAGGACCTATGCCATCGGGATTATGACAACTCTGACACTTCTGCTGCAGTATAGGCGCAATATCCCGGGAATAAGTTGGTGCTTCCTGAGCCAGTACTGGAATGACCGATCCAAGCAATAGAAGGCTTGGTACAAGGGTAGTTAGAGTTTTTCTGATTATCATGCGCGGCTCCTCTCCAGTTGGTTTTAGTCGCTCACATTGACATGAAAATAGGCGTTGGTATGGCAGCAGTAGAACTCAAAAGCGGCAATGCTGTCTATAGTCTGCATTCGCACCACGTATTCGCCGGGCTCGGAAAAAGTAGCCTGCACCTCGGTAGACGCGCCGCTGGGCGTCATATACTCCTTGTTATCGAAATTCACCTCACCGGGACCGCTGTGGTGGGCCCATCCGACCCATACCTGTTCATCGGGATGATCCAGCCAGGCCTTTAGAGCCAATGGCTGTCCAACCTGGACTGAAACTGCGTCATTGCTGTGAATGCCTGTCCGACCGCGCACTGCACTGCCACCTTCGCTAAGACCGACCAGAGGTGCGAGGTCACCTCGCCCGTCGGAACTGGGCTCGTCCATCACATAGGGCGGGATCACCTTGCCTGGCACACTGAGCTCGAAGCGATTAGTGTTCAGGTACCAGGTTATGCGGTTATTCACACCGAAATCTCCGGGTACGGTAATTGTGAAGGCGCAAAACACATGACGATAACGGGGCGGCAGCGGATCGAAATGGGTTGGCAACAGGACTTCCGAGAAATCCAATCCGGGATAGTCCGTTTCGAGGAAATTGTTCTCGCCGCGAGGAACATCCAATGACTGTCTGGTGTTCATGTTGAAATAGCCGTAACAAATCGTTTTACTGCCATCCTCATTCGGATACCAGCCGTCAAAAAGCGGAATGACTGCCTGACCCCGGTCACGTATTACATTAACGTTCCAGATCTGGTTATTAAGATCAATCTGCTGACCAGTGGCGGATGGGATGCTGATCAACAGGAACAGCATAAGCGGGGTAATTATTTTTGTAAGATGATGCATCTAAAAATCCGTTACCTGAACCTCTTCACGTGCTCTCGAGGGTTGATACTAGCGGATTTTCAAAGAGTTGTCCCCATCCAGACTCAGGAATGCAGCCATTGAATTGCCGGCAAGAAATTACCCGCTGAGGGCTGCCCTCCTCGTTCAGCCTGCCTAACTTGCGGGCACCGCAAGCGATTCATACCTAACGCCGAAAGATGTCGGCAACGCTGTCAGATACCTGGTCGGCCTCGCGACGGCGGGCAGCTCGCAGCATGTTTCCCATGCCGTAATTTCCCTCGTGACAGGCATATTCAAATAGCTGGGCATCGACTCTGGTAACAGGAACCACTGCGGTCAGCTTTTCAGTGAAAGTCGCGGGGTCTTCGATAGTGAATTCGTAATCTATTGCAGTCGGGCCCAGCCGAGTGAATCGCTCGGTAAGGATTTTGGCTTCTGACGTGCCATAACCTTCGAAACTTTGTGTCAGTCCATTGAAGTTGGCGGTTACCACGACCAATGTTTCGCCGTCCCAATAGCCCCTCGAATCACCCGACCAGAGTTTCAACCTGGAATCCAGCCAGGGAGTTGCAATTTCACCCTTCTCCAACTTTACAATTCGGGCATCGTGAATCATTTCAGTCATAATCACGACGTAGTCGCGATTCTGGATAATCTGCACGTTATTATTGTAGACACTCGGCATCAACTGCGGGCCGGCATTGAACCCGACAAGGCAGCGTTCCGAAAGACCGCGGTCCTCCGGTCCGTCCCGCCCAATCCCGCCAACAGAAAATCGCACTGGACGCTGCCCGTCAATTCGTCCCGAACCACCCGGCAAGTGTTCGACGCCGGATACCCGCGGAGGAATCTGTCCGTTCAGCGGAAAAATGATGTGGGAGGTTCTGATGTCGCCTTCTTTTCTTACGTTTTCCATCCAGATTGTGTCATTGTAGAAAGCTTCGATCCCGGAGCTTGTGCGTCTAACTCCCTCAGCTCGACCGATTCTCAGGGGCCGGGAACGAGAAGCCGCAATCTCCTGCGCAGTAAGAAACTGCCGACTGCCAAACTGCTCGGGTCGTTCCATGGGGACGTCCGAGGAAAAGTTCCAAACGCCCTGAATATCGGGATGGCCCCATTCTGTGAGAGGCACACTATACCCCTCGGCAGCCAGAACTCCGGGAGAGCTCCATGCCAGCAGGGTGGCGCAAACAGACAATATGGCAATATTTTTCATCAGCGCACTTACATCAGGCACAAATCAATCCGCCAAAAATAGCTCAAGCAGGCGGTTAAACAAAGTGATTCTGGACATTATGCAGGTGCGGGGTTAGTTTCCAGTATCGCAATAAAAAAGAACAGGCGGCTTTATGATGAACCAGCAAGACAGTTCCAGCTACGAAGAGGTCTATTCCCAATTCATCTGGGAGCGGCCGGAGTACTACAATTTCGCGACCGACGTTATCGACCGATGGGCAGCGCAAGATCCTGAGAAGCAGGCAATATTCTGGGTAGACGACGAAGGCAACGAGCAGATCAGGACATTTCACGAACTGTCTGTCAATTCCAGGAAGCTTTGCAATGCACTGAGTGATGCCGGTGTGCAACGTGGCGATACTGTGATCGTGGTCCTGGGACGGGAGATCGAATGGTGGGAAGTGTTTACCGCGATTCTGCGAATGGGCGCGATTGTGTCTCCTGGAACTACCCAGCTGTCCAGCAAGGATATCGCCTACCGGATAGATGCCGCAGCAGCGAGTTGCGTAATTACTAACAGCGTCAATGCCGCAAAAATTGAAACCATCGCCGCCGACTGCCCGAGTTTGAAAAGCCGCCTGCTCGTCGACGCAGAAGCTGATGGCTGGCTCAGTTATCAGGGCTGCATGCGGAACTTCGACGACAAATTCGAACCGGTCGCTACCCGCGCTGACGAAGAGTCCATGTGTTACTTTACGTCCGGGACCACTGGCTATCCAAAGATGACGATACATACTCACAGCTATGCCATCGGTCACCAGCCCACCGGGCATTACTGGTTAAATCTCAATGAAACCGACCTGCACTGGAATATCAGCGATACCGGCTGGGCCAAGGCAGCCTGGAGCAGCTATTTCGGTCCATGGCTGTGCGGTGCCTCGTTATTCGTTCATAACAGTGTCGGATTCAGTGCCGCCAGGACCCTGCAGTATCTCGAGAAGTACCCTGTTACCACCATGTGCGGCGCACCAACTATTTACCGTATGCTGGTACTGGAAGACCTGTCCCGCTACGACTTCTCCAGCCTGCGGCATTGCGTTGGAGCGGGAGAACCATTGAATCCGGAAATCATCGAGGTATGGAAGAATGCTACCGGAATTACTGTCCGTGACGGCTACGGACAGACTGAGACTGCTATTCTGTGCGGCAGTTTTCCCAACATCGAACCACGCTTTGGCTCCATGGGCAAACCATCGCCCGGGATCAAACTTGCAATCATCGATGATGCCGGGCAGGAGTTGCCTGCCAATCAGGAAGGCGACATCGCAGTGCTGGTCGAACCGGACAAACCTCAGGGCATGTTCAAGGAATACCGAAACGACGCGAAGCGGACTGCCGGCACCCGACGTGGTCACTGGTATATAACCGGCGACCGGGCATATACAGACGAAGATGGGTATTTCTGGTTTGTCTCCAGAGCTGACGACGTCATTCTTTCGGCAGGCTACCGCATAGGGCCGTTCGAAGTAGAGAGCGCCCTGATCGAACACCCGGCCGTTGCCGAGTCTGCGGTAGTCTCGAGCCCGGATGAAACCCGCGGAGAGGTTGTCAAAGCGTTCGTCGTGCTGGCGCCAGGATTCCATGGCTCAGACGAACTGGCCAGACAGCTGCAGGACCATGTCAAGGAGATTACCGCACCCTATAAATACCCCCGTAAACTCGAATTTGTGGATGCTCTGCCCAAGACCGTAAGCGGAAAGATTCGACGCATTGAGCTGCGGGAACAGGAGTGGCGAAACCAATGAATTCCCGCACCATTACTCTTATCGTTGTTGGCCTGGCGCTATTTGCAGGCATGAATCCGGTATTAGCAGCCATAGATGAAGCAGAAGTTCGCGCGGCCATGAGTGAGCCGGGCCGCTTACCCGCTGATATCCAGCGCGATAGCCGCAGCAAACCCCAGATCGTCATTCCCCTATTAAACCTGGAGCGAGGCGATACCGTAATCGACATATTTGCTGGCGGCGGATATTACAGTGAACTGCTTGCTCGGGTGGTCGGCAACGAAGGCGAGGCCATCCTCCACAATTCTCTGGGCTTCGAAGCCTGGGGAATAAATAGCCTCAACGACCGCTTCGCGAATGACAGGGCGCCGGGCAACATCAATCGACATACCCGCAATGGCGTCAACCTGATGCTGACCGATGAAACCGTCGATGCCGCGCTGATCGTGATGGCAATTCACGACCTGTATGTCATTCCCAAGCGTTATAACGGGGAAGCCTACGTGCGTGCCGGCAATCCCGCCAACAGCGATTACTTTCTGGATCAGGTGTTTGCAGCCCTCAAGCCCGGCGGTCGTTTCGTGGTAGTGGATCACCAGGGTAATCCGGACTCTGATCTCGAGTCCATCACCGACCTGCACCGGCTCGACCAAAATTTTATTCGCGCAAAGATCGAATCGCATGGGTTCGCATTCGTCGAGTCCAGCGATGCGCTGAGAAATCCGGAAGACGACCATGACAGAATCGTCTTCGACGAGGATCTGCAGGGTAGAACCGATCGATTTATTCTGGCTTTTGAAAAGCCGCAAAACTAGTATCATCTCATCGATCGTGCCACAACCGACCATCGCTATACGGATCGAAAAAATACAGTAGATAAACCTCGACCGGCCAATCGGAGTTACATAATGAAAACAACAACTATTGTCGCTACGTTTTCCATATTGATCTTATGCCAAACTGCCTTGAGTGCGGAAAAATATCAGCAACAATTAACCGAGTGGGGTCAGCCTGATTTACAGGGCGTGTGGAACTTTTCTTCCGATGTGCCACTGCAACGGCCCGAGGCATATGGCGACCGAGAATTTCTGAGCGAGGAGGAAGTGGCAGCGATTCTATCTCGGCGTGAAGCCATCGACGAATTCTCCGACGCCGCCATCCCCAATGGCGGGCTGAATGAAGCCTACAATGATTTCTGGGTTGAGACTGCCGGCATCGGTGATACGGTGCGCACTTCTATTATCGTTTACCCGGAAAACGGCAGACTGCCACCGTTTGCGGAGGGTGCAGTCATAGTGCGCGGAAGACTGGCACCGGATATCGAAGGTGAGCGACCAGTCAGGGTGATCACCGGTGGCATTGGAGACGACGGCCCTGAAGATCGAGGCCTTTCGGAGCGCTGTATCATGGGATTCAATGCCGGCCCCCCTATCTCCCCGAGTCTCTATAACAACAATCTGCAGATTGTTCAGAGTCGCGATCACGTCGTCATTATGACTGAAATGGTCCATGACGCTCGCACGATCCCATTAATCCAGCGGCCACCTCTGGATGAAAAAATCGGCTTGTGGTCCGGTGACTCTCGCGGTTACTGGGACGGTAATGTACTCATTGTGGAAACGCGTAATTTCAATGGGCTGACTCAGACATTCGGACCCGCGGGCACTTCGGATACCAAGTTTTTAACCGAAAGATTACGCCGCATAAGCGATGACACCATAGAGTACGAGTTTACCGTTGAAGACTCCCATGCCTACACCGACAGGATCACCGGCATAGTTCCATTAACCAAAGTGGCCGGCCTGCTTTATGAGTACGCATGTCACGAAGGAAATTACGGCATGACAAATATTTTACGTGGTGCTCGCGCCGAAGAACTGCGCGAAGCCGCAGGGGAGCAATAACGGGAATCGTTTGCTTGCCGTGGACCAAAACTCGGAAGTGGGAATTTATGTATGGCTGATGATAATTCAGATATCAATAACAAGACCGTCGGCAGAAGAGATTTTCTGGCGGGTGTGACTGTGCCAGTCGTTGCGGCGATGATTCCTGGCGTCAGCGCCAGGCAACAGGCAACCTCCCCGACCGGCGATGATCCGGTTCGGGTCGGCATCATAGGAGCCGGCGCAAACGTCAGGGCAGTTCAAATACCGGGATTCAATGCAGTGCCGGACTGCGAAGTCGTTGCGATCGCTAACCGCAGTCTGGCGTCCAGCCAGCGCGTTGCCGACGAATTCAATATTCCCAAGGCCTATTCAAACTGGGAACAATTGCTGGCGGACGACGAGATCGACGCCGTATTGATCGGTACCTGGCCCTATATGCATCGCGAACTCACGATCGCCAGCCTGGAAAGTGGCAAACATGTTCTGTGTCAGGCGAGGATGGCAAATGACGCCGCCGAGGCGAGGGACATGCTTTCCGTTTCCCGACGCTACCCGCAACTCATTTCACAACTAGTTCCCACCTCTACCAGCTACGTTATCGACAATATCCTGAAACGTCTGCTGGCCGAAAATTATATTGGGGAATTGCTTTCCGTAGAGGTGCAGCGCGTGGGACGTAACTTTGCCAGTTACGGTGGAGAGTTGGACTGGCGTCATAACCGCGAGTTCAGCGGGCTCAATGTTATGAACCTCGGTTCTACTTATGAATCAATGATGCGCTGGTTTGGCCCCGGCAATCAGGTCAACGCCCAGACCAGGATCCATGTCGACAGGCGCCGAGACGAAAACGGCTCCGCCGCTCCGGTAACATTGCCGGATCATGTCGAAGCATTGTATCAATTGCAAAATGGCGCCCAGGTCCACATGCGGTTCAGCGAAACAACGGGTCTGGCGACCGGCAACCAGACCTGGATTCACGGCAGCGAAGGCACCATTCACGTGGACAACGACCTTAATGTTTACGGTGGTCGCCGCGGCGAATCACAACTGTCTCCGATAGCCAACCCGCAAGCCGAACAGGCCATTTACCGGGTGGAGGAAGAATTCATCAATGCCATTCGTGGCATCGAGCAAATAACGCTGAACACTTTCGAAATCGGCGTACAGTACATGGACTTCACCGAGGCTGTGCACCGCAGCGCCCAGAGCGGACGCACCATAACTCTGCCGCTGGCCTGACCCGCTCGGTCCCGGGTCGGGTCAGCTATCATTGCCGTCGTATCGCAATGAATTGATCGCGAGGCGGCCGGCAAACTACTATAGAACTGATCGAAAAACCCAACAGGTAGTATTGTGAACAGACTGATTTTGATTATCACACTTGCTGTAATCCAGCCGGTAATGGCTCAAACGGTCCCCCAGTTCGAGCTGGACCCGTTCTGGCCGCAGCTGCCCCTGGGTGACAACTGGCTCACCGGCGGGCTTGGTGGCATGTGCGTCGATAGCCGCGATCATATCTATCTGCTCAATCGCCAGAACGTCGTAGAGGATGATCTGGACGGCGCCCGACTTGCGCCCCCGGTGATCGAGCTGGATTCCGACGGCAAGGTAGTCAGGGGCTGGGGTGATCCTGAGCTAATCGGCGGCCGCCTGCATGACTGTCACGTAGACTTGGACGGCAATATCTGGCTGGTTGCAGCTGCTACTGGTTACATCCAGAAATACTCTGGGGACGGCAGTGAACTCCTGATGCAGGTAGGTGAGACAAATCTTTACGATTCCTCCGATGGCACGCGCCGGGGCACGCCGCTTAACTCGGACCAAGCACAGTTTTTCCTGCCTGCGGCTATCGACGTGGATAAAACTAACGGCGACATCTACCTCGCCGACGGTGAATTACCCGGCGGCAATACCCGAATAGCAGTGCTGGACCAAAATGGTTCTTTTCTGCGTCAGTGGCGATTGCGCAGAGCACCTGATGAAGACGCGATCGAATTACCCCACTGCCTGCGCCTGTCCAACGACGGACTGGTCTATGTCTGTGACCGACGAGCTGACCGAATCCAGGTATTTGATAAGCAAGGTAACCTGATGCAGACCATCGATACCACCTTTACCCCGATGTCCTCGTCGCAAGGCCGCGCAAGTGGCGGGCGGGGCAGCGCTGTTGTACTGGCGTTTTCCCCGGATCCCGAACAACGTTTTATCTACGTAATTAATCAGAACAGCGTGATGGTGGACGTATACCAAAGGCAATCAGGGGAATTACTTTCCAGCTTTGGAGGCGGACCTGGGCGCTATCGAGGCCAGTTTGAACTACCCCACGGCATTGGCGTGGACTCACAGGGAAACGTATATGTCGAAGAGCAGGAAGGCAGGCGTATACAAAAGTATAGCTTGATAAACCCATAACCCCAGGTAGCCCGATTTACCTGCCGTCATCAAAACCGATACATAAAAAAAGCGGGATTCGAAAACCCCGCTTTTTCATGATCAGCTATAAAACCGCTCAGGGACTCAGTCTTGGCACAAACTTGGTCATACCCTGAATAGGTCCTACCTCACCGGCGTAAACATTACCGTCGCGGTCAGCGGTGACACCCTCGCCCATGGATCCAACTCCGCCCATTCCGGACGCACGCTCCGCGGACACATGTTCAGGCACAAAGTAGTAAACCTGCCCGTTTCTGGCGTTGCCGACTCGCAGGCCTTTCCGCCAGCCACCGGGGTTATAGTTGGGATCGGACTCGGAATCGATGGCATACAGCATGTCGTTAGAAGGGTCGATATGCAGACCGCTTATTCTGCTGAACTGGTACCAGGTATCCAGCCACTCCCCGTCCTGAGTAAAAATCTGGATTCGATTATTGCCGCGATCGGCGACAAACAGCCTACCCTGGGAATCCATCGCCAGAGAATGAGGCGAGCGGAATTGTCCGTCTTCCCAACCGAATTCACCGAACGAACCTACATAGGTACCGTCTGGCTCCCAGATAGTAATTCGGCTTTTTGAATCATCACCGGGTTCACTCTGAAACTGAGCACCGTGGGTTTCCGCGATAAAGATGCGGCCGTTTGGCGCAATCAACACGTCGTTTGGATCTGTCAGGTGCGTAGGTGGATCACCGATTTCTCCCGGCGTCCCGATTGTAAGCAGCAACTCGCCCGAGGGACTGAATTTCATCACTGAGCTGCCAATAGTGGCCGCGGCAGGATTGGTGTTGAGCTCATTCTGATTTGCCACCCGGGCATCGGCGATCCAGATATTGCCTTCGTGGTCCACGTCCATGCCGTGGGGCCAGAGAATCTGCCCGGCACCGAACTGCGCTACCACGCGACCATTCGGATCCAGTTTCACGATGGGATTGATATCGGGCGTGGTGGCACAGGAATTGGTCCCGCATCTGTCCCCTGCCCAGATATGCACGCCGTCCACATCGACGTCAACGGCGCTGACCGACCCCCAATTGCGACCGTCCGGCAGGCTACCGAAATTGCGCTGTGTCTCATAGGGGTTAGGCAGGTTGTTTACCGGCTGCTGTCCCGCATGGGCTGTCGGCTTGCCCGTTTCTGCCATGGAACCCCGCTGTGCCAGGGCTCCACTGGCTGCAACAGACAACGCGAGCCCAACCAATCCAGCCTTAACCAGCAACTGCGGGCTGGCCTTACTGTTTATATTCATTATGACTTCTCCTGACTTCTCGTAGGGAATTGTGCAATGCTTTACCGGCCCTCAGGCGGAACCTGTGAACATGAACCGAAGGAGCTCGGTTGTCAAGATAGCGCGGGTTCAGTGAGACACCTCCCTGTCACCCTGATATTTTTACCTCGAACCGAAGCCGCAAGTCCCCGGGTGGGCCACGAGGCCAGATCCAGATTGGCCTGGACCTCAATTCCCAAATACCTTAGGGTTACACTTCGTTCCCGAGCCACTTGATGCGATTATAAAACTGCTAACAAATGACCCGACAATGAACCTGATGAAACCAATGAACACGCTGGCGTTTCTGACTTGCCTGCTGCCCTTTTCACTTGCTTTGGCACAAACGGTTGAGCCGGCTGGCGTCATGGTCACGCGACTTGGGGATGCACCTCTGATAACGCCAGCTATGGACGCCCGTATGGGAGGCAATATCCAGGGGCCTTCTCTGATAAAAGTGCCTGACTGGATTGCGGATCCGCTGGGCAACTATTATCTGTATTTCGCCGACCATCGCGGCAGCTACATCCGCATGGCCTACGCGGACGACGTGACCGGACCCTGGACAATCTATTCTCCGGGTTCAATGAAAATTGAGGATTCCTTCTTTCCCACCACCTGCCCGCCCTGCTCACTTGCACCCGGCCAGCAGGCAGCGCTGTATCCACATATTGCCTCACCAGACGTCCATGTGCGCGAGGATCTTGGCCAGATTGTGATGTACATTCATGGCCGCGGTGAGGGCAGACAATTTACTCGAGCCGCCGTTTCTCGCGACGGTATCCACTTCGAAGGCAGGGAAGAAGACCTGGGGCGTCCTTATTTTCGCGTAATTGAATTCGATGGGTATTTCTACGCAATGAGTATGCCGGGCTATCTGTACCGCTCTCGCGACGGTTTATCGGACTTTCAGCCGGGGCCCCAGTTTTTCACTAGCGATATGCGGCATTCGGCCCTGTTGATTCACGATAATTTTTTGTATGTATTTTTTACGCAGCGGGGAGACGCGCCCGAACGAATCCTGTTGTCCACTATCGAACTTACTGATGACTGGAACAACTGGAGAGCATCGGATCCCGTTGAGGTTCTGCGACCCGAAATGAACTACGAAGGCGCCGACCTGCCCATCGAACCGTCCCGTGGAGGCTATATCGACGAGCGCGTTCATCAGCTTAGGGATCCCGCCATTTATCAAGAGGGCGACAGCATATATCTACTTTATTCTGTTGCTGGTGAAAGCGGGATTGCCATTGCGGAAGTTTCCTTCACCGACCTTTGACGGCACCCGGCCCAATCCGACTGACAAAGCCCTGCACGCTCAGAAAAGCAGCTAGCAATTCTGTTGGGTTATTGCCCCCTGAGCTGTCGGAGTGCGTCCCCCAGTATGGCTCCGGATCGGTTATAGCCCTCTGGCATTGGCAGTACGTTGTTGGTCTGTACGTAGTCTTCATAGTCTGCCAGCATTTCTGCCAGGCGTTGCGGTTGCTCGCCGGCCAGATCCCTGCTCTCTCCCGGATCGGTTCGAATATTGAACAAATGCCAGGCGGTTTCGTTTTGCCCGGTTCTATTAATCACAATTTTGAAATCACCCTTGAATAAAGCACTATTCCCGCCCAGTTCATATCCTATCGGCTTGGAATCTTCATGCACTATCGAAGTCATACCAGCAAGAAAACCGGAAAAGTCAGAACCGATCATAGGCTCCACCTCTCGACCGGACCAGTTACCATCATGATCTGCAACGCCCGCCAAGCCAAGCAAAGTAGGCATCAGGTCGGTCACAAAAACAAATTCGTCGGTTATTACTCCCTGCTTTTCTATTCCCGGTCCTGACATCACCAGGGGCACCCGCACGCCGCCGTCGCGCGCGAGGCACTTGGAGTACGCGAGTGGCGATGCGGCAATCGTGGCGTTGCTGGGGCCGATGGCATTCCACGAGTTACGCTCCCCCAGGGTCTCGTAATCGGCGTTATAGCCCACGGCATCGAACCACGGGTCTAGAGCAGACTGTCCGTTTGGCAGAATCAAGTTCGATCCTTCGGCACCGTTATCAGAAGTGAACACAAAAATCGTGTTGTCATACTCGTCGATACTCTCCAGGTATTCCATCAGACGACCGATATGGGTGTCCATCGCGTCTACCATGCCAGCATAAACCTCCATGCGCCGCGCATGATGGCGCTTCTGTTCTTCGCTGAGGCTATCCCAGATCAATGTTCCCGGGGTCACTACGGTCTCGGTATCCGCCGGAATTACACCCGCCTGCTCGGCTGCGAGTCGTCTCTTCTCCCGCATGACCGTCCAGCCTTCGTCGTAAACACCGGCATATTTGTCGGAGAATTCCCGCGGCGCCTGCACTGGCATGTGCACGGCCTGGAACGGGATGTAGGCGAAAAACGGCCGATTGTCACCAGCATTTGAGGCAATAAACTCAATGGTTTTATCGATGAAATATTCCGATGAATAAAAATCATCCGGCAATGTGTGGGGAGCACCATCGGCATACCAGTTTGCCTGTTCGTAAATCGGCAGGTAAGTGCGCTGATCCCAGTTGTCAGCACCGGTATCTGCCATGGCGATGGTTCGATCGAATCCCCGCGCGGAAGGCAATAGTTCTCGCGTGTGCCCGAGGTGCCATTTCCCCGTCATATAGGTATGGTAGCCACTGCGCTGCAAGACACTGGCGAGAGTGACCACGCGGTCATTCAGCACTCCCTGATAATGATCATACTCCAGTTGTTCAGCCGGTAGAGCCTCCGGTATGTTGGGAACACCGTTTCGGTGGCTGTCCACTCCGGTCAAGAGCATGGCGCGCGCAGGCGCACAGCTACCGGCGGTATGATAATTAGTAAACGATAGACCCTCCGCCGCCAATCGCGCGATATTGGGAGTGTCTATTTCACTGCCAAACGGAGAAATATCGGTATAGCCAAGGTCGTCAGCCAGGATTACAACCACATTGGGACGACCAGATTGCTCCGCACTGACGGGCGACGCCGACCCAAGTGAGATACCGAGAAACGAAAGCAAGAGAGCCAAGTGTCGTAAATGTAAATGCATATTCATAGTGACTA
>JAYPVG010000034.1:0-18574 GCA_038134485.1 Pseudomonadales bacterium
ACTCGGTAACTTGTTGGAGCCGGAATCAATAGACGCGGAGAGGCCACGCTCGTCAATACTTCTGGAGTTAAATTTCCCCCTGAGCGAGGAATGATGAGAGAATCGCCGGCGATTATTCTTGTGGTCTCCAATGCATTCACAGTCTGGAGGACGTCGACCCTGGTGTTAAAGCGTCGGGCGATTGCGCCCAGAGTATCACCACTTTGAATCTGGTAGTGGTCCCAGACTACCCGCTGGTTATCAGGGATTCCATTTACTGTATCTCGAAATCGTTGTACGTTTTCTGTCGGCAATAGTAATGATTGAGGATGATCCGGATGGGTAGCCCATTGCAGATAACCGGCATTCAAGGTTCGAAACAATTGCTCGTCCACGCCTGCGAGTTGCGCTGCTTTGGCGAGGTCCAATTGAAAGTCCAATTCAACCCGTTCAAGGTACGGTCTATTGGGCAATACTGGGAGCTCAACATCATATTCATGTGCGTTTGCAATTAAACGGGAGATGGCCAGTAATTTCGGTACATGGCCGCGAGTTTCTGCGGGTAATCTCAGGGTCCAGAAATCCGCATCATTCGGAGATTGACCAGCAATTTTCAATGCCTGGCGGACGTTACCCTCTCCAGCATTGTAGGCGGCAATCGCCAGCAGCCAATTTCCTTCGAATTTGGCGTGTAAACTTTCCAGATAATCCAATGCGGCATGAGTCGAGCTTATTGGGTCGCGTCGGCCGTCATACCACCAATTTGCCGCTAAACCGTAGCTTCTGGCGGTTGCCGGAATAAACTGCCAAAGACCGGCGGCATGCTCAGTAGAATATGCCTTTGGGTCGAACGCGCTTTCAACGACTGGCAGAAGTGCGAGTTCCAGTGGTAAGTTGCGTTTTTGAACCTCTTCAACGATCGCATACAGAAACGGGGCGGCTCGGTTTGTTATTCGCTGCAGATATCGGGGGTGATCCAAATACCAGTCCAGTTCCCGATCGATGCTGTCATGCCGATATCGCGCCTGTAATTCGAGTCCATCGGAAAGGCGCAGCCAGAGGTTTGCGTATGAGTCTGTCGGCTTCTGTCCCGATAACTCAAGCGTCAAGTTTATTGATTGGCCTGCTACTAAAGTGCTGACTTCATTATCAGGCAATTGTTTAGTTTCGCCAGTTACGCTTCCCGGAGTCTGCACGGTATTAACCTGGCAAGCTGTTAGAAGAGCCAGAAGCGAGAAAATCGGTGCGACCCGGCATTTTATGAGGGATGTCTGCATGTCAATTCTGGCAAGGTTAAAAATTGTCTTTCCAACTTCGAAGGGCAGCAAATACCTCTACAGGATCGGCAGACTGGCAACCGGAATGCAAATTCACCGACTGCATCAGTTCTGTCTCAGAGCAGCGTAGAAATGGATTGGTGGCTAGTTCCAGTGCGATGCTGGATGGCAGGGTAGGCTTTTGGTTTTCCCTCGTGGCGACTGCATTTTTTGTTCTCTGATGCAATTCCTGATTATCGGGATCCGCAGCACGGGCAAATTTTAGATTTGAGAGGGTATATTCGTGAGTGCAAAATACACGAGTCCCTGCAGGCAGACTCGCCAATTTCTGCAAAGATTCGTACATCATTGCAGGATTTCCTTCAAATATTCGCCCGCAGCCTGCTGCGAATAAGGTATCACCGCAAAATACAAGAGGGTCCGCACCGTCCGGTTCGTCGGCGCAATAATAGGCAATGTGATCCAGAGTGTGGCCAGGAACTTCAAGTACGTGGAATTGGAGGTCAAGTACGTTCACTTTCTGGCCCTCCGAAACCGCTAAATCGATCAATTTGAAAGGAGAGCTTGCCGGTCCTATAACTTCCGGTTCAAAGCTTTTCTTTAGTTCCTCAACGCCCCCGGTATGATCGGCGTGGTGATGGGTAAGTAAAATATGGGTTAGCGAAAGGTTATGCAGCTCAAGGTGGGACTTGACGGCATTGGCATCGCCTGGATCAACTACGCAGGCATTGTTGTTCCAATCTGAGAATATCCAGATGTAATTGTCCGAAAATGCCGGAATTGGATGTATTTGACCGTGGTATTTCATTGCGCTCTGAATTATAAGAAAAACGAGATAAATGATAGCGTCAATCGCCTGTATTTTCGACAGCTTTATCTGTCGCACGGTTCCTGTAAAATAACGAGTTGTTATAGTCGCTGAATTGCAGGCGAAAATCCTGACACTGATTTTTTTGGCATCCGTACACGTGAAATTACCCTTCAAACATCAAATCCGGCAAAGTTTATTCGAAAAGCAGGTTAGATTAACTGACGGACCTGATGCGCTGTCTCAGTGGTTAGATTCTCCAATCGGTCAAGAGGTACTTCGTGCTGAAAAACAACTTGTTGCGCAGCACCTAAGTCGCATGTTTGGCTACCATATTTTGCAACTTGGCTGTAGTTGCAAGCACTCATTAATTGCCGATAGTCCGGTAGGTCACAAGATTATTTTCGCTCCTCGATATGACGCGCAAAGCGAGCTTCCGGTAGCAGACAATGAACAGTTACCGCTGGCTAATGACAGTATCGATGTTGTAGTCGTTCATCATGCATTGGACTTCACCAGGGACAGCCACACGTTGCTGCGAGAAGCGAGCCGGGTGCTGAGGCCAGGGGGGCAGCTTCTTGTTATAGGTTTTAATCCGTTGAGCCTCTGGGGTCTGAAAAAGGTTTTAAAGGTCAGATCGGAGGTTCCATGGAGAGGGCGCTTCATTAGCCAAAATCGGGTTTCCGACTGGCTTAAACTTTTGGAACTGCGTGTTGCAAAAGTTGAATACGGGCTGCACTTTCTTCCGTCGAGTTGGAGCAAGGCGGCTGTCCCGCATGCGGAGGGGAAGAAGCATAGATCAAGATTGACTAATCCGTTTGGCGGAGCGTACCTGGTCATTTGCACAAAACAAGTGCTTCCGGTAACGCCTGTACTCCTTAAATGGCGGCCACTTCGACCTAGAGCAGCAGCCCTACCGGCAGCCGAGAATATTCGCATCAAAAAGCTGCACTAGCTTCTTTGAGGACTAATGACCATTGAAGAAGGTTGAGATCTTTACTGACGGCGCTTGTCGAGGGAATCCGGGTAAAGGAGGTTGGGGGGTACTTCTGAGATACGGTGCTCTGGAAAAGCATTTGTACGGAGGGGATCCTGAAACCACGAACAATAAAATGGAACTTACCGCGGTCATAAGGGGGCTTGAAGCGCTGAAAAAAAATAGTTCAGTTAGCATTACCACGGATTCCCGCTACGTCCTCGAAGGAGTTACTGAATGGATGCCCGGATGGAAAAGACGTCACTGGAAAACCGCGGCTAAGAAAACAGTAAAAAATTTGGAGCTTTGGCAGCGGCTGGATGAACTGGTGGGCAAGCATGAGGTCGAATGGCATTGGGTAAAGGGTCATAGCGGTCATCCTGAAAATGAGCTGGCAGACCAGCTGGCTAATCGCGGAATTGATGAACTGCCTTAGTGGCTTCGGGGACGATTAATGCGGCAAATTGTGCTTGATACCGAAACCACGGGGCTGGATCCAGTTCAAGGGCATCGCGTTATAGAAATTGGCTGTGTCGAGATCGACAATCGCAGGCTGACCGGCAGGCATTTTCATTGTTACCTAAACCCCGATCGGGATATTGATGAAGGCGCTCTTGAAGTTCACGGTTTGACAGCCGAATTTCTCGCCGATAAACCTCGCTTTCCTCAAATAGCCGAAGAATTTTTCGAATTCATAAAAGGATGTGAGTTGGTTATCCATAATGCACCATTCGATCTGGCTTTTCTTAATAACGAACTGGAGCTAATGAACTTCTCCTCTGGATCTCTGGAACAGCACTGTTCTGTGATCGACAGTCTTGTTCTGGCCCGACACAAGCATCCTGGACAAAGGAACAGCCTCGATGCTCTCTGCAAGCGATATGAGGTCGATAACTCACAGCGTGATCTGCACGGTGCATTGCTGGACGCTGAGATCCTTGCAGACGTGTACCTGGCCATGACCGGCGGACAGACCCGGTTGCAGTTGGGAACGGATGAGCAGCTTGCTTCGGTATCGGCAGCTAAAGTCAGGATGTTTGATAGCAAGCGACCAGCGCTAAAGGTAATCAATGCTTCCGGTGAGGAGGAAAGCGCCCATCGAAGGCGTCTCGAAGCTATAGCGAAGGAAAGCGGCGACAATTGCGTCTGGCTCAGAATCGAGCAGTCAGACACCTGAAAAGTGTCAAAAAGGGGCTAGTAGCAACACAGGGAATGGCAGAGCATAAAGCGAACAATCCTCATTTCATTGCAGGGATGAGTTTATTATCGAACGACCGTGTGCTTGTGTACCATCGACAGCGCATCCTTCTGCGCGAGGAGCAGTATATCTGGGAGCGCCGGGAATTGGCTGAATTTCTGTCTGAATCTCATAGATCGGTGCTAGTTGATAATAGCAGCGACTCTCGCCTTGTCGCGATTCACCTCGAGACCGAAACAGTCAGACCCGCGGGTTAAGAATTTATCCAATTGCTAGAATTTTTGACTATTTCGCAAGAAGATGAATTCAGGGTTGCGGGATTGGGTAATCAATTAATTAATTGGATTATTTCTCATCGCTATTGTGGGTCATGCGGAGCTGAGACAGAACCGCATGTAATTGAGAGGGCGTTAACATGCCCCTTATGCGCTTACACCTGCTACCCGCGCATTAATCCCTGCGTCATCGTATTGGTAACCGACGGCGAGCGGCTATTGCTTGCCAGGCATGCTCGCTATCGTTTCAAAATGTACAGTTGCCTGGCTGGCTTTGTCGAAGCAGGAGAAACTCCTGAGGAAACGGTGGAAAGAGAGGTGAGAGAGGAGGCTGGGATCGAAATCGGCAACATTCGATACGTCAAAAGTCAATCCTGGCCATTTCCATCGCAATTGATGCTGGGTTTTTACGCTGACTACGAGTCAGGGAATTTGCGGCCAGAACCTGGTGAGATAGCAGAGCTTATATGGTTCACGCCCGATCAGCTTCCCAATACCCCCTCGTCAAATATCAGTGTCGCGGGTCAGCTCATTCAAGGCCACTGCGAGCGCTGGCGTTGAAGTTTTAATTTCCCGTGAGAACGGGCAAAATGCAGGTCTTCCTCGATTCGAGCAAGGAGAACTTCACTTGGAATACCTTATTGATTACAGCATGTTCCTTGCCAGAGTGGCGACAGTTGTGGTGGCTATTATTTTTATCCTCGGTTCTCTGGCGTCTGCTGGTAACAGGCAACGAAAAGGTGTTGCCAAAGGGCATATAAAAGTTACAAAGCTTAATGAGCATATTGAAGAGATGCTTGACTCGCTTAAAAAGGCGGTTCTGGATAAACAAGGCCAAAAAGAGGATAAGAAACAAAAGAAAAAGCTGCAGAAAGCTGCTGATAAGGCAAGCAAAGCCGCAAGGAGCCAGGAAGATGGCGAGCAGGATTACAGAAAGAGAGTGTATGTACTGAATTTCAATGGAGACATTGCTGCTCATGCGGTTTCATCCCTACGGGAAGAAATAACCGCTATTCTTTCTCTGGCTTCCGAAAAAGACGAGGTGCTCCTTCGACTGGAAAGCCCGGGTGGAATGGTGCATGCCTACGGTCTTGCATCGTCTCAGCTGACGCGCATCAGAGACAAGAAGATTCCACTCACCATCTGTGTTGATAAAGTGGCTGCCAGTGGCGGCTATATGATGGCGTGTCTGGCAGACAGATTGATAGCAGCGCCTTTTGCAATTATCGGCTCGATAGGTGTGCTTGTGCAGCTGCCAAATTTCCACCGGTTGCTCAAAAAGAATGAAATTGACTACGAAACCATTTCTGCGGGGGAATTCAAAACCACGCTGTCAACGTTCGGCGAAATCACTCAGAAGGGGCGCGATAAGGTCCAAGAAGACGTCGAGGATATGCATGTCCTGTTCAAGCAATGGGTCAAGGATCACAGGCCGAGCGTTGATATAGATAAGATTTCGACCGGGGAAACGTGGGTAGGTATCAAAGCGAAGGAAAGATACATGGTGGACGAGCTCAAAACCAGCGACGAATGCATCGTCGCTGCCTGTAATTATGCCGATGTATACGAAATTGAATTCGTACAAAAGAAATCGGTGCAGGACAAAGTGGGATCGATATTCAGAAGCTTGTTCGAAAGCGCATTTGCTATGATTTTCGAGAGAAGCAACTCCCGAAATTATTTTTCTTAAACGGGCAATCCAGGACTATTTAGCAGCTCGGGTATTATCGCAATGCGATAAGTTTATGTGGGAGTATTATTTTGCAAGAATTCAAAGCGCTTCTGGTTGAAGAGAGGGAAGGCGGCAGCTTTTGCGGAAGCGTCGTGCAGCGAAATGTGGTTGATTTGCCTGAAGGCGATGTCCTGATCCGGGTTCGGTATTCGTCCCTAAACTACAAGGATGCCCTGTCTGCCTCAGGCAATAAGGGAGTGACCAGGAATTATCCTCACACTCCCGGAATCGATGCGGCGGGTGAGGTACTACAGAGTGATTGTCCGAATTTCCAGTCGGGAGATGAAGTAATCGTTATCGGTTATGACCTCGGAATGAATACTTCCGGTGGCTTCGGGCAATTGATCCGCGTTCCCCATCAGTGGGTGGTCAAAAGGCCGGACAAACTCGGTTTGAAGGAAAGCATGATTCTGGGTACCGCCGGATTTACTGCGGCCCTGTGTGTTGAAAAACTTCTGCTGAATGGCACAAATCCGGAAAATGGTGATGTGCTGGTTACCGGCGCAACAGGCGGCGTCGGCGCGGTGGCGGTAGCGATACTGGGCAAACTGGGATACACGGTGGTCGGCAGTACCGGTAAATCAGACCAGGAGGAATTCCTGACCGGGCTGGGCGCTGCCCGGGTAATAGATCGATGTGCCCTGTCGGAGGAGAATTCAAAGCCGTTGCTGAAAGAAGAATGGGCAGCTGCCGTTGATGTCGTAGGTGGCAATACCCTGGTAAATATTTTGAAATCCCTTAAATACGGTTCCAGTGTGGCCTGTTGTGGCCTGGTTGAATCACCTTCTCTGCCCGCGACAGTCCTCCCGTTTATCCTGCGTGGTGTAAATCTTCTGGGCATCGATTCAGTCAATTTGCCTCTCGAAACAAAGAATCGGGTATGGAATCTTCTTGCCAGTGACTGGAAACTCGACTGTCTGGACTCGCTATGCCAAGAGATTGGTTTCGATGAGCTATCAACGAGTTTAAGTTCTGGTCTCGAAGGCAAGGCAGTGGGCAGACTGGTCTTGAACCTCGACCGTTAATCTCTGCGCAGTTTTTCGCTGATGCTGATAGGGCTGGTACAGAACAGCACCACGATATAGGACGACACCACAAAGGTTATAATCGCGGCCGCCTGTATTATCAAAGAGGCGGTCTCCGTGATGATTTGTGACTGGGTTGCGACATAAGCGATCAACAGCGAAAATTCGCTGATTTGTCCCAGCCGCAGGCCGGCGTCCCAGGCCAGTTTGTTTCTTTCTTCGAAGCGCCGCAGCAGGTAGTGAAACACCACCGGCTTGACGGAAAGCGCCAGGCCAGCCAGCAGCAGGGCAGGACCAATTATCTCGCCCAACAGCATGACGTTGAACTGGGCGCCGAGAGAAAAGAAAAACAGTATAAGAAAAAAATCCCTCAGCGGTTTGAGGCTGAAGGCGATGTACTGCGCAATCGGGCTGGTAGCAAGGGAAACTCCTGCAACAAAGGCACCAATCTCTGCCGAAAGTCCCATAAATGAAGCCAAAGCGGCAATGCCAAGGCACCAGCCAATAGCAAGCAAGAAGATGTATTCCTTGAAGTGATCGAACTTGCCGATCAGGTAAATCAGGACATACCTGGTGCTGCCGTAGGCAACCAGAACCAGAACGGGGAACGCGATCAGTACACGTATGGCGTTGCCGTCCTCCCCATGATCGATATCGAGAAACGCCATCAGGAAGATGGCGATGAAATCCTGCATCAGCAGAATGCCAACCATCAGCTCCCCCATGTGTTTCTGGTGTAGCACCGTAGTAGGGAGGAGCTTGATGCCGATGATGGTGCTGGAGAATATCATCGCTGCACCGATCACCAGGCTTTCCGGATGACTCAGTCCGAACAGCAGGCCGGTGCCATAGCCCATCAGTAAAAAGATCACCGAGCTGACCAATGTAACCATGAATGTTTTTCGCAATGTGCTGGCCAGCTTGGCCGGCTGCATGTCGAGCCCGAGAAGAAACAGCAGAAAGATAATGCCGAATTCAGCGATGTCGCCAAGCAGGCTGGCTTCGGAAACCAGCCCAGTTCCGTATGGTCCGACAATGACCCCTACGCCGATATAGGCCACTAGCAAGGGTTGCCTGAAAGCAAGCGCAAAGGTGGATAACAGGGCTGCGCCGCTGAAAATGAGAAAGAACGAAAAGAGTAGGGAGTCGGGATCCATGGTTCAGTCGGATCGACCTCGTTCCTGACTAGCGTCGCCGGAACAGCGGTTGCGGCTGATCAATACTGGCCTGATACCCGATTTTAAAATCCGAAAGAGCCGCGAGGCATTCCTCCGAGTCTTGATCGTACCTTAACTGAAAAGCATCGAAACCACAGCGGTGCATGTAGAACAACTGGTCCCGTAGGACATCGCCGATAGCCCTTATTTCGCCCTGATAGGAAAAATTCTCCCTCAACTCCCGCGCATTTGTGTAGGACCTACCATCGGAAAATACCGGAAAATTCAGTGCAATCAGGGGAAACCCCTCCAATGGTTCCTTGATGTCGTTGACATCCTCGTCGCTGTTAAGCCATATCGTAATATCGCCCCAGTACTCTGCAATATCCTGCTGGAAAAATTTCCAGAACTGAAAAGGTACTATCAGGTTTCGACCCGGCAGCGCCTGCAGTATCCCCGCGTTATTGGCTTCCTTCACCAGCACCCAGGGGTCGTCGACCAGTTCACCGTTTTTTATCAGTTTCTGCACAGCACGACTCCTCGCCTAAGCCTGCTCTTTGGCGTATACCCGTTCCTTGAACGGTGCCATGCCAATGCGATCATAAGTGGCGATGAAGTTTTCCCCAGGTTCCCGGTGAAGTCTATAAACATCGATGATCTTCTCAATAACATCCGGAATCTCATCCTGGGCGAAAGCGGGACCCATGATGGATCCGAGGCTGGTGCGGTTACCTGCGGAGCCTCCCAGCGATAACTGGTAATATTCCTCACCTTTTTTGTCAACGCCAAGAATCCCAATATTCCCAACGTGGTGATGCCCGCAGGCGTTCATGCAGCCGGATATGTTGACTGCCAGTTCACCAATATCGTCCAACAGGGCGGGATCGCTGAAGCGGCGCTGTATGGACTCGGCAATGGGAATTGACTTGGCATTGGCAAGAGCACAAAAATCACCGCCGGGACAGCAAATTAAGTCGGTCAATAGCCCGAGATTGGCGGCCGCCAGTGACTGGCTTCGCAGCGCCTTCCAGAGTTCGTAAAGTTGCGATTTTTCAACGTCCGAAAAAATGATGTTCTGGTGATGGCTGATTCGCATTTCCCCAAAACTGAATTGATCCGCCAGGTCGGCCACGAAATTCATCTGCTCAGCTGAGATATCGCCTGGAGCCGATCCGGTATCCTTAATGCACAGGGTGACGATTGAATAACCGGGCCGTTGGTGAGACTTGACGTTGTTTTGGTACCAACTCGCGAACAGCAGGTCGGAAGCCAGTACTCCATCCAGGGCTGGACAGGCATCTTCGAGGATTTGGTAAGCGGGTGCGCTGAAGAAAGATTTACAGCGCTCGATCTCTTCGTCGGTCAATGTCATGGAGCCGTCTTTAATCTTGTTCCATTCGCTGTGAACTTTCTCTCTGAACTGCTCCGCACCCATTTCCCTGACCAGTATCTTGATGCGCGCCTTGTACTTGTTGTCCCGCCTTCCTGAACGATTATAGACGCGCAGAATCGCTTCCAAAAAAGTCAGCAGATGCTGCTTTTCCACGAATTCGGTCATGACCTGCCCGATAACCGGGGTGCGGCCAAGTCCGCCGCCGGCAAGGATTTTAAAGCCGGTTTCACCCTGGTCGTTGCGAACGATGTAAATCCCGATATCATGCACCTGGGTGGCGGCCTGATCTTCCTTGGTGCCACACACGGCAATCTTGAATTTACGGGGCAGATAGGCAAATTCGGGGTGAAATGTAGACCACTGACGGATAAGTTCGCAGTAGGGCCGACTGTCTTCGATTTCATCAATTGCACAGCCGGCGTACTGGTCCGTCGTGGTGTTGCGAATGCAGTTGCCACTAGTTTGAATGGCGTGCATTTCTACCTCGGCCAAGTGTTCGAGGATATCGGGTACATCTTCAAGGGCTGGCCAGTTGAACTGGATATTCTGTCGCGTCGTCAGGTGTCCGTAACCCTTGTCAAAATAATTGGCGATTAATGCCAGTTTGCGCATCTGGTGGGACGACAGCAGCCCATAGGGAATGGCGATACGCAACATGGGAGCCAGCCTTTGAATGTACAAACCGTTTTGTAGACGCAATGGCAGAAATTCGGCGTCACTGAGCTTTCCCTCGAGAAAGCGACGGGTTTGACCGCGAAACTGGGTAACCCGATCGGCCAGCATCTGGTGATCGTATTGATCGTATCTGTACATAATTATGATGTTCCGGCTTGTGCGATAAATGGTAGTAAGCGTAATTAGAATTATCGGAAACCGCTGAGTAGTTTAGCCGATAGCTCCGGGCATTGTCAGTCCTTAAGCGAAGGCCCTCAAGCGAACGTTACCCTCAGTTCAGATTTGGGGCCAGTAGCCTGAGTTGCCTGTCAAGATCTTCGGATTTCCTGGCAGCCAGGCTTTTTGCCTGTTCAATATCTATCTTACCGACGTTAAAGTAACGGGCTTGAGGATGGGAGAAATAGAGCCCGCTGACGCTAGCCGCAGGCAACATTGCGAAGCTTTCTGTCAGTGAGATGCCCACTTCCTGGTCGACTTCCAGCAATTTAAAAAGCGTAGTTTTCTCGGAATGATCGGGGCACGCGGGATAACCCGGGGCAGGCCGGATTCCTCGATACCGCTCCTTGATAAGCTCTTCTTTGTTCAGTTCTTCCGCATCTGCGTAACCCCAGAATTCCTTGCGCACACGCTCATGCATGCGCTCTGCAAAGGCCTCTGCGAGTCTGTCTGCCAGTGCCTTAACCAGTAGCGCATGGTAGTCGTCATGCTGTTGTTCATACTTGGCCACGAGTTCTTCAACCCCAATGCCGGCGGTGACTGCAAATCCCCCGAGATAATCAGGCCCCGTCCCCTTCGGCGCGACGAAATCCGATAAGCAGAGATTGGGTTGGTCAGCTTCGCGGATCGTTTGCTGGCGAAGAAAATGCAGAGTAGCGAGATGCTGTTCTGTGTTTTCATCTGCATATAGAAGGACATCGTTATCTGTATTCGAGTTGGCGGCCCAAAATCCGATCACGCCGCGAGCAGACAGCAACCGATCTTTAATTATTTGTTCCAGTAATACGGTGGCATCACTGTGCAATTCCCTTGCAGCTTGACCTACCACCTCGTCTTCGAGGATGGCGGGGTATTTTCCAACCAGATCCCAGGTAATGAAGAATGGCGTCCAGTCAATGTAGGGGACTAGCTCCCCAAGAGGATAGTCGGCGAATATTTTTGTGCCAAGAAATTTGGGCCGATCGGGGCTGAAAAGATGCCAGTCAATCTGAAAGCGATTTTCATTAGCCTGCTCCATCGACAGAAAGCTGCGCTCCTTAACACGCCTGGCGGTGCGTTCCCGAATTTTCGCGTACTCTTCACTGATATTACGCGTGAATTCCGGTTTGTTGTCAGGATTGAGCAGAGCGCTGACGACAGACACACTGCGGGAGGCATCAGGTACGTACACGGTGCAATCATTCACGTAGTTTTGCTCTATTTTCACTGCCGTGTGGGCTTTAGAAGTGGTTGCGCCGCCAATGAGCAATGGTATGTCGAAGTTTAACCGCTGCATTTCACAAGCCACGTGGACCATTTCGTCAAGAGATGGCGTGATCAGACCACTGAGCCCGATCATGTCGACGTTCTGTTCCCGGGCCGTTTGTAAAATCTTGTCACAAGGAACCATTACGCCAAGATCTATAACCTCGTAGTTATTACAACCAAGGACCACTCCAACGATATTTTTTCCGATATCGTGTACATCGCCTTTTACGGTTGCCAGTAAGATTTTTCCTTTCGCCTGGCGCGCACCTTTGTCTTTTTCAGCCTCGATATATGGCAACAGGTAGGCGACGGATTGTTTCATCACCCTAGCGCTCTTTACCACCTGCGGAAGAAACATTTTGCCACTGCCAAACAGATCTCCGACTCTGTTCATGCCGTCCATTAGAGGACCTTCAATGACTTCGATCGGACGCTCATATTTCGTCCTCGCGGCTTCTGTATCTTCCTCGATGAAGCGGGTGATCCCCTTCACCAACGCGTGTGCCAATCGCTCTTCGACCTCGGCCTCACGCCAGTCCAGATTTTCGATATTTGTTGCGGATGTCGCATCCTCGCCATAACGGAGGGCTATCTCCATTAATCGCTCAGTTGCATCCGAGCGACGATTAAGCACAACATCTTCTACGCGGTCCTTTAGTTCCAGTGGAATCTCATCGTATACCGCTAGCTGCCCAGCATTCACAATTCCCATGGAAAGTCCGGACGAAATTGCGTGATACAGGAATGCCGAGTGTATGGCTTCGCGAACCGGATTATTGCCTCGGAAAGAGAATGATACGTTGCTTATGCCGCCCGAAATCAATGCATAGGGAAGATTCTGACGTATATAACGACAGCACTCGATGAAATCGACGGCGTAATTGTCGTGTTCTTGAATGCCTGTGCCGATCGCAAATACATTGGGATCGAAAATTATATCCTGAGCGGGAAAACCAACTTCATCGACCAGAATCCGGTAACTGCGCACGCAAATATCGATTTTACGTTGTAGGCTATCTGCCTGACCCTGTTCATCAAATGCCATAACTATTACTGCGGCACCGTAACGCAAGCACAGGCGCGCTTTAGTAATAAAATCCGCTTCACCTTCCTTCAGGCTGATGGAATTTACAATTCCTTTCCCTTGAATGCCTTTCAAGCCAGTTTCGATAATCTCCCATTTGGAGGAATCGATCATAACTGGCACCTTACTGATATCGGGTTCAGAAGCGATCAGTCGCAGATACCGCTCCATCGCTACCTGGGACTCAAGCATCCCTTCGTCCATGTTGATGTCGATGATCTGTGCACCGGCTTCTACCTGCTCCCTAGCGACTTCGAGAGCAGTATCGTAATCACCCTCCCTGATCAGCCGAGAAAAGCGGGCAGAGCCCGTTACGTTGGTACGCTCCCCAATATTCACGAATAAGGATTCGCCATCGATGTTGAGCGCCTCCAGGCCGCTGAGGCGACATTTTGGAGCTATAGCGGGGACTTTTCGAGGGGCATAATGAGAGACAGCCTCCGCTAATAACCTGATGTGCTCGGGGGTCGTACCGCAGCAACCGCCCACGATGTTAAGAAATCCCTTTGCGGCAAATTCTCCTATGATTTCGGCCATTTCTTGCGGAGTTTGGTCGTACTCGCCCATTTCGTTGGGCAAGCCGGCGTTGGGATGGGTGGAGACCAGACAGGGAAGGAGGGCGCTTGCTTCGGCCACGTATGGCCTTAATTGCTCGGCTCCCAGTGCGCAATTAAAGCCGATGGACAGGGGCCTTGCGTGAGCAACCGAGTTGCAAAACGCTTCGACGGTCTGTCCCGAAAGGGTCCTTCCACTGGCGTCGGTAATGGTGCCGGATATCATGACAGGCAGTTCGTATCCCAATTCCTCGAAACAGGAGTGGACTGCAAATATCGCTGCCTTTGCATTCAAGGTATCGAACACAGTCTCGATCAAGATGATGTCCGCGCCCCCTTCCATTAGCCCCCGGGTAGCGACCCGGTAGTCCTCGACCAGGTGATCGAAGCTGGTGTTGCGCAGTCCGGGATCATTAACATCAGGCGAAATAGAAGCGGTCTTGCTGGTAGGCCCGAGCACTCCGGCAACAAACCGGGGCTTCTCGGGCTGTTTCTCTTCGCACTTATTGCAAGCGCTGCGCGCCAACCTGGCCGCTTCGAAGTTCAGCTCGTAGACCAGTTCTTGCAAGTGATAATCGGCTTGAGAAGTGGCGGTTGAATTGAATGTATTCGTCTCGACGATATCGGCTCCGGATTCGAGATATTGCGAGTGAATACGAAAAATTATTTCGCTCTGAGTTAGCGTAAGCAGGTCATTGTTACCAGCTAAATCATACTGATGCTCTTTGAAGCGGTCGCCGCGAAATTCGCTCTCACCCAGCTTATGTGCCTGAATCATTGTCCCCATGGCACCGTCCAGGACGAGTATTCGTTCTGCTAGCGCGGCGCGCAGGGCTGTCAGGCGTTGTGTCGTGTCCATATATTGAAGTCCAAAGACTCTGTTTCTGCTTGGTAATTTGTTGCGCAGTTACTTGCCAAGCCGGAAAAGCGGGGCATTCTATCAGATATATGCATTGATAGATTATGGCTTCGCCATAATAACCAAGTAAATTGCTAGGGAATTTATCTTGGTCAGAAGTTACGGTAAACTTGCAGCCATCGGGCCAGGAATGTTGCAAAAAATCTGCAATACAGGATATAGCCATGATCACTATCACCGAATCTGCTCAAGACTATCTAGCCGAACTGCTCAAAAAGCAGGATTGCGAAGGTATTGCTATTCGAGTGTTCATAATCGACGCCGGCACACCAAACGCCGAAACCTGCATATCTTTTTGTCGTCCAGGGGAGCAAAAAAGTGACGACGAAATGAAACAGTACCCGGGTTTCAATGCATTTATAGAACAGCAGAGTATCCCTTTTCTGGAAGACGCGGTAGTTGATTACACGGCAAATGAATTCGGCGGTCAGTTAACGATCAAAGCGCCGAATTCCAGATTACCCAGACTCGGCGCTGATAGCACGTTGGCAGATCGAATTAATTACGTGCTATACAACGAGATCAACCCGGCGCTGGCAGCACATGGCGGTAATGTGTCACTAGAGGAGGTATTCGAGGATACGGTAGCTGTTTTACGATTCGGTGGAGGGTGTCAGGGTTGCGGAATGGTTGATGTCACCCTGAAAAACGGCGTCGAAAAGACATTGCTGGAGCAGATACCTGAATTGAGCGAAGTAAGGGACGTTACCGATCACAGCCAACGCGAGAATGCTTTTTATTCATGACAGCGTAGATTCCTTGATCCGTTAGATTCGCTCTGCTCAAGCCGGCGAATGAGATCCTTTGTAGCGTTCCTGGAGCGCCTGATATATATGCTCTTGATAGTCATCGGCATGCGGGTCGAGCGTTTCAAGCACGTCCACAAGATGCTCGTTATCCTCCCGCTCATTCCATGTCTTTCGGTAAGTGCCTTCCTTGTACCCGTGGTCCTGGCGGAAAAAGTTTAATACGTTCTTGCCTACATATTGCCGAAAAAGCTCTTCCCAGTTCATCTGGCAATCGCGCATGATAGCTTCGAACAGTGAGACCTCAATTCTCCGAGCTACGCTTGTACCAATCAAAAGCTCGAGTTTTTCTACCAGATCCAGAGTATTGATCAGATATTTTTTTCCGTCAAAAAACAATGTGTTATCGGAGGTATTTGATAGCATTTCGAAAAGTTTCCTGGTGGCTTGCACCTGATCTCCCTGGCAGGTCAGGAGCATGTCGGAAAGCATGAAATGCCAGATGTCGATCAATTCCATTTGCAGTTGCAATAGATCATGTTGCTGATGTTTCCACCATTTCCATCCGTGGTGCTCAATTGCCTCCGCGCCCTCAATTACTACGGCCCTGAGATAGGGATATCGCGCAGTAATCCATTCTGGATCAACTTTGGAGTTCATAGCATGCTGCATCGAAAGCATGGTTTTTGCCTGAATGAGAAGAAGTTTTTTCATTTAAATCAATAAGATATATCGGTATTTGAATTCCGACTGCGAACCATTTTGGAGGCTAGGATAAGAATTTAGACAGTCTAACTATCTGTAGAATCAGAATCGACCCTGACGTGATTGTTAAGGGCGCTAAGCATTTCCCGACGACTTCTGAGCATGTCGTTGTAGGATTTTCTGGCCGCAAGTGACTCCGAGTCGCCTGTGTCGGATGTATCCAGTTCTTCTAGCCAGTTTTCCAGTACTCTGATCTCACTGGCCAATTGAGCAATTCCCTCTTCGATAAGTTTTTCATCGATATTGATATCCTTATCAGCACTTCTCTGGAGTTGATCATTTTTGTTCATGCTCTATACCATCTCACTAGAGTTAGCCCCATGATGTATCGACCTTAGTATCGGCAACTTCCCGTTTATCAGTACTTTTTTGAGCCTTTCTGCAGAATCTCACAGCTGTTTTTAAGGGTCAAGAATATATGCTGGTGGAGGTAGGTGTTGCTTTGACTCCGAGATAGGGTTATGGCCCCGGCTTGGTTACGGTTTACTGCAAAGATCCCGCCAGATCTTGGCGTAAAATTCCCGGGGCTTTGCATGATATTGTGGTGTTCCCCATATCTCCAGCAACAACTTTATGTCGGTTTTTTTTACTAGGCGCAATTCCGAGTAACCGATCTTCTGATAAGGCATGTCCAGGTTGGAAATCCCGGACCTATCAACCTGTTTTAACTGCTTGGGGGTGAGATTGGGGAGTCCCTTGGCTTGGTCGTGCAAGAAGCTTGCTTCAACAGAAAGTCTGTAGAGTGATAACAGTTCCTCTGATTTGTCGATTGTCAGGCTGAGGGTTTTGATCCGAGCCCGGTGGATCGATATGGCTTGTTGATAAGCGCTCAAATGCGGATATTTCTGACGACAAATTTTTAGAGCCTCGTTAAATCTGCTCAGTCTTTTTAATTCCGCTATTTGCTTTAGCCAGCTCCCAGACACCAAGGGTGAGTCGGACATTACGACATCATCTCCGGTGAATAGGGGTGAGGATTCTTCGCGAGCGAATCCTTCCTCAGCGAAACTGACTGCCTGCTCAAAACCTGGCCTTAGGAACTCTTTAGATTCGCGCTGACCCGGATTTGCCGCTGGCTTATCTGGCAGGGCGTCAAAATGCAGCAAAGTGGCCTCTCCGTTGAAATCAATGTTGTCCAGAGGGGGGAGCGGGTTGAGGTTGTCGGCGTTGTGCTGTGCAACTGACAGCTGATGGCGATGCAGCCCGATTACAAGAAGGGTAAGTAGCACGAGAATAATTAGGCTGCTCAGCGCTATCGTTATCAAGCTTGGAAACCTCGGGGCATTAAGGCGGCGCAACACGTAAATAAAGTAATATTAATAGCTGATTAAATCATGGCAAAGCCTTCTCAGACACTATCCGCTTTAAACGAAATATTTAGTGGTTTTTGTGGGCTGTCTCTTGACTGAATCGACAAGGATTCTTAGAATGCCCCGCTCATCGCGGAGCACCGCGATTTGATCCTGAACGTCCCCTTCGTCTAGAGGCCTAGGACACCGGGTTTTCATCCCGGCAACAGGGGTTCGAAACCCCTAGGGGACGCCATTTCTCTTCCGCTCATTGCTGGCAGACTCGATTAATCGTTGCAGGTTGCAGACCGATGGCATAAATCGCATACTCCTCCAGCTTTAACCCGCCCGATGTTTGATGCGAGTATATGACAGCCGCAATTTCAATCGCCAATCTAAGTAAAACCTACGCTAATGGTCATCAGGCTCTCAAGAGCATTTCCATGCAGGTGAACCCCGGTGACTTTTTCGCGCTATTGGGTCCAAACGGCGCGGGGAAATCCACCACCATCGGTATCATAGCTACCTTGGTCAAAAAAACTTCCGGGAAGGTCGCAGTTTATGGGCGCGACGTGGAAACCTACGAGTTCGAAACCAAGCAAGATCTCGGCGTCGTGCCCCAGGAAATTAACTTCAGTCAGTTTGAGAAAGTTGGCGATATCGTAATGACGCAGGCGGGTTATTATGGATTGCCGAGAAAACTGGCGGCTGAAAGAACAGAAAAGTATCTGAAGAAACTTGGGCTTTGGGACAAGCGTACAGTGCGCTCAAGGACGTTGTCAGGAGGTATGAAAAGACGCTTGATGATTGCCCGGGCGCTGGTGCACGAGCCGCGACTACTGATTCTCGATGAGCCTACAGCGGGAGTCGACATCGAGCTCCGTCGATCGATGTGGGAATTTCTGACTGACATCAATAAAGCTGGAACGACCATAATATTGACAACCCACTACCTGGAAGAGGCAGAACAACTGTGTCGAAATATTGCAATTATCGATGAGGGTGAAATCATCGAAAATACCTCAATGAAAACTCTGCTGGCGCAATTGGACTCTCAGGTGTTCATTTTCGACTTGGTTAATGAGTTATACGAGGTACCAGAGCAGGCTCCTGATGGGGTCACGTTACACAGAATTGACAGTCATTGCCTGGAGGTCGAGGTAGCAGGATCCCGAGATCTGGGTGCTATTTTTTCCTTTTTGGGAGACCGAGGCATTCAGGTAACCAGCATGCGAAACAAGACCAACAGGCTTGAACA
>JAYPVG010000034.1:18584-30328 GCA_038134485.1 Pseudomonadales bacterium
TCTTGCCAAACTCAAAGACGAGTAGTCAGCATGTCGCGAATATCGATTAATCACAAGTATATTGCTTTCGAGACCATAGTAATTAAAGAAGTACGGCGCTTTGCTCGAATCTGGCTGCAGACGCTGGTGCCGCCCGCCATCACCATTGGATTGTATTTCGTGATCTTCGGGAATCTAATTGGCAGGAGAGTCGGAGAGATGGGGGGGTTCCAATACGTGGATTTTATCGTCCCTGGTCTGATTATGATGGCGGTAATCCAAAATTCATACTCCAACGTGGTGTCTTCCTTCTTCAGTCACAAATTTCAGCGCAGTGTAGAGGAATTGCTGGTAGCACCGGTACCGAACTATGTCATTCTGTCGGGTTTTGTCGCGGGTGGCATGGCGCGCGGTCTCGCTGTTGGCGCAATTGTTACTGTAATGTCGCTCGCCTTCACCGATCTGAGTATTCAGAGCCCCTTGCTTACTGTGTCGGTTATACTGTTGACGTCAGTGGTCTTCTCGCTTGCGGGTTTTATAAATGCTTTGTTTGCCAATAGCTTCGATGATATCTCGATCATACCAACCTTCGTACTGACTCCACTTATTTACCTGGGTGGAGTGTTTTATTCCGTCCAGTTATTACCAACATTCTGGCAAAGTGTCTCTGCGCTGAATCCAATTTTTTACATGGTCAATACTTTCCGCTACGGCATTCTCGGAGTCTCTGATGTTGATCCCTTTTGGGCGTTCGTCATTCTTTTGGGATTCGCCGTTGGGCTATATGCAGGGTGTATCCTCATGCTCCGGCGCGGCACTGGATTGCGGAGTTAATGTTGAAGAATAAATATAGTGGGGATATCCATGAGCAATAACCCCCTTGGCGAAAAGTCTGACTATCCGCGTCAATACGATCCAGATCTTCTCTATGCAATTCCGCGCTGGGCGTCGCGTTCGCTGCTAAATATCGATAAACGTCTTCCAATTGAGGGTTTCGATTTCTGGCGAGCCTATGAGCTTTCCTGGCTTGATAAGCACGGAAGGCCTCAAGTAGCGATGGGTGAGTTTTATTTTGATGCCAGGTCAGAAAATCTGGTCGAATCTAAATCCCTGAAGCTTTATTTAAACTCCTTGAACAATGAAAAATTTACCAGCTCGGATGAATTCAGTCGAAGAGTGGCTAAAGATCTTGAAGATTTAACAGTGTCTGAAGTTCAGGTGGTGGTTAGACAGTTGACCGACAGTTCGTTAAGCCTTGTCCATATCCCACCGGGTAAATGTATCGATGACCTGTTGATCGAAAATTCTGGGTCACAGCCTGACCCTAAAATTCTGAAATTAACAGGTGGAAAGACCGAGCACTCTGCGCTGTATAGCAACTTGTTCCGCTCCAACTGTCCGATTACCGGTCAACCTGATTGGGCAACGGTAATGGTTCAATATACAGGACCAACTATCGATGAGCAGAGCCTGGTGGCCTATCTGTGCTCTTTTAGACAGCATGCCGGATATCATGAGGAGTGTACGGAAATTATATATCGGGATTTGATGTTCGAATGCGAACCTGACTCGCTGGTCGTTGGAATGAACTTCGTGCGTCGCGGTGGAATTGATATTAATCCATTTAGAAGCAATCAGCCTGTCAGCCCTGACCGATTGACCTACAGATTCGTGCGACAATAAGCCACTATTCGATCATCAGCAGGATTTCCCCGGGTGTTACGCGGTCTCCCTTCGAGACGTGCACCTCAATTACGGTGCCGCTTATATTGGCGTGTATTTCAGTTTCCATTTTCATGGCTTCCGTAACCAACACCGGCTGCCCAGCCTCTACCCGTTCACCTTGATTGACCAGTACTTCAACAATATTGCCAGGCATGGCCGCGGTGACATGGCCAGGCGCGGTCGCCTTGGCGCGTTTGTCGCTCTTATCAGCGACATATTCGTTGAGTGCTTCAAAGGTCACTTCTTCCGGCATGCCGTCGAGCGAAATATAAAGTTTTCGCTTGCCGCCGCCTGAGCTACCCACGCCCGTGATGGCCACTTCGTAGCTTTCACCGTGTACGTCCAGTTTGAATTCCGTTGCTACGGAGCTTACTTCACGCTGCTGTCCGGACTGAGGCGGCTGCAGGATTTCCGGTTGTAGCGTTCCCTCAGCTCTTTGTCTGAGAAATTCTCGTCCCAAATCCGGAAACATGGCATATGTCATAACGTCGTCTTCCGAAAGGGCGAGATCTCCTATTTCGATGCGCAGCTTATCCAGTTCGGGCTCTAGTGAATCAGCAGGGCGCTCCTCATTAGCTTGTTCGTTGCCAATGGCCTTGCGCTGCACCTGCGGATTGACTGATGCCGGTGGTTTCCCGTAGCCACCCTGAAGGTAGCGTTTCACTTCGTTGGTTATCGTTTTATAGCGCCCTCCAGACAGCACATTGTAAACCGCCTGAGTTCCAACTATTTGTGATGTCGGTGTGACAAGGGGGGGGAAGCCAAGATCTTCCCGCACTCGCGGTATTTCGGCGAATACCTCACGGATACGGTCAAGAGCATGTTGCTCTTTTAACTGGTTTGCAAGATTAGACATCATTCCGCCCGGGACCTGATTAATCTGCACGGCAATATCTTCACGAGTAAATTCATTTTCAAACTGATGATATTTCTTGCGCACTCCGCGAAAGTAGTCGGCAATTTCGGTTAACAGTTCCAGATTCAGTCCGGTGTCGTAGTCTGTCCCTTGCAAGGCGGCAACCTGGGACTCAGTAGATGGATGCGAAGTACCACCAGCAAATGAAGATATTGCCGTGTCGATTCGGTCTGCGCCCGCTTCGATCGCTTTCAGCTGACACATGGGGGCCAGGCCCGAAGTCGAGTGGCTGTGGATCACCAGCGGCAGATCAATCCTAGACTTGATCGCACTGACGAGCTCGTACGTTGCATAGGGTGTCAGCAAACCAGCCATATCCTTGATTGCTATTGAATCCGCGCCCATAGACTGCAATTGATCGGCCTGCTTCACGAACAACTCCAGAGTGTGCGCGGGACTGGTGGTGTAGCAAATAGTGCCCTGGGCGTGTTTACCGGAATGTTTCACCGCTTGCATTGCGGTTTCGATATTGCGCAGGTCATTCATCGCGTCAAACACGCGAAAAACATCAATGCCATTTGCAACTGAGCGTTCCACGAAGGCAGTGACTACGTCGTCTGCGTAGTGACGATAACCTAGCAGATTTTGGCCACGCAGCAGCATCTGTAATCGCGTATTAGGCAGTGCCTGACGTAATTTACGCAGCCGCTCCCATGGGTCTTCGGCAAGAAATCTTATGCAGGCATCGAAAGTGGCGCCGCCCCAGACCTCGAGCGACCAGAATCCGACTCGGTCTAGTTTGTCACAGATGGGTAACATGTCTTCAGTGCGCATACGCGTAGCTATGAGCGACTGATGTGCATCGCGCAGTATGACGTCTGTTATTTCGATCGATTTGGCCGCAGGCATCAGTAGTTCTCCTTAATTACCACCCGGCATGTGCAGCAGCTGCCGCGGCCAGTGCTAGCGCAATCTCTGTAGGATGGCGCTTAGCGGAATAATCGAGCAGTTCTGGATGTGCAGGAACGAAACCGGTATTGAAATTGCCAGACTGGAATTCATGCTGGTGGAGTATTTGCTGGTAATAAGGTGCAGTAGTGCGGACTCCATGCAGACGCATATCATCAAGCGCGCGCTGCGCTCGAGCTATTGTCTCTTCCCAGGTTAATGCCCAGACTATCAATTTTAGGCACATCGAATCGTAATACGGAGGAATCTCGTACCCTGTATAGATGGCTGTATCGACCCGTACGCCGGGACCGCCGGGTGCGTAGTAGTGTGTGATCCGACCGAAACTGGGAAGAAAATTATTTTTGGGGTCTTCAGCGTTTATACGAAACTGCATGGCAAAGCCACGAAAGCGGATATCCTGTTGTTTATGACTGAGCGACATGCCTGCGGCAATTCGAAATTGTTCGCGTACGATGTCGATTCCAGTGATTTGCTCGGTAATAGTATGTTCAACCTGGATTCGGGTATTCATCTCCATAAAGTAAATGTCTTCACCAGCTAACAGGAATTCAATAGTGCCGGCATTTTCGTAACCGACTGCCTTGGTCGCACGTACTGCAAGCTCACCAAGGCGCTTGCGCTGTTCTTCTGATAATTGTGGGCTTGGCGCAATTTCGATCAGTTTTTGATTGCGACGCTGGATTGAGCAGTCGCGCTCATACAGATGAATAACGTTTCCGTGACGATCCGCCAGTACTTGCACTTCGATATGGCGCGGATTGACGATACATTTTTCCAGGAAAATGTCTGCCGAGCCGAAAGCTTTTTCTGCTTCTGATATTACCCGCGGATACTGCTTGCGCAAATCATCATCACTTTCGCAACGTCGGATGCCGCGTCCACCACCACCAGAGGTCGCCTTTATCATCACAGGGTAACCAATTGTCCTGGCAAGGTCGATCGCCTGTTCAAGGTCTTTGAGGTTTCCCTCCGACCCCGGTGTGACGGGAATGCCTGCCGCGCGCATACAATCCCTGGCCTCAGTTTTGTCACCCATTTTCTGAATCACCGACGAACTGGGCCCCACGAAGGTAATTCCTTTTTGCTCGCATAGCCTCGCCAGGTCGGCATTCTCCGAGAGAAATCCGTACCCAGGATGAATGGCGTCGCAGCCAGTTTCGAGTGCCAGGTTGACAATCCGGAGCGGATCCAGATAGCCAGCCAGGGGATCTTCTCCAAGTGAATAAGCTTCATCAGCCCGTTTTACGCATAGTCCATAACGATCGGGTTCGGTATAAATCGCAACCGAACGAATACCCAATTCATTGCAGGCACGCACAATGCGCAGCGCTATTTCGCCACGATTGGCGATGAGAACTTTTCTAAGTGTTTTTCCATTCATTTGCGATCCGCAGGGGTGGCCATCAAGGCTCGCAATCAGTCCCTAGTAAATCCAGCGACGTAGATTACCAGAAGAGCCTCGCCTTAACACTGAGATTCCTAACAAATACTCATTATTTCCTTACCGATGAGATTGCTTTCAAACGCTGCGCCTTGTATTTACCCGGGCACTAAGCTACATTTACGCGCCCTGCAGGGTATGGCTTGAGAAGCTCGGCATTTTACTTTTCAACCTTTCCCTGGGCTTGCGAAACAAGCCTGTCATCGACGTATATCCGCGCATGACATAGAGAGTCCCCCGGTGAGGTGTCCGAGCGGTCGAAGGAGCACGCCTGGAAAGTGTGTATGTCGAAAGGCATCGAGGGTTCGAATCCCTCCCTCACCGCCAATATCCTGATTTTTTCGCATCTACTGATAATCCCGATATCTTCAGGGGAGAAATAATTTCCGGGCAGATAACGGTTAAAGTAAGAAGAACGAAATTACCAACGGGGTTTGGCAACTGAACAATCCAGTATTAGCGATGTTCCGATTGCACCGATACGATTAAGGACTATGTTTTGCCTCGCTAAGTAACCGACCATCTCGAGCTGTGCGATTTCTTCTGTTTTTGTTTTCATTTGTGTGTCACGCACTTGAAACACCTGCCCTCGGTAATGCAATCTGACCGGGATTATTCGTTCTCATATATGTTACTGGTATACCTGGCGCTAATTTGAGCAACGATCACATAAATAGAAAAGATCGTAGGCAGAGTGTTGTTACGTGAAGCTCCAGCCCATGGTGTTACGGTTTCAGGCTTCTGTATCGATACTCACTAGGTTGCTAACAGGCAGTTTGCCCAAGTTGTCGAGGCAATTTGCTAAATCACTCTCGTCGAGTGTGAACGGCCAGACCGAAATACGCTTCCGCTGTCGATGCTAGGCGTTTCGCTTCTGGTAGACATGGGTATTAGGGCATATTGGCATCAGCCAAAAGGGCCGGGAAGGATGATTATTGGCAATGGCCAGTACCCGGTGGTTCACATTGCTTGTGAAGATGCAGAAGCTTATGAGTGAGCCGCTAGGGCAATAACATCAGTCTGGTGACTGAAATAGAACGTGCAAATCTTGGCTATCAGGTTCTCGACGCTGACGATGAATTGGGAGTAAGTTGGCAAGTTTATCTGGCACCGGTGAGCATAATGCCATGCCAGCGACTGGTGGCTGTCGCCCATCGACTTGGGTGCTAAGCCAGCGATACCATTACCGTTACCGGTCAATAAAACACTAGAACTACACTGCCTTATGACTTAGTGGTGATCTGCCCATCTAATAGCCACGTCGCAATTGATACGATATTATCAATCGAAACAGCACTCGCAGGAGAGATGGAGATGAAAACATTTGTCGCGATTGGGACTATTCTTGGCGGCTTGTCTGCGATCTCGTCAGCGCAGGCTGCGGACGCCGACTGGCCTCACTACGGAGGCGATCTGGGCTCTTCCAAGTACTCGCCCCTCGATCAAATCAATGCGACGAATGTTGATCAGATGCAGATCGCCTGGCAATGGGATAGCGTTGACAATGCCACCGTGGAAAACAATCTCGCGCGCGATGTTCGCAGTGTACCTGCAGGATGGAAGGCAACACCCATCGTGGTTGACGGTGTCATGTACGTTCCAACTTCCTTCGGAAGGGTTGTAGCTCTGGATCCAACAAGCGGTGAGCAAATTTGGATGTTTGATACCCGAGCCTGGGAAATGGAGGGGCGACCAGCCAACCTTGGGTACAACGTGCGCGGGGTTAGCTACTGGGAGGAGGGTGATGACAAGCGCATATTTTTTGCCAGTTACGATTCCTTTTTATGGTCTCTCAATGCCAACAGTGGTCAACCGGTGAATGGCTTTGGTGATGGTGGAAAAATCGATTTGACTCAGGGTCTGGGCCGAGATATCGATCGAAATCTCTATGGGGTTGTTGCCCCACCATTGGTGACCAACGGTGTGGTTGTGGTGAACTCTATTGTTCATGACGGGCCTCAGAATAAAGAGATGCCACCCGGTCATGTGCGCGCGTTCGATCCGCGTACAGGTGAAGCGGTTTGGATGTTCAATACTATTCCTCAGGCTGGCGAATATGGCAGTGAAACCTGGGAAGACCTGTCCTGGGAATATACCGGAAATACTAATTCCTGGACCATTATGAGTGCCGACGAGGAACTTGGCCTGGTGTATATTCCAATTGGAACCCCAACCAACGACTGGTACGGTGGACTGCGGAAAGGTGACAACTTGTTCGCGGAAAGCCTGGTCGCCGTGCGCGCAGACAGCGGCGAGTATGTCTGGCACTTCCAGGCGATTCATCATGGAGTCTGGGATTATGACCTACCGGCAGCTCCAACGCTGATCGACATAACAGTGGGCGGTCGATCAATCAAGGCCGTGGCGCAAATATCCAAGCAGGGCTTTACGTACGTGTTTGATCGTATCACCGGTGAGCCAGTATGGCCCATCGAAGAACGGCCGGTGCCGCAGAGCGCAGTGCCGGGCGAGCAACTGTCTGCGACCCAGCCAGTGCCGACCAGGCCAGCACCTTTTGAGTATCAGGGCATTAGTGACGCAACGCTTATTGATTTCACGCCCGAATTGCGCGCAGAGGCATTGCAGAATATAGAGCAGTTTGACTATGGCCCCCTGTTTACCCCGCCATCTCTGCGAGGCACGATTCAACTGCCTGGCTGGATGGGCGGGGCTGAATGGCATGGCGCGGCTTTCGATCCCGATACAGGTCTTTACTACATTCCGTCTGGTACCTCGCCAATCGTCGTGCAGCTCCGTGAGGCAGATCCCGAGCGCAGCGACCTAGTCTACCGACGGGGTGGTGCCCGTGGGGTGGCTGGTCCAAGCGGGCTACCCCTTACCAAGCCACCTTACGGGCGCATTACAGCTATTGATCTTAATACGGGTGATCACGAATGGATGGTGCCCCACGGCGAGGGTGTGCGGCAGCAGATTATCGACATGGGAATTATCGATCCTGGGCCGGTAGGCAGCGTAAGTCGGGTAGGACCAGTCTTGACTCGTACTTTATTATTCGTCGCCCAGCAGGATGGAGATCGCAACCTGATCAGAGCATTGGATAAAGCAACAGGAGCTACTTTGGCGGAGATTGATCTTCCTCTGCCACCCCAGGGAACGCCGATGACTTACATGGTCGATGACCGCCAATATGTTGCTATTGCAGTTGGTGGTGGCACTGACGCAAGACTGGTGTCGCTGGCGCTGCCATAGTACGAGGTGATTGAAATGGGTCATAGAGCTGCAGGCAGGGCTCAGAAAAAGCGTCGTACCGGGCAAGGCCAACCAGTTCACATATAAGAAGAAATAAAAGGAGAAAAGTCATGTTATTTTCAGAGTATCGTTTCGCCGGCCGTCTGGGTCCCGCGCTTCTTGCGATTCCGCTTGCGGTTTGGATTTTCGCTGCCGAGGCCCAGCAGGGGACCGGGAATCTGGTCACCGGAGAAGGAATTCCAAATCCCAACCCGGTGATGCACAAGCAATGGGGTGACCTGCCGGCTGGTCGACAGTGGGGTTCGACCGCTGGTATTGATATAGACCCGACCGATGGCCAGGTTGTCGCTTATGAACGCTGCGGAGCGGGCAGTTTTGGTTCTGGCGTACCCGTTAACTGCGACACCAATCAAGTGCCGCCAATTTTCAAGTTTGATCGCCATACGGGCGAGGTGCTGGCCAACTTTGGAGCCGGCATCATGATGACCCCCCATGGCATTCATGTGGATCATGACGGCAATGTGTGGGTAGCTGACTTCGCTAATAATGAAGCCGAGACGAAAGGGCACCAGGTGCACAAGTTTAGCCCGGAAGGCGAGTTGCTCATGAGCCTGGGAGTGGCCGGTCAGCGCGGGAATGATAGCCGTCATTTTAATGAACCCAATGATGTGATTGTGGCGGCGGACGGCAGTATTTTTGTTGCCGATGGGCATAGCGGGCAAAACATGCTTACTGAGGGAGCGGTCGAAGAGGGAAAGCGTAACGGGCAGACTGCCCGTGTGATGAAATTCGCTCCTGATGGTACTTTTTTAAAAGAGTGGGGCCAGCTAGGCGCAAAACACGGCGAATTTAGAACTCCTCATGCCCTTGAATTCGATTCCCAGGGGCGTCTGTGGGTAGTGGACCGCGGCAACCATCGAATCGAGATTTTTGATCAGGAAGGTAACTATCTGGATTCTCGCTACGCCTACGGTCGGATCAGCGGAATTTTTATCACCGATGACGATATGGTTTATGCTATTGATTCTGAATCGAGTCCGTATCGCCATCAGCCTTGGCGGACCGGAGTACGGATCGGGCCGGTTGATCAGGACATCGTAACGGGATTCATTCCTGGTCATGACAGCGAAGAGAGACTCTATCAGGGAGCCGCAGGCGAAGGAGTTGCTGTCGATTCAGATGGAAACGTATTCGCAGCCGAAGGTCCGGCCTCTCTCGGGCCCGCCGGTGGTGCATTTACAAAATACACTAAACGCTATTGAGCAGGGCTAAAGCCTGGAGTTGCAGTAATTTATTAACGTGTTTCCATATAATGGGGCGCTGCGTAGTCTTACTGCTGTGTTATCATAATCGACGGTAGCTTTTGTCGGTTCCCTCGCAATGATAAGTTACGAACCCCGCCAGGCCCGGAAGGGAGCAACGGTAGTTTCTGATTCATGTGCCGGGGTGTGGCTGGCAAGAGCTACCGCCTTTTCTATTCGTGATTGATTAGCCGGATGAGTTATCAGGTACTTGCCAGAAAATGGCGACCGGGAACATTCAGTGATCTGGTAGGGCAATCCCATGTCCTGAAGCCACTCACTCACGCCCTCGACAATGAGCGCTTGCACCACGCCTATCTGCTAACCGGTACGCGAGGGGTCGGCAAGACCACTCTTGCGCGAATTCTGGCAAGATGCCTGAATTGTGAGAAGGGTGTCAGTTCTGCACCTTGCGGTAGTTGCGGGTCATGCACTGAGATCGCGGAAGGTCGGTTTGTAGACCTTATCGAGGTAGATGCTGCCTCTCGAACCAAAGTCGAGGACACCAGGGAATTACTCGAAAACGTCCAGTACGCACCCACGCGGGGTCGTTTTAAGATCTATCTGATAGACGAAGTGCATATGTTGTCGACCCACAGCTTTAACGCTCTGCTCAAGACCCTTGAAGAGCCGCCGCCTCACGTCAAGTTTTTACTGGCGACCACCGATCCGCAGAAGCTTCCGATCACAATATTGTCGCGCTGTCTGCAATTCAATTTGAAGAAGTTAACTCCACAGCAGATTAAAGAATATCTTGAGCAGGTTCTGCACAAGGAAGGTGTTAAGTTTGAGGAAGCCGCCTTGTGGCAGTTAGCCATGGCGGCAGAAGGCAGTATGCGCGATGCCCTGACCCTGTTAGACCAGGCGATCTCTTTTTGTGAGGGCAGGGTGGAAGAAATCGGTGTAAAAGACATGATTGGTACGCCGGATCAGGGGGTTGTGTACCAGCTGCTTGCTTGTCTGGCAGATCGGGATGCGGGCGGCATGTTGGAAACAGCGCAGACGCTTGCTGAAGCTGCTACAGACTTTCAGAAGCTCCTGGAAGCACTGATTTCTGCTTTGCATCGTTTGGCGGTCGCGCAGGTGCTCCCGGACGCGATTGACAACAGTTATGGGGACCGCAGTCAGGTACTCGAATATGCGCAAAAATTAGGCGCCGAAGACATACAGCTTTTCTATCAGATCGCGTTGAAGGGAAGGGGAGATTTGCTGTTAGCGTCCAATACTCGTGCAATGTTTGAAATGGTTCTAATCAGGATGCTGGTTTTTTCTCCTACAGGGGTGCCCGTCGTGCCGCGAAGCCAGTCACCCGAAAGTCTGCCTGAAAAGCATACAGCAACGGTCAGTTCATCGCCTCCAGCTGCCTCCAAGCAAAAAAAAAAGACCCTGAACCCTGATCCAACACCGCCAGAGAAACCCAGGGCGGCGGGTGGAACGGAGCAACAGATATTGAAATTGCCGCGATTACCTGAAGAGCTTGAGGAAGGCACTTGGATTCGGCTGTGTCAGGAAATAAATCCCGGAGGAATTACAGGAAACATACTCGCCCATTGTGTTATCGTCGGCGCACGCGAAAATGTGCTCGAAATGTGTCTGGATAAGACCCAGAGCGCGGTATACGGTGAGGAACATCGAGACAGAATAGAGCAGTTACTGGCCAGCTATTTCAATCAATCGCTGCGGGTGAGTATTGAAATTGGTGAGCAGAAGGATGAATCGCCCGCCAGCTACAGTCAACGCCTGAAGCGCGAACAATTGGAGGCTGTGCGGAATGGTTTCAATCAGGATGACAATGTGCAGGCATTGTTGAAAGCCTTTTCAGCCGATATATTGCAAGAATCGATTACGCCACTAAATCAATGAGGAGACAGTTATCATGGATATGAACGATCTCGTAAAACATGCTCGCGAATTGCAAGAGCAGATGAAGAAAGCTCAAGAAGAGGCCCTCAATAGAGTTGTCGAGGGGGAATCTGGCGCTGGCATGGTCAAGGTGACTATGAATGGTCGCCATGACGTTAAGAAGGTTGCATTCGGAGACGGCCTGCTTGCGGAAGATAAAGCGGTAGTAGAAGACCTGATAGCAGCTGCAATTAACGATGCCGTAAGAAAAATTGAGGATAGCAATAAAGACTCCCTATCGGGGATGGCTTCCGGAATTAAATTTCCAAAAGGTTTCGAGTTTCCCAATTGACCCCTTCATAAATGTATTCCAGTCCGTTAATCGAGAAGCTAGTAGATGCTTTTAGGTGCCTGCCTG
>JAYPVG010000035.1:0-29857 GCA_038134485.1 Pseudomonadales bacterium
GAGATTGCAGAGAGGTTTTGGCGATCTCAAATTGGCCAATTACCTCACCTCACAGAGGATTTTCTAAAACTTTCTTTTAAGCAAGCAAATATTCGCCTAGATAAGCTAACCAAAAAGGAGAAAGAGCGGCGAACTGGATTGTGGCTCTCCTCCGATCTTATCCAGCGGGGCGAAGTAGTCGGTATTCGCGAGTAGCTTGCTGAAACTAGGGCCTGTCTCGAAGCATATCCCGGGTTAGTTGGTCGACCCGGGTGACTCCCATGAGTTTCATGTCTCTTTCTATCTCAACTTTTAGATTATATAACGCTCGTTCTACGCCTGGCTGGCCCGCGGCCGCGAGTGCATAGAGGTACATGCGCCCCCCCGAGCATGCCTTGGCCCCTGCTGCCAATGCTTTTATTACGTGCGTGCCGCGTCGGATGCCGCCGTCGAGAATCACATCAATGCGATCGCCTACCGCGTCGCTGATTTCCGAGATCTGATCGAAAGGAGATCGGGAGCCGTCCAGTTGCCTGCCCCCGTGGTTGGATACCATGATAGCGTCGGCTCCTATATCAACAGCCTTACGCGCATCACTCACACTCATGATCCCCTTCAGGCAGAATGGGCCGCCCCATTTGGCACGCAGGGCTTCGGCGTCGTTCCAGTTCATTGACTGGTCCAGCATGGTGGCAAAGTAGTCGCCGATCGATACGGCAACGTTGGAACCCTGCTGCACAAAGTCCTTGAGCTCGGCAAGCTCGAATGCCTCGCCAAAAAAGTAATCTACGGTCCAGCCCGGGTGGACTGCGAAGCTTGCCAGGCTCTTGAGAGTCAGTTTTGGGGGTGACGTGAAACCGGTGTAAAGGTCCCGTTCCCGGTTGCCTCCGGTAATCGTGTCCACCGTCAAAGCCAGAGCGTCGAAGCCTGCCGCTTGCGCTCGCTCGACCATGGCGTCATTAAGGCCTCGATCCTTGTGAAAGTAGAACTGAAACAGTTTTGGCGTTGCAATCATGTCGCCGATTTCTTTCAGCGAAACGGTGCCCAGTGCCGAGACGCCAAACATGGTACCGAACTTCTCCGCCGCTCGTGCCACCGCACGCTCGCCATCGCGATGAAAGAGTCTTTGCAGGGCCGTCGGGGAGCAGAAAATCGGGAGCGCCAGCTGCTGGCCCATAACGGTCACCGACAGGTCGACCTCTGCGACGCCGGCCAGTACATTGGGCACCAGATCACAGTCCTCGAAGGCTTCGGTATTACGTCGGTAAGTCACCTCATCGTCCGCCGCTCCATCGATATAGTGGAATATGGGGCCCGGAAGGCGTTGTTTGGCCAGCAAGCGCAGGTCATGCACGTTGTGGCAGTTCTTCAATCGTCGAAACATGGGATAAAAACCGGGTGTTGATTATCGTTATGCTGAGGATTATAGAGGCAGCGTGCCGTTGAGTCGAAATTGTTGAGGCGGGGCAATGTCGCTCGCAGGCACCTTTCTGTCAAGGGATGTCGTCAATCCCGGGGAAACCGTGTCAAAACGTGGTTTTCTTCGGATTTTCCTCATACACTACAGAACTTTGCACTTTTTAGATGAAATCAGCCTAGGGGGACCGGCCAATGAATTCAATGAAACGACTCGCTATTGCAGTGTTTGGCAGCAGCCTGCTGGCATTCGGTGTCAGTTCGAATGCCCAGACCACCGCGGATCTCGTTGCCGGTGCTCTTGCCCACAGTGATCGACCCGCGGCGGACGCGGCGGACGATGCTCGCCGCATGCCCCTTGAGGTGCTTGCATTTGCGGGTCTGCAGGCGGGCATGACAGTATTTGAACTGGAAGCCGGTGGCGGTTACTACACCGAGATTATCAGTCGCGCAGTGGGGTCAGCCGGTTCCGTGGTAATGCACAACCCCCCAGCATTCGACAGCTTTCTCGGTGATCAGATTCCGGCGCGGGTTGCGGGCAATCGATTACCGAACGTCACAATCAGTCGCACCAACTTCGATACCCTGGAAGCCGCGGATAACTCGGTCGACATGGTGACCTGGATTCTGGGCCCTCATGAACTGGGTTTTGCACCGGGAGGTCAGTCTCTCGGAGATGCGGATGCTGCGTTCTCAGAGATTGCGCGAATCCTGAAACCGGGTGGACTGTTCCTTGCTGTTGATCATATCGCTGCCCCGGGCACCGGGCTTGACGTGGGGGGAACACTGCATCGGATACGCGAGGAACTGGTTACTGAACATGCCGAAGCGGCTGGGATGTCGGTATTGCGCAATTCCAATCTGCACAAGAATGAAAGCGATCCGCTGGATAACAGCGTTTTTGATGATTCCATCGCGGGCAGAACCAGCAAGTTCGTGGTCTTGTACAGAAAATAAATTTACTACAGTTAACGTGGTTCACAGCCACGCAGGAGAAGATAATGAAGAATACACTTTCCACCCTTTTGACATATTTCTCTTTCGCATGTTTTGGGTTGATTGCGATGGGGACAGTTTCTGCTCAGCAGGCGCCTGCACCCTGTGGCCCGTCTGGTCAGTTATCAGCTGAGTTCGGCGCTGATGTGGCTTCCGACGCTCGCTGTTTCGAGTTGCGAATGTACACTGCACAGCCCGATGAAAATGGCGCTCATGGCATCAGCGAACTTCATCAACGTTTCCGTGAACAGGAAGTAGCTATTTTTGAGCGATTGGGTGCCGAAGTGGTTGCTGTCTGGCAACGACTCGATGATCCAAACACGCTGGTCTGGATGCTGGCTTATCGTGATCTGGCCCATCGCACCGAAGTATGGGATGCGTTCCGCACCGATTCTGAATGGCTGGCGTTGCGGGAAAAATACCCCGTGCGGGTATCCGCCGAAGTCTACATGATGAGCAATACCGATTACTCCCACCTCAAGTAAAGTTGCAGTGAGTTGCACCATGGGCGCTGGCACAATCAGCGCCCATCAATCGAGTTCACTTCAGGCACAGAAAATTGAAGCAGATAGAACTTGACGTTTTCACCGACTACGTCTGACCCTGGTGTTATCTCAGTACCGTGAGTATTGAAAAGCTGAAGGCGAACTATCCGGTAAAGATTCACTGGATTCACTTTCCCCTCCACCCGGAGACACCCCGGGAAGGCCGAAGCCTTGAGGATTTGTTCCCGGGTCGCGATCTGACGCCGCTGAGAGAGCGCATGCGAGGGCTTATGGCTGAAGCCGGTTTGCCTTATGGCGACAGGACGCGAACCTATAACAGCCGACTCGCCCAGGAATTGGGGAAATGGGCTGACTCCCTGGAGGCGGAAAGTCAGGTTCATGATCTGCTTTATCGCGCCTATTTTGTCGACAATAGAAATATCGGTGACATTGAAGAGCTGGTAATGATCGCCGAACAGGCCGGCCTTGATCCGCGCGCAGCGCATCGGGTTCTCCATGACAGAGAATTTGAAAATCAGGTTGATGAGGACTGGCGCTATTCCAGAGAGCTGGGCATAACGGGCGTTCCCACCTTTTTCAGCAACAACCTGGTGGTAGTCGGCTGTCAACCGTATGAGGTGCTGGAACGTTTCGTCAAGCACCTGATTGAGTTGCAGGCAAACGGCTCCGTTGTTCCCTCCTAGGGATGCAACAGGTTTCCATTCCGAGTCTTTTTGCGAACCAGCAGCTTGATCAAAAGTGATCCCTGGCAGCAAAAAGTCCGGCTCCCAGGAGCACCCAGAACAGAATGATGCCCCACTCCTGGGGCCAGACCAGCGCCGCTGGACTGCCTGGCAGGTAAAGGAATATCAGGCCGATTGAAAGAAGCAGAGCGGCATAGCCGGTGCCCTTGCCCAATGGCGCTCGATAGGGTCGCGGCAGTTCAGGTTCATTATCGCGCAATGCCAGAAAGGACCAGGCAACAAAAGCATATGCCACCACGATGCCAAGCCCCCCGGCATTGACCAGCCACACCAGGGCGGGTCGCCCAAACAAGGGACTGATCAGTGATAGTGCGCCCGCCAGGAGAATCGCGTTAACCGGAGTATGGTATTTCGGATGCATCTTGCCCAGAAAAGCGGGCAGCATGTTGGCGTGCGCCATGGCGTAAATTGCCCGGCTGGCACCTACTATCAGGGCATTCCAGGTAGTAAGAATCCCCGCCAGGCCGGTCAGCAGTAATACTGTTGCACCCACTGGTCCGTATACCAGGGCATTGGCTTCGGCGGTCACCACTTCGGCCTGTAGCAGGCTGTCGTCGGCTACCAGCAGTCCCACCCCGAGAATGATCAGACTATACCAGGCAATCGCCATCAGTATTGAAATAACCAGCGCCGCGCCGATGTCACGAAAGGGCAGGTCGATCTCTTCTGCCGCCTGAGGGATGATGTCGAATCCGACAAACATGAAGGGCACCATGACCAGCACCAGGGAAATGCCACTTGCGCCGTCGATAAAAAGCGGCTGCAGATTGATGAGGGAGCCTCTGATCAGCGAGCCACCGATAAAGGATGCACCCACCAGCAGAATCAGTGCAACGACAATAGTCTGCACGACGGCAACGGTTTTGACACCGATGACATTGAGGGTGGTCATCACCACGGCGCCGATAACTCCGACCAGCACCCAGGTGAGGTAGACATCCCAGCCGGCTACAGACCACAGATAAACTCGTTCCAGTCCCGGGATTAGCGAGCTCAAAACTGTAGGCAGCGCGACGGCTTCAAAGGCGATGACCGAGGTATACCCGAGGATTATTGCCCAGGTGCAAATGAATGACGCCGCATTACCCAGAGCCCGCTGGCTATATACGTGCTCGCCGCCTGCGTAGGGAAGAGCTGAGGCAAGCTCGGCGTAGGTGAGCCCCACTACTGCAATTGCCGCGCCGCCGACCAGAAAGGCAGTTATAGCGCCCAGCGGACCGGCCGAACTGATCCAGGTACCTGTCAGGACTACCCAGCTCCAGCCGATCATCGCACCGAACGCCAGCGCGATAACGTCGCGCCTACCGAGTACTCTCAGGAAACCGGATTTCTGCTCGGACTGGTTCATGAAACAATCGGCTCGGAAACAGGCGCTGTCCACACGTGCGATGCGCTCTCCGGTTTCTTCATAACACTGAACCTTTTGTCAGATTGAGCAATCTATTACTGTCGGTACACCAGCTCACCATTCAGGTAGGTCTGCTCGACAGTGACGTCCATGATGCGATCCGGATCCACGGTCAGCAGGTCATCGGACAGGACAATCATGTCCGCGTACTTGCCTGCTTCAAGAGAGCCTTTAACATCTTCTTCGCGATTCAGGTAGGCGCCAAGAATCGTATATCCGCGAATGGCTTCTTCCATGGAGATCGCCTCGTCGGGCCCATAGACCTCGCCGCTCATTCCCTTGCGAGTCACCGCCGCGTACAGGCCCACCATAGGTCCGATGGGCAGAATATCGCTGGAAATTGCGACGGTGATTCCGTGATCCATCGGAGAGCGCAGCGGGTTATTGTGTTGCAGACGCCAGCCGTCGAGATTTTCCGCATAACGCCCTTCCAGGGTGTAGGTAAAATTGGGTTGCTGAGTGATGTGAATGTTGTGTTGCGCCATTAGCTCCATGGTCAGATCCGGCGGGCGCATGGAAAAGTGATTGAGATAGTGGCGATGATCCGCTCGCGGATTGCGTTCCAGTGTATCCGCCAGGGTGTTTACCACCAGCACGATGGCCGCGTCGCCGATTGCATGAATTCCCATCTGCCAGCCGGCATCATGAATTTCGTTAAGATGGCTGACAAGTTCCGCTTCCGGCATATTGAGGTAGCCCCGGTACTCACCCTGATTCACATAGGGCTCGAGGGTGTAGGCGGCAGGACCGGTAAAGCCGCCGTCGGCGAACACCTTGATAGGTCCGATCTTGAGAAATTCGTTGCCGTCGCCTACCCTTGCTTTTAATGCATTGATCGCGTCCGGATCGCGCCACTGAAACTGCAGGGCTGCGCGCGGCAGCGGCAGTTCAGCATCGGCATACAGGTCCTCGAACATCAGATAATCGCCGGTGGTTTTGGAGGCATCGATGATACTGGTAATACCCCGGGCGAGCAGCGCGTTGAGGTTGACCTCGAGACTGGCTATCAGCTCGTCGTAGGTGGAGTCCGGTACCAGGCGCCCGACGATTTCCTGGCGTTCGCGGATAATTCCGTTCAGCTCGCCATTACCATCTTTTTCGATTACACCGCCCTCAGGTTGCGGCGTGTTCACGGTGACGTTGGCAAGCTCCAGTGCCAGACTGTTGACTACCGCACTATGCCCTCCGGCACGGGTCAGGGTGACAGGGTTGTTCGGAGCAACTTCGTCGAGATCCCCGCGCAAGGGCCTCCTGCCTTCGTTCAGCTCGTCTTCCGACCAGCCGTAACCGGTAATCCATTCGCCCTCGCCAATCTCCTCGATCTTGGCGGCAATCAGGTTCTTGATTTCGGCGATGGAAGTGACCTCGCTCAGTTCGATGTAGCGCTGTGGCCGTCCCCGTATGTGGATATGCGAATCGATGAAACCAGGCATTAGTGTCTTGCCTTCAAGATCTACCAGTTGGTCCGCATCGAAGCGCGTGGCCAGCTCATCGCTGCCGGTGGCAACGATGCGACCGTCGTTCACTACCACTGTGCTGTGAACGGAAAAATTCTGATCGACAGTCAATACCTTGCCATTGGTGAGAATCAGGTCGACAGTATTCGTCTCTGTTGCCGGTTCCTCAGGAGTTCCCTGTTGATCCTGCTGGCCACAGCCGACCAACAAAACAGCCAGCAGAATCGTGCCCAATATCATGGATAAATTCTTTCCCATTGCGTACCTCATCCGTTAGCTTCAGTGATTGAATTACCTAACCCGCCAGCAGGCCTTCTTTACTCACGTACTTGGCAGTTTCGTCCAGAGCCTTGCCAAACATGTCGATCATCTCGTCGATCTGGTCGGTAGTGATTATCAGGGGCGGACAAAAAGCCAGGCAGTTACCCGATACCGCCCTGATTAGCAGTCCACGATCCTGACAATATTGTTTGGCCATGGCGCCCACGCGACCATCCGGGAAACTGCGGCGATTAGCCTTGTCCGCTACCAGTTCGATAGCGCCGATAAGGCCCTTACCTCGCACCTCACCCACCAGCGGGTGATCGCTAAACTCCCGCAGCCGCTGCTGCATGTAATTGCCTACTGAGGCCGCGTGATCGAAGAGCCTGTCCCGCTGGTAGATTTCGACTGCTTTCAGGGCTGCTGCACAGGCAACCGGGTGGCCGGTATAGGTGTAGCCGTGACCGAACACACCCACCTGGGAGCTGGGCTCCTGCATTGCCTGATACATGAAATCAGGAATCAACGCAGCGCTGATCGGGATATAAGCCGAGGAAAGCTGTTTGGCAAGGCTCATCAGCTGGGGCCTGATACCCATGGTATTGCAACCAAAATCATTGCCAGTGCGGCCAAACCCGCAGATTACCTCGTCAGCCCAGAACAGGATGTCGTACTCTGCCAGCAGTTTTTCCAGCGCCGGAAAATAGGCGTCCGGCGCGACCACCACTCCTGATGCACCGCCGATGGGTTCGGCGACGAATGCGGCGATGGTCTCAGGCCCTTGCTGCTCTATCATAACGCGCAGATCAGCCAGCAGTCGTGCGACGAATTCCTGCTCGCTCTCGCCCTCGCGATGACCATGATAATAATGGGGTGTCTCAGCCCGCAGAATTCCCAGCTCCTCCACGGGTATGTCGAAATGGGTGTGCATGGCGGGCAGACTGGTCAGCGCAGCGGAAGCCAAAGTGACCCCGTGATAAGACCTGTCGAGGGTGATAATTTTTTTCTTTTCCGGCTTGCCGATGACGTTGAAATAGTAGTGCAGCATCTTGATCTGGGAATCATTGGCCTCGCTACCGGAATTGGCAAAGAAAATACGCGCCTGATCCATTGGCACCATTTCGCTGAGCCGATCCGCCAGCTCCATCGCAACCTGGTGTGTCCTGCCTCCGAACATGTGGCTGTACGGGAGAGTCCTGAGTTGAGTGGTGATGGCCTCGATCAGTTCCTGGTTGCCATAGCCCAGGGCCGAGCACCACAGCGCCGCCAGACCTTCCAGATAGCGTTGCCCGTGCTGATCGTAGACGTAGATACCGTCTCCGCGCACGATTGTCAGCTGTTCGATCTGAGTAAGATTGGTTGTCGGGTATACAAGTGATGTCATGGAGCGAGAGCATAAGCCAGGCAGGCGAGGAATGACAACAGGAGGTTCTGTAAGCGAGCGTGGCCGCGTTACAATCGCCGGGTAACTGTGCCGGTTTGCTGAACCGGCCGCACCCGGCCTGACGTAACAGACAACGACAGGCATTTGAGTCAGGATATTCAGGCTATGGAAAAAGATCTGCAGGGTAAGGTATTCGTGGTTACTGGCGCCAACAGCGGCATTGGCTTCGTTTCTGCCATGGATTTCGCCCAGCGGGGCGCTACCGTGTTGCTCGTGTGCCGGAATGAAAAACGTGGCCAGCAGGCTATGGAAACCATCAAGCGGGAAACAGGCAACCATGATGTGCATCTTTACCTGGCGGATTTTGGACTGCTTGCGAGCGTGGCCAGGGCAGGCAGGGCGATGGCGGCGGATTACGCCAGCATTGATGTTCTTTGCAACAACGCCGGTGCTGCCAATGAAAAGCGCCAGCTGACCGAAGAAGGATTCGAACTGACGTTTGCAGCCAACCATCTGGGAGGCTTCCTGCTGATGCAGTTACTGCTGCCGGGATTGCTTAATGCGGCTGCGAGTGGCAGCGCGCGGGTAGTGTTCACCAGTTCCCTGGGTCATAAAAGTGGCCCGCTGGATTTTGAAGATCTGAATATGAGCAGAGGCTATCGCGGCTTGAAAGCGTATGGGCGTTCGAAGCTGATGAATCTATTGACCGCAAGGGAACTGTATTATCGTCACGGCCGGCAGGGCATTATCTCAAGTTCCTTCCACCCCGGTGCTGTACGCACGCCTATCTGGTCCAAAGGAGGTATTTCCGGCAACCTGCTGGGTCTGGTCCTTTTCCCCTTCATGATTAATATGAAAAAGGGTGCCGACACCATGATCTGGTTGGCCAGCTCCACGGATCCGGCTGCCTTGCACGCGGAAGGCAATTATTACTTCAAGCGTGAGCGCCCGCCGATCGCCCACTTTGCCACTGACAAAGCCGCGAAGAGGCTCTGGGATATCAGCATGGAGCTGGTGCAGCCTTACCTGGCGAATTAGGACTTTCAGTCAATCATCGGGGCGCGGGTTTTCCCCACTGATTTCGCTGATTGTTGCTGTTGACGGCGCAATTCGCCTTTGCGACGCAGGGCTTCCCGGTTGCTGTCGTCTACTCGGGCATAAAGATCTCGCCACGCATGATCGGGGCTCCACTCGAATGGGGCTCGCACAGTCGTGCGAGGCCGGGATACGGTGGTAAACAGATCGAGTGCCTGACGAACGATTGCCAGCTGCATGTCGCGCTCCCCGGGCTTGCCGCAGGGATTACCCAGTGGGAAATCCACATGCAGGTAACGGGCAACGCCGCAGTGCTCAACGATGTCGATGGCCGAGCCGATGATGACCGTCGCTATGCCATTGGCTTCAAGATGCCTTGCTACCAGACACACGGTCTGGTGACAGACGGGTCACAACGGCACCAGCAGTGCCAGATCAATCTGGTCCTGCTGGCACATCTCCAGGATACGCGGAGCATCCGCTTCACGGGTATTACGTTGGCTGTACTCTGTCGGAACACAATAAAACCGGGGTCCGAGCTTCCCCACAATTCCCTCCGTGGCGAGCTGCTGTAACTGCTGGATAGGCAGAAATGACGGAATGTCACGGGTATGGGTATTGTCCTTGTCCCAGGACAGATGGTCGGTAAACATCGAGTCGGGCGGAGGCTCAACCGCGACTGCTTCCACATCCCGTTCGTTCCTGTAGAGGCTTGGCTCCGGCATGGCGGTCGTAACAATCGCTATTCGGGACTCGCTGAGAGGCTTTTGCGGCCTCGTTAGCGGAACATCGTCAAAGCTGGCCCACTGGTAATCGGTGGCATATCCCTGGGCGCGGTAGTACTGCCGCGTGCGTTCCATATAGTCAATGTCGTAGTGATTCATGTCAGTATGCTGCCGCCCCCGCGGCCAAGTTATTCCGTTATCAGCGCGGTCGCAACAAGCCAGTCGCAGGCCGATTCCGCTCGCTGGAGGGTCGTCATTGATTTGTCTCGTATTAGACAATTTTTTGGTGTTGAATAGCGATTTGCAAACTAAACGAATCGTTGCCGCTTGACAAGCGAAAGGAAATGACAAGCTATGAAGCCACTTGTTTATCTGCTCTCGGGCGTGTTCCTGACCGGCCCGGCAGTCGCTCAGGATTACCAGGTACCCCGAACCGAATGGGGTGCGCCGGATTTTCGTGCAGTCTGGCGTTACGCCACGCTGATGCCTTTCGAACGCCCTCTGGAACTGGGTGAGAAACGAAATTATTCCGAAGACGAAGTGTTAGCCATTGAGGCGGCCCAGCATCAGCGCTTTGATGCTGCCAACCAGTCTGTGCAGCCGGATCGGGATGCTCCACCGGTCGCAGAGTCATTGCCCCGGGTGGGTAACTACGATTTATTCTGGCGCGATGAGGCGCAGTTCATTCCGACGATCAACGGTGAGTATCGCACCTCTGCTATCATCGATCCGCCCGATGGTCGTATGCCGCCGCTTGTGCCGCAGTTCGCTGAACAACTCAGTGCGCTGCAGGCCCAGCAAGCTACTCAGGCGGACCGCTCGAGTGAGGGTCCGGAGGGACGCAGTCTGGCGGAACGCTGCCTGGTGTCAGTTGGCAACCTGTCGGGGCCGGTTCTGACCCCGTTTAACTACAACAGCAACTTACAGATTGTGCAGTCTCCGGGCTATCTGGTCATAATTGCAGAGATGGTTCACGATGCCCGCGTCATCAGGATCTCAGATGAACGCAGTCCTGCTGCCGAGGTACAGCGCAAATGGATGGGCGATTCGATTGGACGCTGGGAGAACGACACTCTGATTGTTGAAACCAGATACTTCAATCTCTGGCATCAGTTTAGGGGATTTCCGGTAGACAACCTGACGGTCACCGAGACATTTCGGCGCGAGGGGGCCAACAAACTGGTATACGGTTTTACGGTCAATGATCCGTCAGTCTTTACCGCCGAATTCTCTGGCGAGTATCCGATGTCAAGACTGGACACACCCCTGTATGAGTATGCCTGTCATGAAGGTAACCGGGCCATGGTCGGTATTCTGGCTGGAGCTCGACGACAGGAAGTTGAAACGGACTAGGGTGTCTAGAAAGTGCCGCTGACCCTGAGGCTGAAATCCAGGCCGGTGGTGGTGCACTGGTTCTCAATCTCTTCCAGGATCTCGGCAGAGATACGCCCGACGAAGCGGGTTCGTCTGCGACATCTGACGTTGTTGCTGGCGTTCTGAATATCAATTCGATAGGTCAGTCCGCGGCGGTCGATGTACTCGGCAAAAAGGTTGTAGCGCGGATCGCCAATCTCGAATTCGATATCGTCCACATCATAGCGATAAAGACCTCCATCGACCCGGTCGAAGTTCTGGAATCCCCAGTTAAACCGCCAGTTGGGGATGTCATGGCGCACGGTCAGTCTGAATTGTCCGCGGATGTAGGATTGAAATCGCCGTTCAATACCCAGAAAGGGATCCGTAACTTCCGAGTCCTGCACCAGAAAGGAGGGTGTTACCAGCAAGTTCGGCAGACCTATCATCCCCATGCGGACGCTGGCGGACAAATCGACGCCGGCCTCCCAGCCATCGCCGATATTCCCGTTGGCGGATTGCAGATTGTCGTCGCTGGGCGACACATCGATACGATCAATTACATCCTCGTGGTCTGCATAGAACACTTCTGCGTTCAACACGCCGACATCGTCAGGCAAGCGGTATTCAGTGTTGAAACTGTAGCGCCACTGGGTCTGCTGGCGCAAATTGGCGTTTCCGGCCACGGTATTGCGGTCATTGTCCTGCTCGTCATTGGAGGCTACAAAATCGGAGAAGCTGAGCTGATTCACTATTCGCTCCACGGTTCCCCTCAGTTGAATGGTAGGCGTCAGGTTGTAGCGTAAATCCATCTTGGGTTTGATGAACTCAAATTCGCGAGACTTGGTAACATCGCCGGTTTGCGATATCTCCGACAATTCGTAGATCAGAGTTGATTCCAGCGACATTTGTGGACTGATCGTCCAGTTATGTATGACAAAAGGTTCATAGCGAATCTCCTCGACTCGGGAGTTGGCGTTAGAGACGTTCTGCGGCACCAGACCGTCATACTGTTCAGAGGGGATGCCATTGGAGGTGCGCAAAGCTAGCACCAGGCTGGAATCGAGAATCGTCTGAGCACGCTCGACGCCGAATTCGACGTTCTGTTCCGATGTCACGTCCATCGTGTAGGAGCTGCGGAGAATTCGTTCTTCGGTAACGCTGTTGGTGTTGAGAAAAAGGTTTTTCTCGAACACATCATCAACCAGCTTGAATCGCTGACGGGTGGAATCCTGGTTATTCTGATTCGCGATCCCCAACAGTTTGAACCTGTTGCCGTTATTGAAAGTTACCTCGTAGTCTCCTCCGACCTCCCAGTTGTCTCGATCTGACGGATTGTCTTCCTGCTCCACAGTCAGGCTGCTGGGGTCGGCACGCAGGTTGCGTGTAATACGATCGATTTCGGTTGGAGAATCCTGCTCGGCGTACAGGGCGTTGATGCGTATGCTGCTGTTTGCGCTGAGGGCATAACCGAGATTTACACTCAGCTCATTATTCTGGCGCTCGTTGATACGATCTTCATCGATGGTGTCGTTGGGTTGGAAATCTGCGAGTATGCTGTGTTCATAGGTAACGGAGTGACTGTAGCGAGGATTGCTGCGCAGACTGAGCAGGTAATTAAGATCGCCGCTTTGTCCGTTGAGAGCGATGGATCCACTCGGAATGAAGCTCTCATCCTGGGCCATGAGGCCTGTAGCGTCCCAGGAAATACTGTTGGAGGAAAGTGCCTCGAACAGCACGATGTTTATAACCTGATCGCTACCGCGCACGTCGAGCTCGCCGGATGTGCCACGAATGATCTGGATCTCGCGCACCTGGTCAGCTGCTATTCGACGCAGCAATCCCCCGGCCTGATTATTCTTGCCAGCGGTGCGTTTGCCGTCGATCATGATATCGATACCGCCACTGCCGCTGCCTAGTCCGCGACCTCCCGATGAAGGATTGCCGCCACCACCGCTGCCGCCGCCACCGCCAAAGCTGTTGCCGCCGCCGCCGCTGCCCTGACCCGGTATGCGGTCAAGCATGTCCTGAGCCGTTCTGGGGGCCCACTGTTCGAAATAGCTGGCCGGATAAATAACCGTGGACCCGTCTTCGGAAGTATCCTGAGCGAGAGTCGAAGACACAGACAAGCCGGCAAGGGTGAGCGCCAGAATCAGGCAGCTCGGGAATTTCAACATAGGAGCAGGACTTCTCATAGCCAGATACCGTCATGATCCCGCGTCAATGACGGGACAACCAGGTTAACCTGCGGATTGTACTGGCTTTTGTGTTAATTGCGGTGGGTCTGTTACAAAGTGTCAAATTTCAGGATTGCTGCCAGACAGGCGCGATTTTCCTGTTAAACCCCGCTGGTCTGCCCCGGGGTTCATGGCGTCTCGTTGGCGCAGCATGGCCCGCCGCTCAAGTACTTCAGTCGGGCAGCGCGTAGGCGATGACGTAGCCACCCGGCACATCGCTCTGCCGGGTGCTGTTGTCCGCAGCGGTCTCAAGTTGCAGTCCGCCGCCGCCGTCGGGCACGGTAACGATCACATATTGTTTACCGCTGGCCGGGCTGACGTATGTCATCGAGGTGGCGGTGGAGGATCCGGGCAGGGAATCGTTCCATACTTCCTCTCCATTGAACACATTGATGGCCCGCATGGTGCTGTCAACGACATTGCCGTTGAAGATCAGTCCTCCGCCAGTGACCGCAGAGCCAGCCAGGTTGTAGTACATGCCCATGGGCAATGGCAGGCGGGGCGCGATACCGAGCGGCCCCATGTCTTTCGCCGTGCCAAGCGGTCGTCGCCACAAAAGCTCCCGGGAAGCGAGGTCCACGACAGCAAGTTCTCCATAGGGCGGGCGCAGGCAAGGGGCAAAAAGCGGCGACAGAAAGAAAAACGAGTATACCGCGTAAGGCGTTCCCTGCTGGGCGCCGCCGACGCCCAGCATCTCGTTGCCCTGAAACTGCGCGCGCGGAATCATGCGCACTACTGATGGATTGTGCAGAATGTTTACCACCATAAGATTATTGATCTCGTCCACTGCTATGCTGCCCCAGTTAACGCCTCCGGCAACGCCCGGGTAGAAGAGAGAGCCCGCGCCGGTGGTTGGCGGCGTCAGTGGGCCTTCATAACGCATATCAAGAAACATTCTGCGACAGACCGCATGATCGAATGGTGTGATTCCCCACATATCTTTCTCCTGCAGGGTTTCATGGGCCAAACGTGGCATGCCAACCGAGAAAGGTTGGGTAGGCACGGTGGCCTCGTCGGGCAGGTCGGACTGGGGAGTCGGAAGCTCGGCCACTTCGGCAATTGGCTCCCCGGTTTCCCGGTCCAGCAGGAAAATTTCGGCGCGCTTGGTTGGCACGATCACCGCCTTTCGAACGACGCCATTGACCGGGATATCAACTAGCGTCGGCTGTGCCGGTACGTCGTAATCCCAGATGTCGTGGTGGGTCGTTTGGAAATGCCATCTGACCTGTCCGGTGCGCGAATCAAGGGCCACTACCGAGCTGGCATATTTCTCCATCGCTGCGCTGCGATGACCACCATAGTAGTCGGGTGTGGCATTGCCGGTGGGCACGTAAACCAGCCCGAGCTCTTCGTCGGTACTGGTCAGGCTCCAGACGTTGGGCGTGCCGCGCGTGTAGGTTTCACCGGGACCCGGCAGCCCGGTGCGATCCTCGCGGCCCATGTCCCAGGCCCAAACCAGGCGACCGGTGATCGGATCGAATCCCCGAACCACCCCGGACGGCTCCTCGGTCTCCTGGTTGTCCAGCACCCAGCCGCCGAGTACTAAAACATCGTTAGCTATGGTGGGAGGCGAGGTGACAAAATAGAAGCCCGGTTTGACTTCACCCATACCTTCCAGCAGGTTGATTTCGCCGTTGCTTCCGAAGCTGCTGCAGGGCCGGCCAGTATCCTTGTTGACCGCGACCAGTCTGGCATCGGTGGTTGCGGTAAAAATCCGTTCCGGACAGTCGGCTCCCGCCCCTGAACCGCCCGGTGTCTGATAATAGGTAACGCCGCGGCAAGTATCCCAGAATCCTATGCGGGCAGACTGGATTTGCGGATCGAACCGCCAGCGTTCGGCGCCGCTGTCGGGGTCAAGGGCCAGGATTATGTTCTGTCCGGTACACAGATAGAGCCCGTCCCCTACCTGGATAGGGGTGCCCTTGAATTCACCAGGGACGCCGGTTCTGATTTCCCATGCACGCCGCAGTTGCGCTACGTTATCGACATTGATCTGGTCGGCTGCCGCATAGCGTGTGCCGGTCTTTGACGAACCGTAGTGACGCCATTCCCCGTCCGGGTTATTCACCTGACCGGTGCCGGGAGCCGAGGGGGCTGTTACATCGTATCCCGAATTGGCGAAAAATAGCGTGACGATGAAGACGGCAAATGCGCTCAGTGTTGCTCTGGTTTCGCGTTTCCTGAAGAGCGGTTCGGGTTCGGCCTGCAGCAAGCCCCTTCGTACCCGCGGGATTACAAACCACAATCCCAGCACCGTAAAGAAAGCGACCCGGGGCATAAGCGGCCAGGCCGCCAGCCCCACTTCATACAAAGCCCAGAGATAAGTGAAGATCAGAAAGTAGCCGTACAGGCGGGCGCCCTGATAACTTCCCCGAAACAGGAGCAAGCAACACGCGACCAGTACTATACCGGCTAGCAGGTAATACAAGGATCCCCCGGCCAGAACCAGGCCGACTCCCTGTGCTAACAGGGCTAACCCGCACAGTCCAATGACAATCGCCAGTATGCGTGGCTTGGGGTAGGAAGGCTTGTTCACGGTATACTCCAAATTTAGTTGCTGCACTGTGCACTGGTAGTAAGCTACCGTAATTCGGGAGCTAATCCAATTTCTCTGACACTTCTGTGCAGGGCTCCTGTTGTGCTTGCGGTTCACACCCTGCACTTGCAGACAAGATTTAACCAATCCAACTGAAGGTACCGATGATTGAGCCAACACAAGATTCGCCTGCCGTATTCATCGTGGACAAGGAAGCTGCCAGGTTACGAGACCTGTTGACGGAAATGCTGGTTCGTCAGGTCTCCATCGGTCTGGCTACCAACAGGCTGGAGGCGCTGCAAAAATATGCCGGAGAACCGGTGGTACTTGGCAGGCCGGACTTTGTCGCCGAACTCATGCAAACCCGTCCGCCAGTCGCCTGGGTGCAGTCCACGTGGGCAGGTATCGAACCGTTGCTCGCGATAGATAATCGAGACTATCGGTTGACAGGTGTGAAGAATGTATTCGGGCCGCAGATGGCCGAGTATGTAATGGCCTACGTGCTGGCTCATGAGGTAAGGCTTCTGCAACGCCTGGAAAGTCAGGGGCAACAGAGCTGGGACACAAGCCCCAGCGGTACTCTGCAGAAAAAAGTGTTTGGCGTCATGGGTACTGGCTCGATTGGCCGCTATGTCGCCAGTGTTGCCTCCCGGTTCGCGATGACGCCTGTCGGCTTCAATACCAGCGGCAGACCTGTGGAGCCCTTCGAGCGGGTCTATGGTCCCCAGTCGCTCATTGAATTTCTCGGCCAGTGTGACTACCTGCTGGCGGTGCTGCCAGATACGCCGGCCACCGCCTGTCTGCTGGACGGGCGTGCATTTGCAGCCATGAAGAATACGAGCTATCTGATCAACGCCGGGCGTGGCAATGTGCTTGATGAACAGGCGCTGTGCAGGGCTCTTGAAGAGAAACAGCTGGCGGGAGCTGTGCTTGATGTATTCCGGGAGGAGCCGGTGCCGGGTGGCAGCCCACTATGGCATGTACCCAACCTTCTGCTCACCGGGCACATCGCCGCTGTGAGCAACGCGACCGATATTGCCCGCCTGTTCTGCGAAAACTACCGCTTGTTTATCGATGGTCAGCCATTGTGCCACGTGGTCGATTTTGCCAGGGGATATTAAATCAATCCCCTCGGCAATTGGGCTATTCCTGATCCATGGATTGCTAACGGCGAATGGAGTATTTTCTTAGCGCCATTCCTGCTGTCAGTGAGCCGTAAATGTTGCCATCGCGGTCGGCAATCACGCCTTCCTGGGTGCCGTCTTCATCCTGGTCTTCGATGAACGCGATGATTCTCCCGTCGCCGACATGTCCTATTCGTATCCCCTCGCCATAGCCGGGATTATTGTCTGACGAGGACGACGAATCGGTCACATAGAGCAGATCGTTGACGTCTATAAACATGCCGCTTGGCCTGCCGAACTGCGGCCACTCGGCAATAAAGTTGCCCTCCTGATCAAAAATTTGCACCCGGTTGTTGCCCCGGTCCCCTACGAAAAGTCTCCCGGCTGAATCAAAAGCCAGGGCGTGGGGCACATCGAATTGTCCAGGGCCGCCACCACGCTCTCCCCATTCTGTGAGGTATTCCCCCTGAGCATTGAATTTTACGATGCGGGAGTTCGAGCGTCCGCCGTGTCCGTCTCCGACATAGATATTGCCGTTGGGCCCGACGACAACTGCAGAAGGCATATTGAATGCGTCGGGACCATTCCCCGCAACGCCGGGCTTGCCAAGGGTCATGAGAAGCTGGCCTTCCGGACTGAATTTGAACACCTGGTGTCCCTTGCCCAATTGTCTGGTATCGAATTCACCGGGCCCGACATCGTCCGTGGCCCATACGTTGCCGTCGTCGTCCACGTAAAGTCCATGAGGTCGGACCATTAATCCCGCTCCAAAGGTATTGATTAAATTGCCTTGTGCATCGAACTGCATAATCGGCGCAATCTCCGAGTCGATGCAGTTTCGAGGACCGCAGCGATCCATTACCCAGATAGATTCGCCGTCGGCACTGATGGCCAGGCCCGAAGTCGACCCAATTATTCTGTCAGGCGGAAGTTTGAAAAAATCGGTTTCGAGGGTGTAGGCATCGGTAGCGGTGAAGCGGGCATCAGTTACCTGACCTAGGGCATTGGAGAAAAATAAAGAAACAATAACCAATAGCCCCGAAACCAGCTTGCCGGTTCGCTGCCATACATTGAAGGGGCCTCGGCCTGATGGCAAATTCATCCTTTCCCTGATCGATATTGTTTCAAGCATTCGTCTTTCCGCTTCGGGTGAAAGAATGTGCGGTCTGCTATTCTGCTCCCAGTGAACTGTGCGATTCTGTCCAGGCGGGAGAGCAATTTGTCACGCTTCTCTGTGTGCGTAAACCGAAATTGGGGTTATACGTTTAATCCTTCACTGAAGCCCCGGTAAAAATACAGGAAAATTCTCCCGCATGAAAAAATTATGGACATGGCTGCCGCTACTCCTGATTACCGACAACAGCTTCGCCGATACGCTGGATAATGCCAATTCCTTTTTCCAACTGGCTGAAACTTACTATCCAGAGATCGTCAGTCCGGCGGGTATGGAAACCCAGGAATTGGTGCTGGTGCCCGGTGGGCAGGGCTATTACTACCGGTATTACGCCGCCACGGATACTTATCTTGCGACTCTGGGAGACGATATATTCGCGCTGGGCCCATTTTCCGCGTACGAAATTATTTATGGCGGTAAGGTTCGTGACTATATCAGTCTTCCCGATACCGATATTACTGAGACCATCTTTGAGAATCATCGCGCGCAATGCAGTTACTATGCCGATAGAGTTTATTCCCAGGTAGTTGATATTACCCGTAACCTTCCGTTCTCAGGTCAACTTGAGATCAGCGTTGATGGCGATTTCTGTGTGTTCCGATCAAATTCCATTCCGAATCACGATTTCAATGACGGCTCCGCCTGGTTTGCGACCGCAGTCAGCTCGGTGGATCGGGAATATCGTGTGCCCATGGAGACCTATTTTGCGCCGGATCCGACCCCCATAACGCTGCAATTCGATAACGCTATTCTACTCAATGGCGTGAAGGTCGATTTACTTGCGGCAGCCTGCTACGGGGTGGCGGATGGACGAATAGGTTGCAACGACATCGAACAGCCCTGGCGCCTGGACCCCATGAGTGGCAATAACGAGTTCGGAACCGACCTTCACAACGCGCATACCCAGCCAGACGGCACCTACCACTACCACGGCAATCCAAATGCCCTGTTCGATACTACAGGTCAGATGGAATCGCCGGTAATCGGTTTTGCCGCCGATGGCTTTCCGATCTTTGGCAGTTTTATCAATGATAACGGCGTGGTGCGCGCAGTCAGTAGCAGTTACCGGTTGAGAGCCGGTTCGCGACCGGCAGGAAATGGCAGTCCCGGAGGAACCTATGACGGCACCTATATTGACGATTACGAATTCGTGGCCGGAAGTGGAGATCTTGATCAGTGCAATGGCATGATGCGCACAGGCGTCTACGGTTACTATGTGACTGATTCCTATCCTTGGCTGATGGCCTGCTTTCAGGGCACTCCCGATAGCAGCTTCCAGAAATCCGGATCGGGCGGACCACCGCCTCCGGGTCCTCCACCAATCTGACCTGGCCGGCGAGTTCCCGAGCATCGGGTCTGTCCTTGCAGGCGCTTAGCTGACGCAGCGACTTGTGATATAAAGAAATGCCATCGACCTGCAATCGATCCAGCGGATGCCTGATAACTACAACAATCACACCCTCGCAGCACGCCTGAAAAAAGAACTCCGTGGCAAGGTTCTGTTCGATGATTTCAGTCGGGGTCGCTACAGCACTGACGCGTCAATCTATCAGCTGATGCCAATCGGTGTGGTAATTCCCGCAGACGAACAGGACGTAAAAATTACCCTGCAGATCGCCGTCGACGCGGGTGTTCCGGTACTGCCCCGGGGTAGCGGAACCTCCCAGAATGGCCAGGCGATCGGCGAAGCGCTGCTTATTGATACCACCCGCAATTTAAACCAGATCCTGGATTTTGATGCCGAAGCACGAACGGTTTGCGTGCAGCCAGGGGTTGTTCTGGATCAGCTCAATCGTCATCTCAAATCACACGGACTCTGGTATCCAGTTGATGTATCCACGGCCAATCGCGCCACCCTGGGTGGCATGACTGGCAACAATAGCTGTGGTGCCCGATCTATCCGTTACGGCAACATGGTGCACAATGTGCGTTCGGTGGAAGCGTTGCTGGCGGACGGCACCGAGGCCCACTTTCGCAAGGTTAACGGAGCCCGCGACAGTAATCCGGTTTACCAGCGAATAGTCGATCAGATGCGGGCACTGGGAAAACGGGAGGCGGAGGAGATCAGGGCGCGTTTCCCCGACCTGCTGCGCCGGGTCGGCGGCTACAATATCGATGAACTGACCCGCGACGCTCCCAACATGGCGCGACTGCTGGTCGGTTCGGAAGGTACCCTGGGGTTCTTCCAGCGCATCCATCTCGATTTGCAGCCTATTCCGCCGGCCAAGGTGCTTGGAGTTTGTCATTTCCCAACGTTCTACCAGGCGATGGACAGCACCCGGCACATCGTCAAGCTGGATCCGGCTGCTGTCGAGCTGGTGGATCGAACCATGATCGAGCTGGCGCGGGATATTCCACTGTTTGCGCCAACCGTGAGCCGTTTCGTCCAGGGTGAGCCCGATGCTCTGCTGCTGGTTGAATTCGCCGGCGAAAATAGGGACGAGCAGCTTTCCCGCTTGAAGCAGCTGGTCGAGCTAATGGCAGACCTGGGCTTTCCAGACGCCGTGGTCGAGGCCACAGATGCTGACTTTCAAAGTGCAATCTGGGAAGTTCGAAAATCCGGTCTTAATATCATGATGTCGATGAAAGGTGACGGTAAACCGGTTTCCTTTATCGAGGACTGTGCCGTGCGGTTGGAGGACCTTGCCGAGTACACTCGACGACTTACCGATATTTTTCATAAACATGGGACTACTGGTACTTTTTATGCCCACGCTTCAGTCGGGACACTTCATGTCAGACCAATCCTGAACATGAAGGAAGAAAGTGGTGCGAGAAGAATGCGTGCCATCGTCGAAGAGACCCTCGAAATCGTCAGAGAATACAAAGGTTCTCATTCCGGTGAGCATGGCGACGGCATTTCGCGTTCGGAGTTTCACGAACCCATGTTTGGTCGCCGTATGGTGGAAAATTTCGAGGAGGTTAAGCGCAGCTTCGATCCGGACGGGCTGTTCAATCCGGGCAAGATAGTAAATCCCCATAAGATGGATGATAGAAGTCTGATGCGATTTGCGCCCGGCTATGGACCGATTGCTATCGATACCCGCCTGGATTGGAGCGAATGGGGAGGCCTGGATCGAGCGACAGAGATGTGCAACAACAACGGGGCCTGCAGAAAAGCGAATGTAGGTACCATGTGTCCTTCTTATCGTATAACCCGCGACGAGCAGCATCTAACACGTGGTCGCGCAAACAGCCTGCGGCTGGCGATTACCGGTCAGCTGGGTGATGACGCTTTCACTTCGGATGCCATGTACCAGACGATGGACCTGTGTGTCGGTTGTAAAGGCTGCAAACGGGAGTGTCCGACTGGAGTGGACATGGCAAGGATGAAGACAGAGTTCCTGTATCACTACCGTCGGCGCCACGGCCTGTCCCTCAGAGACCGGTTATTCGCTTTCCTGCCTCGCTATGCCTATCGACTGCGGCACGTCGGCTTCCTGCTGAACCTGCGGGATCGGATTCCCGGGCTGCCGGCTATTACCGAATGGCTGTTGGGTCTCAGCAGAAAACGATCTTTACCGCGTTGGCGGCGGGATCAGTTCCGGCCGGAAGATGCTGAACAGCCCATCAGTCACGAGGTGCCGGGTGGTTCAGTGCCGCATGCAGAAGATCGCGACCAGGACCAGCTCAGGGAAGTGGTATTACTGATAGACACATTCAATGGCTGCTTCGAGTCCGAAAATGCAGCGGCGGCGTTGGCGGTTTTGCGGGCGGCAGGCTACCGGGTCCACTGTCCCACCGCAGTGGATTCCAGTCGGCCGCTGTGCTGCGGGCGGACGTTCTTCAGCAGCGGGCTTCTGGACGAGGCCCGGGTCGAAGCCGCGAGGACGCTGCAGGCGTTAAGGCCGTATCTTGACCGGGGTGTTCCGGTAGTAGGACTGGAGCCATCCTGCCTGCTAACCCTGCGGGACGAGTACCTGGCGTTGATGCCGGGGGAAGATGTCCGTGCCCTGGCGGATAATTCCTATATGCTGGAAGAGTTCCTGGTGGCTGAACGGGAAGCCGGACACCTGCAACTGCAACTGCAGCCTATCGCGGCCAAAAGAGTCTTGCTTCACGGTCATTGTCACCAGAAAGCGTTCAATGTTCTGTCCCCGGTCCAGAAACTGCTAACGATGATTCCCGATCTCGAGGTCCAAACCATCGACTCCAGCTGCTGTGGCATGGCAGGCTCATTCGGCTACGAGGCCGAGCACTACGAAGCTTCAATGAAAATGGGCCGGCTGTCGCTGTTTCCGGCCGTGGACCAGGCGAATGAGGATGATTTGATAGTTGCCGATGGGACCAGTTGTCGCAGCCAGATCAGTCATGGCACTGGTCGGAATGCGGTACATGTTGTCCGGGTGCTCCAGCAGTCTCTTGGACTCTAGGGCTGTCTGGATTGTCGCCAGTCCGCTCGTCCTCCATCTGCCACTGGCCCGCGTATTGCTATCGGAACGGCATGTTGGCATGATCGGTCACTGGTCTTGTAATCAAGTACTCTTCGATGAACGAAGCAGCGAGCAATTTATCTGACTCTCTTCAAACGGTTAACGACATCGCGTCCAGGCTAGCTGATAAGCCTGGCGCCCTGTTGCCGATTCTCCACGCAACTCAGGCAGCCCTTGGATTCATTCCTGCTGAGGTGGTGCCGCGCATAGCGGAGTTGCTGAACCTTTCCCGCGCCGAAGTGCACGGGGTAATCAGTTTCTACCACTTCTTTCGCAGCAGTCCGTCCGGAAAACACGTGGTGCAGATCTGCCGGGCCGAATCCTGCCGGGCGACCGGTGGCCTCGTGCTCGAACGACATGCCAGGGAATCCTTGAAAATAGAGTTTAATCAGACCACCCCCGATGGGCAGATTACCCTTACGCCGGTTTTCTGCCTCGGTAACTGCGCCTGCTCACCCTCGGTCCGCGTGGGAGACGCCATTTACAGTCACATGGACCCGGAAAAATTTGACCAGCTGCTGGACCAACTTGCCAAATCTCCGGTGGACGTGAAATGACCACTGCAGTGACGAAAATTTTTGTCCCGCGCGATACAACCGCCTGCTCCCTTGGCGCAGACCGCGTTGCTGCGGCATTTAAGCGTTTGATCGAGGAGCGGGAGCTGCCACTTGAACTGGTTCGCAACGGTTCCCGTGGCCTTTACTGGCTGGAACCGCTGGTAGAGTTTGAATCGGACCGGGGACGAGTAGCATTCGGTCCTGTTGCGCCGGAACAACTGGATGACTTTCTTGCTGCACGGCCCTGGGAAAACCTGTCAGAAGGGACTCATGAAATCAGCCACCCACTATACCTCGGACCGACCGAAGAGATTCCATTTCTCAAACATCAGCAGCGTCTTAGTTTTTGTCGGGTTGGCATCACGGACCCATTGTCCCTGGCAGACTACCGGTCCCACGGTGGTCTTGCCGGGCTGGAAAAGGCGCTGGGGATGAGCCGGCAGCAGATTGTCGATGCCGTCAAACAATCGGGGTTGCGCGGACGGGGCGGCGCGGCCTTCCCGACCGGTATCAAATGGCAGACTGTACTCGACACCGATGCGCAAACGAAATACATCGTTTGCAATGCCGACGAAGGGGATTCGGGTACCTATTCTGATCGCATGATGATGGAGAGTGATCCATTCTGCCTGATAGAGGGCATGATTATTGCCGGCCTGGCGGTCGGCGCTGACATGGGATACATCTATCTGCGGGAAGAATACCCCCTGGCCAGGGAAGTACTGGTCAGCGCTATCGACGTGGCCTATGAGACCGGCATACTGGGAAGCTCCGTCAACGGCAGCGGTAGGCATTTCGATCTGGAGCTGCGACTGGCCGCCGGAGCCTATATCTGCGGTGAAGAGACTTCGCTGTTGGAGAGTCTCGAAGGCAAACGGGGCGAGGTCAGGCCCAAACCCCCGCTACCGGCCATTGAGGGTTTATTCGGCGAACCTACCGTGGTCAATAACGTCATCACCCTCGCCTCCGTACCGGTGATTCTCGCCGACGGGGCGGAGCAGTATCAGAGTTACGGTGCCGGACGTTCCCGCGGTACCCTGCCTTTTCAGCTGGCGGGCAATATCAAGCAGGCCGGTCTGGTGGAAATCGCGTTTGGTGCCACGTTAAATGGTCTTTTACATGACTTTGGCGGTGGAACACGAAGCGGCAGGCCGATGAAAGCGGTTCAAGTGGGCGGACCGCTGGGCGCCTACCTGCCCCGGGAGCAATGGGATACACCGCTGGACTACGAGGCCTTTGCAGCGATCGAGGCCATGCTCGGTCATGGTGGAGTGGTGGCGTTTGACGATACCGTGGACATGAGTCAACAGGCAAGATTCGCGATGGAATTCTGCGCCATTGAATCCTGCGGAAAGTGCACGCCCTGTCGGATTGGTTCGGTCAGGGGAGTCGAGGTAATCGACAGGATTGTCGCCGGTGATCGCCCCCACGAAAACATTACGCTGCTGGAAGAGCTTTGCGATACCATGATAGCCGGCTCGCTTTGCGCCATGGGAGGAATGACTCCGTTCCCGGTCAAGAGCGCCTTGCGTCATTTTGCAGCTGACTTCACAGCAGCGCAATCCAGGTGACAGCCATGTTGCAGTTCTACGATCCAACCAACAATAAGTCTTCAGTAGGAGATGATCCCGACAGGGATTATGGCACTCCGGCAATGAAGGCTAAAGGCGGCAAGAGCACCGTTCTGATCTGTCTGACCATAGACGGTCAGGAAGTGACGGTTCCGGAAGGCACCTCTGTCATGCGCGCGGCCGCGCAGGCAGATATCAATATTCCAAGATTATGTGCCACCGATTCCCTGCAGGCATTTGGATCCTGTCGACTGTGCCTGGTGGAAATCGAAGGACGCAAGGGAACGCCTTCGTCCTGCACCACTCCAGTGGAAGAGGGTATGGTAGTGCGCACCCAGACTGACCGGTTGGCCGGTCTGCGCCGCAATATCATGGAGCTTTACATTTCGGACCATCCACTCGACTGTCTGACCTGCGCGGCAAACGGCGACTGTGAACTGCAAGACGCCGCTGGCGAGGTGGGACTGAGAGAGGTTCGCTACGGCTATGCCGGCAGGTCGCATCTTGCGGCCGAGAAAGACCAGAGCCATTCCTATTTTACCTTTGATCCTTCCAAGTGCATTGTTTGTTCCCGCTGCGTGCGCGCCTGCGCAGAAGTACAGGGAACCTTTGCTCTTACCATCGACGGTCGCGGGTTTGATTCCAAAGTGGCCGCGGGCCAGAATGAAAAATTCATGGATTCAGAATGTGTGTCGTGTGGCGCTTGTGTACAGGCTTGCCCAACCGCGACGCTGATGGAAAACAGTGTCATTGAGCGGGGCTTGCCAGAACACACTGTGCTGACAACTTGCGCCTACTGCGGTGTAGGCTGCGGATTCAAGGCCGAGGTCAAAGGCGACCAGGTCGTGCGCATGGTTCCCTACAAGGGTGGCAAGGCCAATAGCGGGCATTCCTGCGTCAAAGGCAGATTCGCTTTTGGTTATGCGACTCATCCTGATCGGGTTAGCGAACCGATGATCCGGGAGACCATCGACGATCCCTGGCGCAAAGTAAGCTGGGATGAAGCCGTTACTTTCGCTGCCACTCGGATCCGGGAGATTCAGAAGAATTACGGGAAGGATAGCGTGGGAGGCATTACCTCCTCCCGCTGCACCAACGAAGAAACTTACCTGGTACAGAAACTGGTGCGGGCCGGATTCGGCAATAACAACGTGGATACCTGTGCGAGGGTTTGCCACTCGCCCACCGGCTACGGTTTGAAAACTACCCTCGGCGAATCGGCGGGAACCCAGACTTTTGAGTCTGTAGAGCAAGCCGACGTAATTTTTGTCATCGGGGCTAATCCTACGGACGCACATCCGGTTTTCGCCTCGCGCATGAAGAGACGGCTGCGTCAGGGAGCGCATCTGATTGTTGCCGATCCGCGCCGCATCGACCTGGTGAGAAGCCCGCACGTGGCCAGCGACTTCCACTTGAACCTGTTGCCTGGTACCAATGTTGCTCTGCTGAATGCCCTGGCGCACGTTGTAGTCGACGAGGGTCTCGAAGCCACCGAATTCATCGACGGTCGCTGCGAGCAGCCAGCCTTCCAGCGCTGGAAAAAGTTTATCAGTGAGGAGCGCAACTCGCCGGAAGCCATGGCGCCGGTGACCGGTTTGGCCGCGGACGACATCAGACGGGCGGCGCGCCTGTTTGCCGAAGCGGGTAACGCAGCAATCTATTATGGACTGGGCGTGACCGAACACAGTCAGGGATCTACGGCTGTCATGGCGCTGGCCAATCTGGCAATGTTGACCGGCAATATCGGTCGACCGGGAGTGGGCGTCAATCCTCTGCGAGGGCAAAACAATGTGCAGGGATCCTGCGATATGGGATCCTTCCCTCACGAATTGCCGGGCTATAGGCACGTGTCGATAGACAGCGTGCGTCAGCCATTCGAGCAGCACTGGGGCGTGGCAATCAATCCCGAGCCGGGACTACGAATACCCAATATGTTTGACGCGGCGATTGCGGGCCACTTCAAGGGGCTGTACTGTCAGGGCGAGGATATTGCGCAGTCGGATCCCAATACCCAGCATGTCGAGCAGGCGCTCAGGAACATGGAGTGCCTGATTGTGCAGGACATCTTTCTCAATGAGACGGCCAAGTACGCTCACGTGTTTCTTCCCGGTGCTTCCTTTCTGGAGAAAGACGGTACTTTTACCAATGCCGAGCGCCGTATTTCCCGGGTGCGCAAAGTCATGGCGCCCCTCAGTGGCAAAGCAGACTGGGAAGCTACCGTGGCACTGTCGAATGCTCTGGGTTATGAAATGAGCTACGGTCATCCCGCGGAGATCATGGATGAGATCGCCCGATTGACACCTACCTTCGCGGCCGTCAGCTACAAGCGTCTCGATGAAGAAGGTTCCATCCAATGGCCGTGTACAGATCAGGCTCCCAACGGAACGCCGATCATGCACGTGGACGAATTTGTGCGTGGCCAGGGTTACTTCGCGGTGACCGAATTTATCGCTACCGAGGAAAAAGTTACTCGTCGATTCCCGCTGTTACTGACTACCGGGCGGATTCTCAGCCAGTATAACGTGGGTGCCCAGACCCGGCGCACGGATAACATGCGTTGGCATGAGGAGGACCGGCTGGAGATTCATCCCCACGATGCTGAAGAGCGGGGAATTGTCGATGGTGACAAGGTGCAGGTAAGCAGCCGCGCGGGAGACACGACGCTCAGGGCCACGATTACCGACCGGGTTCAGGTTGGAGTGGTCTACACGACTTTCCATCATCCGGAATCCGGCGCCAATGTCATTACTACCGACAATTCTGACTGGGCGACCAATTGCCCGGAGTATAAGGTTACTGCGGTGCAGGTCAGAAAGATGGACAACCTGTCAGATTGGCAGACGCGCTTCGAGTCTTTCAGTGCCAGGCAAATCTCGTTGGCGGTGGAAGGCGATCCCTGAGGTGGGGCAGTGAACGCCAAGCAATCCCTCAAACCACGGTCCCGGGATGGTTCAGGTTTCGATGCAGTGACCGAGCGGGCGGTCGAGGTATGGTCCGCAACGGCAATCACCCGGGATTGCGACTGGATTGCCTGTGAGGCGCCGGTAGCACTGATTTACAACGGCATTTCCCATGCCGTGATGATGGCCAGCCCCCTGGATCTGGAAGCCTTTGCCATCGGCTTTAGCCTCACCGAAGGGATCGTCTCCAGTGCCGGCGAGATTTATTCAATAGATGTCGGGGGCAATGAGAGAGATGGCATCGAGATTGCTCTCGACATTTCTGCAAAATGTTTCGCCGGGCTGAAGGAACGTCGCCGAACCCTGGCCGGCCGAACTGGCTGCGGTATCTGTGGCGCCGAATCCCTAGAGCAGATCAGGCCCTCCCTTAGCCCAGTGCAATCGGATCTGGCGCTAAGCCACGCGACCATCGAATCTGCCTGCCGAAAGCTGCGCGGGCACCAGCCCCTGCAGTCGAAAAGCGGCGGGACCCATGGCGCCGCGTGGTGCCTGTCCGATGGAGAGCTTTTCGAAGTCTGCGAGGATGTCGGCAGGCACAATGCTCTGGATAAACTAATTGGAAAGCTAGCCAAGCGGGGGCTGCTGGAGGACCAACAGGCACTGCAGGGGTTTCTCCTGATCTCAAGTCGCGCAAGTTACGAAATCGTTATCAAAGCAGCGCGTGCCGGCATCGCCGTCGTGGTCGCGATGTCGGCGCCTACTTCTCTGGCAATAGATGTGGCAGAAGATGTCGGCATCACCTTACTCGGGTTCGCCCGCGCCGACAGACACGTTGTTTACGCCAATGGACGGCGCATTGTGGATTAGTGGAAAAGGGAGTTTGCAAGTAAATGACTGAGAATGAATTGAACCACTTGATAAAAATGCTTAATCAGATTGCTGAAAATCTCGCTCAGGGCGACGAGGAAAAGGTGGTTGCGGAGAGGGTTGCAGATCACATGCGACGCTTCTGGTCGCCTTCGATGAAGCAGTCGATTGCGGCTTATCTTGAAGCAGACGGTTCCGACCTGTCCGCGAATAGCAGACAGGCTGTCAAGATTATCGGCAGAAAGTAATGAGTCCCGGTAAATCCTGCCTCACGGAGTGCAGTTCAAGTTGGCGATGAGTTGCCGTGATCGCTTCGCCTCGCGGTCTGGAAGCAAATGCAGGCCGGTAAGCTCCTCAATTTTGTCCAGCTCGGCTAACTGTCCGCAGTAGTCTTCATTCTGCGCCAGTTGCTGTGGGAAGATAAAAGCAGCATAGCCAGAATTATCAAGGACAACTTTGTAATAGCCTGCCAGGTTTAAGCCAGGTTCCAGCGAACCTGAGCCTGGCATTTCACCGTCGTAAAAAAACGGGCCGGTGATCACGTGTAACTCTTTTTCCTTGCTGACCAGTCCGTTTAGAGCCTGCTCCAGCCTTAACCAGGGACCCAGGCGCAGCGGGGCAGGCATAGGGAGCATGTTGCTAGTGTAATTGATTTCCGACCAGTATGGTGTGTTGGCAAAACTGGTCATGGGTGCCAGGTGGACGCGATCCTGCTCATTGCTTTCCGGCGTCGACCCGCCGCCATAGGGACTGACAGAACGGGCAATTTCGGGGACTGATACGCCAGATTCTAGATCTTGCAATTCGGCGACTTCAGAAAATCCTGCCAGTCGATCGGGTTGCCATTCTCGCGGCAGCAGCGAAGCAATGCCGACGGCCTCGTCACTCAATCTGTAGGCGATCCAGTCGGCTCGCCTGCTGTAGCGATTTAATCCCGCAGCATACAGATGGTGGATAACTACCTTGGAATTACCCGCCGTGAAAGCTGAACTGTAGTAAGGACAACTGCCCGCGCAGTGGGTGACTGCCACCTCCTGGCTAAATCCAGTTATTGGTAACGATATCGCCGCAGTCAGCGCTATCGCGCGTATATCGACGCGGGTGAACCAGCGAGCGTTGGGTGTTATGACAGACATGGCGAGGACTCTTTCCTAGATATTCGAGGCTCATGATCTAACGAGTGGCATTGTGCCAC
>JAYPVG010000036.1:0-26917 GCA_038134485.1 Pseudomonadales bacterium
TCCGAGGGCATCTACGCGATTAAGCAGCGTGACCCTGTTGGTCTGGATAGTGTCGCGTTGTATGTCCAGTATCGTCTGCTCTGTCATGCGCATATCGAGCACCGGTTCACCGCGAACTTCGCTGTTTTGAAACAAAAGTTCTGGAAATCCGTCACGCAGCTCGGACCGGGCCAGAGAGCGGGTATCCTCGTCCGCAAATCTGACCTGAATGTGGGAATTGCTGATCAGCTCCATGCCGGTAGACCGAATCCGGGCAGTTCTGAGCTGATTGCGTATATTACTGAGATTATCTTCCATGCGACGCTGCAAGGCGGCTTCCAGATCCACCTCCATCTGGAAATGCACCCCACCCTGAAGATCCAGACCGAGGTTCATCTTTCCGGCACCGATACGCTGCATCCACTGAGGCGTAGTGGGTGACAGATTAAGCGCCACTATATACTGCTCGGAAAGCGAATCCTCAATCACGGTCTTGGCGCGTAACTGATCATCAAGGCTGTTCAATCGAACCAACCCGCTTTCATTTTCGACCACGTCTCCAAAAAACTCGATCTGGGCCGCCTCCAGAGCTGTCGTCACCGTCGCCATGTCTGCCTCAGTTACCGGCAGGCTCTCATGGGAAATCTGCAGAGCCGGGTCGTCTGGAAAAAGATTAGGCGAGGAGTACAGAAATCCCAGCACGACAACCAGGAGCACCAGAACATTTTTCCAAGCCGGGTATGTATTCAGCATGTGGTATCAGCCTCGTCAGATTCCAGTCCGCAGGTTACGGATAAAGACACGTCACTACTTGATGCCGCCTATGGTTCCCTTGGGTAGGGCAGCAGCGATGGAAGATTTCTGCATTTTTAATTCAACGCCTTCGGCGACCTGAATACTGATGTAATCGTCATTAACCACGGTAACTTTCCCGAGCAAGCCGCCGGAGGTCATTACCTCGTCACCTTTGGAGATACTTGAAATCAGATCCCGATGTTCCTTTGCACGCTTCGACTGCGGTCGCCACAGAATGAAGTAAAACAGCACGAACATGCCGCCGATGAACAGCAGGTTAAAGGTAGCGCTGGGAGCAGCAGGCTCCTGGGCGAAGGCGATGGGAAACAGAAAGTCCATGGTTATTCTCACTAGTTAAATTCAGCCCCACGGCAAGGGCAAAACCTGTTATTGACTACATGAATTTGGGGGTTTACCGGTATTTCAAGGGCTCATTGAAAATTATTCGGGGTTCTGAGCATCGAGATCAGCGCTAAGCTGTTGTTGTGCCTCGGCAAACTCCCGCGTAAAGGCGCTCAATCTACCCTGTTCTATGGCCTGACGCAAATCCCGCATCAGTTTCTGATAGAAGTGTAAATTGTGCAGTGTATTGAGCTGGGCGCCCAGCATTTCCTTACATTTATCAAGGTGATGCAGATAGGCCCTGCTGAAATGTCGGCAGGTGTAACAGTCACAGTCCGGGTCCAGCGGACCGATGTCATCGCGGTAACGAGAATTGCGCAGCTTCAGCAGTCCGCGGGAAGTGAACAGGTAGCCGTTTCTGGCGTTGCGGGTCGGCATAACGCAATCAAACATATCCACTCCCTGCCGCACTGCATTGACGATATCCTGGGGCGTGCCCACTCCCATCAGGTAGCGGGGTTTCGACTCCGGCATCAAGGGCGTAATAAAGGCTATCACCTCCGCCATCTGCTCTTTGGGTTCCCCCACCGACAGGCCGCCGATGGCATAACCGTCAAAATCGATGTCCTGCAATTGCTCCAGCGACTGCTGACGCAGCTCCTGGAACATACCGCCTTGAATGATGCCGAACAGCGACGCCGGGTGCGCACCATGAGCATCCTTGCAGCGCCGCGCCCAGCGCAGGGACAGTTCCATCGATTCGGCGGCGACATCCCGCGCGACCGGGTAAGGTGTGCATTCGTCGAACACCATGATGATGTCGGACCCCAGTTGCTGCTGCACTTCAATAGCAGATTCCGGTCCGAGGAAAACGGCACTGCCGTCAACGGGCGATTTGAAACTGACTCCCTGTTCGCTGATTTTGCGCATGCTGCCAAGGCTGAAAACCTGAAAGCCACCGGAATCAGTGAGAATCGGTTTCGCCCAGCCGATAAAATCGTGAAGATCTCCGTGGGCCCTGACAATCTCGATGCCTGGACGCAGCATAAGGTGGAAGGTGTTACCCAGCAGGATTTCCGCTCCTGTCGCAGCAACCTGTTCAGGATTCAGTCCCTTGACAGTGCCGTAGGTTCCGACCGGCATGAATGCGGGCGTATGCACCCGCCCACGGGGAAACTCAAGAACCCCGCAGCGCGCCAGACCATCTATTGCCTTGACAGTAAACTCCATCAGTTCTGACGATCCTCGATGTTAGAAATACCAAAGAACCTGGTCAGCAGCATCGCTTCACCAGCAAAATCGCTAGTGCTCACGCGTGGCATGAAACACAATCTCGGGCCAGCGCTCTTCCATCAATGACAAATTGACGCGCGTTGGTGCCAGATAGGTCAGACAGCCTCCAGCGTCGAGTGCCAGGTTTTCATGAGCTTTTTTCCTGAACTCTGCCAGCCGGACTGAATCCTCACTGGTTACCCACCTTGCGGTGTAAATACTGCTCGGCTCGTAGATGCAATCGACTTTGTACTCATCCTGTAGCCGGAATGCCACCACCTCAAATTGCAGGGTCCCTACAGCGCCGACAATCAAGTCGTTATTTTTAAGCGGCATAAAAACCTGGGTCGATCCTTCTTCGGACAACTGAGTCAATCCTTTCTGCAGTTGTTTTAGCTTGAGTGGGTCCTTCAGGCGAATACGTCTGAACAACTCGGGCGCAAAATGCGGAATTCCTGTGAACTTGAGATTCTGCCCCTCGGTGAAGGTGTCACCCAACTGGATCGTGCCGTGGTTATGCAATCCGATTATATCGCCGGATACAGCATCTTCAGCCTGCTCCCTTTCGCCGGCCAGGAACATAACCGCGTCGTTCACTTTGATGTCCCGTTCGATGCGCACATGACGCATTTTCATACCCCTATGGTAAGCGCCGGAACAGATGCGCAGGAAAGCGATTCGATCCCGGTGTTTGGGATCCATATTCGCCTGAATTTTGAAAACGAATCCACTGAAGTCTGCTTCGTCAGCTTCCACCTGTCGGGACTCGGTCGCTCTGGGTCCGGGGCCGGGTGCCCATCGCACAAAATCATCCAACAGTTCCCGCACTCCGAAATTTCCCAGAGCAGTGCCGTAATACACTGGCGTTAGTTGCCCTGCCAAATATGCCTCAAGGTCGAATTGATTACTGGCACCGCGGATCAGTTCGATGGCATCAAGCGTGTCGGGATATTCATCACCCAGAAACTGTCGCGCCGCATCACTTTTAAGTCCGTCGATTCGCCGGTCTTCGGGTATCTGACTTCCCTGCCCAGGCCGGTAAACGTGAAGGGTATCGGTATACAGGTTATAGACGCCCTTGAAGGACTTGCCCATGCCAAGCGGCCAGTTAATCGGCGCGCAGGAAATCTTCAGGACCGTTTCAATTTCGTCAAGTATTTCCACCGGGTCGAGAATGTCTCGATCAAGCTTGTTGACAAAGGTAAATATTGGGGTGTCCCGTAACCGGCAAACATCCATGAGTTTGATGGTTCGTTCTTCAACACCCTTGGCGCCATCCACTACCATCAGTGCAGAATCGACAGCGGTAAGGACGCGGTAGGTGTCCTCCGAAAAATCTTCATGTCCGGGCGTATCCAGCAGATTGACCATGCGCTCGCAGTAGGGAAATTGCATCACCGAAGAGGTCACAGAGATGCCACGTTGCTGCTCCATGGCCATCCAGTCAGATGTTGCATGACGATCTGATTTCTTCCCCTTCACGGTACCCGCAACCTGAATCAGCTTGCCGAGTAACAGCAGCTTTTCAGTAATGGTGGTTTTGCCGGCATCCGGGTGTGAGATGATCGCTAGAACGCGCCTGCGTTCAATTTCGTCGTTGAGTTCCTGCTGATGCATTACAGATGAAAATCCGTCCCGGTAAAAGGGGCGCAAGTATAGCAAGTGGGAGTTTGGCGGCAAACAGGCCGCAGATAAGTCAAAGTTCGAGTAGATACCATTGCCCTCGCGGTGCGCAAATCCCTGTAATGGCATCATCCCGCCCAGTATAATTTCCGAAAGTTGGATTATCGGAGAATAGGGCCATGGATTTTCAATTATCCCCAGAGCAGCAGCTATTGCAGGAAACTGCCAGGAAGTTTGCCCGCTCGGAACTGACAGAGCTGGCCAGACGGATAGAGGAGCAGGACGAGCCCCCGGGCATCGAACTCCGCAAGCGCTTCGCTGAAATGGGATTCCTGGGTGCCAACCTGCCGGAAGAATTCGGTGGGGCCGGGATGTCGCACTTGGATGCGGTAATAGTACTGGAGGAAATTGCCAAGGTATCTATCGCAGTGGCTTTTCCAATTTTCGAGAGCTGTTTTGGCCCCAGCCTGGCTATTGCCCATTTCGGCAGTGCTGAACTCAAACATCGTATGCTCCCGCGGGTCTGCAGCGGCGAAATCGTTATTGCGGTCTCCATGTCCGAGCCCAATGCAGGGTCAGCACTGACGGACCTGACTACCCGGGGTGTCTTACAGGGCAACCAGATCATCCTTAACGGCCAGAAACGCTGGTGCTCCGGTGCCGGGCACTCTGAAGCTTACGTCGTCTATTGTCGCCTGTCTGATGCGCCAGGCGCGCAGGGAATAGGAGCGGTTTTGGTGGAAAAAGGTGTGCCAGGATTCAGCTTTGGCAAACGGGATCACCACATGGGGTTCAGAGGCGTTTGCAGCGCCGACATGTATTTCGACCAGGTGGCTGTACCGGAGAGCAATATAATCGTTCCGGCCGGTGGGTTTGGCAAACTGATGGAAGCATTCGATCTGGAGCGCTGCGGAAATACCACTATGTCGCTCGCAGTAGCGCAGTCTGCCTTTGATATCGCCCTCAACTACGTGCAGGAGCGCCAGCAGTTCGGTAAACCGGTGGTCGATTTCCAGGCGGTGCAACTTCAACTGGCAGAAATGAAGATGCGTCTCGACGCCTCTCGCCTGCTGCTCTACCGGGCTGTCGCAAATGCGCAGCAGGGACTTCCTTCAATAACCGACAGCTCCATTGCCAAATGTTTCGCCAATGAAACCGCCCGGGAAGTCACCGGAAAGGCTATGCAATTGATGGGTGGTTACGGTTATTCCAAAGAATTCCCCATGGAACAGAAACTGCGCGATGGTTGGGGCTGGGGCATCGCCGGCGGCACGATAGATATTCAGAAAATAAATATTGCAGCATCACTGGTTGGGAGACGATTCAATCAACGCGGCTAGACCTGCCCGCGGTCAGAGCAATGGGTAACTGCCGTCAAACAACCGTTAGCAGTAACATCTACCAATCCGGCTGGTCGCCGAAATCGTCCCACATGAATACTGGAAGTTAGGTCTTTTAGCTAATAACAATTGGAAGGCAATTTCATTAACTGCCTGTTAAAACTACAGAAATAGAGTCGGAATTGCGCTGCGACTTTTTCCACAGAATCTGTGGATAACTCGGTGAATAAAATAATCAATTCATGGTGAAAGCATGAAAATCTGGCATTTCACGTTAGATTGTTCATTAATTGATCATTTTTATAACTGTATATATTTCAATACTTTATGAGTTTTTGACGGTTCGACTTAAAAAAAAAACCTATAAATACCGAGGTTTTATGACACCCCCGCAATTTTTGTGCATAAATTCTCGGGTTGAACGGACAACGCGAATTTCAGACTACTATTTGTTGTTGTTTTTAATAGACTTTTTCGCTTTCCATTTACCGCTCGTTCAGCTTACTTTTTGCTCTCCTGGTGAACGGCAGCGACGGCATGCGTCCGGGACGCCAGATCAGGCAAGGACCAGGTCGTAAAGAGTCGGCACCAGAATAAAACTGCAAACCATTGCCAGAAGTATATCTTGATCTATGACGTATGCAGCCATTATGGTTCCAGATAGATTGATGGTCAGCACGCCGACAAGGACACAAAGAACCAACAGCTTTTTCTTGCCCAGCAAAAGCACTGAGAACAGTAAGCCGAGGCTCACGATATAGACATAGTTATCCACCAGACCAACTCGCGCCAGCATTTCAGTCGCCAGGCTAAAGCCTATCAGGGAAAACAAGATTAGAACCACGACGGCTCCCTGGATAGATTTTTTTTCGCTTTGCAAGTTATTTCTCCTCACAGCGACGCAGATGTCAATTAAGCGTTATGCTCAATCAATCATTCAGCAGGGTCAAGCAAGTAAGTAGATTGCGCAGGTCTTTTGCTAAAACTTGGGATTCTGTTCACAGTTTAAAGGCAAGCACAACCCGCACGGCGAGCTAAACTGCACACAACTGCTATTCCGCGACCACCCGCAGAAGTTGCTGATAATCGGAAAGTCCCGCAAGTATTTTTTCAATTCCATCCTGTTTCATGGTGCGCATGCCGTCGAGCTTGGCCTGCTTCCTTAATTCGGCAAGGCTTGCTTTCTGATAGATCAGTGCTTGCAACTCATTGGTGCCTACCAGTAATTCATGAATAGCGATTCGGCCACGGTACCCGGTATCACCGCACTCCTTGCACCCTGTTGGCCGATAAAGCGTCAACCGCTCTGCATCAATACCAAGCCGCACAAAGTCTTCATCACCGTATACCGAGGCCAGATGCTCCAATTCTAATTGCTCGGGCTGGTAGCCTTCTTTGCAACTAGGGCATAGAGTTCGCATCAGTCGCTGTGCCAAGACTCCCAGCAATGCATCCGAAAAATTGACCGGGTCCATGCCAAGGTCCAGCAGCCGGGTTATTGTTTCCGGTGCCGAGTTGGTGTGCAAAGTAGAAAACACCAGGTGCCCGGTGAGAGAGGCCTCTACACCTATGTTTGCAGTTTCCTCATCCCGCATCTCTCCTATTAGAATGACATCGGGGTCAGCGCGCAGAAACGCGCGCATGGCGGTGGCAAAGGTAAAATTGATCTTCGGTAACATCTGCACCTGCTGCAGCCCGGGTTGGGTGATCTCCACCGGATCTTCGGCAGTCCAGATCTTGCGATCCGGCGTATTGATGTGGCCAAGAATGGCATGCAGTGTCGTCGTCTTTCCGGAACCGGTGGGTCCCACCACCAGGAAAAGGCCGTGGGGGTGACTCGATAGGTCGACGATTTTGTCGTAGTTTTCCTTGGAAAGATTAAGATTATTGAGTGGCAATGCGGAGCCCGCAGACAACAGTCTCAGAACGGCACTTTCCCCATGAACGGTAGGCAAGGTAGCCACCCGTAATTCCAGTTTCTTGTTCCGTACCTTGAGTTTGCATTTTCCATCCTGTGGCAAACGCCTTTCAGCAATATCCAGCCGCGCGATGACCTTGATTCGCGAAATCAGCGCTGCTGTATGTTCTCGCGGGACTCGCAGCAACTCCCGACAGCTGCCGTCTACCCGAACACGAACGACACCAGCTGCGCTATCCTTGCCGGGCTCAACGTGAATATCCGAGGCTCCCAGTCGGGCTGCCTCGGTGATGATCTTGTTAACCATTTGGATGACTGCAGAGGTGGCCGCCAGCGCTTCATCGTTGTCATCTTCCTCCTCCTCCAGATCGATCCCGACCTGTTCATCCAGAGCAGAGAAAACTTCATCAAAGCTGGTGTCACCTTCCTGGTCCATCGACCCGTTGTTAAGGTATTGCTGGATATGTTCCGGAAGACCGACTCGGAACACAAAGTTACGCGCATCGACGACGCCCTGAATTTCCATAATGCGCCGATAATCGCTCGGGTCATCGATCAGAATGATGGCTTCCTGTTTATCTCCAGCGACCGGCAACCAGAGATTGCTACGCAGATAGCTCATGCTTATGTTCTGCAGCAAATCCATGGGCAGCTCAATATCAGGGTCATATCCCATGTAAGGAACCCGATAGTAGCACTCCAGAGATTTGCCTATGATGGCAGGATCTATCTTGTAGTCTTCCATCAGGATACGCGTGGCAGATCCTCCATAAGCGGAAGTTTTTTTCAGCACCGCGTCCAGATCAGGCGCCGAAATCTCACCCTTCTGAACTAGATAGTCAAACGGCCCCTGAGTAGCCTGCAGGGCCGAGCGAAATCGCTTGCCCAGCAGCTGAGCAACCATCACAGCGTGCTTCAGATCCGCGCGGGTAAATTCCGGATCACCTTCGAACCTGACCAATTGTAGAACCCCGAGCAGTACGTCGTCTGTTATCGGGACGACGATCTGGGATTTGACGCTCCAGCCTCTTTCCAGACTGAAGCTGCTATTGAACTGGAGTCGAGGATGAATTTGGGCCAATTCGTCAGTATTATTGACATCCTTAATCAACAGCGGCCGCCCGCTGGATGCGACGTAACCAGCGAGGGCGCTCGGGCTAATGGGGACGCGAATTTCTTCGTCTTGACCTTCAGGGTCACCGGCTTTGATTATCGTCGACAGTTCACTGCTATGGGCAACACACTGATAGATGGTCATAAGCTTGATATCGAGCAGTGCAATCAGTTCCTGCTCTGTTTCGCGCATGGCCACATGCAGCTTCTTGGTATATTTGAAGCGCTGGCTTATTTTCGCCAGGTCATTAATAAAAGCCTTTTCCGACTCATCACTAGCATGGGTCTGAGAAGATGCATCAACTTCTGCTGCGGTTGATCCTGCCATTAACTTACTCGCTGTCTAGCCGATAGCTGGGGGTAGGTATCCTGCCCACTCTGGGTTTTCATTCTACTACAATTCAGACTTTATTCCGATTGCCTTATTATCTGAAAAACTGAATGGTCTTACCAACTTGCACTTCAAATTGCCAGTAAAATCCAGCAAATTCAATGCCTATGTCGCCGTTTTGGGAATTGGGTCTCTTTTCCATCCCCTGTTTGATGCCCGGGCCTCGGAATCTGATGGATTTGCCAATCAATGGATTGCCGAACAGATATTCGCCAATGAGTGCAACAGTCGAGCGGATTGTCTAACCAGCTGGAACCCGGGGGAAGAGTTTCCTTCTCTTGGACTCGGTCATTTTATCTGGTATCAGAAAGACCAGCAGGAAATTTACAAGGAGACTTTTCCGGGACTACTGGACTATTACCAGGAGCAGGGCATCCTTATTCCCGACTGGATAAGACAGCTACCGGCGCAGGATTCACCCTGGGCAGATCGGGATCAGTTTTATGCCGAATTCGATGGGGAACAGCTAACCCGACTGAGGGAGTTTCTGCAGCAAACTCTGACAGTGCAAGCCAACTTCATAATCCAGCGGCAGGAACAGTCGCTGGATAAAATTCTTGATTACGCCCCGCCTGAGCAGCGCAAGGATCTTGCTCTCCTTTACCGGGAAGTTGCCAACAGCGAACCTCCGCTGGGCCGCTATGCGCTGATCGACTATGTGAACTTCAAAGGCGAAGGAATCGCTGCCAGCGAAAGGTACCAGGGGCAGGGATGGGGACTGCTGCAGGTTTTGCAGACAATGCTCAAAGCACCGGAAGACCAACCCGTGATGGTAAGATACAGTGATGCGGCCGCCGAGATCCTGCGCCTCAGGGTGAGTAATTCACCGGCGGAACGCAATGAACAGCGCTGGCTGGCTGGATGGCTCAACCGAGTGCGGACGTATCGGCCAAGCGCCCCGGAATCGCCGCTTCCCTGATCTGCGATCAGACAGTCATGCACACTGCAACAGGAAGCGGGAGAAGCTTGCCGAAAGCGGGGGCAGGCATTACCCTTGCGAGCTCCACAATGTGCCATTGGATCAGAACTCAGTGAGCTACGAACGAGCCAATATCGAGTCAATGACAGGATACGTGCCAGGCGAGCAACCAGGCACCGCCGATGTCATCAAGCTCAACACCAATGAAAATCCTTACCCTGCCAGTCCCCTGGTGGCCTCGGCGTTAGCAGCTATAAAGGTGGATGATCTCCGCCGCTATCCGTCTCCCACCGCGCAGTCTTTCCGGGAAGCCGCCGCCCAATTTCACGGACTGCAGAGCGATAACATTCTGCCCACTAACGGTGGCGACGAACTCTTGCGTCTGGCAATAACCACTTTCGCCGGACCGGGCGAGGTGGTCGCTATCGCCGAGCCCAGTTACTCGCTCTACCCGGTGCTGGCTGAAATACAGGATTGCCGGTTGTTACGGGTTCCCCTGCTCGAAAACTGGCAATTGCCGTCAGATTTTGCCGCCACGCTAAACGATGCAGAGGCACGTCTGGCCCTGCTTGTTAATCCCCACGCACCCACCGGCTTGTTGCTACCAGCGACGCGCCTGCGGGAAATTGCCACTGCTTTTCGCGGCGTACTTGTTGTGGATGAGGCATATGTGGACTTCGTCGACCCGGAGCAGCAGTATGATCTCACTGCGGCCGTAAAAGACCATGACAACGTGTTAATTTTGCGGACCCTAAGTAAAGGATACTCACTGGCGGGACTGAGATTTGGTTACGGCATTGGCGCTGCCAAATTGCTGGCGCCGATGATGTTCAAAACCCGGGACAGTTACAATACAGATCACGTTTCCCAACAACTGGCCGTCGCCGCCATTCAGTCGATCGATTACGCCCGAGACACCTGGCAAAGGGTGAGGACCGAGAGAAGCGGACTCATCCAGCAGCTTCAGCAGCTCGGTTTACCATGCCTGCCAAGCCAGACAAACTTTATATTGGCCCAGTGCTCAAACCCGGATAGTGCCCAGAGAATCTACCAGGGGCTAAAAAAATCTGGCATTCTGGTGCGCTACTTCGACCAGGACCGGCTGCGAGACAGATTGCGAATCACCGTAGGCACTCCGAAACAGAACCAGCGACTACTGCAAAACCTGTCTGGCATTCTCCGTTAACCGCAACAGCAGCCCCCTCAATGGACGCCGATGCCATGGTGGAGCAGAACGATTCAACATCGAAAATAAAGCAGTATGGCATCAGCCAGGTGCACTATTGTCCTGACTGCAAAAAACCGCTGCGACGCAAAGACGGAAAGATGGGCCCTTTCTGGAGCTGTACCGGATTCCCGGTCTGTCGCACTACCTTAAACGACCGGGCTGGAAAGCCCTCTAGGGAACCGGACGAACATTATTGCTGCCCGGTTTGCACGCGGCGCATGGTGCGTGTTCAAAAAAGCGACGACAACGTGTTCTGGGTTTGCACCGGATCAAGCAGGGGTTGTAAAGTCAGGCTGAACGATCAGCAAGGGCGGCCTGGGAGCGCACATCGCTGTGGAAACTGCGGCCATCTGCTGATTATGAGGGAAGGTAAACACGGCGTATTCTGGGGCTGCAGCAGTTTCCCGCAATGCACCCAGACCTATCGCGATCGCAATGGAATTCCGGATATCAGCAAACCTTGATTTTTTCGTTTCTCAAGATTCGTAAGAAAACCAGCGCTGCGATCGCCGGGCTTCTCATTGGCGGCGCCTGCCTTTGGGGTATCGCCCTGTGGCAGGATATCAGCCCACGCCAGCTGTTTTCGATTTTTCTTGGCAGCTTCGCATTCATCCTGGCCATCATGGTTCTTGCACTGGGGTTCATCGTACTGGCAAAACTGCTTGGGAGATTGATCAATTCGGCAAAGAAAGACGGATAAGGCTACGGAGCTGATATAAAAATTGGCTTTTACCAGGGATATCGAATCCAGACTCACAGGGGCAGCGTTCGGGACATAATCAGTGCGTCCTCGCGCCCTTTGTTAGAAGGGTAATAATCCTTCCGTTCACCGATGGGCAGAAAACCCATTGACTGGTAGAGCTGCTTTGCCGGTTCGTTAGACATGCGGACCTCCAGATAACAGACTTCAGCCTCGCCCCGAAATGCCCGGTTAAGAAGAAATTCCAACAAGCGACGACCGTGTCCCGCGCGCTGGAAGTCCGGGTGTACGCACAGGGTGAGCAGATGACTTTCCCCGATAGCCACTGACATAACCCCGTGCCCTATCAATCTGTCGTTATTCGCCAATACCCAGCATTGATAGCCGGCTCGCAGACAGTCGATAAACACTCGCTTGGTCCAGGGGTGATTGTCGGCGGCCAGAATTTCATTTTGAACCACCAGATCGAGATCGCTGGCACGCATACGGCGCACCGTAAATTCAGTGCGTAAATTTGTCGCTGTTAACACTGTCTTCTTCCTAACACCCGATTGCTTGAGCACCGCATCAATTCAGCAATGCGGGTATTACGCGAATCGAATCCCAGACGGATCGCTTTAAGCTCGGAACCCGCAGTATTGCATCGAGACTGTGAGTGTGGATCAGGCGCTCGCTGGTCTCAGTCAGCAAGTCACCTACTCCACTTTTATTGAACAGTTCCTCACACTGATTACCGAAAACAAGAATGACCTTATAGGAGTCTGAACCCAGCCTCTTTCTCATGAAGCCTGAAAGCGCCTGAAACGCTTCCGAAGCGCGTCGACTCGAGGCGTCGTCGTCCGCGCCTAGCGGCCAGTTGAAGCGGACAGAATTGGGCGATTCGCCAAACTCCTGCCCCAAAGCACGCAGGATTGCTGTCAGTAATTTGTTTAAGTCTTGTTCGTTGCTGCTGGAGCGGAGGAATGGCACTTCATTAATTATGGCAAGCTTTTCTGAGATTCTGTAGAACTGCACGCTGAATCGTAACTCGGTATCCTTATCGACATCGTCATTAAGTTCGACTTCCTGGTTCTGGGCAATTGCTTCCTGAGGTTTTTGCGACGTCCCTATCGTTTCCTGCTCCTTAGCCTCCGGTGCAACTGCCAGAAGCTCAATCGACCCGTCTTGGAGCTCCGAAATGTTGGCTTTCGATTCGGACAGAACCGGCGTCTTTTGATCCGACATCAGGAGAGGGTCCTCCGGCGTACCCACTGTCGCGTGCGGGGATTCCCTTAAAACGTAACAATCTATCCCCATTGCGCTCAAGTACGCGAGGCGGCGAGCTTCATTCATAATCAGGAAAACTTACGAATTGTTGGACATTGCAAGCGTTCGACTATACGCCTTTCACTCATGCGCAACAACAAGGCAATGCAACCCTGCAAAGTTGTGATTCTTCGGCAATCGTGATTGAATCGCGCTTCGTAAAAAAAGGGCAATTTGATGAAAGCAATTGTTTGTAACTCCTACGGTCCACCGGAAAACCTGGCATTGGAAGAGCTAGACGATCCGATTGCCGGTGCCAACCAGGCGGTGGTAGATGTCCACGCAGCTTCATTGAATTTTCCTGACACGCTGCAGATTCAGGGCAAGTATCAGTTCCAGCCGCCAATGCCGTTCACGCCTGGCTCCGAAGTCGGTGGAATTATTCGTTCGACCGGTCCCGGACTGGAGGGCTTCAGACCCGGAGATCGGGTCATGGCAACGCCTTCCATTGGAGGAATGGCCGAGCAGGTGGTGGTCGATTCGTCGGGGCTGCGCAAGATTCCCGACAATATGGATTTCAAGACCGCTGCCAGCTTCGCTATGGTCTACACCACCTCGTACCACGCACTGAAACAAAGAGCAAATCTCCAGCCCGGCCAGACCCTGCTGGTTCTGGGCGCCAGCGGCGGCGTGGGCTTGACAGCCGTTGAACTGGGCAAACTCATGGGAGCGACGGTAATTGCCGCCGCCAGTTCTGATGAAAAACTGGCGTTCGTAAAACAATTTAATCCCGATCACTTCATCAACTATGGCGATGGCGAGTTAAAGGAAAAGGTAAAATCGGTTACCGATGGTCGTGGTGCGGACGTGATTTACGACCCCGTGGGCGGCGATCTCTTTGACCAATGCACCCGCTGTATCAATTGGAATGGACGATTACTTGTTGTGGGCTTCACCAGTGGCAGAATTCCGGAATACAAGGCCAATCTGGCTTTGCTTAAAGGCGCTTCAATGGTTGGGGTCTTCCTGGGTCGCTTTCGCAAGGAAGAGCCTGAGGCTTATGAGCAGAATTTTCAGGAACTGTTGACAATGTACGCTGAGGGAAATCTCCGGCCCGTGGTCACTCAATCGTTTTCAATGGAGGATTTTGCAGCAGCCTTCAATGTGTTCGCGCAACGTCGGGTCATGGGTAAAGTTGTGCTGGAAATCAGACAGACTAGCTAAACGCCAGGGGAACCGCAGTATGCTGAGTCGCGAAGAAATTATTAAAGACCTGGAAGAGCTGCGGGAGATTGTTATTCGCCATAAAGAGCCCGGTCAGCCTCTGGCGACTCACAGAGAATTGATAGATGGCATCGAACACGATGTCTTCACCAACATTCCCCAGACACTGCCGGAAATATACCGACTCAGCTTAGAAATCCAGGACCAGGATTTCATGGTCTACATGGATGAGCGCTATTCATTTGGTGAAACACACCGCCTGGCGGAGCGTCTGGCGCGAGTACTTGTGGATCGCTATCAGGTAAAAAAAGGAGACCGGGTTGGCCTCTGTTCGCGCAATAATCCGGAATGGTGCCTGACCTACATGGCCGTCACGATGATCGGTGCGATTATCGTACCGATGAATTCCTGGTGGACAGGTGTAGAGATTGAGTACGGATTGGCAGACAGCGGCGCAACATTGCTGTTTGCAGATCAGGAACGGTATAACCGAATCCAGCCTCACCTGCAGTCACTAGACCTGCAGGTGATCGCAATACGACCACAGGAGGAACTGCCCTTCGCAGAATTCCATCAGCTACTGATCGACGACAGCAGCGAACATATCGATCTGGGCCGCATTGAAATAGCGCCTGATGACGACGTTTCCATCATGTACACATCAGGATCCACCGGTCACCCCAAGGGCGTCCTGTCCACCCATCGAAATATTACTAACGCCCTGTACACCTGGTTATTCGTCAAGGAAGTTAACGAAATCCTGAGGCCAGAACTGGTGGAAGAAAATCCTCCCTATCAGCCAGCCCTGCTTTGCAATGTGCCCTTGTTTCACGTAACGGGCAGCCATGCCCAGTTTCTCAATTGTTTTATCACCCGGCGTAAATTCGTCATGATGTATAAGTGGGATCCCCAAGTCGCTCTGGAGCTGATAGAGCAAGAGCGGATATCCGTATTCCATGGCGTTCCCACCATGACCTGGGAACTGATGGAGGCACCTGGTTTCCAGAGTACCGATCTGAGCAGTCTGCGACACGTGCAGAGTGGCGGTGCCGCAAGACCCCCTGAGCATCTGGCGCTGATGTTGAAGAAATTTCCCACGCAGGCCGTTCCGGGGCTTGGCTACGGACTTACTGAAACCAATGCGATTGGCGCTATCATTTCTGGAAAGTTCTACGAAGCGAACCCTAGCAGTACTGGAAGACCCACCCCCCCCTTGACTAGCGTCAGAGTTGTTGACCCCCAAGGCAATTCTCTGGAAGCTGGCGAAGTTGGCGAGATCTGCATCAAGGGTCCAACGGTGATGCGCGGCTACTGGAACAAACCGGATGAGACGAGGGACGTAATTCGCGAAGGTTGGTTCCATACTGGTGATATCGGCATGCTCGATGACCTGGGGTTCATCATCATCATGGACCGGGCCAAGGATATCGTCATTCGCGGTGGCGAAAACATTGGCTGTGCTGAGGTGGAGTATGCCATTGTCGAGCATCCCTCGGTCAGCGAAGTTTCGGTATACGGAATACCGGATGATCGACTGGGGGAAATCCTCTGCGCCACAATAATGCTCAGGCCGGGCGAAGTGGTGTCTCTCGACGAGCTAAAAATATTCCTCAGCAATAAAATTGCACAATTCAAAATTCCCGAACATGTTTTTTTCCAACACGAGCAATTACCTCGTATTGCCAGCGGAAAAATCGCCAAAAAACAACTGCGAGAGCAAGCGCTGGCGGTGCTTCTGTGAAGTATCACAAGAGTTAGAAATTTTCTTAACTAAGACTATTGCCTTTTCCCTTCAATAGCCCTATATAGAGGCCAAGGAGGACGGGGGGAATTCGGCAAAATTTCGATAAATTTTGTTGAAGATTCCGTCTGTTTAATCCGATAAAGTTTGTAAGGACCTTGTGTCTGAGATGTACTGAATGGTTTTGTTTTCAACCGATCTCGCTGGCTATCCCGAGCCAGCAGCGCCACGAGGGTTGTTCACATGGCAGATTTGACCGAAACCAGGGACGATGATTGGGAAGACGGAGACGAGCCCGCCGAAGAGCTTGAATCGATCAATCCAGACAACGTCATGCAATTTAGCGATTTCGTAGAAGCGGACGAAAAAAAATTGCAAAAGCAGCGTATTACCGAGCTGCGCCGACGTGCCGAGGAGCGTCAGGACTGGAAGCGAATCAGCTATGACTTCGACTGGGATCTTGATCAGGACGATTTACTCGAGGAAGCCTGACAAATAATGCGCTAGTGGCCATAAGCCATCGCGGACCCCGGCGAAATCGGGCAGAGGCTGTTGATCTGAACCAAAGATGTCCGTGAAATCAGACCAGCTGAATTTCCAGTTCGTCCAGGCCTTCAACCTTGGCCAGAAGTGTATCGCCCCCCACAACCTTGCCTACGCCAGCCGGTGTGCCCGTGAAAATAAGGTCTCCAGGCCGCAAAACAAAAAATGTCGAAAGCTCGGCAATAATTTCTGGAACACTCCAGATCATGTCTTTGATATTGCCACGTTGACGCTGTTCGCCATTCACTTCCAGACTTAATTCAGCCTGCTTGAGAATGCCGACACGGGCTACGGGGTGAATAGCCGAAATCGGTGCTGAATAATCAAACCCCTTCGCTACATCCCACGGTCTCCCTGCTGCTGCCGCTTCAGCCTGAAGATCGCGTCGAGTAAGATCAATACCAACCGCATATCCAAACAGCAAATCCTCTGCCTGTTCGCGATTGACATTGCTGCCTTCCTTGCCCAACGCCAGCACCAGTTCAACTTCGTAGTGCAGGTTGTCAGTTCGTCCTGGAAACGGAACGGTGTCTTGACCGTGTACAATTGCGTCGGCCGGCTTGGAAAAGAAGCATGGAGGACTTTTAGCGGGATCGCCGCCCATCTCCCGAGCATGATCGGCGTAGTTCTTGCCCACACAATAGATTCGATGCACCGCCATCGGTAAAGAAGTCCCGGCTACGGTAACGCTTGGAATTTTCGCAGGAAACAGAAATTCCATAGATGATAATCTCCTTCAGGATCCAAACTACGATCAACAACCCAAACGTTCCAGCAGCGATCCCGTTGGCCAGTCGTTGGCCGCCGGAAAAAATCGAAGCGCTGCCCCGGACTCAATATTCGCCAGATCTGTGAACTGATCGCAATGACTGGCATGCACCGGCAGGTTCTGTGCAAATAGAAACGCTGCCAGCTCACCACGATTGTTCGCCACTACCTTGAAAAATGCCGCCGGCACACTGGCACCGCCAGCATTTCTGCTACTTTCGCCATAAACTGGCCCGGCTATTACTGTCAGCTCCCCTTCTCTGGCTACCAGCTCGTTAATGGCCTGATCGAGTCGCGACCAGGATTCCAGTCTCAGATCGCTTTTCATCAGCGCCATGATCGACAGCAAATTAAGGTCTGACCAGTAGCTGGTGGAAGCAAAACTGGTCATGGGCACAAGCCTTCCCCGATCCCCGGCGTTCACGGAAAACTCGGAAATGCGATAAACACTCTCGGGTTGATTACCCAGATTAGGCTGAATCAACGCACCCCCTGTTTCGTCCAGATCTGCGGCCTGAATACCGTTTTGAGCCAGCTGATCATCCTGCCATTCTCTTGGAAGCAATGACGCAACACCAATACTACCGGGCAATATACGGTATGAAACCCAGTCAGCAAATCCCGTCTCAGCATTGACGGATACCGCGTATAGATGCCGGACGATAATTTCGTTCTCGACAGGAGTTCCTGTTGGACAACCCTGCAGGCAGTGAGCAATGTGTATATTGCTCATCGATTCGGCGCCAGCCGCATAAGCGTTGGCAGTCAGCAATGCAATCAGGATCAGGAGACGGGACATAGGTTCTGAGGTTGAATTGAATTCGCGGCTAAATCTATTACAGGCTAGTTATGCTGGCAACTCGGAGTAATCCTCAACCCATCGGATAAAGGTACTGTTTATGTACCTCATCGCAGGCTCGCATGACATCGTCGGCCAGCGTGATATCGAGCGCCGCCAGCGATTCATCCAGTTGCCTGGCAGTCCGGGCTCCAATAATCGTTGACGCAACAAAATCGAAGTTCATGCTCCAGGCTGTGGCGAGGGTGACCGGAGACATACCTGCCTCCCTGGCTATCTCCATGTAACGCTCGGTAGAGGCCAGCGTTCCTTCATTGACAAATCGCTCTCCCATCGCCCGCTGGCGAGGATTTTCATGCTTGAAATAATCGCTGAACCTGGCCATTTCCGGGAAAGCACCACCATTGTATTTGCCACTCAATACGCCTCCTCCAATGGGTGAATACGGCAACAAAGAGACATTCTCTCGCCGACATACGTTAGCGAGTTCATCGAAGAACCGACGGTTCAGCAATGAAAAATTGTTCTGAATAGACTGAAAGCGTGCCATCCCCGAATAGTCGGCAATAGTGTTGGATTTGGTCAACCCGTAAGCCGACTCGTTGGAGGTGCCGAGGTAGCGCACCTTGCCGGACTGCACCAGCCGATCGAGCGCTTCCATGGATTCCTCCATAGGTACTACAGTGTCAGGCCAGTGCACCTGGTACAGATCGATATACTCGATGCCCATGCGACGCAGACTGCCTTCTACCGCGGTTTGAATATGATGTCGATCAATAGCAGTCATACCGTGCCGCACCGGAGGAACAAACCAGCCAGATGCAGCGCCGGCGACCTTGGTTGCCACAATCACAGAATCTCTGGGCTTGGTCTTGAGCCACTCGCCGAATATTTCCTCGGTACGACCGACGGTCTCCGCTGTCGGGGGCACGGGATAAACCTCAGCGGTATCGAAAAAATTGATCCCGCGATCGTAGCTAGTCTCGCATATCTTGAACGACTCCTCCCTGTCACTCCAGGATCCAAAACTCATGGTTCCCATACAAATAGGGCTAACCCGCAAACCACTTTTGCCAATGTAACGGTACTTCATTTCTCTTCCTGCTAACTCGATTTACTTTGAACTGTTAATCATCTGTCATTGCCTAAGCGCTGCAATCGTCGCCCAGGTAACCGGTACCGCCGCAATATGCTGGATCCTGAAGCTGGATGCGGATTCCGTCAGGATCGCTGAAGTAGAGTTCCGGCGTTCCGCCTTCGGCACCGCCGCGATTCGGCATCCGCATGCTTATCCAGTGCATCAATGGCTGAGTGTCAGCGGGATCTTGACGCGCCCTGAGCCCATAATCGGTTAGCAGGGCCAGCACCGCATCAACGTCGAAGTTATCCATACCCATACAGACATGATCTATTCGACCTGACGCTGTTGGTGTGCCGGGGTTACTGTTACCGACATACATAAGGAATTGAAAACCGTCCCCTATCCCGATTACCGGACCATTGGGACCCTGATAGGCCTGAAAATCGAGTCCGAACAGCTGACGATGAAAACTGTTGGAGTCTTCGCGATTATGCACAAAATTGGTAAAGTGACTGAGCTCGCGCAGGCGAATTCGGCCTTGCACCGGGCTTTCTTCAAGCGGGCCGCAGCTGTTGCCGAATGGGCCAGCGCCTCCACAATAATTCTGATCACTCAGCTGGTAAAAGATCCCGTCACGATCGGCGAAGAACAGCTCGTGGGTACCACCAGAAGCTCCACCGGCCTCTGCTCCCCGGACCCGATGCCAGCTCTGGCCTGCCACACCGATATCCGGCCCAACTCGGGAGGGTGCTGAACCGGGCATAATGCCATGGGTAGCCAGGGTGCTTTCGACTTGCCGCAGGTTGAAATCCCGCACCGACAGGCCGACGTGAGTAATTCCGGGGCTTTCGCCGGGTTCTGTAGGAGTGAGGGAGTAAAAATATGGACCGTCCCCGATGCGGAGCAACACAGTGTCGCCCTGGCGGGCCTGGACCGGAGAACCAAACAGACCCTGGTAGAACTCCAGTGACCTCTGCACGTCATTCACGCGCAGTCCGAAGTTATGCAATTTCATTACAGCAATGGGCGCTGCTGACCCTTGCGCCAGCAAATGCGGCGCAACCGCCAGTGCGGGTAATGACTTGAGCAAAGACCTTCGTGTAATACCTGAGTCTAAAATCGGCTTTTCGGGAGTTTTTTTCCTTGTCATCGTTCTCTACTCGATTAAATTAGATTTCTTCAATTTCACCGCCCTGTGCAAGCCAGGACTCCAGCCCACCAGACAGGTGAGAAACGCCCTCGAAGCCCATAGATGCCAAAGACTCGGCAGCCAGAGCTGAACGCCACCCTTTATTGCAATACAAAATCAGGTGCGAGACTGATTCAAATGCAGGTTTGTAGTACGGGCTGTCGGGATCGATCCAGAATTCAAGCATGCCCCGCGGCACGTGAAAAGCCCCAGGAATCTTGCCCTCTCTTTTGAGCTCCCGAATGTCGCGCAGATCCACCAGCATGACACCCTCCCGCTGCCTGATTGCCTTGACTTCATCGGGCCCAAGGGCATTAACCTTCTGCTCAGCCCGAGCCACCAGCGTTTTAAATCCTATTTTCGGTTTCATCGCTATCAGGGCCTAATTAATCCAACACCTTCCTCGATGGATATCTCCGTACCATAGGGCTCGGATAGTTGTTGCAGTCGCCCAAGAATCCGCCCTGCAGTAACGGAATCAGCTAATCGCGGTACTCCGCGATGGGCCATGCGCGGACTGTCATAGTCGAGCTCAATCGGATACAGCCTGACTTCCGCCAACCGACCACCGACGTATTCACTGATGGCAACCACGCTCTCATACTTGGCCGGGAAAGGACAGCCGGCACATTCATCGCGCGTTGGATCACCCCGGCCCGCCAGACCGCCAATGTCGCGCTGCCGGATAAATTCTCCAAGACCATAGAAAATCGGTTTGCCCTGGTAAATTTCTATGCCCCGCAGGACGTGAACACCCGTGCCCTGGAACAGATCCGCACCGTTGTCGATTACATTGCGGGCAAAATCTTCGAGGTAATTGGCAACGCTTGGATTGGTATCGAGGTGGTCCGCTTCAGGAATATTCTCGCCACGGTATCCGCCCCTGGCATCTCTAAAATGATGGGAATGCAAGGCCACACTGATAAAATCAGAACGCATTTTCCCTTCTCTGACCGAGGCCAGGATATCCTGCAGGTCCTGCTGATCCAGTTCGAAGTCGTAGAAGGCTTCTAGCACGTCCGGAGGAGCCTTGCGAAATTGATTACCCAAGAGCGTGATCTGCTGGTCGCTGTTCGCTCCTCGGGCATAAAAACCCGTGCCATTGGGAAAATGATCGCGAATGGTTTGCACGGCTTCCCAGTCCCGCGCCGGAATCATCAGATATCGATTCACATTAAGATTGCTGAGACCACCGCGACCCGGCCACTCGCCCCGGGCTGGTGTAGCAGCGAAACTGGTGCCCGCAGTCGTAGCGACCATTCCGACCCGCCCCCGCGTAGTGGTGTAGAAGCGCGCCGCCCTGGCAGACCAGTAATTATCTCCGTAGCCGCTGTGCTGAAGCCCGGCCCGGTCCAGGTGACGACTGGTTTCGTCCAGCCCCTCCGGGCCGAAATCGTTGGCATGATTATTGGGTCGGGCCAGCAGATCGAAGCCCATGGCCTTCAGAAACTCGGCTGATTCCGGTTCAGCGCCATGACGGCCGCCACCATTGCTGCCAACGAAACTACGCGGATCAATAATTTGTGTCTCGAGGTTTCCGGTAGCGACATCAGCCCCGGCGATCAGTTCGATGACTGCGGCAAAATCCGCCTCGTCAGCCAGGTGTTCAAGGGAATGTGCGATGATCACATCACCGACCACGGCAATGGAAAATCCGTCGTCAACAGTGCTTGCAAGCTCATCCTGCAACGATTGCGCCAGCAGGCCGTTGCCAATCGTCAGGGCCAATAGACCTGCGGTCAGCGGCCGAAATCGAGTATTTTTTTGCATTGAATTCTCCAGCCTTTTCCTACCAGCACTTGGCCAGTAAACCTGTCATTCACGCGATGCGACCACCGCCCGTGCCAGCGATTTCTTCCTGCTTCCGAGCCAGTAGCGCGACTCCCATGCCCGCGGCCAGCAATACGACACTGCCCAGCACCATGGTCCAGTGCCCAATATTTAGCATACCGCCAGCCGGTGCTGCCAATACGAGCCCGGCTATGCCTATCAATCCGCGAGCCAGCAGCGACAGATAACTTCTGCCCAGATCGCCAAAAAGCAGTAAGAAACCCTGCAACGCACCAGAGACCAGCGCCACGCCAATGAGAGCCGTAATCAGCACCAGGATGATTTCGCCCAACGACCCTTGCAACAACAGTGCCGGGTTGAATACGAAAAAGAACGGGATGAAATAAATAATCGCTCCCAGACGCATTGCTTCGAGCCCGGCCCGCATGGCCGAAACCTTGGCTACCGAGGCAGCAGCAAACGCAGCCAGAGCAACCGGTGGTGTGATAAAGCTCAGCATGCCCCAGTACATGATAAACATATGCGTCGCCAGCGGATTGAGTCCGGCATTGATGAGTGCCGGCGCCAGCACGATAGCCAGGAATATGTAGGCTGCGGTAACCGTCATGCCGATTCCAAGCACGAAGCTGGTAAGCGCCCCCATAATGAGCAGGATCAGGACATTGTCACCCGCCAGATACACCAGATCGTTAGCGAGGGTGCCAGCCATCCCAGTTACCGCCAGAGCGCCTATAATCAAACCGATTGCAGCGAGGATTCCCGCGAGTTCAGCCATCAGCTTGCCGGTAGCAGCAATCATGAGAAGGAATTTCTCCAGCGTCATGCGATGGGAAGTAAAATGATTAATGAACAACAGCAAGGCGGTCGCGTAAAATGGCGCCGTCGCCTCGCGCTGCATGTAGACCAGCAGCCAGATCAAGGTCACGAATACTGCGATGAAGTACCAGCCTTCCTTGAATACATCCCTGAATCTCGGCAATTCCTCTCTCGGCAGGCCCTCCAGTTTGTGGCGCGCCGCATAGGCATCAATCTGCATGAACAGTCCGAAGAAGTACAATACCGACGGTACGATTGCTGCCACCGCAACGGTGACATAACTGACACTGAGAAAGCTGGCCATTACGAATGCTGTTGCACCCATGATGGGAGGCATAAGCACTCCGCCGGTCGAGGCGCAGGCTTCAACGCCCGCTGCGTACTGACGGCTGAAACCAATACGCTGCATGGCAGGGATAGATAGCGGTCCGGTAGTGAGAACGTTGGTAACCGGACCCCCGCTCATCGACCCCATTAAGCCGCTGGAAAATATAGCGACCTTGGCTGGGCCTCCCCGCAGATGCCCCAGCAAGGCAAAAGCAAAATTTATGAAGAAGGGTCCGCCTCCGGTAAATTGCAGCGCGACACCAAAAAGCAGAAAACCAAAAACCAGTTGGGCGAAGGCCTGCATGGGAATACCAAACAGACTCTCTTCACCAAGGATATGAAATATCGCCACATCCTGAACAGGCATTCCAATACCGGCAATCACGTCGGGCATCCGATCGGAATACATCGGGTACAGGGAGAGCACGGTAACGATCACAAATATTGGCCATCCCCCAGCTCTCCGCCCTGCTTCAAGTACTATGATCCAGGTCACCAACGCCAACCAAATTCCGACCTGAGGCGCAGCATATTCCCACGCCTCCAGCACAATACGCTCGGCATAAAAGGCGTAATACCCAAACACCGCAGCGATCACGGCAATTATCGCAATGTCGTACCACGGGACGTGATTGATGCTTTTATGGGTCGCAGGAAAGGTTATAAACACCATCGACAGCATAGTACCCGTAATCAGATACATGTAGCGGCTGTCCAGCATGACGTAGTTGACGAAGAATCCCAGGTTGAAAATCTGATTTGCTGCCAGTACCGTGGCCGCCCCGGTGAGCACAGCCATGGCGATTCTCCAGGGCCTGTCCAGTTCACGGTAGCGACCAACATCGACCGCATCATTTTCATTATGGGTCTGAGCAGGATTTTCAGCGAAACTTTCGTGACTCATACAGCTAGCTCTTCTTTTTTATTGATCGTTCATTGTAGAACGCTGTCGCATTGCCCTGATGGCAAGCTTCACCTGTTCAGCGCAACCATGGCTATTGCGTGTCCGCAAGGGTTATCAGGTTTTCAGCTTCCAGCGCGCTGGTACGGTAGGATAGCCAGGCTTGTTCAAATTCCCCGTATCCCTGCGGCGCGCCGGGCAGAAAACTCTCCCAGGCCTGCATCAGCACTTCCTGGCGATAGATATTTTCCTGTTGCTTGGCTTCCGCTGCAGGAGTCCATACTCCGATCTCTCGGAAATACCTGATAGCCCCATCGTGGTAAGGAATAAATGCCTGTTCCAATTTCTGCCTGTCCATGGTCCAGCCACTGGCTCCCGGGGCATTATTGCGATATTCCTCGAAGTGGCGATGCATGATTTTAACCAGACTGTAGACCATCGCCTCGTCAGCTTCCGCCATGCCCACCAACAGCGGGTAGGCTGAGGTAAACACTTCCAGTCCCTCATCAGGCAACGTGGGTCCTTCGGTTGCTATGTGCGGGACATACCAGGGTAATCGGGTACGCACTCTGTCGATCGCGGCGGGATCGTCATGGGGAAAGCGAACGAATCGCAGACCTCTCGGAGACGCCTCGATCCGCAGGAAAGGCGGTGAATTACAAGCGCCACCAGCCACGTCGGCGCGGTCGTTCAGCACCGCGTCGATGGAAGCGTTGTAACCACCCACCTCAACTGGCGTCACATCGTCCCAGGTCAGGTTGGCATAGGATAGCAATGCAGCAGTAGCGTTATTCAATGACGGAGCACCCTGCACAAAGGTGACCCGTTTGCCGGCCAGATCAGCGGGCGATTCAATATTGGCGTCGGCGGCACTGGCAAAATTGAACGAACAAGCGTCGGAATAATTGGACAGCAGCGCGCGAATAGGTTGTGGGCCCCATATTCTGGACGCGAAATTCAGGATGCCTTCCTGGGCATAAACGGCCTCAGAGCCACCGGCCGAAAAATTCACCCGGCCCGCTCTCAATGTGGCCAGTCTCGAAACGTCATTGCGACCCGGCACCACTCTCAGATTCACCTGGTACTGGCGCTGCATGATATTCCCGATAGCTACCGCCTGGCTGTATCCGCCGGTCCCCGTGGGATAGGCCGACCAGGCCACCGTGCGGGGCAATTCGATGCCTTCAGGACTGTAATTTGCTGTGGTCTGGGGAATTTGTTCCCCACAGGAAGCGAGCAAAAGCGCAACTGGTAGCACTAGCATGGAAAGCCGTTTTCGGACAGCAACTCCCTTTGCAGTTGCTAATTGAATGCTGAATAGCTGGCCCATATTTCGCCCGTGTTTAAGTAACAACAATAGCGAGCAAGGATAGCGCAGGGCTTCCTACAAAGCCAATCAATCAAAGTACCCCCTGCCAATTCCAGCTAGCGCAGAACGTTACGCAACTGCTCGCGGTGAAAACGGCTTATTTCCTCAATTTCCCGGGCTCGATAGCATCGGCGTACTGGTATATTCGACCCTACCGGCGTCTCAGCGCGACACACAATCCTATCCTCCGGTGCCACCTGGGCGTTGTACTGCTCAACTTCGGCATCGGTCGGCAGTCTCTGCACTTCGCGCGTTTCATCGGGTAGCGGCAAGGCGCAAGCTGTCAGGGCCAGCAACAGGATACTGACAAGTGAACCAGTTGCGCACCCCAGCAACAGAATCGAAGGGGTGTTACGACAGGACGACTGACCTATACTGGACATTGTATCTCGTGCAATTAGCATTGAACTTGGCCTGTTTTGACAGAACACCAGGTGCCGTATCTGATCTATTCTCCGGCAAATTTGTAGTCAAGCAGGAAAGGCTCATGGCTTGCCAGTTCGCCAGCCACCAGCCTGGGTCGAAACTTTACCAGCGGCACCTCGGCATGAATTCTTGCGGTCAATATGTCGTCTTTCACTGGCACTGACAAGATATCAAGCCCCGTGACTCCGTAATCGAATCTGCCTGGAGACTCATTCGCACTTACCTCAAGCTTCAACTCCACCTGGATGGACTGAGTGCCGTCTGACAATAACCGGAACGGCGAGTTCAAAAGGGTCTCCGGCGTCTCTGCTCCGGGGTAGATTGTCGACCAGGCAGAAAACTCGACCGCCGATAAACGATCGCCCGACTGTGGAGCAACCCAATCCGTTTGCAGTGTCTGAGCAGGAATTTTAACAAGCTGGTTAAAAAACCGCTCAACTTCCGACTCGGCGATACCTGCATCCAGCAATCTGTAAAAGGCATCTCGATATAGCTCCAGAGCAACACTACTATTACCATGCAGGAATTCCCAATCCGCCTGGTAGATCTGCAATAATGCAGCGGTTGGATTCGCAGTTCCGGATTCCTCAGTGTAGAGAGAATGAATTCGCTGCAGATTGTCTTTTCCAATACGATAGCTACGCTCCACCGATTCATTCCTTGAAGACATCCAGCCGTTGGCGATGGCCTTGCCATCGGTTTTGAATTCGTAACTGGTCGTACCGCGCCTCTCGCTCAGTAATGATTGATAGTAGTGCTCCAGCGTAATCTGGTAGAGGATGGGTGCCAGACGTGGGTCCTGCCGTCCGTAACTGTTTTCCAGAATGCTGACCGCCTGCCAGTTCAGATACTTGCCCTGAATCAGGTACCAGGCACTTTGAGAACGCTGAATGACCCCGGCAGCAGCCAGGTGCCACTTACTCTGGCGCAGCAGTTCCATAGCCAGCTTCTCGGGTTCGGCAGCATGGACACGACGATTCAGCCAGCCGATATATTCCAGCCGCTGGTCGAATTGTTCCCATTTCTCCTGTAATAACAATGCTTCCAGAAGCTGATCCAATAACACCAGCTGCGAGG
>JAYPVG010000036.1:26927-28956 GCA_038134485.1 Pseudomonadales bacterium
TTGCTGGCCCGATTAATCTGCAGAGCCTGATTTATCCAATCCTCGGCATCACTGTAACGGCTTTCCTCAATCGCCAGTCGAGCCTGAGCTAATAGAATTTCCGCTTGTTCAGGTTGAAAATTGTCCGCCCAGAGGGGGCCGGCGGGCTGTGCGACTCCCCACTGAGTAAAAAAGATCACCGACAAGAACGACGTTCTTGCCCAATCCCTGACCTTGATCATAAAAAGTCTATGCATGTAGCCTGCGGAGATTCGATACGCCAGATTATTTACATTAACCAGGCAATTGCCCGGAATTGCCGGATAGCAGATGTTCCTTCATCTCACCAACTGACATCATAGGAAATAACTTCCCGTTCCTGCAAAGACTATTTCCGCCATCAATCCGATTTTAGTGTTGATTTGATACAATTTTCCTACACCCATTTCGGCGTAGCAGGATTAATCATAAAATTGTATGCGGCGACATTGACGAGCCAACGACATGGGGAAAGGGTCAGTTCGTGCTAAGCTTGCAGCACGGTTTCTGCGGGACAGCGACCAGCTACAGCCAAAGAACTGCCATCCCCGGAGGGGGCCTTGTCCCTGATTGCACCAATCACCTACTGAGCGAAATTACCACTATCGCGCACAAATAAAGCTGGGAAGATTCATGGAACTGCGCCTGGTACAAAATTTTCTGGCGACTCTGGTCAAACGCCAAAAGCTGTTTCGCACCGACGAATACGCGAGTCTGGAGGAACTGCTAGAAAAGCTGATGAGTAGTTCTGGCGAAGTGTCCGCGCTGGTAACGGCCAGAGAAATCCTGAACCGTTACAAAAATCTGGACGATGAGGAGAAACTGAAGTTCTTCAAGCTTCTCGAATCAAATTTCAATGCTGAAGCGGACGAAGTGAGGCTGGCTTTCCACGAATACGAAAGAAACCCATCCAGCATAAATCTCAGCCATCTCTCCGACGCCAGCGAGCCGCGGCGCCGGGAACTCCTTCGACGACTGAACCAGACAGCTGGCGCCACTCACGATCTGGTTGCCATGCGCAGCGATCTTCTAAAGCTGCTCAAGCAATATCCTCAACTGGCTTCAGTAGACAGCGATTTTATCCACCTTTTTTCGTCCTGGTTTTCGCGCAGCTTTCTGGTTCTGCAAACCATAGACTGGACGACTCCGGCTGATATTCTTGAACGCATCATCCGTTATGAGGCTGTGCACGAAATACGGGACTGGGAGGACCTGCGACGACGAATTCAGCCGGAAAATCGACGCTGTTTCGCGTTTTTTCACCCAGCTCTGATCGATGAGCCACTAATTTTTGTGGAAGTCGCCCTGTGCAACCATGTGCCGAATTCCATCGACGAGATTTTAACCAGTCAATCGGAACTGGATTTTACCGGTACCTACGATACTGCGGCTTTTTATAGCATCAGCAATTGCCAGCCCGGGCTGAAGAATATTTCCTTTGGCAATTTCCTGATCAAGCAGGTCGTGCAGGAATTGAAAGTTGAAACGCCGTCTATAAAGAACTTTGTCACCCTCTCGCCGGTCCCTGGCTTCAGTCGCTGGCTGGCAGATCGAGTCAATGAGCCCAACGAGCCCCTTTCGAATCTGGCAAGGGAATTAACCGCGAGAATCGACCCTTCCGAATCAGTCGCCGAGCGGTCTGATTCGCTTCGCCGGCTCTGTGCCGAATACCTCCTGCACGCCAAGCGAGGCATACTGCCTGCGGATCCCGTGGCCCGGTTCCATCTGGGTAATGGCGCGCGCATTCACCAGATCAACCCCGGCGCAGATTTGAGCGACAAGGGTATGCAACAAAGCCACGGCATTATGGTCAACTATCTCTACGACCCTAAATTCATCGAACGGAATCATGAGCAGTTTATGACAGAAGGCAAGATAGACTGTAGTTCTGATATTCAGAAGCTTCTTGCTAAAAACAGAAAGCTCACTTGAAGTAAAAACCAATCCGGGTGCAAGTTAGTTTCGTAATGGACTTGTACCGGCGCTATTCGGGCTGGTAGCACAATAATAA
>JAYPVG010000037.1:0-28096 GCA_038134485.1 Pseudomonadales bacterium
TTTGGTGGAGGCGGGGAGAGTTGAACTCCCGTCCGTCAGTCCGCTGCCTTCGGCTCTACATGTTTAGCGTCGTCTACTGAGTTAACCCGCGTCCGCCCGACGGGCAGGGTGACTTGGGCGAGTCTGGTAAAAGTTTAACGGATTGGTCCCAGACAGCCGCTCCGCGATCCTGTTCTATATGACAATTGCGATCACTGGTTTACAGGCATCCCGGTGGCAATCGCTAGCTGCTATATTAAGCGGCTAGAGCGTAGTTGTCGTCGTTGGCAACTATAAGTTGTAGCAATTGGAGTACGAGAGTCGCTACCCTCTCGACATGCACCTCAGGTTTTGATACCGGCGTCGAATCCGAATCGCCCCCTACGTGTGGTAAAGACTTTGATCTAATCGTGTGGCACTTAACTCGTTACTAACTGAAGTTGAATCCACACTATTGATAACAGATCTGCCTTGGCCCACCTTTCTTTCGTTTCTTTCGCAACACCCGGCGCGCTTCCCGCCAGGCTTGCCTGCGCAGTCTATCACCATACACTGCCTGTGTATGTAAATGAGGAACAAGCCGACGCTTTTCAAGCGTTGAACGGGTGAATTAAACTCCCGGGCCGGGCGTTTTTGGCTCAGCGATTGTGCTGCCGCACGATCCGTTGCTTGTCGATATTCCACTCGCGCTCTTTGACCGTGGCGCGCTTGTCGTGTGCCTGCTTGCCCTTGGCCAGCGCGATCTGCGCTTTGACAAGGTGGTCCTTCCAGTACAGCTTGGTGCACACGCAGGTGTGCCCCTTTGCCTCGGTGTCCGCGAACAGTCGGGCCAGTTCTCTCTTGTGCAGCAGCAGTTTGCGGGTGCGATCGGGTTCGCACACGCTGTGGGTGCTGGCGGTATCCAGCGGGTTTATGCGACACCCCAGTAACCAGGCCTCGCCGTCCTTGATCAGCACATAGCTGTCGATCAGCTGCACTTTCTTCAGGCGCAGAGCCTTTACCTCCCAGCCTTGCAGGGCGATTCCAGCTTCGAAGGTGTCCTCGATAAAATAGTCGTGGCGCGCCTTTTTGTTGACGACAATTGTGTTGTCAGAGACTTTGGGTTTCTTGGCCATAGGGCACGGATTATAGCGGATGCGGGACATCGGGGTCAGCGTGCCAGCGCTTTATTATCCAGCTCTTCTGGTGTGGTCCACCGGGCCGTCGGGGAAATAGCACTGTCTCCGTGAAGTCGGTAGAATCGGGGGTTGAACCAGAACAAACAAGAACAGCTGGTAGGCGAGGGGAGTTACATGGTCGAAGATCGCGGGCAGTTCAGTTCAAGACTGGGTTTTATTCTGGCGGCGGCGGGGTCGGCAGTTGGGCTTGGCAACCTGGTGGCGTTTCCGGTGATGGCCTCCAAAAACGGCGGGGCCGCGTTTCTTTTCGTTTATCTCGCCTTTGTCGCGCTGATCTGCTACCCCATAATGCTGGCGGAAATTGCCATGGGCCGAAGGTCCCAGCGCAATCCTGTCGGCGCTTTTACCTCGATATCCGGCGGCGGGGGTGTCTGGCGCTGGGCCGGCAAGCTGGCTATCCTGACGCCCTTCATGATCGCGGTGTTTTACACGGTCATTACCGTGTGGCTGGTGATGTACATCGTCTACAGCGTTACCGGGAACCTCGACTATCTCAGCGCACCGACCACGTTTGGCGAGGTGACCACGTCGACCGGGCTGTTTATCTATCTGCCCCTTTTGCTGGTGCTGATTTTCTATATTCTGATGGGCGGGGTGCGGGACGGTATCGAGCGGCTCGCACGCATTCTAATGCCGGCGCTGGCTGTTATGCTGATCCTGCTGGTGATTTTCGTGCTGACGCTGGAAAATGCCAGTGCCGGTATCGCCTACTACCTGGTGCCTGATTTTTCCAAGATCGACGGTTCAGTTATCAACGGGGCTCTTAGCCAGGCTTTCTTCTCGTTGTCTCTCGGTATGGGAATCCTGATCACCTACGGCTCCTATTTCAGCCGGGAAGACAATATTCCCCATTCGACTCGTATGGTGGCAATCGCCGATACGTCGATCGCCTTCTTTGCCGGCCTGCTGATCCTGCCGGCGATTTTTGCCTTCGACCCGAATACCAATACCGACGACCTGTCCACCAGCAGTGTAGGTCTGATTTTCAGTTTCCTGCCGCAGATTTTTCTGTCTATGCAGACAGCGGTCGGTTACGTGGGCGCTAGCGTGGTCGCCACCTTGTTCTTCACTCTGGTGTTTTTTGCTGCGCTCACGTCTCTGGTGTCGATTATCGAGATTCCTATCTCTTACATGGTGGATGAATGGAAAATGTCTCGCAAACGCGCGGTTTATACCCAGGCGGCATTGCTGTTCGCCTTCGCGCTGCCCGCAACACTGTCGCTGGGTCTGGTCGACTTCTTGACTAACTTCACCAGCTACGGGGGTGCAAGCAAATCGTTCTTCGACCTGATTTCGGACGTCTTCTACGAGACCATTCTCCCGTTTGTCGGCCTGCTGGTGTGCCTGTTCTGTGCCTACCGGTGGAAGATGTCGGGTCTGGCGGATGAACTCGCTGTTGGAGATGAGGCCTACAAAGGATCGCGGCTGGAGAAGTATCTCAACATTTCTCTCGGCACGGTAATTCCCTTGATACTTGCACTAGTGTTTATAAACACCGTCGCCACCAAATATTTTGCGGTGTCCCTGTTCGGTGTTTAGACGGACTGTTGCAATTGCGTATGACTCGAATCGATCGTAGCGCGCTGGTAAATTTTACGGCCGAGCAGATGTTTGATCTCGTCAATGATATCGAGAGCTATCCTGCTTTTATGCAGGGTTGTACAGCGGCGCGTGTGATATCCAGGACCGAGCACGAACTGATTGGCGAGCTCACCCTGTCGAAGGCAGGCATCAGGCAAACTTTGACTACTCGAAATGTACTGGTGCCGGGGCGTGAGATGAACATGGAGCTGGTCGAAGGGGCGTTTAAAAATTTCAGTGCTACCTGGCGCTTTACTCCATTAACAGAATCTGCCTGCAAGGTGAGCCTGGAAATGGATTTCGAGTTTGCCGGCGGATTGATGGACCTGGCCATGGAAAAACTCTTTAGCAGTTCTGCCAATAACCTGGTCGACACTCTGGTGCAACGGGCGCAGCGGGTATTCGGGTGAGCTATACTTTTAGCGGGAGGTCGGAATTGGCAGGGTAGTAACAGGAATTAAAGAATAGGCAGAAGGGGAAAGTAATAATCAAAATCAATAATCATAAGAAATAACCGATAGTGGAAACAGAAAGTAAAATCAGAAAGCACAATCAGAATCCGCAATAAGAAAGCACAAAGACATGCCAATTGACAATCATCGGCCCAGTGAGGGTGAAAATCTGATTACCGTGGAAGTGGCCTATGCCTTGCCCGATCGCCAGTCTCTTATTTCCCTTGAGGTGGAAGAGGGTACGACGGCGCTGGAGGCGGTCCGAAAATCCGGCATAACTGAAGAATATTCGACAATTGACCTGCAGCGGGATTCCATGGGGATTTTTTCCAACCTGCTCAACGGCAAGGACTGGCCGCTGCCGTCAGAATATGTGCTGCAGCCGGGAGACCGGGTGGAAATCTATCGTCCGCTGCAGATTGACCCCAGGGAGGCGCGGTTGGCAAGAGTTCGTAATAAGCAGGCGGGGCAGTCGATTTCGTCGGGCAGGGGCGGTAAGATCAACCGCAGCGAGGATCAGTAGGGTAAATTAATATGGCGGGCAGAAATAACAAAGAAGGTCAGTCCGCAAGCGCGGGAGAAAAGACCTTCTGGGATCGGTTGAACGATCAACTTTACGAATACTATGTGGCGCCCTATCGGCGCACATTCGCGCGTGCCCAACGAGACGAGGAAGACCTGTTCATGTTGCTGGTGTTTGCAGAAACCCTGGGCGTGCCCAATCCCGCTGCCTTTTACACCATGGAGCTGTTGCCCGTGGTGTACGAGCGATTTCATGAATGGCACAAACGCATGGGTATGGAACGCTCACCGCTGGATCACGTGCATTGCTGTTAGAGTTAGCCCGGGGGCGCAAAATCCTGTTTTTTGGTGGCAAGGGCGGCGTTGGAAAGACGACTGTCTCCGCAGCCACTGCCCTGGCTATTGCCGATGCGGGTAAAAAAGTTCTGCTAGTCTCTACCGACCCCGCCCATAATCTCGGACATATTTTCGATCGCAAGATTGGTCCGCAACCCGTAAAGCTCTGTCCGGGACTCGATGGAATCGAAATCGACCCGGAGCAGACGGTCAACCGGCATCTCGAGGAAGTGAGCTCGGCATTGCATCGTCTCATGCCCGTGCATCTGCGGGGTGAGGTCGACAAGCACATGGAACTTTCCCGCGAAGCGCCGGGCATGCAGGAAGCTGCAATTCTCGAAAAAATTGCTGAAGTGGTAGAGCAGGGAGTGAAGGACTACGATCTTATTGTGTTCGACACGGCACCTTCTGGCCACACTGCCAGGTTGATGGCGCTACCCGAAATGATGTCGGCATGGACGGAAGGGTTGATCAAGCGTCGCGAGAAGGCTGACAAGTTCGCGGCGGTGGTCGCAGACCTCAGCAGAGAATCGGATCAGGACCTGGGTGGCAAGTACTTTGAGGAAGACCCCGAAGCGCAGAAGGAAAGTCGTATCAGACAGATATTGCTGCGTCGTCGCAATCGTTTCGTCAATCTGCGTAATACGCTGACCGACAAAACGAAAACTTCGTTTATCATCGTGCTGGCCGCGGAGCGTCTTCCTGTGCTGGAATCCATCGAGCTGGCGGAGCAGCTGCAGCGCACGGGCGTGGCGCTTGGGGGGTTGGTGGTCAACAAACGCATGCCAGCTGGTGGCAACGATTTTTTGGAAGAAAGACGACAGCAGGAAGAAAAACACCTGCTGGTGCTGGATGGGGCGCTACGGCATATTCCGCGTCAGAATCTGTATTTAGCAGCCCATGACGTGGTCGGCCTGCAGGCGCTGGAGTCTTTTGCGGTGAGTCTGATCGGGTAGTGGCCAGTCTAAGAGGAAGTCATCTGATGACGGTATTTCACCCGAGTTGATTGAAAATAGGTGTTTTCAACAACTGCAACTGCTGGCATACTGACGGAATACTGAATGTGTAGAGCATGAGATTGCGCCGGTGCAAGTGACACGCTTTTTCAATTCCAACCGTAATCGACTGGTAATCCTGGTCGCGGCGTACATCTTCGTATTTACCCAGACCATCGATCTTCAGCACTCGCACCAGGGTGACCTTAAGCTGCAGGCAGACTGTGAGGTATGTCTCAAGCTTGGATCTCAAAACGACGTCACAATCGCGAAATCCGAAGCTCCACAAGCTGCATTTGCGGTAGTCTCTTTCCAATCGAATGAACTGGCTTCATTTGCCAGGACCGATCATTCCTTCAATCCCCGCGGTCCGCCTCGCTTCATCAGCTAGATCCGTCATTAACCGTATTCACTTTTGAGTCCTTGATGCTGCTTTGCGTCGAGGACATATCGTGGGTCTGGTTGCCACCAATAGTCTAGTTAGTTGATCGAGTTGCAGGAGCCAATATGTTTTATCCCAAGCAATCCCACAAATTGTCCCAGGCCATCGGGCTGGCTTTGTTGCCTATGATGCTTGCACCCGCAGTGGTCGCCCAGGAAGAGGGGAGTCGTCGCATCGAAGTACTGGAGGAAATACTGGTCACTGTTCCATTTCAAGCCAATGCAGCTGAGACAGCGCTTCCGGTTCATTTATTGTCTGGAGAAGAGTTGCGCGAGAAAGTCGCCAACACTCTGGGTGATACTTTGCGCAACGAGGTTGGTGTTAATAACGCTTCTTTCGGTCCCGGCCTTGGGCACCCGGTGATTCGGGGTCAAACCGGCAGCCGTGTCAGTATTCTGACCAACAGTGTCGGCATCACTGATGCTTCAAGTTTGAGTCCGGACCATGCAGAGGGCATTGAGCCAGCACTAGCAGATCGTCTGGAAGTGATTCGGGGACCGGCTACGCTGTTGTACGGCAGTGGCGCTGTGGGCGGCGTGGTTAACGTAATTGATAATCGAATTCCAAGCCGGCTGCTTGAAGATACCGTGTTTTTTGTGGAGCAAAGTCACAACACGGTCAATGATGAAAACAAGACCGTGGTTCGTGTCGATGGCTCTCGTGGCAACTTCGGGTTTCACACCAGCTTTTTTCGCCGTGAGAGCGGGAATGTGGACATTCCTGGCTTTGCTGTAGACCAGGAGGCGGTGGAATCTCTGGAGGAACTTATTGCCGATTTTCTGGGCGAAGAGCACGATCATGGAGAGGAGCTCGACCTCTACGAAGAAGCGTTCGAGAATACCAGAGGATTTATCAGCAACTCCGATACCGAAGCTCAGGGAGGTAGCCTCGGCCTTTCCTGGATTGGTGCGAGAGGCTTCCTCGGGATTTCCGCAAATATTCTTGATAACAACTATGGTCTGCCCGGTGGTACTCACAGCCATGGCGGACATGATGACCATGATGGAGATGAGCACGAAGGCGAGGCTCATGACCTGCACGAGGAAGAAGAGGAAGTAGAGTTTGTCCGTATTGATCTGGAAAAAACCCGCTATGACGTAAGGGGAGGACTGCAGTTCGAAGACAGCTGGTTTGACGAATTTGAAGGCTCTCTTGGGTTTACCGACTACCAGCATGGTGAAGTTGAATATTTCGAAGACGGCGGCCAGGAAGTGGGGACGCTTTATACTAACGAGGGTTTCGAGGGCCGCTTTACAGTGAGTCATGCTCACACGGCCAGCCGCTCTGGTGTGTGGGGATTGCAGCTGACTAATACCGAATTTGAAGCGGCTGGTGAGGAAGCTTTCATACCGAAGTCGGACATTAACAACATCGGCATCTTTGGAGTTGAACGATTCATGAGAGGTAGCTTTACCACCGAGTTGGGCGCACGTTTTGAACGCGGTAATGTGGATTCGGGTTCAGGCTGTGATAGCAGCAACAATGCGCTAAGTGTCAGTGGCAGTGTGCTCTACGATGTGTCTGATGACAGTAACTTTATGGTAGGGGTCAGCCGCTCGCAACGCACACCCACCGTGGAGGAACTGGTTTCCAATGTGAATGCCGGCAACTGTGAGGTCTATTCAGATCCCGAGGATTTCATTTTACACGCGGCCACCAACCTCCTTGAAATTGGCAACCCGGATCTGGATGTGGAAACGTCTACCAATCTTGAAATTGGATTCCGACGTCATCTTGGGCCGATTACCGGACAACTCAGCGTTTATCGTAACGAGATAGATGATTACATCTATCTAAACCTGACCGGTGAGGAATTTGAGGAGCAGATCATTGCCCGCTATTTGTCCCAGGACGCTACCTTCACCGGCATCGAAGGCGAGATAGATTTTTCTCTGCTGGATCGGGGTGACAGTGCACTGGAACTCGGCATCTTCGGCGATCTGGTGCGGGCTGAGCTGGATTCCGGTGGCAATATTCCGCGAATACCTGCTGCCAAGTTCGGTGCAGAGTTGCGTTACTTCGGTATAGACTGGAGCGCTCATCTGCACGTTACTCGTGTCGACGAGCAGGACAATGTTGCTGCAGTGGAGCTACCTACCGACAGTTACACCGTGGTGTCTTTCTACACCGATTACCACTTGAGATTGGCGGGCGACAGAGAGCTGAAGCTTTTCTTGCGCGGCGACAATTTGCTTGACGAAGAAATTCGCAACCATGCCTCGTTCCTCAAGAACTTTGCACCGGAGCCTGGACGCAGCCTTACGCTGGGAGTGCGTTTCGACCTGTGATCGGAGGATGACCTTTGGCGAATTCTTCATCAACGAAATTGCCGAAAGTCATGCGCGGAATCTTGGCGTTCCGCTTCTAATTGACGGCGTTCGGGTCGGGTTGATAATCGCCGGCGATACGAATCAGCTGATCGTCCTCAAAGAATACGGTCACCCGCTCGCCCACTCGCTGGCCGCCGCCGGGCTGGAAATTGTAGACGTAATCCCAGCGGTCCTGATGGAAAGGATCCCGCACCAGAGGCGTGCCCATCACGAAAATCACCTGGCGTTTGGTCATGCCCGGTCGAAGTTGATCGACCATGTCCTGTGTGATGATGTTGCCCTGTGGGACGGAGATTTTGTACACACCGGGAAACTGGAATGGACCGCAGCCTGCGAGCCCGGCGAGCAACAATGTTAAGACCAATGATCGAAGCATGGGTGACATAATAATTTTGTATTTAAAAACAGCAACTTGTACAGACTAAGACGATCCTGGAGCCTGATCAACTGGTGGCGAAATAGCTCTGCGTTAAACCCTAGCGCTCGGCGCTTATGCGCGCTAACTTTCTTCCGGCCAGTGAAAGCGGCATAATACCTTAACTTTTCGCTCGTCGGAAAGCCTCCAACTAGAGGGAAATTGCCGAAAATCCGTTGGATTAGCGGGGTTTCCCGAGAGAGAGTGATATGGCAACGGAAAATCAGGACCTGCGAGATGCAGGTCTCAAAGTCACGCTGCCGCGCGTGAAAATTCTGCAAATTCTCGAAGGTTCGAAAGACAAGCACTTCAGCGCAGAAGATGTGTACAAGGCGCTTATCGAAGCAGACGAGGACGTCGGTCTGGCAACGGTATACCGTGTACTGACCCAGTTTGAAGCTGCTGGCCTTGTCATGCGCCATCATTTCGAAGGCGGTCACTCGGTTTTCGAACTCAATTCCGATGAGCATCACGATCACATCGTCTGCACCAAGTGTGGCACGGTGGAGGAGTTTTTTGATGAGGTGATCGAGCAGCAACAGGATCAGATTGCGGAAAAACTGGGTTTCAAAATTACCGATCATTCGCTTTATATTTACGGAGTCTGCCCATCCTGCCGCAAAGACGGTGCGTAGCGGTCTTTACTTCTGATAGCTTCCTTGCGCGCTTACTCGGACTTTAATCCGGTAAGTTATGACCTGTAGTCCCCATGGGCGCTCATTGCCGATTCATTCTCCGCGAAAAACATTGTGCATTCGCTCAGCACTCACTGGTAAGCAGCTGTCTCAGCGAGTCGATCGCGTCGGGGTAGCTCTCACAATCAAGCACGAGTTATTGGCCGCGTTTTTGGGGCAAGTGGGTAAGGGAATTGGGCAAGCGTGATGCGGATTAATTGCTGGCTACCATTTGCTCGGCATGGGCCAGAGACTCGTCAGTATATTCTTCGCCACCGAGCATGCGAGCTATCTCTTTCACCTGGTCCCGGTCATGCAGCCGGGTGATGGTTGTGCTGGTGCTGCTGCCGCTGGATTGTTTGCGCACCACGAGGTGATGCTGACCCTGTGATGCGACCTGCGCTTGATGAGTAACACAGAGAATCTGGGTATGGTCGGCGAGCTGCCGCAGCAGCTTGCCTACCGCGCGGGCTACGCCGCCGCCGATGCCCACGTCCACCTCATCGAAAACCAGCGTGGGCGTTTTCGAAGTCTGCGCGGTGATTACCTGGATGGCCAGACTGATCCGAGACAGTTCACCTCCCGATGCAATTTTAGCCAGTGCGCGCGCTGGCTGACCGGGATTGGTGCTCACCAGAAATTCGACTGTTTCCAGACCATTATTGGAGGGATCATCGCCCCTGATCTCTGATATCTTGACCTCCAGACGTGCCTCACCCATGCCCAATAAGGCGAGCTGGGTATTAATGCTTGTTGCCAGTTTTTTCGCCGCCTGAGAGCGCTGACTACTGATTTGACGGGCTACATCCCGGTGCAAATTTCGAAATTCTCGATCCTGTTGCTGGAGTTGTTCAAGACGCTGATCAGAGCTTTGCAGCGACGCCAGCTGCTCTTGCAAATCAAGGTGTAATTGATGGAGTTCTTCGGGCCTGACCCTGTGCTTGCGGGCGACCCGATGAAGGTCCGCCAGTCGTTCGTCCACCCACTGCTGACGCTCCGGATTCATTTCGATACGATCCAGTTGCAGTTGCAAATCGCTGGCAGCTTCTTCGACCTGGATAGCGGCAGTTGCCAGCAGCTCCACTATAGGCTCCAGTTTCAGTCCAGCGGGCGGCATCGACTGCAGCAGGGAGCGGGCCTGGCTGATGGCCTGTTCGATGTTGTAAGTTTCGTCGTCCCGGCACAGGGTGAGCGCCTGTTGCAGAGTGGCAACGCTGCTGTCGGCGTTACTGAGCCGCTGAAATTCCTGCTCCAGACGCTGGAATTCATCCTCGTCGGGCGCAAGCTCCTCGAGTTCTTCGACCTGATAACTGATCAGCTGGCGCTGCGCCTCGCGTTCCTCGGTTTGCTCGGTGAGATGCTTCATGAGGTGTTGATTGTGCTGCCACTTGCTCCACAAATCCTGCATGCTCGTCAGGAGTTTGGGTTCGACGCCGAATTCATCCAGCAACTGTTGATGAGTAGCCTTGCGTAACAGGGAATGGTGTTCATGCTGACTGTGTATATCCATCAACACCTGGCCCAGTTCGTCCAGATTGCCGAGGGTTACCGGCACGTTGTTGATGTAGGCTCGAGAGCTGCCGTCGGCGGGTACCACTCGACGTACCAGACAGCTGCTTGGGTCGCCTCCGGCATCCAGCAGATCATGGTCTTGCAACCAGTCAAGTGCCGGCTGGTTGCCGGTCAGATCGAAACGGGCATTGATGTCGGCACGCTCGCAGCCGCTTCTGATCACAGTCTTGTCGGCGCGATCACCCAGGGCCAGGCCCAGGGCACCGAGGATGATGGATTTGCCAGCACCGGTTTCGCCGGTAATGACAGTCATGCCGCCGCCAAGCTCCAGATCCAGAGTATCGACGATGGCATAGTCCCGGATTGTCAGCTGACTCAACATAGCGAAAGTATATGAGTGCAGCCGCTGAATTGGGAAGCTCTCACGCGAATAAATTGCCAGCCATTCGAGCTACCAGAGGTATGCCAATCATTCCTGCCGAGCAGCTTGAATCAGCATGGTCAGGCCCCATATAAGGGCCTTTGTACAACCGTAAAGCGGCACAAGGATCCTGAGTTTAAGAGGATCGCCACTACTAACAGGCAAGGGATAGGGTCAAGCCATGAGTGAAGAGAAAAATTCTGCCGGGCCTTCAGCTGGACAGCAGGACGACGGTCAAGAGCAGTCAGGGCTGGAAGCGGAAGCGGGTGTTCAGGCCAGCGAGAATAGCGGGAGAAAGTTGGATGGTGAGGGCGGAGAATCGGCCGATACGGAAAATCTTGCGCAGACCGCGGAACTGAACCTCGATCAGGCTCTGCAGCGCCTTGAGGAGGCTGAAGAGCTGGTGCGCAAGCATCAGGACGACGTGCTCAGAGTCCAGGCCGAGATGCAAAATTTGCGGCGGCGCACCGAGCAGGACGTCGAAAAAGCCCACAAATACGGCCAGGAGCGCTTCGTCACCGAGTTATTGTCAGTAATTGATAACCTGGAGCGCGCACTCGAGGCGGCTGGGACACAAAACGAGCCGGATGATAGCGCTGAAAATCAGTCGGAAGAAAATCTGGAGGCGATTCGGGAAGGGGTTGAACTTACACTGAAAAGTTTTGTTGATTGCTTCCGCAAATTCAGTATCGAAACCATCGATCCTCTCGGCGAGCCGTTCGATCCGCAGCTTCACCAGGCCATGGCGACGGTGGAAGACGACAAAGTTGAATCCAACACCGTGACAATGGTGATGCAGAAAGGATATCTGCTACATGGGCGTGTGATCAGGCCTGCCATGGTCATGGTTAGCAAGTAATCAAAACCGGCCTCTTCAGCTGTAAATTAAATGCTGAAATAGCGCCTCACAGACCTTGAAATCGGCGTCGGAGCGCCAATATTGGCATTATTGACGGCAATCCACGAGTCCTGTTTTCACCGCAATAAGAACCGGTGGAGCCGCAGATTCAGGAATTGCCGACTGAGATGAGTGGAAAGACAGAATCAGATTAGCGGCTGACGGCAGCGGACCGCGCGGCAACAGCCCGGACAGACAGTGGAGAAAGCGAAATGGGTAAGATTATTGGCATAGATTTGGGAACCACCAACTCGTGCGTGGCGGTAATGGACGCCGGAAAGCCCAAGGTTATAGAAAACGCTGAAGGTGATCGAACGACTCCGTCGATCATTGCCTATACCAGCGATAATGAGATCCTTGTTGGACAGCCTGCCAAGCGCCAGGCGGTGACCAACCCAACCAACACGCTATTTGCTATCAAGCGGCTGATCGGTCGTCAGTTCGATGACGAGATTGTCCAGAAAGACATCAAGATGGTGCCTTACAAGATTGCCAAGGCTGATAACGGTGATGCCTGGGTCGCAGTGAATGACGACAAGATGTCGCCACCGCAGATTTCAGCGCAGGTGCTGAAGAAAATGAAGAAGACCGCGGAAGACTACCTGGGTGAATCAGTCACCGAGGCGGTAGTCACCGTGCCTGCTTATTTCAACGATTCTCAGCGTCAGGCGACCAAAGACGCAGGCAAGATCGCCGGTCTCGACGTCAAGCGCATCATTAACGAGCCGACAGCCGCTGCACTGGCTTATGGTATGGACAAGAAGAGTGGCGATTCCACGATTGCTGTCTACGACCTGGGTGGCGGAACATTCGACATCTCCATCATTGAAATCGCCGAGACCGATGGTGAGCATACCTTTGAAGTGCTCTCTACCAACGGCGATACGTTCCTCGGTGGTGAGGACTTCGACCTGCGCCTGATCGACTAACTGGCCGAGGAATTCAAAAAGCAGTCGGGTATGGATCTGCACAGCGACCCGCTTGCCCTGCAGCGACTCAAGGAAGCGGCAGAAAAAGCCAAGATTGAACTTTCGTCTGCCCAGCAAACCGAGGTGAATCTGCCTTATATCACCGCGGATGCCAGTGGTCCCAAGCATCTGGTCCAGAAATTGACGCGCGCCAAGTTCGAGTCACTGGTTGAATCACTGGTAGATCGGACTCTGGAGCCGGTCAAGATTGCGCTGCAGGATGCCGGACTGGACGTATCCAAGATCGACGACGTGATCCTGGTCGGCGGTCAGACTCGCATGCCACTGGTGCAGAAGAAAGTTGCCGACTATTTCGGCAAGGAAGCTCGCAAAGACGTCAACCCGGATGAAGCGGTTGCCATGGGTGCCGCTATTCAGGCCGCAGTGCTCTCTGGCGAGGTTAATGATGTCTTATTGTTGGATGTGACACCGCTATCGCTGGGCATCGAAACACTGGGCGGAGTTGCGAGCGTTCTTATCGACAAGAACACCACCATCCCGACCAAGAAAACGCAGGTTTTTTCGACTGCAGATGACAACCAGACTGCGGTGACCATTCACGTGGTGCAGGGTGAGCGCAAGCAGGCCTCCCAGAACAAGTCGCTGGGTCGATTTGACCTTAGCGATATTCCGCCAGCGCCAAGAGGTATGCCGCAAATCGAGGTGGCCTTCGACCTCGACGCCAACGGTATTTTGAATGTGTCGGCAAAAGACAAGGCGACCGGTAAAGAGCAGTCCATAGTAATCAAGGCTTCAAGCGGATTATCGGACGAAGAGATCGAGCGCATGGTCAAGGATGCCGAGGCGCACTCGGCCGACGATCAGAAGTTCGAGGAGCTGATTACGGCGCGCAACACGGCTGACCATTTGATTCATGCTACCAGGAAGACTTTGGAAGAGGCTGCCGACAAGGTGACCGCTGACGAGAAAGAGAAAATCGAGGCGGCAGTTGCGGCGCTGGAAGAAGTTGCAAAAGGTGACGACAAGGAAGCCATCGATGCAAAGACCAAGGATTTGACGGAAGCATCTTCCGGCCTGGCGCAGAGAATGTATGCGGAACAGCAGGCCGAAGCGGAGCAAGGTGGCGCGGGCGCAGCATCGGAAGGCAGCTCGACGGATGATGAAGCCGTTGACGCCGAGTTTGAGGAAGTAAAGGAAGAAGACAAGTAAGCGATCAGGGCCTTTGCCGGCAACGGCGACCCTGCGCCATAGGTTGCCCCGAGCTGTAACCATATCTCGCAATTGGCGAGTATCGGGTTAGGGCTCGGGGCGCCTGCTTATGAGGGAATTCAATACAGTAATCCGGTTGGACCGGAATCGGGACGTTTGATGTCAAAACGAGATTATTACGAAGTGCTGGATGTATCCCGCGAGGCAACAGAGGCTGAAATCAAAAAGGCCTATCGTCGCGTGGCGATGAAATTTCATCCCGATCGTAATCCGGATAACAAGGAAGCGGAAGAGAAATTCAAGGAAGCAAACGAGGCTTTCGAAGTATTGTCAGATAGCGGCAAGCGTGCCCGCTATGACCAGTACGGCCATGCTGGCATCGATGGCCAGACCTCCGGTGGACACGCCGACTTCAGTGACATTTTTGGTGACATTTTCGGTGATATCTTTGGCGGCGGGCACGGGGGTGGGCGTCGCAGCCACGTGAGGCAGGGCGCTGATCTGCGCTATACCCTGGAGCTGGATCTGGAGGAAGCCGTTCGCGGCACTACGTCTCGGATACAGATTCCCACCACTGTAACCTGCGAAAACTGCAGCGGCTCGGGCGCCAAGCCGGGAACCTCTCCGGTGAATTGCAGCACGTGTAATGGGGCTGGCCAGGTCCGCATGCAGCAGGGCTTCTTTTCGGTACAGCAGACCTGTCCCCGATGTCGAGGCACTGGTCAGCAGATCAAGGATCCCTGCCACGTGTGCCACGGTCGCGGGGCCACTGAAGAGCGCAAGACTCTGTCGGTCAAGGTTCCCGCAGGAGTTGATACCGGCGACCGTATCAGGCTTGGCGGAGAAGGCCAGGCTGGCGTCCATGGCGGGCCTCCGGGAGATCTTTATGTTGAGGTTTCGGTGCGGCCTCACGGAATTTTTACCCGTGACGGGAGACATCTGCACTGTGAAATTCCCATCAGCTTTATTGATGCGGCACTGGGGGGCGAATTGGAAGTGCCTACCCTGGGTGGTCGGGTGAAACTCAAAATCCCCTCCGAGACCCAGACCGGCAAGCTGTTCAGGTTGCGAGGCAAAGGAGTGAATCCGGTTCGCGGAGGGTCCACCGGCGATCTTCTGGTTAGGGTTGTAGTGGAAACCCCGGTTAACCTTACCAGGCGTCAAAAGGAGCTGCTGGAAGAATTTCAGGGAATCCAGGAGGAGCAGGGTGATAGACAAAGCCCGCGCAAGAGTAGCTGGTTTGACGGGGTCAAATCGTTCATTGATGACCTGGGACTCGGCCAGTAAAAGTGTGCTCCCGCAGCGTCATCATTGTGGGTAGAAACCGGGCTCTTCACGACGGTTCTCATTATGAGAACTGCCGCGGAGCCCGATTCGGAGTGTGATTACCCGGACTTTACCGGATTTAAAGGTAGGCTAGTTAGTGCCACGGGTAACCAGTTTTTGAAGGCGCCAGTTAATCAGCTCACCGACCCATATCTCATCCTCTGAAGGGCAGGCAATAGCGTGAATCCAACCAAACTCACCGAGGTTTCGGCCGGGCTGGCCGTATACGCCAAGTACTTCACCCTCTAAAGAGACCTTATAGATGCGGCTTGGATACAGGTCGCCAACGAACAGGACGGGATTCGGTCCTGGCGTCATGCAAAGAGCATCGGGAGCTCCTGGAGACTGCGAGCCGCGAGTGCCATTGGGATTTTCTCGCCCGTACGTGATCTTGCCACGGGAGGTATCGACTGGCACGTCAATGGTAAATTCGCGGATGTAGTTGCCGTCCGTGTCAAAAACCTGAATGCGTCTGTTACCCCTGTCAGCAACATAAACCTCGTCGTCCGGAGACACGGCGATGCCGTGAGGTGTGTCGAACTGTCCGGGACCAGTACCCAGTGAGCCCCAGCTAGCTACCCATTCGCCGCGGGCATTGGCTTTCCCGACCCGCGAATTTATGTAGCCGTCACTGAAGTATGAATTTCCCTGCGAGTCCCAGGCTACATCTGTCGGCTGATTGAATCGATTGTCCTGGTGCACGGGTACCGGATTTCGCGCATTGTTGTTCTCCGGTACCTCCATGTGAACGCCGGCGCGCTCGAGGTGCTCGGCGAGGGTGGCTGCGTAGTCAGGGGGTCCGGTAAAGTGTGAAGACTCTTGTGGTCGACCGAAAACCCACTCGACGCGTCCTTGGGGATTGAACTTGATAATCGTGTCCGACCCCTTGTCTACCGTCCAGATGTTATCGTCAGCATCGATTCGAACGGCGTGTGCGTACGACCAGGCGAACAGGTTTTTGCCGATCTCACGTACGAAATTGCCCTCGGCGTCGAATTCGAGGAGCTGCGCTGCTTTAGCCATGTAGGCGGGGCCAACGGAGTTGCCGCGAGAAAATACAAACACATGCCCATGAGAATTTACCGCCACGCCGGCAATTTCGCCGAAGTGAATGTCGTCGGGCATATTAAGTGGGTTTGGAATCGACTCGAAGGGAAGCTCCGGCACGTTTTGTGCCATCGCATTCGTTGTAAGCAGGCCAATCACTATGGCCGAAAGTATTACGCGTTTCATGCTTTTTACCTCTTATGGGGCTTGTTGTTAATTTACTAGAAAGGATAGGCGTAAGGCTTGAATGCCATTTTTTGCGCCACGCCAATTTAATTGAATTTGGCGGGATTGCAAATCAAATTTTGCGAAGAGGAAATTGCTAGCAAAGCCTTTCTATTCTTGTGTTCGGCAGGTATTGAGTATCAGGCCAGATTGAGTTGCCTCAGTATGGCAGGGTGATCTTCGGATGGGAGTCTGGGACCGAAACTGGAAACCGTGGTAGCGGAGGCCAGACTGGCGAGGTTGCCGGCGGACTGGTAGTCATATCCGTGGGTGATACCGTAGAGGAAAGCGCCGGCAAACATATCGCCAGCGCCATTGGTGTCAACCGCCTGGACATTGTGACCATCTATATCGATGTATCGGCTGCCGTCAAAAATTCGAGCGCCAAGAGCACCACGAGTCACAACAAAATGTCTGGCATGGTTTCTTAGCAGTTCACATGCAGCATCAAAACTCTCGGCGGCAGTCCACAGCATGGCCTCCTTTTCATTGCAAAACAGAAGGTCTACGCCGTCGCCCAGTACGTCGGCTATCGCTTCGGTGAAATATTCGACCATTGAAGGGTCTGAGAATGTCATGGCGGTTTTTACACCGTGCAGTTCGGCTACTCGCTTTAATTCTTTGGCTGCTGCCTTGGCGCTGGGTGAAGTTACCAGATAGCCTTCAATGTACACGTATTCCGAGTCCTTGATGGCGTCTTCGTGGACATCGGCAACAGACACGTCCTCTGACACACCCAGGTAGGTGTGCATGGTGCGTTCGGCATCAGGGCTGATCATGACCAGACATCTGCCGGTGGTACCGTGATCCCTGTCCTGGCCAAGATTTGTCTCGATATTGTGATGCCCGAGCTGTTCAACATAGAAATCGCCGGTCTCATCGTTGGCAACTTTACCGGCGAAATACGCATTGCCGCCGAACTGGCTCAGCGCGTAGAGTGTATTCGCAGCGGACCCGCCACCGGATTGGTTCTTTAATCCTACCTGGCTGTCAAGCAATTCCAGCAACTGCTCCTGATGCTCGCGGCTTACCAGCGTCATGAATCCTTTCTCAATGTTGTGCTCTTCAAAGAACGAGTCTTCGACTTCAAACTCTTTGTCCACCAGAGCATTACCGATACCGTAAACGTGATATTTTTTCATCATGTAATTCAGCTGTTTGCTCCGGCAACCGCTGCGAAGGCCTTTTCCGCAGCCTCCAGCGTCAACTCAATTTCCTCGTCACCGTGGGAAGCCGATACGAATCCAGCCTCGTAGGCCGAAGGCGCCAGATAGATGCCATTTTTCAGCATGCTATGGAAAAAGATTTGAAAGTTTTCCATGTTACACGCTGTTACCTGTTCAAACCTGCTGACAGTCTCCTCGGTGCTAAAAAAGCAACCAAACATGCCGCCTGCCTGATTGGTTGTAAAAGCCACGCCCGCAGCTGCGGCCCGCTCTTGCAACCCTGACAACAAGCGTCCCGTGCTCGAGGTCAGGTCAGAGTAAAAACCTGCAGCGGAGATCTCTTCAAGAGTTGCCAGACCGGCGGCAACAGCAAGGGGGTTGCCGGATAATGTTCCCGCCTGGTAAACAGGGCCATTTGGCGCCAGGTAGTCCATGATATCTTTTCGACCGCCAAACGCGCCGACTGGTAAGCCGCCTCCGATGACTTTCCCCAGGGTGGTGAGGTCAGGAGTGACATTGAACATTTTTTGTGCGCCGCCCAGATCCACGCGAAAGCCTGTCATAACCTCATCAAAAATCAGCACAGCACCGTGGCGGGTGCAGACGTCTCTCAACGTTTCTAAAAAACCGGGAAGTGGCGGCACCAGGTTCATATTGCCGGCTACCGGCTCGACAATTATGCAGGCGATTTGCTCACCTTCTTTGTCGAATAATGCGTTGACGCTGTCTGAGTCGTTGTAGGGAAGAATATGTGTCAGTTCGGTAAATGCCTTAGGCACTCCCAAGGAATCTGGTTCACCCAGAGTGAGTGCGCCGGAGCCCGCTTTAACGAGGAGGCTGTCAACGTGTCCGTGGTAGCAGCCTTCGAATTTCACTACCTTGTCGCGGCGGGTGAAGCCGCGCGCGAGGCGTATCGCACTCATGGTGGCTTCCGTACCAGAATTGACAAGGCGCACACTTTCAATTGAGGGCAGGATGCTGCAAATCTTCTGAGCAATCTTAATTTCAGCTTCAGTTGAGGCACCGTAGCCCAGGCCCAGCTGCAACTGCTGGTGCAGGGCCGAGATGGTTGAGGGATGGCAATGGCCAAGTATGAATGGTCCCCAGCCACCCACGTAGTCAACATAGCGATTATCGTCAGCGTCGATCAGATATGCACCCTGGCCGGCCTTAAAAAACAGAGGATTACCTCCAACGCTCTTGAAAGCCCGAACGGGCGAATTAACACCACCGGGAATAAAGCGAAGTGCCAGGTTGTACAGTTCAGCGGATTGTTCGGTCGTGTTTTGGGTAAGAGTCATCACATCCTCGATTGCAATCTGGTTCAGTCGGGCTGATTAAAATGAGCGCCAAGCTGCCTTGTCCGTCCCTCAACATCCTGACTGGAGAACAGGTAATTTATCACAGCCAGCAGGTCTGCGCCCGCGGCTATTATTTCACCCGCGTTGTCGGCATTTATTCCGCCAATCGCTGCTATGGGTATCGACAACCTTTCCCTTGCCAGGCGCAGGACGTCAAGGTCTGCCGCCGGTGCGTTCGGTTTGGTTACCGAGGGAAAGAAGCGACCAAAAGCAACATAGCTGGCTCCGGCTTGTTCGGCTTTGACAGCCAGTTCAATATCAGCGTGGCAGGTCACGCCGATCACGGCATTTTTTCCGAGGATCTTCCGGGCTGCCAACACTGAGGCATCCGCTTGGCCCAGATGGACGCCCGTTGCTCCTGAGGCCAGACACAATTGAACATCGTCATTGATGATCAGGGGAACATTGAATTCGGCGCAGAGCGCCTGCAAGGCACTGGCCTGGGTCAATCGACGGTCATGATCTGGGCTTTTATCCCGGAACTGCAGCATTTTAATGCCGCCCTCCAGAGCCTTGTTCGCCGCTGACAGTAGCGCACTCCCGGGGGTCAAGGCGCTATCCGTGATTGCATAGATTCCACGTAGGCTCATGAGTCAACCGGATCTAGAATCCCTGCTTGCTCCAGGCGCTGCGGTCTGGAATATGTTGTCCAAATCCAATGCGAGAACCGTGGCTGAGTGATTCCCAGGTAAATCGCTGGGCTTGCTTGACGGCATCGTGAAGATCGAGACCGTGGGCAATATAGCCTGCGAGACTGGATGCTAAAGTGCATCCGGAGCCATGGTAACTATGTTCCAGCCTGGGCCAGGTAAAAAGAGAGAGTCCCTTATGTAAGGAAAAAAACTTGTTGACCACTTCTTTTGTACTTGCATGAGTCCCGGTGAGCAGGATGTGTCGACAGCCGGTTTCCAGCAACTCGGCCGCACAGGCTTCAACACTATCGGCAGCCGGCGCCAGTTGCATGATTTCATCGATATTTGGCGTCAGCACAGTGGTTAATGGCAATAGTAGCGAACGCGTTGCCTCGACCAGGTCCCGACTACCAAACTGAAATCCACCACCTGCCTTGAAAATCGGATCCATTACTACGGGCACATTCGGGTAATCCCTCAGTATGCTATGCAATACCTCAATGATCGCCACGTCGCCCGTCAAGCCGATCTTGAAACATTGCACTGGAATATCTTCCAGCACAGCGCGGGCTTGCTGGACTACCAGGGTGGGGTCAGTAATCGAAATCGTTATCGCGTTATGGGTATTTTGCGCAGTAACTGCTGTTGCCACCGGCAACGTGTGGCAACCGATACTGAAAAGAGTTTCAATGTCTGCTTGAAGCCCGGCTCCTCCGGTAGGATCCAGACCTGAAAAACACAAAACATTTGGTTTACTGTTCATTTGCTAAATTCCGGCCTGTAGATTTTTCCGAATCAGGGTTTCACGACTACGAGGATAACAATCGCCACCAGCAAAAGGACCGGGAACTCGTTGAAGAACCTAAAAAACGTGTGACTACGTAGGTTGTTGTCGTTCTGAAACGCCAACAAGAACCGCCAGCAATAAAAGTGATATCCAAGTAATATGAATACCAGAGCTATTTTGGCCTGCATCCACCAGGCCGAAAGATAAAATGACGGATTAAATGTGATCAGCCAGCCGCCGAGCCCAACCGTGGCTATCGCCGAGGGTGTCATTATGCCGCGGAACAACTTTCGTTCCATTATCTTGAAGCGGTCTCTGCTGATCTGGTCTTCACTCATTGCATGATAAACGTATAGCCGCGGCAGATAGAACAGGCCAGCGAACCAGCAGATGACTGCGACTATATGAAAGGCTTTAACCCACAACACCGCTATATTCCTTGCCAGTCAGAGTACCGACAACTTACCACAGGCTGCAATTCTCCTGTAGTCTATATTCCCGCGATGTAATTTTTGCATTATGAGCGGGGCTGTGTAACATATCCCACCCGGTCACCCGAGGTGATCGTGGACCGGGAATATTTATCTCGGGCTTCTGATCAATTTGGGAGAATGACGTGGTAAGAATTGGCGTAGTCGGTGCAACCGGTTATACCGGCGTGGAGCTGTTGCGACTGCTGGCGCATCGTGAGGATCTGCAAATTGAGGTGGTGACGTCTCGCGAGTTGCAGGGCACTCCGGTGACCGGGTTGTTCCCCAATCTCCGTGGACATATTGATCTGGAATTTTCTTCTCCGGATTCAACGCGCCTCGGAGATTGCGACATCGTTTTTTTCGCGACACCTCACGCAGTTGCGATGCATTCGGTGCCCGGCTTGCTGGAGCAAGGTGTTCGGGTCATTGATCTGTCTGCTGATTTCCGATTGCAGGATGTTGCCGTTTGGGAGCGTTGGTACCGGACCAGACATAGCTGTCCTGAATTGATCCCTGAAGCAATATATGGTCTTCCTGAAGTAAATCGCGCACTGATCAGCAATGCCCGACTGGTGGCAGCGCCCGGTTGTTATCCAACGGCAATTCAATTGGGTTTTATTCCCCTGCTGGAAGCGGGATTGGTTGACGTGAAGCAGCTGGTCGCCGATGCTAAATCCGGCGTCAGTGGGGCCGGTCGCAAGGCTGCAGTGGATTATCTTGTCGGCGAAGCCAATGAATCGATCAAGGCCTATGCCGTCCATGGACATCGCCACGGACCAGAGATCGAACAGGGGCTGAACCGATTTAGCACGGAGGCTATCAACCTCACGTTCATGCCGCATCTGACCCCGATGATTCGGGGAATTCTTGCCACTCTTTATGCACCAGTGGCTATAGACCAGCAGATTAGCGCGGAAATTCTTCAGTCTTTGTTTGACGCCAGATACCACGACGAACCGTTCGTTGACCTTTTGCCCCAGGGCCAGTTCCCGGCCACCCGTGACGTTCGTGGAGCCAATTATTGCCAGATATCTGTGAATTATTTGGAAAACAACAATCGCATTGTAGTGTTGTCGGCTATCGATAACCTGGTTAAGGGGGCATCGGGTCAGGCAATTCAGATCATGAATATTATGTTGGGAGTACCGGAAACCACCGGACTCGACAGTGTAGCCTTAGTTCCCTGATGGCGATTGAGAGGTCAATGGGAGTTTTAGCATTGGTTGCAGGATGATGGGCGCATGCCAAATGTCGTAAAAGGTAGCAAGCAGGAAAAAATGGTGGTGGTGCCGCACAGACCCTGGAGAAGGTTGGCGGCAGGGATGCTAGTTTGCCTGCTTTTTGCCGGAGGAATAGTCGGCGGATACAGGTATGGCGGCGAAGACGCCGAAGATGCGCGAAACGAAGCGGCTCAACTGAGGGAGCTGGTGTCTGAATTCCTCATCGAAAATGGCAACTTACGTCAGCAGTTGGCCGATATGGACCGAACCGTGGTGATGGATCGCCAGGTCAACGCGGAAATCCAGGACACGATAGCCGAACTGCGTGATTACATCAGCCAGCTTGAGCAGGATAACGCATTCTATCGCCAGGCCATGACGTCGGAATTTGAAAATGTCGGCTTGGTTATCGGCCAGATCGAACTGCGAAACTCCGATGAACCGAGCCACTACCAATACAAGCTGGTCATGCGCCAGGAGGACTCCACCAGTCAGTATCTGACCGGGCATGTAAATGTCAACCTGGTGGGAGAACAGGAAGGGCGCAGAAAAGTTCTCGCGTTGCGGGATATTAGCGATGATCAGGAAATGCTGGACATCAAGCTCAGATTTCGTTATTTCCAGAATATCGAGGGCGAGTTGGTTCTTCCACAGGGTTTCAATCCCCGGCAGATTGAGATTAAAGCCTTTGCGACTGCGCCGATGGCCAAATCGGTCAGCAAGACATTCGATTGGATTGTCGAAGGAGAATAAGACAGTGTTTGGTTCAGGAGAAAAACCTCAAAGTCAGGGTCCCGCCCACACCTTGATTTCTTGTGCAACTGAAATTATCGGGGATGTCCACTTTACCGGTGAATTGATCGTAGAAGGCAAGGTAAGGGGCAATATCTACGCTGAAGACAATTCTGATGCGCTAATCCGGGTAGTCGATACAGGTTCCGTCGAAGGAGAGATCTGTGTGCCGTCTGTTGTAATAAATGGCCTTGTCCAGGGTGACGTCCGTTCTGCCAAGCACGTCGAACTCGCCGCGAAGGCCGTAGTGGTTGGTGACATTTATTACAATCTGATAGAGATGGTAATGGGCTCTGAAGTCAACGGAAACCTGATGCATACGGGTGCCGGGCAGTCGGCAACCAAACGCCTGACGGCTGATCCCGAGTCCGTTGCGAGTGATAAGGACACGCTCGAAAATGATTGACCGCATCCTTAGATAATACCTGACTGCAACTCCAGCTAATTGCTATAATACCAACGGTTCCGAATCATTTTGGTCGGAACAATCCCAAGCAATCCGAGCCTCGAGATTTTGATGTCCGTAGTTGAATCACAAGAGCCTGTTCTGCTGACGTTAACCGATAACGCAGCGGCTAAAGTGCAAAGCCTGGTGGCAGAGGAGGGCAATAACAACCTCAAATTGCGCGTTTTCGTAACCGGTGGTGGTTGTTCCGGCTTTCAGTATGGTTTTTCTTTTGACGAAGATGTGAGTGACGACGACACGGTCGTCAACAACAAGGGTGCGAGTCTCCTGGTCGATCCCCTGAGCTTTCAGTACCTCGTGGGCGCAAGGATCGATTATGTCGAAGGGCTGGAGGGGGCTCGCTTCATCGTCGACAATCCGATGGCCGCCACCACTTGCGGATGCGGTTCCTCATTCTCCATCTGACTTCATCTCAGTGCCAGTAAGGGCTAATTTGCGGTATCTCCGATTTGGTAAACCTAATCGGGCCTATACACGCTTCCCAAGATTACGGGCCGCTGGGCACCGGTTATGACTCGCGTGTCCTGCGCTATCTTCTCAAGTCGTTGTCGCGCGAGCCAGGCAAAGGTCATAGCTTCTACCCAGTCGGGATCGATACCCAACTTTGCTGTCGAAGCGACATCGGCACCGGGCAGCAACTCCTGGATCCGCTGCAGCAGAGCCGTGTTGTGGGCGCCACCACCGCAAAGAAAAATCTGATCAGGATCTACCTGATTTTCTATTTCCATGGCGACGGAGGCGGCAGTAAGCTCAAGCAAGGTCGCCTGCACGTCGATTGGCTCCGGGACTTCGGTAAGCTCTGAAAGCCGCTGTTCTAGCCACGAATTATTGAAATACTCGCGACCGGTGCTCTTGGGTTCAGGACTGCTAAAATAAGGATCATTAAGAAAGAGGTCCAGGAGTTCTTCATTAATGCGTCCTGAAGAAGCCCAGGCTCCGCAAGAATCAAATGGCTTTCCGAGGTGTTTTTCGGCCCAGTAATCCAGCAGTGAATTGGCTGGACCGGTGTCGTAGCCGAGGTAATCCTGTCCCGGTGCAAGCACAGAAATATTGGCTATGCCACCGAGGTTGACGATGACTCGGGTAAATTTGCTCGACCCGAAAACTGCCCGGTGAAATAGCGGGGCAAGCGGCGCGCCCTGCCCACCGGCAGCCAGATCCTTGCCTCGAAAATCCGCCACTGTTGCGATGCCGGTTTGAACGGCGATGGTATTGGGGTCTCCAATCTGCAAACTAAACGCCAGCGGTTTGGCAGGCTTGTGAAATACCGTTTGCCCATGGCTTCCGATGGCAACCACCTCTTCTGCTGCGATCTCTTGCTCTTCTAGCAGCATATTGACGGTCCTGGCAAATTGCTCACCTACCGCCACGTGAGTTTCGCCAAGCGACTCGAGAGAAGTTTGCGGATGTTGAATGAGTTTTTGCAGATCCCTGCGCAGCTCCGCGGGATAGGGCAGCGCCAATGCGCCGCGCAGTGTCGGTATGTCAGCGTCGAAATTCACCAGCGCGCAATCTACGGCATCAAGGCTGGTTCCTGAAATGAGACCGATGAAGTAACCCGGATGTGCCATGGAAGGCGGCTGGGTTAATCAGCACCCAGCTGTTGCTGAGCCAGTTGCAGTGTATTTTCGAGCTGATAAAAACGGTCGAGGAGCGGGGATACCTGTTGATGAAATCGATCCAGTTCATCTTCGGTAACCGATACCGCTTTTGGCAGTTTATCAAGAATAGTGCGGGGGTTTTGATGTGTGCCGTTGACTAGAAACTCGTAATGCAAGTGCGGTCCTGTGGCACTGCCAGTGGCGCCCACGTAGCCGATAATGTCGCCTTGTCTAACTCGCGCACCTTGTTTGATCCCGCTCGCATAACCATTAAGGTGGGCATACTTGGTTTCAAATCCGCCATCATGTTTGATGCTTACCAGATTACCAAATGTCCCGTTTCTGGAAGCCCATGTTACTCTGCCGTCGCTGGTCGCACGGACCGGTGTCCCTTTGGGTGCCGCATAATCCGTTCCCTTATGTGCGCGAATGGTATTAAGGATTGGATGACGCCGCGCCAGGCTAAAATTGGAGCTGATACGAAACACATCGAGTGGTGTGCGAAGAAATGCTTTACGCATGCTTTCGCCGCGGGGGTTGTAGTAGCCAATTTCGCCGTCCCGGTCCTGGTATTGCACAGCAATATATCGCTCGCCCTGATTGGTGAACTGGGCCGCGATGATATTACCGGTTCCAACAAATTCGCCGTCCAGATAATTTTCCTCAAACAATATACTGAAGTGATCACCCAGACGTGGATCCAATATGAAATCGATCACGCCGCCGAATATATTGGCCATCTCCATGATAGTCAGAGTTGGTATGTCCTGCCGCTGGCCTGCCAGAAACAAGCTGTCGGTTATGATGCCGTGCTTGAATACCTGCCGCACTTCCGGTTCGCGGTAAATTGTCTCGACTTCATAGAAACCGTCCACCAGGCTGAAGAGATAGCCCTCCATCGGTGACTTGAGTACTTGCAATTGCTCCAGCACCCCCGGTTCGGGGATCAGGAAACTGAGCTGATATCCAGGGTAGATTCGGTTTAGCACTTTGGCGTCGTCGTGGCTGTTAACTACATGGAACAGCTCTTGATCAGAAAGTCCCACGCGATTGAAAATGATCGACAGGCTGTCACCAGGTTTCACTTCCACATGTTGCCAGCCGGCATCACGATCTTCCTCAGTGCCGATGTCCGAGGCCTCAGGTTTATCGACAGCGTCTTCCGGATATCCGGGTGACTGACTGTCCTGCAAAGTAGGATCCGAGGCGCTGTCTTGCAGCGGGAATCCGGGTTGTTGTAGCGGCAGCCGAATCATTTCGCTGCGATGTTGGTTGGCATGGCTGGATTCATTCGCTGGCACGAGTAAAATTAACAGCAGCGCCAAGCTTAGAAAGCCTGCCGCTATAATGTGCTGTCGAGGGTAATACCTCGAGACGAATTGCCTGATGAAATCTACAAGATACATGATTCTTTGTTGGTTGCCTGACGTCGAGCTCACTGCCATTAAAAATCGCAAAGCTGGAAAGTATATCAATATCAGTGACAATTCCTACGTGAATTTGTTCCCGGCGGAGTTTTTTATTCGCTACTGGTGTAGAATCGGCGCTTTTTCAACGCAGCATACGAATGATCCCCCAAGGCGCCGGAGTCACCGCGTTATTGGAAGAGTCGCTGCTTCGATGCAGTCAATATTTGCAGGAATTTGACGGACTAAAATCATGCCAGAGCGCATCACAGACATCGTTTCAGAATTGCAGGGCCGCGGTTTGATTACCCAACTGGCAGGTGGTGATGAACTGATTGAGCACCTCGGGACAGGAAGCCGCACTGTTTATTGTGGATTTGATCCGACCGCTGAAAGTCTGCATGTCGGGAGTCTGGTGCCGCTGCTAACTCTAAAGCGCTTTCAGATGGCAGGTCACAAACCGATTGCGCTGGTTGGCGGGGCTACCGGGATGATAGGCGATCCGAGCTTCAAAGCTAGCGAACGTCAGTTGAATTCCAGCGACGTTGTTGCTGAGTGGGTGGAGCGATTAAAGCCCCAGTTAAGTCAGTTTTTGGACTTCGAGTCCGACATAAATGCCGCGATTCTGGTTAATAATCTGGATTGGATGCAGAACTTCAATGTGTTGGACTTTTTGCGTGATGTAGGCAAGCACTTTTCAGTCAACGCCATGATCCAGAAAGAATCAGTCAAGCAACGCATTGATCGTGAAGGATCTGGCATCTCTTTCACGGAATTCACTTACATGATTCTGCAATCCTACGATTTTGCCGAATTGAACAGGTTGTTTGGCTGTACTGTGCAGATAGGCGGTAGCGACCAGTGGGGCAATATTACTGGCGGAATCGACCTGACCCGGCGGCTGAATCAGCAACAGGTTTTTGGCCTTACCCAGCCCTTGGTGACAAAGGCTGATGGAACTAAATTTGGAAAGACCGAAACGGGAACAATCTGGATCAGTCCTTCTAAAACTTCGCCTTACGCTTTCTACCAGTTTTGGCTCAATGTGGCCGATGCTGACGTTTATGGGTTTCTCAAGTACTTTACTTTTTTGCCATTGCAGCAGATTGAGGAAATCGAAGTCAGTGACCGCGAGGCAGCAGGCAAGCCCGAGGCTCAAGGAATTCTGGCCGGGGAAGTGACTCGACTGGTGCATGGGGACTCCGGTCTTGAAGCGGCGACCCGAATCAGTCGGGCGCTATTTTCGGGCGATATTCAAAGTCTCACCAGTGCGGATCTGGAACAGTTGGAATTGGACGGTCTGCCCTGCACACTCATGACAGACAGAAGCAGCAATATCATTGAAGCGTTGGTGACGACCGATCTGGCCAAGTCAAATCGGATGGCACGCGAATTTGTTGGCAATAATGCAGTTAGCGTTAATGGCCAAATCGTTGATTCGGACACTTTCCAACTGACACCAGAGAAGGCTCTGCATGGCAAATATTACGTACTCAAGCGCGGCAAAAAGCTTTTTCATCTGGTCAAAATATCTGGTTAATGCTGTTCGCTCCTAAAGAGCCCTCACGGAGGGCTGAAAAGCCTCTGTGTAAGGCAATTTCACTTGTTTCAAAATGGGCCGAAAGCCTCTTGCCAATCCCATTCAGGCGCGTATAATACGCGCCTCCTTCACCGTGGAGGTGTGGGAATTCGCTCTTTAAAAAGTAGATTAAGCAATAGAG
>JAYPVG010000038.1:0-23892 GCA_038134485.1 Pseudomonadales bacterium
TTATGAGTGAATTGAACCCTAAGATAGCCGAATCTGATGATGAAATAGAAAATTGCTTCGATGTCATGGCGGAGCTAAGAACCCATTTGAAGCGCGATCAATTCTTAGAAACCGTCAGGGAGATGGAAAAGCAAGGATTCAAGCTTGCTTTTCTCAAGGACGGCGAGAATATAGTAGCTGTCGCTGGTTATCGTATTGCTACGAATCTATTTTTGGGGAAGCACCTCTACATCGACGATTTGGTCACTTCGCAAAATATAAGATCCCAGGGGTACGGAAAAATACTCTACAACTGGCTGAGAGACGTGGCTAAAACTACGGGATGCAGTTACATTCATTTGGATTCCGCTGTTCATCGCGGCGACACCCATCGTTTCTATTTCAGAGAGGGACTGGCAATATCAAGCTTTCATTTTAGAGAGAAGCTGGATTAGTGATATCGATTCATAACAATCTATACAAAAAATCGGACTCACATATGCTCCTTTTTGAATTTAAATTATTAGATGGCTCTACTACTTCTACGCTGTATTGCAATCGGGCTAACCTTCACCCATTTAAACAGATACATTATTATTAATTTTGTGATACCACTTGTGATAGCGAGTACCATTAACGGCCAACCATTAGCAACTCCCATACTTAGAGCAAAAGCAATTGTTGATATATCCATCATCAAAATAAATTGGCTCATTTTCAAATCAACTGCACCAGTCGAACCTGATTTGATAATTAATCTTATCTGGTGATAGTAACCCTGCGCTATCAATACTGAGATAACCAAAATGATGATTGTCGACACATAACGCCCTTCATCAGTAAAAGTATCACCATAAAACAATCCTAATATCCCAACTAATAGCGAAAAAATGGCTGTAATTAGAATAGAAAATGACACCTTGGTTTTTCTGTCCACCCATATTTCATACAAAATAATGCCAACTAAGAGTGTTGCGATTAAGCGGGGCCAAACAATGTAATGATTGAACGGCTCAATTGAGTAACCGTAAATAAAGAAGGACAAATACGCTAAGTAACTGACGGTAAACTGATTTATAGATAGCAGTTCGGTTGCCCCTCCATTTATTTTTTGCTTCTTCCTTTGCCATATGGTTTTAACCTGTGACAAAACACCAAGCAAACTTACAAATATAAAGACGGTATTAACCGCCCCGAAAAAATCATAACCACTCATTCCAACCCTCCTGTTTTTGTGGAGAGTGTTAAAACCTATATTGTCGACAAGCGGCCAATAAAACCATATTTCTATCCCACTAAACTTTTTTCGCTGCTGGGATTTTGGTTTTGTTTGGGTAAATCCCAACGCCGAATGTCCCCTTACCCACAGCCTCTATGTTCGCTTCTGCCTTGTTAAGCAGCTTGTATGTGTACGTGCGTATACTTTTCTTCATGCTTGTTCTCACAAAGTCAGTCTTCTGCCTACGCATCTCTTCATCAATCATGTCGTCGACATCTTGTGTGTATGCGCTCGTAGAAGCCTCTTTTAATCGGTTTTCAACAACCAAGGTGGCGCTACTGAGTATCCGCTCATATTCTTCCGCCTTATCAATCGCACTCGCTTTGTCTTTAGTCCGCAGACTCTTTTGGAAGTACTTGTCAGCGTCGCCGACGTACGCACGCATATGCCAAATGCCACCACTCTTTGCTGTCTGAAAGATGGTGACTGCGTCATTACAGATTTTGGTTTTGTTGCGGTAGAACGACTGCTTGTCGTTGTCAGAATTTTGCTGTGTGTCTTTAAGTTCTCGCTTCTCAAAGTCTACAGCCAATACTTGCCCTCTGTTCATAGTAACGCTCCTTTTCTAAGTCACTGTGAACATTATGGCTTAGGTTCGGAGCGTATCCTCTTCAAGTATTTTACTGTCAGATACTTGATACACCTACGATTTTCAGTAGTGGCACGTGTTTACAAGTTTGTTTACAAAAACCACTCAAAAATGGATGTTTTCAAGTAGTTTGCAAGTGGCAAAAGTCAGTAAACATGGGCCTTACAGCCCATGTCACTATTCCCACTCAATCGTGGCCGGCGGCTTGGAGCTGATATCGTACCCTACTCGAGAGACTTCGCGGATTTCGTTAATTATTCGACTGGATACGGTTTCCAAAAGCTCATAGGGCAATCGCGCCCAGCGCGCCGTCATGAAATCAACCGTTTCTACGGCCCGCAGATTGATGACGTAGGAATAGCGCCGCGCATCACCCACCACGCCCACGGATTTGACTGGCAAGAATACCGCGAACGCCTGACTGACTTTGTGGTAGTAATCTGCCTTGTGAAGTTCCTCGATAAAGATCGCATCGGCGCGCCTGAGAATTTCGCAGTACTCTTCCTTGACCTCTCCCAGCACCCGCACACCCAGTCCCGGTCCGGGGAAAGGATGCCGGTATACCATTTCGTAGGGTAGCCCGAGTTCCAGTCCGATCTTGCGTACTTCGTCTTTGAACAATTCGCGCAGGGGCTCGAGTAGCTCGAGGTTCATTTCCTCAGGCAGCCCCCCCACGTTGTGATGCGATTTGATGACGTGCGCCTTTCCGGTCTTCGATCCGGCGGACTCGATAACATCGGGATAAATTGTGCCCTGAGCGAGCCAGCGAACATTATTCAATCGCGATGCTTCTTCGTCGAATACCTCGATAAAGGTATTGCCTATAATCTTGCGTTTTTGTTCCGGATCGGAGACACCTTCGAGCCTGGAAAAAAACTGTGTCTGGGCATCGGCACGTATCACCTTGACGCCCATATTCTTGTGGAAGGTCGCCATAACCTGTGCGCCTTCGTCTAATCGAAGTAAACCGTTATCCACAAAGACGCATGTAAGCTGGTCGCCGATAGCCCTGTGCAGCAAGGCTGCTACCACCGACGAGTCCACACCTCCGGAAAGCCCAAGCAACACGTTATCGCTACCCACAGATTCCCGTACCCTTTCTACCGCATCTTTGATAATGCTCGCAGGAGTCCAGAGGGCCTCGCATCCGCAGATCACGCGTACGAATCTTTCCAGAATTCGCAGCCCCTGCAAGGTATGAGTAACTTCAGGATGAAACTGCAGTCCGTACAGACGTCGGTCTTCGTCTGCCATGGCAGCAATAGGTGCGCTATCGGTGACAGCGCTGACGTGAAATCCTTCCGGCAATTCAACAACCTTGTCGCCATGGCTCATCCACACATCCAGCTGCGGGACTCCCTGCCCATTTACCCGGTCCTCGACACCATCGAACAGCGTCCCGGGTTCACAGATATCAACCTCTGCATAGCCGAATTCAGATTTGTCGGACGGCTGCACCTTGCCACCCAGCTGCTCGGCCATGGTCTGCAGACCATAGCAGATACCTAGAATCGGCTTGCCGGCCGTAAAAAGAAATTCCGGAGCGCGGGGCGAATCATGCTCGGTCGCCGTCTCCGGACCACCGGAAAAAATGACGCCCTGCGGGTCAAAGTCAGCAACCCGATCTGGGTCGCAGTCATAGTCCCAGATCTCGCAATAAACCCCCAGCTCCCTAACGCGGCGCGCTATCAACTGGGTGTACTGGGATCCAAAATCAAGAATCAGGATTTTCTGACTGTGAATGTTTTTGCTAGTCATCCTGCAATGTGCCGTTTAGTCCCTGCTTTCGATCTCAGCTCACCCGGTAGTTTGGAGCTTCCTTGGTAATCGAAACATCATGAACATGACTTTCGCTCATTCCGGAAGCGGTAATTTTCACGAACTGGGTCTTGGTTCGCAATTCGTCGACGGTTGAACAGCCCGTATACCCCATGGCCGATCGGAGACCGCCAGTTAGCTGATGAACAATCGCTGACATGCTACCTTTATAGGGGACGCGACCCTCGATGCCCTCAGGAACAAGCTTGTCGGCGCCGGAATCGATATCCTGAAAATAGCGGTCACTTGAACCCTGAGAGTGACCCATGGCCCCTATTGAACCCATGCCGCGATAGGCCTTGTAACTGCGGCCCTGGTATAACTCAACCTCGCCCGGAGCTTCTTCGGACCCGGCGAGGAGACTGCCAATCATTACCACGTGCGCTCCGGCTGCCAGCACCTTCGCGATATCGCCGGAAAAGCGGATGCCCCCATCGGAAATCACACAGACATCGGTACCCTTGAGCGCATCGACCACGTTGGCGACCGCGGTGATCTGCGGTACGCCGACCCCCGTAACAATCCGCGTAGTGCAGATTGAGCCGGGACCGATGCCAACCTTGACCGCATCGGCACCGGCAGCAGCAAGATCTCTGGCAGCGTCTGCGGTAGCGATATTACCTCCGATAACGGCCAGGTCAGGATATTTCTGCTTGATCCTCGCCACCTGGTCAATCACACCCTGGGAATGCCCGTGAGCCGTATCAACAACGATCACATCTACCCCGGCTTCAACAATGGCGTCCACCCGCTCCATGGTTTCGGCGCCGGTTCCCACCGCAGCTGCTACCCGTAGACGACCAAGATCGTCCTTGCAAGCATTGGGGAAATCTTCCGATTTGCGAATATCCTTCAGGGTGATTAGGCCACGAAGTTCAAAATCATCGTTGACCACCAGGATTTTTTCGATCCTGTGCCGATGCAACAAGGTTTTGACGTCTTCCATGTCGGGGTCTTCGTTAACCGTGACCAGACGATCCCTTGGAGTCATAATCGACTCGACTGCTGCGTCAAGGCTCGTTTCAAAGCGCACGTCACGGCTGGTAACGATACCTACCAGATCGGATCCGTTGACCACCGGCAGACCGGAGATGTTATTCTCCTTCATCATGGCACTCAGTTCCCGAATTGTCGCCGTCGGGGATATAGTGATGGGGTCTTTAACGACCCCGCTTTCATATTTTTTGACGATGCGAACTTCCCGGGCCTGCCTCTCTACGGTCATGCTTTTGTGGATAACCCCCAAGCCGCCTTCCTGAGCCATAGCGATAGCGAGACGCGCCTCGGTTACCGTATCCATGGCTGCGGATATTAGCGGAATATTCAGGGAGATAGACTGAGTGAGCGAAGATTTCAGGTCCACGCTCTTGGGCAGAACCGTGGAGTGGGCGGGCAAAAGCAAGACATCATCAAATGTTAGGGCTTCTTCAGCTATACGTAACATGAGATTTCACTTTCCGCAAAAGCGCATTATACAGATCGACCTTCAGCTTGTACAGGCGACGAGGGGTCTCGTTAAATCCATCAGTATAGGCGCGTTTATAAGCGCCGCTGCAATAGTGTAGCTCCACTTGACCAACCTCGGGAGCGATAGAACTCAGCTTGCCGCCGCTTTCCGCAAGCTATTACAATACTCCCGGGTTGACCGTCTATACCCTTTTCAATAGACCAACGAGTGAACATGCAATTTCGAATACTGAAAGAACCTACTTTCTCATTTCTGGTACTGGCAGCAGCCATTTCTTTATTTTACTGGTTGTTCAATAATAATGAATCACAACCTTTGCAAATCGACTGGCAAGAGATCGAGGCTCGCATCGTCGTCAATGAACTTACCCAGGGATTTCCGGCATCCGAACAACAGCGCCAGGAGATCGAGAATAATCTTATTAGCGATTACATTCTGGTGATGGAAGCGTACCGATTGGGATTGCAGAACGACGCGCGGATCAATGACATCCTAGCCCAAAAAATGCGCCATGTGCTGAGTGGCAATGTCATACAGCCCACCGATGAGGAACTGGCGCGCTTCTATCGCGAGCAGCTGACTCGCTATCAGCAACCCGCCCGCCTGACCGCAACCGAGCTGGTATTCAGCAGCAGGGACCCGCTGCCGGAGACTTTACTGACACAACTGGTTGCGGGCGTCAGCGAGCAGGAACTGTCCACTGATCTGAATCGAATAGCCGGCATTCTGCCACGTGTCACTCAGGACGACCTGGAAAGTATTTTTGATTCGGAACTCGCCCGCCGGACCTTCGCTGCCTCAGGGAGCGAGTGGACTGGCCCTTATCAAAGTAACCGCGGCCAACACTGGCTGCAGGTCCAGGAACGATTCCCCGCCCGCACTCCAACCCTTCTGGAAATAGTCGACGAGGTGCGTCTTGACTGGATTGAGCTGGAAGAAGAAAGCCGCCTCGAGGAGGAAATCGGCTTGTTACGCGAAAGTTATGACATCTCCATTATCAATCGTCCGTAAGTATTGCATGCCGCTTTCCCGGACTATCTGCCTGCTGATATTGTGCAGCAGCCCGGCGCTTTCTCACGATATAGAGATAACTGGTGTGGCACGTATGTTCCTTGACGAAACCGCCCCCGGGTCCTATCAACTATCCGTTGTCGACAGACAAGTGCCTCCGCTATTAAATCTCGGGTCTGTTATCCCATCGCGCTGTACAGCGGCTGAAAACCGACTAAACGACTTGCGCTTTAGCTGTGAGCCGTCGCTGAACCAATCAGATTTTCTGGATTTACCCTGGACTCTCGAGGGATTGGTAGTGATTGCACGATGGAGCGATGGCTCCGAAGGTTCCGCCTACTTTCGTGGTAACGGAATCGCCATTGAGGTAGCACTGGGGGATCTTCGCGCCGGGTCGGCCAACCTCGCAACTCTCGCTTCCAGTTACCTGATAAGCGGAGCCGAACATATTCTGTTCGGCTTCGACCATCTCCTCTTTGTATTCGGACTGCTGCTTCTGCTTCGAGGCATCTGGACGCTGGTTAAAACTATTACCGCATTTACCATAGCTCACAGCATCACACTCGGACTGGCGGTCCTCGGCGTAGTAAACGTTCCTTCCGCACCGGTAGAAATCGTTATAGCCCTGTCAATTGTGTTGCTTGCGAGGGAAATTATCATGGGGCAGAGAGGCACCCAGAGCCTTGTGCACCAGTCTCCCTGGCTGATCGCATTCATTTTCGGTTTGTTCCATGGGTTAGGTTTTGCCGGCGCTCTTGGTGAATTGGGTCTGAGAGCAAGCGACATACCCCTCGCCTTGCTGTTTTTCAACCTCGGCGTAGAAATGGGCCAGTTGAGCTTCATCGCTCTCATCGTGCTCATCAACGCCGTGGCGGGCAAGCAAATGCAGAAGTGGGCACCGCGGTTGCCAACGGCCCTGGCTTATGGCCTGGGCGGCATCTCAACCTACTGGTTCATGGAACGACTGCCCGGGCTCTTACCGGTCTGAGGTTTTACTGAGCCATATAGCGCTGATGGCAGCTTTCACAGGGAGGATAAAGCTGGTCATTGCCGGCATTGAACAGCGCCTCCTCATCCCGGTCCGCTATCGCCGTTAGTGCGGCACGCGCTGCTGCGATCATCTGCTGGTTATATTCCTGCCAGTCCGCGTTGGCGGCATTCTCTCCGGTTTGATTGAGCAAGCTTCCGGCGGCAATAACAGTCAAGGCCGCATTTTGCAGTTCTTGCCATTGTGCATCGGTCTGTATTTCATAAGCACCCCAGATCGTATTGGTCATCGGTGCCACGATCGCCTGCATTATCTGCATTACTGTCAAACCCTCGTCCTGGGCCTGCACCGCAGTGATTCCGGTTATCCCTGACAGAAGGGCTGCTGCAAGAAGCATTTTTCTGAATCGCCCTGTGGTTGATTTCATGTTAAGTCCTCCATACCCTGTGTAGCTTAGTTTACCCCACACCGGGCTCACTACCCCGGTTTAATTCATTAATACGCTGCACCTTAACAGCCACCGATCAATCTGTTCTAATCTGAACATATATCACTACTGGGGAGTCTCCTGTGAATCGACCTCTGCTGCCTGCGCTGCTGTTTTTATTGCTGACCCTTGGCTCTGAATCGACCGCCGCCGATGTCTGGACTGACGCTGAACACGGCTTTGCCCAGAACGGCGACGTAAAAATACATTATGCAACCGTAGGTGAAGGCCCTCTGGTAGTGATGATCCATGGATTTCCGGATTTCTGGTACAGCTGGCGTCACCAGATGGAGGGGCTGAAGGATAGCTTTAAGGTCGTCGCGATTGATCAGCGAGGCTACAACCGCAGCGATCAACCCGAAGGACAGTCAAACTACAACATGCAGCACCTGGTCAGCGATGTAGCAGCCGTGATTCGTCACTTTGGTGAGCAGCAGGCTACCGTGGTGGGTCATGACTGGGGCGGTGCCGTAGCCTGGCAGGTCGCCTTCAACCTGCCGCAAATGGTAGAAAAGCTGATTATCCTTAACCTGCCCCACCCCAACGGTATGGGTCGCGAACTGACTACCAACCCCGAACAGCAAGCGAACAGCAGCTATGCAAGGACTTTTATCGAAGGTTCTTCTTCGGATCCGGATATCTTTTTTGGTGGACCGATGAATGCCCAAACCCTGGCGGGCTGGGTAACCGATGCTGCCGCCCAACTGCACTATGTAGAAGCCTTTGAGCGTTCGGATTTCGACGCCATGCTGGCCTACTACAAGGAAAATTATCCGCGCGGCAGCGGGGCCACAGCGACACCTGCTGTGCCGCAATTGGAAATGCCTGTGTTAATTTTCCACGGCTTGCAGGATACCGCCCTGCATTCCAATGGACTCAATAACACCTGGGACTGGATCAATGCAGATACCACAATAGTGACAGCCCCCGAAGCTGGCCACTTTGTTCAGCAGGATGCCGCCGAACTGGTTACCAGTACTATGCGCTGGTGGTTACTGGCTCGTCCCTAATCAATTGAAAATTTAAGGAGCAACTTCATGTTGCAATTTCCGTGAAAACTTTTATATCTCTGACAGCTCTAATCGCTTGATAACTTTCAAAACCTTGAATGGAACAGCACCATGGACAAAAACAGACGCAAACTGCTGAAAAGCGGCGCGGCCGCAACCCTTATGGTGGCAGCCCCAAGATTATTTTCGCGACAGCAAACAGGTGAAAATGCGACCTCGTCTTTTTATGAGCGAGGGAGCGTACGGATACATTACGAAGATTCCGGTAATGGATTCCCATTATTACTGATTCCCGGCGGCGGATTGAACTCCACCATAGCGGGTATGAAACAGGGCCGCCCTTTTGACCCGATAGTGGAGTTTGAAGGGGAATACCGCACGATCGTGGCAGATCTGCGTAATGCCTATGACGGACAATCCAGCGGACCGCTGGAAATTGAACGTCCCTGGGATTCATTCACTGATGATCACCTGGGCCTGATGGACCATCTGGGCATAGATAAATTCATGGTGCTGGGTTTTTGCATTGGCGGACCTTTCGTCTGGAACCTCTTGGAGCGCGCGCCCGATCGTGTGGTTGCAGCGGTGCTGGCCCAGCCCAGCGGATTCAGTCCGGAAGAACCCGAACTGTTCTACCAGCGCAACATAACCGGCTGGGGGCCGGAGATAGTTAGTCGCCGATCAGACATAAGCATGGAGATGGTAGATCGATTCCTGACCGAGATGTACATCGCCAATGGCGATTTTGTGTTCACGGTGTCGCGAGACTTTGTGCGCAACTGCCAGACCCCGGTATTGATCCTGCCAGATGATATTCCGGTGCATCCCTATGAGGTCGCTATGGAAGCGGCAATGCTGGCGCCCAACGCAGAAGTCAGTCTGTTCCCATGGAAGCAGCCGGAAGACCGCATACCGCTGGCAGTGCGACATGTACGGTCGTTTCTGAGGGCACACCGTCCCGAATAGGCTTGCCGCAGATGAATGTGCTCTCGCAGCCGCAACCAATCATTCTTATCAGCCGGACCCGCCCTCAGGTGGCTGACAGGACCACCCAATTGCCTATAGACCAGGGCTCCCGTTAGTGCCATTATTCTGCACCTTTGAACCCTTACCCGGTACATCAACCATGAAACCAGCGATACTCTCTCTAGTTCTGTTTCTGTTAACTGCCCAGGCCAGCGCCGATACAAGCGTCCTCTTCATCGGCAATAGCTTCACCTTCGGCTGGGGCTCTGCTGTAAGGCACTATCGGGCCGACTCCGTGACCGACCTGAATAACGAAGGCATCGGCGGCGTGCCCGCCCTGTTCAAATCCTTCGCCGACCAGGCAGGACTGGAATACGATGTCTACCTGGAAACCCGAGGCGGAGCCGGCATTGATTTTCACCTCGAAAACAAGCTCGGTGTGATCGGCCGACGACCCTGGGATCAAGTAGTAATGCACGGTTACAGTACGCTGGACGCTCAGGCACCCGGAAATCCGGAAAAGCTGGTGAGCACCGTTGGCGCAATGAGCGAATTCCTGCGCGCTAAAAATCCGGACGTCGAGGTGTATCTGACCGCCACCTGGTCACGTGCCGATCAGGTGTACGTGCAAGACCGCCCCTGGACCAACCAACCGATTGAGAAGATGGCCCTCGATGTGCGTGCGGGCTACGACCTGGCCGCCGCCGCTCCGGGCGTGGTAGCCGTTAACGGGGTCGGCGAGGCATGGACGAGAGCCATGGAACTGGGTATAGCCGATCCGAATCCCTACGATGGCATCGAGGTGGGCAAGGTGGACCTGTGGACTTACGACCATTATCACGCCAGTAGTTATGGCTACTATCTTGAAGCGCTGGTGGTGTTCGGCAACCTTACCGGGCTCGATCCCCGTTCGCTCGGGGAGAATGAGTGTTCCGGCTATGAACTCGGCATGTCCAGCAACCAGGTCGGCATGTTACAGCAGGCCGCCTATGATCAGCTGGCCCGAGACGGACGGGTGACAGCGAATCCACTCGAATTGCCAGGACGCACCAGCGCGCAGTACTGCAGCGCCTCGAACTAACTTCCCCCGGGGATCAGCCGAGGTATCCGTGCTGGGCCAGTTGCACGAGATTGCCGTCCGGGTCCGAAAAATACAGCTGATCCCCGCCGCTGGTGCGATTCGCAGGATTGCGATTCACATTCCCTTCGATACCATGTTCCGCCAGGCGCGCGTTTAGTCGATCAGCATCATAATCGTCGACCCCGATACACAGGTGATGCATTCCGCGCGTGCCGGAGATGTTGTATAGGCCGAGGAAACTCTCGTTGCCCAGACCCATGTTCAGCCCACCGTTCGCGGGCCTGCTGATGATTTCCATCCCCAATACCCTGTTGTAAAAATCCGCCGAGCGATTGACATCGCTCACAGACAGAGACAGGTGGTTCATCGATCTTCCAAGGGATGCCGGACGTGGCCCTTGAGCCGCTGTAGTGGCAGGCAAGGCCGCAGCACCAGAAATGGCCATTAGCGAGGCAACCAGCTGGCGGCGGGTCATTTTGCGTCGATCGTAGTTATCGAGTAACGACTCTATCTGTTTATCCATGGTGAACTCCTGGCGGGCTTTTTCAGACCGCTGATGACTTGGAAAGCGCAGATTGTACAATGAAGCACTCGGGCATTGGGCAATAAGCACCCATAAAAAAGGCAGGCTTACAGCCTGCCTCTTTTTACTCTCTGGAAGAACCAACCTACCTTAAGTCTTCCACGTGTTTCCATCGCATGTATCCGATAAACATTTCGTCCCATGACTGTGGGCCCCAGTCTATGGCCTCGCCAGGATCCGGATTGAAGCTATTCTGCGTCGAATTATCGAACGCGCCGATTGCCACGATTTCTGTACCTGCTGGAACAAACTTTGGCTCCAGGTGATGCCTGACCTGCCAGTTAAACTGATAGTTAGGCACTGAAAGCAGTTCCTCCTGAGTTCCATCAGGATATTTGGCAACAAACTTCATACGTTTGCCACGATAGTGCATATGCGGCATGAAACTGACCAGATAGGCGTCCTTTTCAACAATGTCAGACTCGAATACCTCATGATCTTTGGCTCCAGCGGGAATCAGAAAGCGCCTGTTCAGGGCCCGCCCGCCGCTGGATTTTTCGATCTGGGGAATCTCGCCCTCCGGATAAAGATAAATACCCAACTCGCTGCTGTCCGTTACCTCGCGCCCCGAGGTGGTGTAATGTAACTGAAACGCAACCCGTGAACCTGCTCTCAGCAATCCGCCGCTGCCGGGCTCAAGCTGCGGCCGACGTCCCGGTACATAACCAGTCAGTCCTGCCATGGGTATATCAGTATTTTCAAGCCCTTCAAACTCGTCATCGCCTTCATCGGGTCGTACCGAATCGTTGGCAATCTCGGGTTGCACTACCCGCGTGATTACGTGATGCAACACCGAGTAATCACCAGGCACGATTTCACTGCCTCGAATCCAAACATCATCTTCGATAGGAATTTCCGCATAGACGTTTATGTAGTCAACCACGCCGGTTGCAGGAATCGTCTGCGGAGGTATTTGCACAATGATATCCGGTTCACTGCCACCGTCAGCCAGCCACTTGCTTTCCGGCCATTGCAGGTTGGCGAGGGGATCGATTTCGCCATCCCTCGGAGCTCCCATGTCTATCCAGTGAATCAGGGTTCGGGCTTCGTCATCGGTCAAATTGCTCATGTCCAGTATATTGCCGACATGGGGATCTATCTGCCCTGGAGGCATACGCTTGGTAAGCACCACTTCCTTGACCATCGGGCTCCAGCCCTGCAACACCTGGTGGCTGTCGAGAGCGAACGGCGCTATGCTGTTCTGCCGATGACAATCTGCGCAGTTTTCTTCAATAATGGGCGCAACGTCGGCCACATACGATATGCCTTGATCGAAATGCGCGTCTTTAGCGGCATAGCTGATAGCGCAGCCACTGCTGCTTACGGACTCGGTAGTTACGTCCTGATCTGCCGCTACCTGCATCAGCGCCTGGTTTAACTCGTCTCCAACGGGTCCGCGGAACAGGATAGTGAGCCGTTCCGGATCCAGCACAATAGCTTCGCCGGCGTGAGATATGCTGAGCAATTCGCCAACCAGTTGGGTGTCGTCCATTAGAACCGGCAAGTCTACTCCTAACCGATTCATTTCCTTCCTCACGAGTTCGCGGTCGGCACCCTGAGGGTTAAGCAGCATGAATTCGATTTCCTGGCCATCGTATCGAGCCTGCAGTGCCGAGAATTGCGGCAGACGCTGTTCCACTATCGGACAATCATTAGCCTGTGTCATTAACACAACTGCCTTGTGATCGTTGTAGTAACTTAACTGATGATACGCACCGTGCTGATCCAGGAGGGAAAAATCGCCGGCCCTATCTGCAGCCAGGCTTTTTCCCGCAATCAACAGTGAGGCCACCAGAGCGAATACGACGAACAGTGACGCATAACTGTCGCGACTGTATTTCATCACCTCAAATCTCTCTAGAATTTTTGTCATGATTGATTCCTGATGAAGTTTGCGAGACCCATATCCCATTAATGCTCTACGTCAGCAGTTTTTAGAGATGTGAACTCGTTAATTTCTGGAGTAATCGCCGAATATAGTCCTGTTATTTAGAAGATATTATGGAACGGTGTTTTCACTCGGCATTTTTTTGCATTGATTGCAATTATTGCACAACATTCACAATCGACGGACTTAGCTACTACGGAAATCAGGCTGTTCCGCATAACCATCCAAGTTAGTCCTATCTATCGGCAAAGTCAACCGAATACCAGACCTTTCAAGCTGCAGAAATTATGGCTGTTACGAGCAGGTGTAACCCTGGGTAACAAATTTTTTGAATTTCTTATTTTATACCGATTAATCAATCCATTATGACCATCTTTTTATAAATCTATTGAATATCTTTCAATCATTTTCTTAAAAAACCACAAGAGTTCTGGACTGATCAGTGCTCTAAATGCCGATCATGTTGCAATACTCAGATTCTGGTGGTAGCTTCGGTTTATTGACAAATTTCATGAAATGTCAAAACACGCAGTCTCCCAATTCGCTCGCCATATCTATCCAAATAGAATCGCAGAGCTACCAATAATTAAATTAAGAAGGAGAGTACGGCATGGCTCGAGAAACATCCCCCTTCCCGAACTTTAACAAAAAACTCCTCGTAACCTGCGTGCTAGCCGGTCTGGCGAGCAATTACGCCAGTGCGCAACAAAGCGCAGACGATCCGGAAGTCGAGGAAGTTGTCGTTACCGGATCGTTTATTCGAGGAACACCGCTAGATGCTCCGTCGCCGGTGCAGATTGTAGATCGTGAAAGTATCGAGGCCCAGGGTGCAGCGGTAGTCTGGGATGTGATCAAGAACCTCGAGGTAAATTCCGGCTCCTTCGCCGACAACGGCTCGGAAGAAGTCTACGGTACCGCCGGCACCGCCCAGGTCAACCTGCGCAACCTCGGTGAAAACTCCACACTCACCCTGGTAAACGGCAAGCGTATGGTACCCTCGGGTGCCACCACCCGGGCAGGCGGAGAGTTTGTAGACATCAATGCCATTCCGCTGGTGATGACTGACCGTATCGAGATTCTCACCGACGGCGGCTCGGCACTGTACGGTGCCGATGCGGTAGCCGGTGTGGTCAACGTGATCATGCGAGACGACTTCGAGGGTCTCGAGCTTTATGGGGACCTGCAGGGCGTCGTGGAGGCCGACGGCCAGTACGACGCCATTGTAAGCGGCATCTGGGGCTGGGCCAGCGACAGCGGCGCTACTCATTTCGTGCTCTCGGCCGAACGGATGGAGAAAGACCCGGTGAATGTTACCGCCGCGCCGTTCTATAACGAAAGCACCCAGCTGCTTACTGGTGGTGCCAGCGCCCCGGGAACGACTTACGCTGCCAGCTGGCTTGGTGCGCGGGTCAACCCGGACTGGATCTTGCAGGACCTCAGGGACATCAATCAGCAGGAAAGAGATATCTACCGCCCCGGAACCAATGCCAGCTTTGCCTGGGGCGATCCCCTCTGTGACGGCAGCGTAACTGACGCCAGTGGCAACCCATTTTTTATCGTCGGTTACGACCCCCGTCAGCGGTCAGAATTGGGCAGTCGCAGCGACAGCTGTGTGGTTGACGAGTCGCAATGGCGCCTGATCAGTTACGAACAGGAACGCAACAGCGTCGCCGGATCTTTCGACCACACCTTTGACGATGGTACGGAGTTCTATTCGTTTGTGATGTGGTCCGACCAGGAAACCATTCGAGCAGGCAGCGGCTATCGCGGCTCATTCGGCAGCTATTCATTCCTGCCTTCGGCGGGTGCCTATGCCCCATACCGCCACGGGCAGGCGCTGGAGCTGGGCCATTTTGCACCGCTGTTTGGCAAGGAAAAACCGCTTAACATTACCAATAATCCGGCCGACGGCATCAATGGCGGTCCCAATACCGGCTACAGTCATGGCGGTGTCTACAATGTACTGAGAACTGGCGGCAATGACGACACCACCTATACTGATACCGGTAACCTGCAAATAGGCCTTCGCGGAGATTTTGAGGCCTTCAATCGCAACCTGGATTACGACGTCAGCTATTCGGTGGGCTACTCCAGTGTCGAAACCAAGCGTCGGGACTTCAATCGCTACAATTTGCACATGGCTGGCGTGGGATTGGGCGGCCCCAACTGCGTACCAGACGGCAGGCCCGACTTCGATTTCCTCAGCTACAACGATCCCACCAATCCCTTGTATGCGAGGAACGCGTGGAATATTTTTGCCAATACCTCCATATTTGACTACGTGTTCGAAGGCTATTACGTGCAGCCCCATGAACCCCTGTCCTATGGGTTGACCAGCACCAACCAGGGCAAAGATGGATGCATGTTCTTCAATCCGTTCCTGAGCGCCCTGACTAACCCCAATGTGGCCAACTCGCCCGAACTGATGGAATGGCTCACTGATATCACCGCAATGAAAGATAAGCGCAATACCCAGGGGGTATTTGATGCTGTAGTATCCGGCGAAATGTTCGAAATGCGCGGGGGGATGTCAGCGTTCGCCATGGGCTACCAGCACCGCGAGCGCACAGCGAATTCCCATGCTTCGGACCTTAACCTGCCCGGCCTGGCGAATGCGATCCAGGGTTATGACCACACTCAGTTTCTGCCGGGCACCAACATCACCGGTGTACCCAACAAATTTGGCTATGTCAGTAACAATATGGGTGGCGCCTCCAACTCCCTGGAATATGATCTCGCCCGGGATGTAGACGCCGTCTACTTCGAATTATCGTTGCCATTCTGGGAGAATGTGGAAAGTCAGGTGGCACTGCGCTATGAGGATTACGGCGGCGCTATCGGCAGCGAGGTATCACCAAAAGTAGCGCTGAGCTGGCGTCCTGTCGACACACTCCTGATGCGTGGGTCCTGGTCAGAATCATTCCGCGCGCCGAACCTGGGCATCATCGGAGCCGGTCTGGACGCGTCCTCGGTGACGTTCCTGGATCCGCTCGACAATCAGCGGGTGCGGGCAGGATTGCTGCCGGCTACAAACGAGTATGCGACTCTTGAAAGTACCTATACCCTTGGCTTTCCGGCCCCTGACGTGGGCAATGAGTATGCGGACACGTTCAGTGCCGGCTTCATTTGGACCCCAGACGGTGCACTGGATGGCCTGAGCGTGCAGGCTGATTTCTGGCGCTTTGAGGTCAGCGACCGGGTGCTACCGGAAAATGCCACTTCGGCGATCAAGCGACAGGTGGAAGCGTTTAATGAAGCCGCCTTCAATCCCGATGGCTCGTACAAGGTGAACAACTACGTTCTCAACTCAAGTCTGGACGCGGGCCAGGCAGGTGATCAGCTGTTCGCTCCCTGTAATCCTGCCCAGCTGGAAGCACAGTTCGGCAGGGATTCTGACGAACGTCTGGACTGCGTGGTGGACCAGCGTCTTTACCAGGTGCCGGGCGTAGACGAGAGTATTCCAAATCCGGATCGTGCGCTGATTCAGCTGGCGCTGGGTGCCATCAACGCGGGTGAGATTACCGCGGACGGGGTTGATGTCAAACTGGGGTACCGCTGGGCCAATGACTGGGGACGTTTTAATCTCAGCACTGACTACACGTTCGTCAACCAGTACGAGCTGAATAATGTACCGGGCCTGGAAAATGGACTGCTGGACGTCGGAGTCTTCGATGCGGCAGGCACTACCGGCGACGGTAACCTGGTCCGTTCATTGCCTGACCACAAGGGTAACGTCACCTTTAGCTGGTTTAGCGGCGATCAGGGCGTCACCGTCATCAACCGCTTCATAGGCTCATACACCGATCTGACCTACGATCTGCGAATCAATGAGGTCAATCCATTCGTTGCCTCGCTAATGGAGCGGGAGATCGATGACTACTGGCGCACCGACGTACAGTACAACTACACCCACAACTGGGCCAATTCGAACCTGGGACAGACTCGCTTCACAGCGGGTGTCATAGACATCTTCAAGTCCGACATCCCTATCCGGGAAACTGGCAGCCTCGATTATGACGCTCAGGTTTTCGACGGCAGGGGTCAGAGGTTCTACCTGCGGGCACTTTGGATGTTCTAGGTACCGGAGATCCCGCTGGCGGGTAGTCGTGCCAGCGGGACACAACCGGGATTTCGAGAATGAAGTTTGCGGCGCGGAACTGACGACTCGAAAGCCCGTTTTTACTTTTCTATCTGAGTTCGCAGCGACTGTCTCACGGCGACCGCTCGATGCCCAAGACACGTCATGCCCTCAATATCCAGATGCTGATCTGGCAGTCTGGTAATCGCCAGGGCTGCTGCTGGAACCCGGGTTCAATGGTAATTCCAGTACGGAGGAAATATTCCATGAATATCCTCAAGAGTAACAATCTCGCGCTGCTTAGCGCCTGTCTCGGTCTCACTGTAGCCGGCCTGACATTCGCCCAATCTGACTGGGAGATGCCCCGGACTCCTGCCGGCAATCCGGATATGCAGGGAATCTGGTCCAACGCCACCCAGACACCGCTCGAACGGCCCGCGGAATTCGGCTCCATCCGCGGGCTGACTTTGGAGCAGAAGGAGGCACAAGAGGCTCGCTGGCGCGAGGTTATTGAAAACCGCGCTCAGCCCAGCGATCCCGACCGGGAAGCGCCCCCTGCGTCGAGCAACAATAATCCCGGAGGCTACAACAATTTCTGGGTAGATAGAGGCACAAATGTCATCGAGCTTGACGGCGAGTATAGAACTTCCATCATTATTGAACCGGGCAACGGCCAGATCCCCTACCAGGAGGACTGGCGCGGCAAGGATCTGCGTTCGCAACTGCGCGCCATGCCGGGAGTCGAAGCATTTGACGGTCCGGAGCTACGCCCCCTTGGGGAACGCTGCCTGCTGGCTTTCGGCTCCAGTTCCGGCCCGCCGATGATGCCGGTAATGTACAACAACAACTATCAGATTGTGCAAACAGAAGACTACGTAATGATACTGGTAGAAATGGTACACGATGTTCGCATTATCCGAATCGGCGACACACATCGTAGTGATTTTGCGAGGTGGATGGGCGAATCCATTGGCCACTGGGAAGGCGACACCCTTGTTGTGGAAACCGTGGGGCTGCATCCCTTTCAGTCTCGCTGGGGATTCACCGAGGAAGCAAAAGTAGCCGAACGCTTCGATCTGATAGGGCCGGACAAGATTCGCTACAATTTTACCGTCGAAGACCCGGCTGTTTATAGCCGATCATGGACCGGTGAAGTAGCAATGAACCGCAGACCCTCTGGCAATGACAGGATCTACGAGTATGCCTGTCACGAAGGCAATTACGCATTTCCAGGCATTCTTGGCGGCGCCCGACGACTGGAACTCGAACAGGCACCTGCTAACTAGTTTGCAGGCACCGGGGACAATCTCAGCAGGGCTCCCTCCGGCGATTCGGTCAACAGATAGATCAGTTCGTCGGGTCCCTGCCTGACGTCCCGGATACGTTCGCCAAGCTCTTCGAGAATCCATTCCCTGGCATTCTCTTCTCCATTTTCATTTAGTACCAGACGTTCCAAATGACCAGTGCCATTGTAACGACCCACCCGCATCGCACCGATAAACGCATGATTGCGCCAGGCCGGGAATTTTTCCCCAGTGTAAAACATCAGCCCGGAGGGAGCGATTGAAGGTACCCAGAATGCGACCGGCTGTTCGAATCCTTCGCGCCATGGACGCTCGCTAATGCGCGCGCCGCCGTAGTCCCGTGAGTAAGAGACTTCGGGCCAGCCGTAGTTGGCACCTGGCCTGATTATGTTCAGTTCGTCGCCACCCTGAGGCGCGTGTTCATGCGCCCACAGTTCGCCGGTCAATGGGTAGAACGCGAGTCCCTGCTGATTTCGGTGGCCAATGGAATAAATCTCGGCATGATAACCGGCTCTGCCAATAAAGGGATTGCCGGGATAGGGGCTGCCGTCATCGAGCAGGTGCAGCACCTTGCCGGAATGCCAGGCACCATCCTGGGCTCGCTCTGCGCTGCGACCCACCGTATAAGCACCACCGACGGTCATGAACAGGGAGCCATCCGGCGCAAACAAAATGCGTGAACCGCCGGAGTGATTTGGTGTTGAAATGAAGATATCGCTCATATTGATAAAACGACTGCCGTCGAAACGTCCCCGCGCCAGGGCGACGGTCTGCTGATCATCATCCATAGGCTTGTTATAAGAAACGTAGACGAGCTGGTTTTCCTGAAAACGCGGATGCAGCGCGATATCCATCAAGCCCGAAAGCTGCCGGGCCAAAACTTCGGGTGTTCCCGGCACGGGTTCGGGCTCAAGCGTGCCATCTCGAATCAGCCGGACTGTGCCCTGTCGTTCGGTGATCAACATATCGCCGTCGGGCAGAAATACCATGCCCCAGGGGCGAGACAGACCGGTAGCAACTGCTTCCACCAGAATGTCGTATTCCTCGGTTTCAAAGACCATCGGCAATCTCTCGACCCCGGGTCTTTCGTAGCGCGGAATATCGGGTGACGATTCCGCAGCTCGCACCAGCTGCATGGCGCACATAACGGCAACAGCGGTCAGCACTCTAAACAGAGCACCGCGAAGGTCGATTGCAACTAAATTTTTAATACCGAAGTCGTTGGTAATTTTCATGGATTACCTCTTTGTAGTTTTTGTTTTAATGAGGTGTTTTCAGTTAAGCTTTTTCCCAAGTCTTCTACTGCTGCAGCACATGACGTTCCAGCATGCGCCTTCTCACCACGGCGCCGTAGACGTTGCCTTCGGCGTCCACACCCACACCCTCTGCGCCAGAGTGAGGATCGGTCAGGGGCTCCATGTCTTCGATAAAGGCGTGCACGCTGCCGTCGACTGCAGAACCAATACGTATTCCTTTCATGATACCCGTGAGCTCCCGCGCACCGGTATCGGGACCGGATTCTGAATCGGCTACATAGATAGTGTCGTCAGGCGTGATAAAGATTCCGCTAGGGCGCCCAAACTGCCGCCATTCATCGATGAAGTCGCCCTGCTGACTGAAAATCTGAATGCGATTGTTTTCCCGGTCGCCTACAAACAGGCGACCGCGGGAATCCATAGCTATCGTGTGGGGCTCACTGATCTCACCCTGACCCAAACCCTTACTGCCAAAATCCGAGAGGTAGTTGCCAGCGGGATCGAAGTGCACGATTCTGTTATTCATGCCATTGCGATGACTTTCAGCGACAAAAATATCCCCGTCCACGGGATCGACAACGACGTCATTGGGCCAATGCAGCAATCCCGGCGCCGAACCACTGACACCGGGTTCACCGAGGGTCATTAGAATCTCGCCCTCAGGGCTGAACTTGAAAACCTGGTTACCAATCGTGCCATTGTCCCTTGCATCGGTGACCCACAGGTTACCTTCCATATCCACCGTCGCCCCGTGGGGAAAAACAAACAGGCCACTTCCGAAGCTGTTCAGCAGATTGCCGTCATAATCGTATTTCAAGATTGGCGGTTCGCTGCGCCCATCGCAGGAATTCGCCTGACAGCGGTGTATCACGTAGATATACTGGCCATCAGGAGAAGGTTCCACAGCGGTCACCGCAGCCCACTCGGTCCCCGGAGGTAACTCGCCCCAATCACGCTGTGTGACATAGGGGCGGGGCAAATCATTTTGGACGCCGTGTGCCACCGGGGCGGGGGATTGAGCAAGACTCGGATTGCTCGACAATCCGACGAAAATTATGGCCGTTGATACCAGCAAACCTTTCATTATTATTGTTCTCCATTCTCCAGTTCAGCCTGATTATTACAGGATAGCCATGACATCCTGTCAATCCTGCCTTAAAGTAACACCATTCCACCGCATAATTAAAAAGAGGAAATTCCATGGGAAGAATCAAATATTCCGCAACAATTCTCACCAGCCTGCTCGCGCTGCTATGGTCAAGCGGCAGTTGGGCGCAACAGCCGCCCCCACCCCCGGGCGCCTACGATGCGGCACCTTATCTGGGTGAAGTCAGAAATACTTATGTCTACGGTGACATTTGGGAACGCCCCCAACTTTCCAAGCGCGATCGCAGCATGATAACCGTCGCCGTAAACCAGGCGCTATACGCTACCAACGAATTACGGCTGCACATGGGACGGGCACTGGACAACGGCGTCACCCAGGCGGAAATATCCGAAATCATCGCCCATGTGCTCTGGTATTCAGGCTTCCCCACCGGCGTTAACGCAGCCCGCGTTGCCGCAGAAGTATTCGCCGAAAGAGGATTGCCAACGACCCCTCCTGGGGCATCGGCCCGCCAGATCCCCGATCAGATCGATGAAGAATTTCCGGGCGCATTTCCTCAGACACCCTATCTTCGGGATATGCTCAATCAGCTGGTCTATGCCGAAACCTGGAAGCGAGAAGAGCTGTCTCCCAGAGATCGCAGCATGATTACCGTCGCCGTGGGAACAGCGCTCTATGCATCCAGCGAGGTGCGCTATCACACTGGACGAGCGCTGGATAATGGCGTTACTCAGGAGGAAATTTCCGAGATCATCACCCATGTTACCTTCTATGCCGGCTTCCCAACTGGCGTAAACGCCTCCCGGATCGCCGCCGAGGTATTCGAAGCGCGGGGCTTGTCGCTGCCCCAAAATACCCGATTCCCCGGCGCACCCTATCTCGATGAGCTGATCGCCGGACTCGTCTATGGTGAGACCTGGACCAGACCGCAACTGTCCGCAAGGGATCGCAGCCTGGCAACCATTGCCGTTACCATGGCGGCCTATCAGACTGATCAATTGCGGGTACACCTGAACCGGGGCCTGGACAATGGCATTACTCCCGAGGAGCTATCCGAGTTGATGGCGCAGGTCACGCTCTATGCCGGCTTCCCCTCCGGGGTTAACGGCTCTCGTACTCTCGCGGAAGTTTTTCAGGAACGCGGTATTCCACTGCCTGAATAACAGGCTTTATCACCCCAGCGCACTGCCCCGGATGACCGGTCAAGATCAGTCGGGGCAGTGAATTAATTGCCACTAACAAGTTCCCCTTGCTCCAGTTGGGTAATTATCAATTGTCATCAGGAAGCCTGAGTTGCAGCCCTATTCCTGAATGTCGCATTTTGCGTTAATCGGTCTTTTTTTCTTTTTAAATAGATATTTTTATTGATATGCTTGTCGGGTTTCTTGATAAATGTTTTTTACGACATGGAAATACCCGCCGAGCTACTTACAAATCGCCTCGACAAACACGGAACCTGGCAGGCCTGGGACACCCGTTCTGTGCACGATCTGGTTTCTAAGTCCAATAACACCCACTCGATAAGGACCACCGAACGTTCCCTTGAGTCCTGGGGTCTATTGCCTCCTTCCCTCAATCCCGATCAGTTGGCGGATGAATTCGGCCGCGCAGTTCGAAGCAATATCATGCAAGCCCTTCAGGATGAAGCCAGGCGCAAGCGCTTCGTCACCCTGATTCTTCAGGAGCACACCAACGACCAGGGGCTGCGCGTTTTATTGAGTAACGACCTGCGCGGGGGCCGGCGCTGGGTATATCTCAATTCGACCGATAATCTGGAAGAATTCATCGATGGACTGCTGGCTCTCGCCAGTCAGCGCCATGTATTACTGCTGCCCAGCGGCAGGATTACGGCAAGAGTCAGAACCCTGCAGCAACATCTGGACGCTCCATACCTTCGCTCCGCATCAGGAAAGCTGATTCGCTTTGGCGTGTCGGCCTATTATGATCCTCCCGCCAAGTTCTCCTGGGACGCCAAACCCGCACATATCGGTCGGGATCAATCCCTCAGCAATCTGGACCGCCTGGAAGCGGAAAGCATCTATATTATTAGAGAAGTCGTGGCCCAGGCTGATAATCCCGCCATGCTGTTCTCGCTAGGCAAAGACTCCTGCGTCATGTTGCATCTGGCCAGAAAAGCGTTCTATCCAAGCAAGCCCCCGTTTCCGCTGATCCATGTAGATACCCGCTGGAAATTTCGCGCCATGTATGAATTCCGCGCTGAGATCGCACGCTCCTGCGGTATGAACATGATCGTTCACGTTAATCCAGAGGCAATCGAAAAGAATATCAATCCTTTCGATCATGGCAGCGAGCTACATACCCACATTACCAAAACTGAAGGACTCAAGCAGGTTCTGGATGCTCACAGGATAGATATTGCGCTGGGAGGAGCCCGCCGGGATGAAGAAAAAAGCCGCGCCAAGGAACGGGTGTTTTCAATCCGCAACAGTAGCCACCGCTGGGACCCCAAACGCCAGCGCCCTGAACTATGGAACCTTTACAATGGCTACAAGGCGAAAGGCGAAAGCATTCGTGCGTTCCCGCTGTCAGACTGGACTGAACTTGATATCTGGCAGTACATCTATCGGGAGCATATTCCCATTATCCCGCTCTACTTCGCCTCATTCAGGCCGGTGGTTAAACGTGACGGTCTTCTAATGCTGGTAGACGACGATCGAACACAACTGCGTTCCGGGGAGCAAGTGCAAATCAAAAAAGTCAGATTCAGAACGCTCGGTTGCTATCCTCTTACCGGCGCTATCGAATCTGAAGCCACTGATCTATCCAGTATTGTCCTTGAGCTAATGCAGAGCCGAAACAGTGAGAGACAGGGAAGAATGATTGATCACGACAGCAATGCATCGATGGAAAAGAAAAAGCAGGAGGGCTATTTCTGATGCCGCGCAGCGCGAATAGTCATCTCTCACCGAGCAACATAGAAGCGTATATCGCACAGCAGGCAGGCCTCGACCAGCTACGCTTCATCACCTGCGGGAGCG
>JAYPVG010000039.1:0-20561 GCA_038134485.1 Pseudomonadales bacterium
CCACGGTATCGCCACCAAATACGTAATAAATAATCACATAGGACTGAAATGCGGCCACCATGATGAAGCCGTTGAAAACCAGAAACGTCGCAATACAAAGTTTTAGAAACGGCTTTATCTTCAGGGTTATCGCAAACCCATGTGCAAAATCTGTGACGTTTCGACGCAACACCCCGCCGCGTGTTTTCTTCGTCTCGCTCATACTGTGAGATTCAGATGCGGCGACAGTAATAAACCGCTCCTTCAAAAAAAGCGCCGGCATGATACCAATTAGTATCACTGCTGCCGCGATGATCAACGCCAGTCCTCCCGCGCCGTCGACCATGTCATCGAAGTATCGTTCGTTCTGCATAAAGAGCAGAAACCAGGGTGCGATGATATAGGCAAACTGGCCAATGAAGTTTTGCACACCCATAAGTCGCGTGCGTTCGTGGTAATCAGGAGTCAACTCGTACCCGAGCGCGACCCAGGGTGTAACAAATACCGTGTAAGCGAGGTAAAAAATGAAAGAACCAAGCAGAAAGAACCAGAAGTAATACGCCTCGGACCTTCCGTCTGGCAGCTGCCACAGCAGGGCAAATACAACGCCGACGGTGATTGCACCAATGAAAATATAGGGCCTGCGTCGACCCCAGCGGCTGCGAGTATTATCAGAGAGGTAGCCGATCAGTGGGTCTGTGATCGCGTCGGTTAGTCGGGGAATCGCAGCGAGCAGACCAACCAGCGCCGGATTCATTCCCAAGCCTAGATTCAATACGATAATCATACCCCCGATGGCCGCTGCCAACAGGTTGTTGACGAAGGCTCCAAGCCCGTAAGCGATCTTCTGGGGAAACGGTATACGGTCTTCTTGCCGCGTTCTGAAGTGCTTCATGGAGCGAGTGTGCTTGATATTGACAGCGCTGTCAATTATTGATAGAACTGCGCTCCGACAAGAAACGCGATCTCCTCAGCTGGCCCACAGATCACCTTGGCATAGGAATTTGACCGCTCGGGCAGGCTATCGTGCCAGCACACTGGTTTGTGAGGAGGGTCATCGACGACAAGACGATGCATCGATAACGAGAGACAGGTGACTGGCTTGGGGGCGGGACTGGCTTCCTTGTTAGTGATTGGGTTGAGGGGGAGGTAATGACAGCATCCGGTGCGCAGCCAGTAGCAAATAGCGCGAGGCTCGAGGAGAGAGTTGCGGAATTACTTTCCACAATGACCCTGACCGAAAAAATCGGCCAGATGAGCCAGGTAAACGCTGCTGAAAATTACGTTACGGATTGGCTTCGCGCTGATATCCAGTCGGGTCGGATCGGTGCCATCCTGAATCAGGTTGATGTCGATGTCGTCAATGAAATTCAGCGCATTGCCGTCGAGGAAAGTCGCCTCGGTATTCCGCTTCTGATTGGTCGAGATGTAATTCACGGATTCAAGACTGTTCTTCCTATTCCCCTTGGCCAGGCCGCATCCTGGAACCCCGAGCTGGTCAGAGCAGGTGCTGCGGTCGCTGCCCGAGAGGCGGCGGCCTGCGGAATCAACTGGACATTCGCGCCCATGCTCGATATTTCAAGGGATCCTCGCTGGGGAAGGATAGCCGAAAGCCTAGGGGAAGATCCCTTCCTTTCGAGCTGTTTGGGCGCCGCTATGGTGCGAGGTTTTCAGGGGGTTAGTCTTGATCAACCTGACACTATTGCTGCCTGTGGCAAGCACTTCGCCGGTTATGGCGCGGCGGAGAGCGGCCGAGACTATGCCACCACCAACATTCCCGAAAACGAACTCAGGAATAATTACCTCGTGCCATTTCATAGCGCGGTAAACGCGGGTGTGACATCGCTGATGACTTCGTTCAGCGATCTCGACGGAATACCTGCATCGGCGAACGAATTTCTGCTGCGTCGCATCTTGCGCTGCGAGTGGCAGTTTGACGGCTTTGTGGTCAGCGACTGGGACTCGGTACGCCAACTGCAGATTCACGGTCTGACCGACAACGACAAAGAGTCCGCCTATCAGGCGGTTAATGCGGGCGTTGATATGGAAATGGCGGGTGATTCCTACCGCAATTACATTGAATCTCTGGTCGAGCAGGGGCGTCTCAGCATCGATTTGATTGACATGGCGGTCGGAAACATTCTGCGTATCAAGTTTCGCCTCGGATTGTTTGATAATCCTTACACCGATGCCTCTATGTTTCCCCCGCCTGGCGATCCCGAAGCGCTGGCGCTGGCGCGCGAATTTTCTCTGCAAAGTGTCGTTCTCCTAAAGAACGACAATCGGGTCCTGCCGTTGCAAATAGACAAGATCAACAGTCTCGCTGTGATCGGACCACTGGCAAATGCGCCTTATGAACAACTGGGAACCTGGATTTTCGACGGCGACGAAAGTTTCAGTATTACAGGAGTGGACGCCATCAGGGAACTTGCGGGCGACCGCTTGAATATTGAATACCATCATGCGCTGGAAACCTCGCGGAGTAAATCTACTGAGTCTTTCGACGAGGTCATCGACGTCGTCGAACGCTGCGATGCCTCGGTATTATTTCTTGGTGAGGAATCCATTCTCTCGGGAGAAGCCCATTGCCGCGCCGATATCGATTTGCCGGGCGCTCAGGCTGACCTGGTGGCAAGGCTCAGCCGGACAGGCAAGCCTTTGATTGCAGTGGTTCTGGCGGGGCGACCGCTGACACTCACCAATATTGTCGATCAAGTTGACGCGTTGCTTATGGCCTGGCATCCCGGAACTATGGGTGGCCCGGCGATTGCTGATCTGCTTTTTGGCGTGCATTCCCCATCCGGTAAACTGCCGGCTTCTTTTCCGCGCCATGTTGGCCAGATACCGATTCACTATAATCAAAAAAACACTGGCAAACCGCCGTCGCAGCAGTCCATAGTCCACATTGACGACATTGATGCCGAGGCGCCGCAGACGTCCCTGGGCATGACAGCATTTCACCTGGATACCGGCTATAAGCCTTTGTGGCCGTTCGGCTATGGCCTCTCCTATGCCCATTTTCGCTATTCGAACCTGCGTTGTAGCGCGAAGGAAATTCACGACGGGGAGGTACTTGAAGTATTCGCCGATCTTACCAATGATGGTGAGGTGCCTGCCGATGAAGTCGCCCAGTTGTACGTTCGCGATCTGGTCGGAAGTGTGACGAGACCAGTGCGCGAATTGAAAAATTTCAAACGGGTTACAGTACAACCTGGTGAAACGATTACCCTGAGGTTCGAGCTTCCTGCCAACGCCCTGGCGTTTTATGGTCGGAACCAAGAGTTGCAGATAGAGCCGGGAGAATTTCATGTATGGGTTGGAGGCAGTTCGGAAGCTGAACTACAATCCAGTTTTCGACTCGTTAACGACAGCTAAATAATGACTGATCAGTCAAATATATCTTACATGGTGCGGGTAGCGCTGATTGTCGCTCTCGGCGGATTCCTTATGGGATTCGATTCATCGGTAATCTCCGGGGTTATTGGTTTTATCGAAGTGGAGTTCAACCTCAACAGCCTGGAGCTAGGTTGGGCAGTGTCTTCGCTCACCCTGGCTGCCACCCTGGCGATGATGGTCGCGGGCCCGATCAGTGACCGCTTTGGCAGGCGTCCGGTGCTGAAAGTCGCGGCGCTGTTGTACGCGCTCTCGGCAATCGCCTCGGCTGTTGCGCCCAGCTTCCTGGTGCTGGTTATCGCGCGCATGGTCGGCGGTCTGGGTGTAGGGGCTTCGCTGATCATCGCGCCAATGTATATCGCCGAAATGGCGCCACCCGACTCCCGCGGACGCCTGGTTTCCTTCAACCAGTTCAATATCGTCATCGGAATTTCGGTGGCGTTTTTTTCCAACTACCTCATCCTCACCCTCGGGCAATCGGATGTCGCGATCAGCGAGGCGCTTAACGTCGAAGCGTGGAGCTGGCGCTGGATGCTGGGTATCGAGCTGCTGCCGGCCGTGGTTTACTTCCTCGCGTTGCTGACGGTGCCGGAGAGCCCCCGCTGGCTGGCGCTGCAGGGCAATGACGATGCGGCGCTGGAAGTGCTTGGCAGGATAAACAGCCCCGAGCGGGCACAGTTGGAACTGGCCACGGTAAAACAAAGCCTGGCCGGCGAGCAGCAAAAAGGCGAGGAGGTTTTGTCTTCGCTGTTTCACAACTCGATGAAGCTGGTGCTGCTGATCGGTATCAGTGTCGGAATACTGCAGCAGATCACCGGGATCAACGCTGTCTTTTATTACGCGCCGATGATCTTTGAGCAATCCGGCATCGGCACCAACGCGGCGTTCATGCAGGCGGTGCTGGTGGGTCTGACCAACGTGATCTTTACCGTGGCGGCTATGCTGCTGATCGACCGACTGGGGCGTCGTACCCTGTTGCTGTTCGGATTGTCAGGCATAGCAGTCTGCATGCTGACCCTGGCTTATGGATTCGGCTCCGCAACCTATCGCCTCGATCAACAGGCTGTAGATGCCTTGCCGGCAGAGATAGATCGGGGACAGCTGCTCGCTGTAATTGACAACACCTACCAGAGCGACACCGAATTCAGCGAAGTGCTGACCGAAGCGCTGGGTGAAGAAGCGTTTGCCCGGTTTCAGCCCCAGCTGGTCAGCGCGGCGATCGATCTGCAGCCACTGCTGATCCTGTTCGCTATCCTGGGCTTCGTGGCCAGTTTCGCGATTTCCCTCGGTCCGGTTATGTGGGTACTGTTTTCCGAACTGTTTCCGAACAGGGTGCGCGGTAAGGCGATTTCCTTTGTTGGCTTGATCAACTCGGCCGTCGCCTTTCTGGTTACGCTGTTGTTCCCGTGGGAGCTGAATAACTTTGGCGCCGCAACTACGTTCATGATTTTTGGCCTGTTTGCGCTGCTTGGAGTAATTATTGTCATGAAGATTCTGCCGGAAACCCGGGGCCGGTCGCTTGAACAAATTGAAACAGAGCTGGTGGGCGCCTAACATGATCAAGCGAGTAGTTGTTCTCCTGTTCACGGTCATACTGAACGGCCTGCTATGGAGTAACCCGGGCGTGGCGCAAGCAATAAAAGTCGAAATAGTCAGAAGCGATGACGGGTTCCAGCTGTTGCGTGCAGGCGAGCCCTACGTCATCAAGGGTGTCGGGCGCGAATTCGGCGACATTGCCGCCATCGCGGCTCACGGTGGCAATTCATTTCGTAACTGGACCAGCGATAATGCTGCAGAAATTCTCGATTTGGCCCACGAATACGGAATTACCGTCGCGCTGTGTCTCCCAGTGCAGGCAGAGCGCTGGGGTTTCGATTACGGGGACGCGGCGGCAGTGGCTGGGCAGCTGGCGGCGATGCGCGAAGAGGTATTGAAATACAGGGATCATCCCGCGTTGTTGGCCTGGATAATCGGTAACGAGCTGAATTTCGATTATCGAGATTCGCGCGTCTACGATGCGGTCAATGAAATTTCCAATATGATTCATGAACTTGACCCCAATCATCCGACCACCACCACCGTTGCGGGACTGGGCTTAAACGTGGTGGAGGACCTGCAGACCAGGGCAACCGATCTCGATTTTATTAGCTTCCAGGTTTACGGTGAGCTTGCCAATCTGCCAGGGTTTCTGAATTCACTTGATCTTGACAAACCCATCATGGTGACGGAGTGGGGGCCAGTCGGGCATTGGGAGATACCACCCACTTCCTGGGGTGCTGCCGTTGAAATGAATAGCTCGGCCAAGGCTGATGTTTACGAGAGCATGTACGAGGAAAACATTCGCCCACTACTGGGCAGGATAATTGGTTCCTATGCTTTTCTCTGGGGTCAGAAACAGGAAAGAACTCCCACCTGGTACGGCATGTTTACCGAGACCGGGGAGGAGACCGCCACCGTAGACGTCATGCATCGCATCTGGAACGGAGATTGGCCAGGCAATCGTGCGCCAGTAGTCAGGTCGTTGTCTCTGAATGCCCAAACGGCCGACCAGAATGTCAGGCTCAGACCAGGCCGCGAGTATAGGGCGGTCGCAAGGGTTTTCGACCCCGATGGCGACGACCTTCGCTACCACTGGGAGCTGAAACCCGAGAGTCAGGCACAGCAGGTGGGCGGCGATTTCGAGCAGTCGATTGACAATCTGGACCTGGGTATTGACGACCTTAACTCACGGCGGATTCGCTTTGCCGTGCCTGAACAACCGGGAGCCTACCGGCTTTTCATGTATGCCTATGACGAGCACAACCATGCTGCGCACGCCAACATTCCTTTCCTGGTGATTGACTGATGGGGCAGCAACAGATGATCGATAAGTCACGGCCCGTGCGCGACATGGCGGAGTGGGTGGAATCAATCCTGTCGCGCATGACATTGGCGCAAAAGGTGGGGCAAATGACCCAGCCGGAGCGCATGGAAATCAGCCCGGCGGAGGTTAGGGATTTCCACATCGGTTCGGTGCTGAGTGGCGCGGGGTCCTGCCCGGGCGCAAATCGGCCAGAGGACTGGATCAATATGGCGGACGCCTATTGGAATGCCGCTACCGAACAGACTGAAAGCCACCTGCCGATTCCAATCCTCTATGGTGTCGATGCAATCCACGGTAATGCCAATGTGCTTGGGGCGACAGTATTCCCCCACAATATCGGGCTAGGCGCGGCCAACGATGCGGATCTCATCGAGCGGATCGCCCGCGCTACAGCGCTCGAAATCCTGGCCACCGGCGTCGACTGGACCTTTGCCCCTACCCTGGCGGTAGCCCGCAACGACAAGTGGGGGCGAACCTACGAAAGCTATTCTGAGGATCCCGCTATTGTTACGGTCTTCGCCGACCGCTTTGTGTCGGGTATGCAGGGGAATTTGGGTGAGGAGGGAGTGCTGGCTTGCGCGAAGCACTGGATTGGGGACGGAGGAACCTGGAACGGAGTGGACCAGGGCGAAACCCGAATTGGTTTCGATGAACTTAAGCGCGTACACATGACACCATATCTCAGAGCACTTGCTGCCCGCGTGCAGACGATCATGGTGTCATTTAATAGTTGGAATGGCGATAAGTGTCACGGACACGGGTTTCTGGTCACCGAGCTGCTGAAGAATCAACTCGGCTTCGACGGCTTCGTAATTTCTGATTGGGACGGCATCGATTATCTGTCCAAAGATTACGCGGAGGCGATCGCGCTGAGCGTCAATGCCGGGGTCGACATGTTCATGATCTCTGTAGAGTGGCGCGAGTTTATCAGGCTGCTGATCAGGCACGTTGAAAGCGATATCGTGCCGATGGAAAGAATCGATGATGCTGTGCGCCGTATTCTGACCGTCAAGCACCGCTTCGGCCTGTTCGAGAAACCCGCCCCGGCGGCAAGGAAGTGGTCCGGCAGTTCGGTTTTCGGTTGCAAAGACCACCGCGATCTGGCCCGCGAAGCGGTCCGAAAATCGCTGGTATTACTCAAAAACGAGCAGCAGCTGTTGCCACTGCAAAAACAGTCCCGCATCCTGGTAGCAGGACGTAACGCAGATAATAGGGGCGCGCAATGCGGTGGCTTCACCGTCGAGGGGCAGGGCACAAAAAGCAGTAGTCAGATAGAAGGTGGAACATCGATCTGGGAAGCAATCCGTGATGTCAATCCGACTGCCCAGTTAAGTTTGAACGGGAGCGCGGCCAGTCGTGACCGCCATGATGTTGCATTAGTGGTTATTGGCGAAGATCCCTACGCGGAAGGCATGGGTGACATCCGTGAATCCGATGATGTGGTGGTGCAGTCAGGCTCGATGATCCGTGGCACCTTGAAGGTTCTTGAGCCTTATGGTCAGTCACTGGCCCTTGCGGATCTGCATCCCGAAGATCTTGAGGTGATCGAGAAGATTTCTGCGCAGGGAATTCCCGTGGTTGCGGTGATGTTGTCCGGCAGACCACTGGTGGTTGAACCCGAAATGGCGCTAGCCACAGCGTTTATAGCCGCCTGGTTGCCGGGTTCCGAAGCCAGCGGAATTGCTGATGTCCTGTTCGGTGATTATAACTTCACAGGACGCCTTGCGTTTTCCTGGCCAACTGCTGACGGTAGGCAGCAGAACGTTGGCGACGACGGATATCAGCCCCTTTTCCCCTACGGCTTCGGATTAAGCTACTAGGCATCTGGGTGCGGTTTGCCGGTAGATTCTCGGACCTTGATTTGGGCCGGAATGACCTCCAGTTCGGATGCTTCGCGGTCGGAACGTGCACCATCGATCAACATCATTGCTGCCCTTTCTGTCATCTTAACCAGCGGCTGGGAGACCGTTGTGAGCGCCGGATGGACCTGACGTGCCAGGGCGATATCGTCAAACCCCGCCACTGAAAGCTGCTGAGGCACACTAATTCCGAGTCTCTCCGCTGCTCTTAGTACTCCTACTGCCATGTCGTCGTTGGCAGCAAAAATCGCGGTGGGCGGGTTTATCCCCTGCAGCAGTTTCTCGGCTGCCCTTTCGCCGGAACCCAGCGAGTTGTCGCCCTTTACTACAAGGCTTTCAGAATATTGAATACCCGATTTGCGAAGGCCGCCTTTGTAGCCGCTATACCGGTTGGCTACGGCCTTGTGACTGGGATGCCCGGTCACAAAGGCAATTCTTCGATGTCCGAGAGATGCCAGATAGCAGGTCATTTCAGCGCTGACTTCTTCGTCATTGGTAGAGATGGAGAATCGAAGGTCTCGGCCTTTGCCCGGCGAAAGCTTTACCAGAGGCGTCCCAGTTTCCTCGATAGCGTCGACAATACGCGGCATATTGGAGAGGGGTGCGGCCAGAATCAGGCCATCGGGTCTGGCGTGCTCGATGAGTGAGCGAAGCTCATCACCAACGTGCCTGTCACGGTAATTACAGGGATGAATCAGCAGATCATAATTGGCACCTTTGCAGGCTCTCAGGGCGCCCTCCTGCATGTTTATAATGTAGCCGGCGCTAGGCAGCTCGTAGGCGGATGGGTCGTCATAGACTAGCGCAATAAGGTGCGAACGCTGACTGGCAAGATTTCGAGCAGAAGGATTGGGTTTATAGTTAAGCTCGGCAATCGCTTCATTGACTTTTTGCTGTGTGGCCTCTCGGACATTTGGTTCCCGATTAACTACCCGCGAAACAGTTTTGATGGAAACTCCGGCAAGTGCAGCGACATCGTCTAGAGTGGCTCTGTGCATCATATTGGGTTCGTCATACCAGATCGAGCGATTGTCGGTAATGCTGGCGTCATGGACCGGTAGATCGCCCGCAATTTTCGCATGGTTTTCCGGGTCAGCCCACAGGTTTGTGGGTGATCCGGAACGTGTCTTAATGGGTAAACCATGTGAGAGTTTAAAATAATTTGACAACGCTGTCATTATTGTCTATAAACTTGTCTTATGACAGCGCTGTCATTATCGCGTGTCATCGGGATTAAACACAATCCGTCAGTTTTCGGGAAATCTGCAGAATTAGCTTGAATCTAAAACAACACCGAGCGATTAAATTTTAATCGCTAGCTGCAGGACGAATTCTGAAATTAAATTAAACGCTCTTCGAAAAGGGGGGAGTAACGTGAGCAAGCAATATCTGATTATTAGAATGCTAGGTGCGATTGCTGTTTTCTATGCGTTTGGCGCAGCTGCACAAGAAGCGCAAACAGACGATGAGGCAGCTTTTGAACTCGAAACCATAGAGGTTACAGCGACAAGGCGCGAAACCGATATATTGGACACTCCAATCGCGGTTTCCGCGATTACCCAGGACCAAATGCAGGCGCTGGGGCTGGACAATATAAAAGACCTCAGCTACAGCCTCCCGTCGCTTTCGGTTCAGAACACAGATACCAGTGCGCCAATCATTACCCTTCGCGGAGTGAGGTCCAACAATGTAACCGAGGTCGGAGATCCGGCAGTTGGTATCCACGTCGATGGCATATACGTGCCGCGACCTCAGGGTGCAAATGCGCTAATGTTCGACCTCGAGCGGGCAGAGCTCTTGCGGGGTCCCCAGGGTACCCTGTTTGGTCGAAACTCCATCGTCGGGACCCTCAACATGGTTACCGCAAAGCCGAGCACCGAGGGCCAAAGTGGCTCGGTTACGGTCGGTGGGGGAAGATTTAATGAGGAAGGCATTCGTGCGCACTACAATCTGCCGGTCAACGACCGATTTGCGCTTCGATTCGCGTACATGTCGGACAAGAAAGATTCTTTCCTCAACGGCTACTATGATGGGTCCCAGCCAGACTGGCGCTACCTTTCTCAGGATGTGAGAAGCCAGTTCCAGCCGATCACCGACCAGAGTCAAAAAATCAGCGCTCCCGATTATTCGTGGTACCTCGGATGTCAAAGCTGGCAGGAGGGTTGTTGGGCCGATCCCGGTTGGCAGATTGGACTCCCGCAGACCAAGGTAGCCGCAGACCCTGAAGATTTCTACAATAACGTCAACAACCACGCTTTCCGCATCAGTGGTCGCTACCTGATTGACGATAGCAGCGACCTTACAATTCAGTATGAAAGATTCCAGGATGACGGCGCAGGATGGATGAACATGTACTCCTGTGAGCAGATGGCACTGCGAACAAATCGCTTGCAGGGTGATCCGGCCGTTTATGGAGCGAATACCTGCAGTGATCTGCAGGGAACCGAAGATCGTTACACCGCTTACGTGAATACTCCGGGTGTAGTGGATATGGGCATTGATTCCTTCCGTGCTATTTACACCAAGTCGTTCGGAGACATGGAGTTCACTGCCCGCTATGGCAATCAGACCCTGGAGCAATACTCGCAGTTCGATATCGATGGAGCGGCAAATGCCGCCTATGACATGTCGTTTGTGATCAACGATTACGTCGCAAAGTCCGATGTTGTTGATCTCGAGCTGCAGGGGAATTTCGGCGATTTCGCCTGGGTGGTAGGTGCTTTCTACATGGAAGAGCAGAACGACATGGAAGCCTACTTTCATGCGACCTTGAATGGCGACACCATTTTCAAGCAGCCCGACCGCACAGTAAAGGCGTCTGCCTTGTTCGGCCAGACTACCTATGCGCTCAATGATCGCATGTACCTGACCTTCGGTCTTCGTTACACAGAAGATGAGAAGTCGGATGTCGGCGGTCGTGTTTTCGACTGTAGTGTCTGGAATAGCTGCTACCCGTCTACCGAAGTGTGGGGACAGCGGTACCTGTTTCCAGAAACTCTTAACGCCTTGACCCCCGATTTTCACCTCGCTGGTGGTCTTTACGCTGGCGTTAACTGTGAGGCCGGTGGTGGTCCGTATGGTGGTGGACCCTACCTCGGCGCTACCGGTTGTATGGTCGAAACAGCACAAAACGACGTGTCGGAGACTTTCAGCAACACTGACTGGAGGATAGGATTCGATTGGGACGTATCCGATAATGGTTTCCTCTACACCTATCTCGCGACCGGGTTCAAGTCAGGCAGCATTGCCGACCAATATGTCCGCGGTGAAAACACTGTGCATCCGGATGGTCCCGGTTCAGCGGTAAGCACCTCTTACGACGAGGAAGAGGCGACGACTTTTGAGATCGGTTACAAGGCACGCTTGTTGGATAATCGTTTGAACCTCGCAGCTAACTATTACTTTACCAACTACGATGGCAAGCAATTCACCGGTAACATCCCGGTCGACGTCGTACTCGCTTCCGAGTTTGATCGAGACCTTGGCGAGGTGGTGGAAGTGCAGCAGGTCGTAACCATATGGGGTACGCAGAACTTCGGCGAACAGGAGATGCAGGGCCTGGAGTTGGAATTCGACTGGCTTCCCTATGATGGTGGCAGGATAAACGGCTGGGCTACCTTCATGAACACCGAGATAGTCGACGACTTTGTGACCCAGTGGTATTACGGTCAGGATGCGTTGTTCGGCCGCGCCGACTATGCGCAGTCTATTGCCAACGTGCCGGAAAACGCTGTCAACCTGAAAGGCAATGAGGCACCCTATTCGCCAGATGTCGCTTTCACTGTCAGATACGAACATACTTTCGATCTGGGCAGGTACGGTCAGTTGACTCCTTCAGTTCACTTTCACTGGCAGGATGAGGACTACCTGACTATCTGGAATGCCGACAAGCACCTGAACGATCCCGGGGGCTACGGAAGCGGATTCAGCGGCAACGGTGATTTCGTAGACGATCCTGCATTTTTCTCTGAGGACATCAGAACCTTCACCGACAAGCGAGAAGCCTGGCACATGACCGATGTGTTGCTGACATACAAACCTTCTCCCAGTGCGCCTTGGTACATTCAGGCATATGGCTACAATGTAACCGAGGAAGAAATAGCGTGGTGGCGTGGTATGGAGGCTGGCCAACCTCGCGGTTCTTACTCTGCTCCTGCACAGTACGGCGTAAGATTTGGCTACTTCTGGTAGGAAGCGAAGCCCGACAGGGTGAGTCATCACCCTGTCGGTTCTATTTTCCAATTGCCCTGTTCAGGGTTTGGCAATTCTTATCTGGCGAAGACAAACAGGCTTCGGTAGGCGGCGTTTTTCGACCTGCACAAATTGCAGCGATATAAAAACCGCGCGCGCTTCGGCCGTTTGAATCGGTGTTGAAGACCCGCCCTGGGTTCCCAAGATGGCTAAATTAATTCCCGTCGATACTTTTGATCTGGTGATATTCGGAGGTAATGGCGATCTGGCGCTGCGCAAGCTCCTGCCTGCACTTTACCACCGCTATTGTGATGGTCAGATCAGCGAACAAAGTCGCATTATCGCGATCGGTATCGCTGACCTGACTGAACTGGAATTCATCAAAACCGTCAGGCTATCTATCGAATCGGATTCATCGGACCGTGACCAGCAGATGCTGGGCCGCTTTTTGGAGTTGCTTAGCTTCTTGCAATTTGATGCGCTGGATTATTCCAGTTGGTCTCCTCTGGTGGACCGTTTGGCGGGGTATGAATCTCGAATCCGCGCGGTGTATCTCGCAACTCCTCCAGCTCTGTATGGCCCCATAAGTAAGGGATTCCTGGTCAACAAGTTAAGAACGGAGCGAATGCGGATCGTGCTGGAAAAACCTGTGGGTGATAATTATCAGTCTGCAAAACTAATCAACGATGAGGTCGGATCGTGTTTCGAAGAGAATCAGATTTTCAGGATCGATCACTACCTTGGTAAGGAAACGGTGCAGAACCTGCTTGCGCTTAGATTCAGCAACTCACTGTTTGAGCCACTCTGGGGAAGGGGCGTGGTCGATCACGTTCAGATCACTGTGGCAGAGACCCTGGGAGTGGATAATAGAATCGAATTTTATGATGGCATAGGTGCCATGCGAGACATGGTTCAGAACCATTTATTACAGCTGGTTTGCCTGGTTGCCATGGAACCGCCCAGCAGTCTGGATGACGACGCGGTCCGCGATGAAAAGCTAAAGGTTTTGCGTGCGTTGAAATCGATTGATGGTAACAGCGTAAAGACTCGTACCGTTCGGGCACAATATGCCGGAGGTGCCGTGGCGGGTGAGATTGTCCCTGGATACGCAGAGCGTCTGGCATCGAAATCCGATACCGAAACCTATGTGGCACTCAAGCTGGAGATAGACAACTGGCGCTGGTCGGGCGTTCCCTTTTATCTTCGCACTGGCAAAAGACTATCGGTAAAACATTCTGAAATAATCATTCAGTTTAAACCGGTACCCCATTCGATTTTCGATAGCGCTCAATACGATACGGTTCCCAATCGTCTTTCCATCATGCTGCAACCGAATGAGGGGGTCAAACTCACCATTATGGCGAAGGAACCAGGGCCGGGCGAATTCCGACTTCGACCTGTTTCGCTGGACCTCAGTTTTGAGGAAACCTTTGGAGTCCGATACCCCGATGCTTACGAGCGTTTATTGATTGAGATGCTACGAGGCAACCCCGCTTTGTTTATGCGCCGTGATGAAATTGAAACGGCTTGGCAGTGGATTGATCAAATCATCGCTGGCTGGAACCAGGCAAGGCAGCCACTGGAGACCTACGTTTCCGGCTCCTGGGGACCCACGGCATCATCGATGTTACTCGACCGTGACGGTCGAGCCTGGATATCGGGTAATTAGCAAATGCATGTTTTTCCAGACCGCATCAGCGCATCTTTTTTCGCAGCCCGGCTGATTGCCGCGGCGGTCAGAGCACCTCTTAATTACCAGCAGCGCTGTACTTTGGTAGCAAGTGGCGGGGGTACGCCGTTGATGTGTCTGCGGCTGTTGTCTAATATTGAACTGCCTTGGCATCGAGTCGATGTTACGTTGACCGATGAAAGACTCGTGCCTGCAGATCACGAGGAAAGCAATCAATTGATGCTGCGGGAAACTTTCTTGCAGAGTAATGCCGCTGACGCGCAATTTTTTCCTATTGAACAGATCGATATTGAAGCGGTTATCCCTTCAGCGTGCGCCCTGGTTGGCATGGGAGAAGATGGACATTTCGCTTCGATTTTTCCGGATTCTCCTCAGCTCGATCAGGCTCTGGAATCCGGCCCCTCAGTACTAGAGATCGATACACCTTCCAGTCCGTATCGCAGGGCGACGATGAGTCTTGGTGCAATCCGCAGCAGCGACTCGATAATTCTGCTAGCGTTTGGCGAAGAGAAGCGAAAGATCCTGCAAAACTCGATTGGATACCCGGTCGAACATCTCCTCAATACTGGACCTATAACCATAATCTGGGCCCCCTGAGCTGCGTCCGCGGATTGTCTATGCATGAAACCGTAAAAAAAGTTACCGAACGTATCCAACTGCGCAGCGCTGTGACGCGCCGCGCATATCTCGACAGAATCGATAGCAGCCAGCCCGGTGGTCGGCGACGCCAGCTGATGGCCTGCAGTAACCTTGCCCATGGCACAGCGGCATGCTCCGCAGCAGACAAGACCAGGCTGCAGGCGGAAGGCATCCTGAATATTGGCATCGTGTCGGCCTACAACGACATGCTGAGCGCTCACCAGCCGTACCACAGATACCCCGAAGTAATCCGCGCCGCAGCCGAGCAGTTCGGTGCTGTCGCCCAGTTCGCCGGCGGGGTCCCGGCAATGTGCGACGGCGTAACCCAGGGTGAAGCCGGCATGGATCTGTCATTGTTCAGCCGCGACGTGATCGCCCTGTCGACAGCCGTTGCCCTTTCCCACGAAATGTTCGACGCCGTGCTGTGCCTCGGCATCTGCGACAAGATCGTACCGGGATTGCTTATCGGAGCGCTGTCGTTCGGACACTTGCCGGTGCTGTTCGTACCAGCCGGTCCAATGCCGTCGGGAGTATCAAACAGAGAAAAGGCCAGGGTAAGGGAAGCCTACGCCCAGGGCGAGGCCGACAGGAAAGACCTGCTGGCATCGGAATCCGCCGCCTACCACAGTCCTGGAACCTGCACCTTTTATGGCACCGCCAACAGCAACCAGATGCTGATGGAGTTTATGGGTCTGCAGCTGCCCGGTGGCTCTTTCGTCAATCCCGATCATCCGATGCGCGACCTGTTAACCGCCGAAGCAGTCAGCCAGGTGCTGCAGCTGACTGCTGAGGGCGAAAACTATACGCCGCTGGCCCGATTGCTTGATGAAAAGGCAATAGTTAATGGAATGATAGGTCTATTAACAACCGGGGGATCTACCAACCACACCATTCACCTGGTAGCCATCGCCCGGGCCGCGGGTATCCAGATCGACTGGTCTGACTTTGCCGAGCTTTCGCAGGCAGTGCCGCTGCTGGCCCGGGTTTATCCAAATGGCCTGGCGGACGTCAACCAGTTTCACGCAGCAGGCGGGCTGGGATTCCTGGTCCGGGAACTGCTCGAAGCCGGGTTGCTGCATGACGACGTATTCACCATCCGGGGCAGGGGGCTACACCATTTTGCCAGCGTACCGGTACTTGAGAACAATCGGCTTCACTGGAAGCCGGCGGAGCAAAACTCGGGAGACCGCTCGGTATTGCGGGAGTTCGCCGCGCCGTTTCAGCAGGAAGGCGGGCTGCGACTGGTGGAAGGCAATATCGGTCGCGCTATGGTCAAGATTTCTGCGGTTGCCGAGGAGCATCAAGCTATCGAGGCGCAGGCCCGGGTGTTCACGTCCCAGGATGCGTTCATCGAAGCGTTTGAGGCCGGGGATTTGAACCGCGACCTGGTGGCGGTGGTGATCGGACAGGGCCCGCGGGCCAACGGCATGCCGGAGCTCCATAAACTGACCCCTTTCCTGGGTGTTTTACAGAACAAGGGCTACCGGGTCGCGTTGCTGACCGACGGACGCATGTCCGGGGCTTCCGGTAAGGTCCTGGCGGCGATCCAGGTGACCCCGGAAGCAGCGAATGGCGGGGCGATTGCCAGGCTACGGGACGGAGATCAGGTCAGGATCGATGCCGCAGCGGGTGTCCTGGAAACAGATCAGGATCTGACCGATCGAGCAGCGATTTCAATTGACCTGGGTCGCCATAACCATGGCACGGGCAGGGAACTATTCGCCATGTTTAGACAGAACGCCGGGTCCGCAGAGCAGGGTGCGAGTATATTCAAGGATTGCGAATGGACGCCAGCGAACTGATACCCGTCAAAAGCATCGTTCCGGTGGTGGTTATAAAGAACGCTGGTTGTGCCGCTGATCTTGGTATGCTGCTGGCCGATGCTGGTTTCGGTGCTATCGAGGTAACGTTGCGAACGCCCGTTGCACTCGAGGTTATTCAGCTCATTGCGACGAAAGTGCCGGGCCTTACGGTCGGAGCGGGCAGTATTAGAGATCCTGACCACTTCGTGCTTGTACGCAACTGCGGTGCCCAATTTGCTGTCAGTCCCGGGGCCAGTGATCGACTTGTTACCGCCGCAAAAGCGATCGGCATGCCTTTTGTTCCCGGTGCAGCGACCCCCAGCGAGATGATCGCACTGCTGGAAAAAGGCTACCGCCTGCAGAAGTATTTCCCCGCTGAACTGTCAGGAGGCATGGCGAAGATAAAAGCGTTGTCTGCTCCACTACCCGAAATTAGGTTTTTCCCCACTGGCGGCATCAATGCGAATTCCGCCGGTGATTACCTTGCCATTGAGTGCGTACACTGTATCGGTGGCAGCTGGTTTGTGCCGGCAGATATGATTGAGGAAAAACGTTTTTCTGAAATGGCCTCACTGGCTCGTGATGCGTTAAAAATTCCTCATGGCTGAATCCTATCGACTGGTAGCAGACATTGGCGGCACTAATGCTCGCTTTGCCCTGATTGAGCCGTTGGCTACCGACTACAGCAATGAGAGTGTGTTGCTCTGTGGCGATTTTATTTCGCCGGAACAAGCCATCACCCACTATCTCGAGGCAGCCGGAGTCACTCAGCTTCAGGCAATTTGTTTCGCGGTGGCTGGTCCTGTTACCGACGGTAGCGTCGAACTGACCAACAACAACTGGCACATTCGCGCCGCGGCGCTGCAGTCCGCCTTCTGTGTCAGTGAAGTAAAATTACTCAACGATTTTGAAGCCATCGCTTACAGTCTTTCAGTACTCAAACCCGCCGATCTAAAAGTGATCGGACTGCCGCCCGCGCCTGATCTGGCGGTGGCTCGTTTTACCGTCGGCGTAGTGGGTCCAGGAACCGGACTTGGTGCGGCCGCACTGCTGAAACGCGAGGAACGGCTATATTCTCTGATTACCGAGGGCGGCCACGTCGGATTTGCTCCCGAGAATGGTCTGCAGAGGGCTGTCTGGGAGGTATTGGTAGGCCGCTTTGGTCGCGTCTCTGATGAACGGCTTCTGTCTGGCTCTGGCCTGGAAAATATTTATACCGCGCTTTCTGAAATACACGATATCCCTGCTCACCTGGTGTCAGCGGCAGAAATATTTGCGCAGTCTGACGACAATTTTCTGGCCAGTGAGACCGTGAGCCTGTTCTTCGAAGCACTGGGACAGGTAGCGGGAAATTTTGCCCTCAGCACGGGTGCCTTTGACGGCATCTATATAGCCGGCGGTATAGCTAATCGATATCCAAACCTGCTGGCATCCAGCGCATTTCGGTCAGGGTTTGAAAATAAGGGGCGTCATCGACACATAATGGAAGGTATTCCCACGCTGCTGATTACCCACCCGCAGCCGGGCCTGCTGGGAGCTTCCGTAGTGGCCAGGGATCTCGGTTGAATGCTTTAATCACTTTAATAGGTCATCCAGAACATTAAGGAATCCGTACCCGAAGGCATGGATATTGTTTCCCTCCTTACCGTGTTATCCCTGGTTATGTCGGCTGTGCTGCTGGGCTCGATGGTTTTCTTTTCCGCCGTAGTTGCGCCCCTGATTTTTACCCGCCTGGAAATCGACGTTGCCGGGAAGCTGGTCCGCGCCATCTTCCCCTGGTATTACTTGCTGATCATGGTCTGCGCCGGTGCCAGCGGGCTGAGTCTGCTAGCTGCGCTTCCTCTCAATGCCATGCTGTTGCTGGGGGTCGCTGCCTCCGCGACGTACTGTCGACAATTCTTGATGCCGCAGATCAATGCATTCAGAGATCGTGATCTTGAGGGTGACAAACAGGCAAGGCAGGTGTTCAGCAGGCTTCACAGACGTTCGGAGATAATTAACGTGATGCAGGTTTTCGCCGTACTGGCTGTGTTTCTGCACCTGGCGTTTTTCATCGATGTCTCCTGAGTCGCAGACATCAACTTGTAGCAAAAAACCTTGTGGCCTTGCCGCGCGATTTACGAGGGTCGGACGGTATGCCTGAAGGACCGGAAATCCGCCGTGCGGCTGACGGCATTGCAAGGGTTCTCAGCGAGCGGGTTGTCGAGGAGGTCAGCTTTGGATTGCCTGCTCTGAGTCATCGTGGTGAAGACTTTCAGGGTAGTCTGGTTTCCGCTATCGAAACTCGCGGCAAGGCCTTACTTATTCATTTCGAGAACGGGCTGTCCATCTATTCCCATAATCAGCTCTACGGGCGCTGGTTCGTGGTTAAGAGAGACCGTTATCCGAAAACCAATCGCTCGCTGCGGATGGCACTGCATACGGCCGAGCACAGCGCTCTACTTTACAGCGCTTCAGAGATCGCTGTGCTTGATAGCGATCAGCTCTCGCAACATCCTTTTCTCACACGCATCGGACCCGACGTTTTGGACAGTAAGGTGACATGGCGCGACATCGTCGGCAGGCTGCTTGATCCGCGTTTCAGGAATCGCTCTGTGGCCACCCTGTATCTTGATCAGGCCTTCATAGCCGGAATTGGTAACTATCTGCGCTCAGAAATACTCTTCGATGCCGGAATTAATCCTCGCTCCAGGCCCGCTGACTTGACTCGCAAGCAGTTAAACGGGCTATCCAGGAGTACGCTTTCTATCAGTATGCGGGCCTATCAGACGGGTGGAATTACCAATACTGCAGCGCGGGTGAAGAAGCTGAAAAAATCAGGGACGAGGCGCAGCCAGTATCGCCACGCGGTATTTGGTCGCGATGGTGCAAGTTGCTATGTTTGCGATGAGCTTGTATTGAAAGACACCATGGCAGCGCGGCGCCTTTACTGGTGTCCTCTTTGTCAGTACTGACAGCAGAATCCCATGGTACCTACCCACAAGGATTTTTGGTTTTTACCCCTCGGCGGCTGCGGCGAAATCGGGATGAACCTGAACCTCTATGGCCATGCCGGCAAATGGCTGATGGTCGATTGCGGAGTCACTTTTGAAAAATCGGAGCAGCGGCCAGGAGCAGGTAATCAGGTGGAAATGGCAGACCCTGCCTTTATCGCGAACCGTTATCAGTCGCTGGTAGGTATCGTTGCCACCCATGCTCACGAGGATCACATTGGGGCATTGCCGCATCTGTGGGAACAGTTCCGCTGTCCGATCTACACCACCCCGTTTACCCGCAACGTCATTCTGGGCAAGTTCAGACAGCACGGAATTGATGCGCCGGTCTATACCGTCAATTCGGGCGAGAACCTGCAGCTTGGTCCATTCTGTATCGAATGGCTACCCATTACCCATTCCACGCCGGAAACTAACGCGCTGCTGATTACGACGGATGCCGGACGCGTTCTCCACACCGCGGACTGGAAGCTGGATTCTGCACCGGTGGTGGGAGCGGCAATCGCGCCGGAGAAATTTCAGAGTCTGGCACGACAAAAAATCGATGCCATTATATGCGACTCCACCAATGCCACCGTTACCGGGCACTCGGTATCAGAGGCCGAGCTGTTCGAGCCCCTGTTGGAGGTCGTGCGCAATACCGAGGGCCGCGTCGTGGTGGGCTGTTTTGCCAGCAATGTCGCGCGCCTGCAGACGCTTGGCAATATTGCCCATGTGACGAACCGCTACCTGGGTTTGCTCGGGCGTTCGCTGAAACGCATGGCGTCCTGCGCCGGCGCAGCTGGCTATCTGGCTGATAATTTCACTCCGGTCCATGCCCCGGATCTGGGGTACCTATTGCCGCAGGAAACCTTCGTCATTGCAACCGGCAGTCAGGGTGAAACTGGTGCCGCGCTTTACCGGCTGGCTGCCGATTCGCACCCTGACCTCAACCTGGCCGCGGGGGATCACGTGATCTTCAGCGCCAAGACCATTCCGGGTAACGAAGCCGAGGTTGCCGGCCTGATCAGTGCGTTCAGAAATCGGGGCATAAAGGTCACGCACGCCGATGAACACCCGAAGCCCATTCACGCGTCCGGCCATCCCTGCGGCGATGAGCTTGCGCAGATGTATCGTTGGGTCAAACCGCGACTGGCGGTGCCGGTTCACGGT
>JAYPVG010000040.1:0-14658 GCA_038134485.1 Pseudomonadales bacterium
GTTTCGCCCTCCCTGAACCGGCAGGTTGGGTAAATCAAACACCAGAATACCGCCGGTGTTATTGGTTGCCACATTGTCATGAACGTCAGCAAACGTCGAGTTTTCTATTTCAATACCCGCGACGTTATATTCTGCCCGGGAATTTCGCACGATTATGTTATTGGACTGACCAATATAGATACCCGCATCAGAAGCGCCGATCGCGACCGAACCGTCGATCAGGACATTGCTGCATTGCACCGGGTAGATACCGTAGGCTCCGTTTGATTCCGAGGGACCATTGGTCCATTCAACTCTTACTCGCCGTACAGTAACGTTGTTACTCTCATTGATTTTAATTGCGTCTCCAGTTGTATCCTCAATAGCCAGATCCTCAATGAGGAAATCATTGGCGCTAACCAGCAACCCTTCTGCTCCCTGCAGCTGGTTCTTGAACGACAGTACTGATTGATCCATTCCTGCGCCACGAATCGTGACACCTGGCACGGTGAGAGAGAGGCTGCGGGATATTTCATGAACCCCGGCGGGAATCTCGATAATAGCCCCAGGCTGAGCCTCAATTAGTTGAAGTTGCAAGGATTCTTCAAAGCTGAGCTGAGGGACTGGAGGTTCAACCTCCTCACAGGCGACTAGCAAGATCACACAGCCTGCCAATAACAGGCTCCTTGCAAAAAATAATGATTGAACAGTCTGGCTAGTCATAATCCCCCCTGGTTCTGACGCCTGCCGAGTCAGGCGAAGAGTATAGGGCGTCACCAGGGCATGCGCAATTTCAGCGATTTCCCAAACCCAAGATTACCCCTGCAAATCCGCACTCACCACCGGATCGACATCGACAACAGTATGACCGACCAGTCGGCTGGTAATCATGCCGCTCGTTATGGCACCGTTTACATTTAATGCTGTCCGCGCCATGTCTATCAACGGTTCAATCGATATTAGTAGCGCGGCGATGGTTACCGGAAAGCCCATCGTTGGCAATACCACCAATGCTGCATTGGTCGCACCGCCGCCTACACCGGCGATACCAAATGATCCAATCGCAACTATGAGTACCAGACTGACAATGAAACCGAGGTCGATATCGACTCCCATGGTGGGAGCTACCATCACCGCAAGCATTGCGGGGTAGATTCCTGCACATCCGTTCTGGCCTATGGTGGCACCGAACGAGGCTGCAATGTTGGCAATCGGGGCCGGCACGTTCAGCTCTTCAATCTGCGCCCTGATGGTCAGCGGAATAGTGGCCGCAGAACTGCGCGTAACGAAGGCGAATGTAAGCACCGGCCAGACTTTCTGAAAGTAATTCCTCGGGTTAACGCCCAGCAAAATAATTAGCAATGAATGCACCCCAAACATGATTGCTATAGCCAGGTACGATGCCACCACGAAGCCGATCAGATTGATGATCGCCTGACCATCTGATGTCGCGATTACACGGGTCATCAGAGCTGCAACACCGTAGGGTGTTAATGCCATGACCAGCTTGACCAGCCGCATAACAACAGCCTGGGTTGTCTCTACAAAACTGCGTATGCGTTCGCCGTACTCAGCATTCTCTTCACAGACGAGTAACGCAGCAATTCCAAAAATCAGCCCGAAAATGACTACGCTAATAATGGAAGTCGAGCGGGCACCCGTGAGATCGGCAAAGATATTCGATGGAATAAAGCTGACCAATAATTGCGCAATACTGAGATCAGCAACGCTGCCCTGTCTGGCTGCCAGTGTTTCGGCGCGCGCGAGTTCTCGCGCACCGGCCACCAGTTCTCCGGCATTGAGCCCAAACAGCAGTGCCATGGCTATACCAACAAGGGCAGCAATCATGGTGGTCATAATCAGTAGACCGACAACCGAGCCGCCGATAGTACCAAGCGACCTGATCTCCTCTACCCGCAATACTGCAGCAATCATGGTGATCAGGATCAAAGGCATGATGATCATGAGAAGCAGATTGACGTAACCGTTGGCGACCACGTTCGTCCATTCCAGCGTTTCTCCCATAACCGCTGCATTGCCACCATAGACAAGTTGCAGGAACAATCCAAACACAGCCCCGACAACAAGCCCCGCCAGAACTCGGCGAGATAGTGCTGTTTCTCGGCGTGCCAGATTGAACAACACACTCAGGATAATGGCAAAGATAAGCAGGTTAAAAGCAGTTGCTAATGTCATGGCAGATTCCCCTTCAGGGCCATCGGCAGAATTACACAGAAATGGTTTTGCGGATCTGCAGACGTTTTTATTTTCCTTTTCCGCCAACCAGGATCTCAATCAGGCGTCGTGTAACCTTAAACCCTGCCTGCAAGGCACGCAAGCCCAGCACAGAAGTTCAATTCTGATAGTTACAACTCCGGTTGCCCAATCATTGCTCAGCGGGTAACTTGGTGGATTCCTAGATACCCAGAGAATTGCCATGCCCACCCTCGATAATCTGACCGTGCGTGACGCCAAACCTGAAGACTGCCAGCTAATATGCGATTTGATTTATGAACTGGCAGAATTTGAACGCCTTGCCCATGAGGTGGAGATCACCCCGGACAGCCTGCACAAGAGCCTGTTCGGAAGTGAACGCTGCGCCAGCGCCCTGATTGGCGAAATCTCAGGGAATGCAGCAGGCTATGCCCTGTTTTTCACAAATTTTTCTACTTTCACGGGCCGGCCGGGCATCTATCTTGAGGACATCTATGTGCGTCATCAATGGCGCAATCATGGGCTGGGAAAAGCGCTGTTGGCGCGAGTCGCTGACATCGCAGTAAAGCGCGGCTGTGCCCGATTGGAATGGGCCGTTCTGGACTGGAATCAGCCTGCTATCGAGTTCTACCGTAAACTCGGTGCCAAGCCATTATCCCAATGGCTTGGTCAGCGCCTGACGGGCGAAGAATTGGCTCGACTGGCTGCTCGACAAGACTGACAGTTTGCTACATGTATCTATGGACAGAGACAAGCATTACCACCACGGGTAAAACGCTGGCATATCCCGGGAAGCGCTGTCAGAAAATCGCGGCGGCCGTTTCTCCAGAAAGGCCGCCACACCCTCCTTGCCCGACCCCTGACTGCAGTAGTAAATCGCCAGAGAATCCACCCGGTGCGCCTCCAGCGGATGCTCCTGGGCTGAATTCCGGTACATCATCTGCCGAGTAAGAGCCAGTGCTGTCGGGCTGTATCCGCTGATTTTTCTTGCCACCTGGTATGCCTCTTCCAGCAGACTTTCGGTTGACACCACCCGTGAAACGAAGCCTTTCGCCATGATTTCGTCGGCAGAAAGAATATCGCCGGTCAGATTCCATTCGAGCGCGGTACCAATACCGACGATACGTGGCAAGAACCAGGTTGAACACGCTTCCGGAGTGATTCCTATCTTGTTGAAGACGAAACCGACTCTCGCGCTTTCCGACGCAAGCCTGATATCCATTGCACAGGTCATGGTGGCACCTATACCCACAGCGGCACCGTTAATTGCTGCTATCACCGGCTTCTTGCAATCAAAAATAGCAAGCGTCAACTGTCCACCGGTATCCCTCACTCCCGCCTCGATAGCCGGGTCATGCAATCGTTCCCGCATATCGTTTATCGAGGGTGCCAGACCCTCATCGAGACCGAACACGTTGCCGCTGGCAGATAGATCCATGCCGGCGCAAAAGGCCTTGCCTGCCCCCGTCACGACAATGACCCTGACCTCATCGTCATCGCTGGCCCGGTTGAATGCTTCGATAAGCTCGGATGCCATCTCCACCGTAAAAGCATTCATTTGCTCTGGTCGATTCAACGTTAAAGTCAGAATATGGTCTTCAATTTCATATTTTATGGAGTTGTAGGACATAACGAATCTCGGTTATTGGTTTGAGGAGTGCCTCGCGACATGTAAGAATACCGCGAAAATGCCTGCCTTGTTGTTGACTGTTGAAAGAATCGCAGACCCCAACTCAATGGTTTGGCCAGACGCTGTCCGAAACGACCACCTCTCATGCGACTCAAACATCTGCAGCCACATTTCGCGCCAATCAACGCCCTCGCCCAGCGATTGCGGGAGCATTTTCCGCTCACCGTTCAGGGTGTGATCACGTTGACTCTCATATTGCTGGCGTTACAGGTATTCGGATACGGGGCTATGGACCTGGTGGTGTTCGCGTTGACGATCTGTGCCATCGCTATTCTTGTGTTTTGTCTATTTTGCGTAATCTTTGGCGGATTGATGCAACAACTGCGGGTACGTCGTCGAATGCTATCTGCTGTTCAATCTCCCAGACCTGTCAAACTGGAGGCCGGCTTTCCTAACGAAACTGGCTTCAGCCTCCGCGATCTCGGATATCTACCTTTGATAAAAATTTCCTGGCGGGTCATCTATCCGGATCACTTGCTAACGCGACTGCGTCACGATGCCGAGCAGAATCTGCTCATCGAAGAAATTATCCCTGAAAAGCGCTGTAAAACCTCGGTGATAATCCGGTTGTTTACGGTCAGTGATGTCCTGGGATTCTGTCGTTATTCCTGGCGCCAGAGCCAGCAGATCGATTTGCTTGCCCTGCCGCGAAGAAATTCGATCAAGACGCTGCCGATCCTGCGTTCACTGACGGCAGAAGATGGAATTCCGAGTCCCAGCGGAAATCCTGAGGGCGACCGCATGGAGATAAGGCCCTATGTGCCGGGCGACTCGGTGCGCAACATCATGTGGAAAAATTATGCACGCAATCGACAACTCAACGTCCGCTTGTCGGAAAAAAGCGTATTCCAGAGCAATCGGACACTTGCCTATCTGTTGTCCAGTGACAATGACGAAGCTGCCGCAGCCGTCGCCAGAGTTGCACTTGAGGCAGGGGCCTTCGGAGACGACTGGATATTTGGAGCAGACGGGACAGACGCGGCCTGCGGCAACCTCGAGTCTGCCCTGGATTGTATTGCGGCCTCCAGGGCTCTGGATGAGCCCTTTGGTTATGGACTTGACGACTTCTTATACCAACATGGCAGCCAGGCTGGGAGCCACTGTATCGTGTTTGCCGCGGCTGCAACCGGCCCGTGGATTGGCGCCCTGAAACAGTCAATCGCGCGCTTTAGAGGACAGTTTTCGCTGGTGCTGGCAACAGACGGATTTAATGATCCCGGTGAGATCGTGTTCTGGCGAAAGTTACTGTTCAAGAGTACCGAAAATAGCGCGATTGCTGCTATCCAGACCGCAACCGGCAGACAGGATCTCGGCCAATTGTTGACGGAAATCAGCAAGTTAGTAGAATCAACCCTGATAGTCGACAGAACAACCGGGCTGAGCTTTGATCACACGCTGAGGAAAATCTAGGAATGTTCGAAGTGCATCATGATAAAGGCAGGCGGATTCCGAGTAGACAACTTCTGCCTACCGGCCTGCGCGCATTGATCCTCGCCTCCGGCTATTGGGTACTGAGCCTTTCATTGACGAATATCAGCGGCTCTATGGCTTCTGCCATTGGCTGTCTGTTAGCTTGTTTTCTTGCCGATCACTTTCTGAAGCAACCGCCACTGGAACGCTATCGAACCGCAGTAGTCCTGGCAGTTTGCGCCATCCTGCTATCTCTGGGCATAACGACGAGCCAGAGCATTGTTGCCAGCTCAATGCTGGCAAATCTGGCGTCACCCCTGACCGGCTACCACATCGGCGAATTCATTAAATGGTTGTTCATCTCCGTCACCGTTACCTCGGCGCTGCGAACCTTTGCGCTGCGCTTTAGCTGGGGTGCGGTGATCGAGATTGTGTTCGTCGCCAGTGCGTTCGTAATCGCCCTGTCAGCACATCGCAATGGCATGATACATCGGCCTTATTTCATCGGGGACTTCGCCCTGATGCGAGGCATTGATCCATCTGCGATCCTGATGACTTTCGGTTGCGGCGCCGTACTGTGCCTCGCTGCATTACTGATGGTCGAAAACAACCATCGTCGCCTACCCTGGCATTTTGGCGTTCTTGGCATGCTGTGTTTTTCATTACTGGCCTATGTCCAGATTTTTGGTTTACCCACACCCCGTTACACAGACGACCTTGGACTGACGGGTGCGGAAATGGGCGACGGCTCAAACCAGGATGACAATCCTTTCCGCGACGGCGAAAACAATGCGGACAACCTTCAAGCCCCGGTTGCCATAGTGCTGTTCCGAGACGACTATCAGCCGCTTAACGGTTCTTATTACTTTCGTGAGACTGCGTACTCACAGTGGAACGGCAATCTTCTGGATGTTACTGATCGAGAAGATATGGATCGCGACCTGATTGAGAACTTCACCAATACCTCCATCGAGGTTGATGATGGCCTGCTCAGTGAAACTGCGACCCAGCGGGTCCGAACCAGTGTGGGCATGCTGACCCCGCACAGGAGACCCTTCGGACTGGAATCACCAGATGTCTACACAGCAACGCCGAATCCCAATAATCTGCGATTCAAGCGAACTTACGATGTCGAATCGTTGGCACCGAATTTTTCCTTTGACGATCTTATCGGGCAGGAAGTCGGATCGGACGACTGGTCTGGAGAGGTTTGGGCGGAATATCTGCGACTACCTGACGACCGCCGGTATCAGCAGTTAGCGGAGCAATTGATTAGCAGCCTGAGGCCGCAATATGTCAATGATCCCTTTGCCAGAGCTTTTACCATCAAGAGTTACCTCGACGAAAACGGCATTTACAGTCTAAAGAACGCCCATGCTTATGAACAGGATCCGGCAGCCTCTTTTCTGTTTGGTGATCTCACGGGCTACTGTATGCATTTTGCTTTTGCCGCAACGTATATGTTCCGAAGTCTGGGAATCCCTGCTCGAGTCGGCATTGGGTACTCAGTCCCCGCCAGCAATCGGGCCGGAGGTTCTGCGTTGCTAGTCCAGGCTATTCACGGTCATGCATGGCCGGAGATCTATTTTAAAGATTATGGCTGGGTGATAATCGATCCGGCTCCACAGCAAACACTAGTGGATATGTCGACTGATCCACAAAACAATCTGCAACAGCTGCTGGGCGACATGCTGCGCAATGAAGCCTCATTCAACGAGTACATGGGCACACAGCAGAGTGGAAGCTTTCCATGGCAAATCCTGCTTGACCTTGCCTATGCCTTGGTGGGCCTGGCCCTTGCATGGGGTTACGCAGTTAAGATTTACCGACTTTGGATTCCCGGTCACACTAAACCTCACAAACTGCATAAAGTGGGTTACCGGGCCATATTGGACCGACTCTCTGCATTGGGTTATCGACGCAAACGAGGCGAAAGCCGAGAATCCTTCGCCGCCCGCATGGCAGTATTGGCACCTTCCTTTGACATGGCCACGCGACAGCACCTCGCGTGTGCGCTGGGTAGCAGCGACTGGCAACGCACTGATCAGGTTTTTGACTGGAGCGGGGTCAGCAACGATGTATTGAGACAGCTTGATAGTAAAATCCCACTCTGGAAAAAATTGCTGGGCTCGCTTAACCCCTACTCGTGGCTATCGACTCGATAGCCCTCTGGGCAATCCAGCGGCCCGACGATAGACAACCTGGAGAATTCAATGACCTCTGAACCAGCCACTGACAACGACGAATTAGAGCACGCGCCGGATGCCGGTGCCGACGCGGTCGTCGAAATCATAGAGTCGCCACAAGAGACCACTTCTGTCGGTTCACATCCGACAGATTCTCTGCTCTCTCAGGCCGTAGAGGTGCTTGAAAAGCTGCAAAATTGCGTGCGGCGACAGGTATTGGGTAGAAACGACGTTATCGAGCTTTCCATAATCGCACTGGTTGCCGACGGGCACGTGCTGCTTGAGGACTTCCCTGGGTCAGGTAAAACAACTCTGGCCAAGGCGCTCGGCGAGGCGATTGTCTCTCCCAAAAAAGATGTCGAGGACGGTATTGTGCCGTTTCGGCGTATACAGTTTACTCCCGATCTGCTGCCGTCCGATGTTACTGGCGTCCCGGTATTCGATGCCAATAGCAACGCTTTTCATTTTCGCCACGGTCCGATATTTGCCCATGTGGTGCTGGCCGATGAAATCAATCGAACCTCGCCCAAAGTTCAATCCGCGATGTTGGAGGCCATGGGAGAAAAGCAGGTAACCGTCGATAATGTGACCTACCCTCTGGATGATCTGTTTTTTGTAATCGCCACCCAAAACCCGCTTGATCTGGTCGGCACTTATCCGCTTCCCACTCCACAACTGGATCGCTTTCTTTTCAAGATCTCGATGCGGCATATCAATCGCGATGCAGAACTGGAAGTATTAGAAACTTGGCAAACTCGGCGCCAAACAGGTCCTTCATCCGACACGGTGTCCCGCGACGAAGTAATGCATGCCAGGCAAATCATAGACAGCACCATCACTATAAGTCCCGCGATAAAAACCGCGCTGGTGGATATCTCTATCAATCTGCGGGACGACGACAGGGTCATGCAAGGAAATTCGACCCGAAGCCTGGTATTAATGATGCCGGCTCTGCAGGTTCGTGCTGCACTTCATGGTCGCGATTACGTTAGCGCAGAAGATATTGAGAGTCTGGCACCATTTATCCTGCAACATCGCGTAGAGCTGGCACCGGGTGTTTCGGATTTCGGTCGCATCCTGGCTGACTGCATGAGAGAGCCTATGGAAACGCTGGCGCGCAATACCATCAGGTAGACATGAAAAAAGTTACATTGCAATCCGATTGGCGTCAGAGGCTGCTAACCCGATACTACCTGCTGCTTACGCTGACAATCTGCCCTCTCATTGCCGGGGCACAGAACTCTGGCGCTGACCGCGCAAATAATGCAGATGCCAGTATCGATGACCAGTTAGAAGCACTGGACATCCTGCCTGCCGAATTACCACTGTGTTTCGGGATGCGGGATATAGATGAACCTCGCGCACTGGCGGTCTGCGACGCCCTGCGACTGGAAGAGAACGTCAAAGCCAGAGAACTCAGCGAGCAATGGGTGCGGGCTGAGCCCGAGAACCCTGCTGCCCAGTTTGCCCTGGCCGAGGTGCTCTACTCGGTTGAAGCCAATTTGCCCCGCGCCCTGTTTCACCTTAACCGTGCCGAGGAGCTGACCAACTATCGATCCCTTGGCCGCGCACTGGCATCCGGAAACATCCAGTGGCACTACCTCACCCTGTCACAGTTGTCTTTTATCCACCAGATTATGGGGGATCAGGGAAACGCCCTCGCCTATCTCGACAAAATTGAAGAAATCTATGGCCAGGACGTGGAGTCGCTCAGAGGTTGGCCACTGATCAAGTTGAAGCAATTCGAAGCCGCGCGCAACAGCGCCAACAAAGTCCTTGACTCCAGCGACAACGAGCGGGAACGAGCTCGGGCCTGGAACACACTGTGCGCGGTTGAGCTGGCGAGCTTGCAGCCAAATGAAAACATCGTCGCCTGCGACCGGGCCATCGACGAAGATGAAAACATCGCCAGCACTGACAACGACGGTGACACGGTTTACCTGACCAATGCCTCGGAGGTCGCATTGAGCCTGCTAAAAATGGAGGAAGCCGAAAATTACCTGGATCGCGCGGCCCAGTTTCTCAATCCTGAAAGTGTTGCGGACCCCTGGATTTACAAACTTTATATCACTATGAACCAGGGAAGATTTGAAGAGGCTCGGAATGCGATGGACCGCATGCTGCTCTGGCGTGAAAACCAGATACCGGTGGTGACGGTAATGAACCGTGCGGAACATCTCCTGGCGACTGCCAGCTTCCTGATAGTTTCCGGACAGAGCGAGGATGCCGTCCGGCTGACTTCGACTGCATTGTCAGAGCCTGACCGTAATGGTTCTTTTAGCGCCGACGACGCACAGAAAGACTCGATAGCGGCGCTGCTCCACGCACTGGCCAATGAATCCTGGTATCAGGCGCAGCTGGAACAGGCTGCCACGCTCAGTGGTATGCAACGTCTGAGACTGGTGGCCGCAGCGAACAGAAAACGCTTCGCAGCCTGGACGTCTGCCAGAAAAGCCGCTTCCCTGTTCGCTGACGAGTCAGTTCTATTGAATCGCCTCAGACCCTATGCTCCGCTGGATGTTCACATTCCCGAATGGATCGAACCTGACATTATTCGACTGATGGGAACCGGCGTTATGTCAGGCATGCTAGAACTTGCACTGCAAAGTGGAGCATTCATGTTGAACCGGGGTTATTATTTCAGTTATGCAACCGAGATTGCGGCTCTGGACAAGCGCTATGACGATGTCCTCTCGCTGGGACAGCAAGCTCTCGAGCTGCTCCCGCCGCAGGAAGTTCTATTGCAGGCTCGGGTGCATGCCAGAATGGGTCTGGCCGCCTGGCGAAGAGGCATTCTGCCGCAGGGAATCACGTCGTATCGAGCCGCATTGCAGCTCGACCCTGGCATCGTTAGGCGCATCGATGCATCTATTCCGGTAAATTTTGCAGCCTCTGGTGATGACGTGTCGCGATACGCATTGCGTTTCCTGAAACGCTCACCCAGATTTCGGGAAGATGCTAACGGTTTCAGGCTGGAAATTTCTACTGCCGATACCTCGTCGGCATGCTTGTTGACTCCCAACGGAGAGACCATTGGCTGCTTTTCGCAAGCCCCTGTTGCGGGCCAATCTGCAGAGGAGCATGCGCAACATCTGGTGCGAGGACTTCATGAGGAACTTTTCAATCTGGGTTACGAGATTTCCGACTCGCAAATGGCCCTGCTAAGGGGTTCCAGTGTGATAATGCAGTCGCCGGGTTCCAGACCGTCAGCAACGGCCCTGGAATCCTTCTTAGGCCGCTAACGTCTGACAACTGACTTCTGTCTTCAATGGTTGGTAGAATAGCGCGCTTCCAGCCCGAGGCCACTATGCACAATACCTTTACTCGACTGTCTCTGTGGATGATAGCGCTGTTATCGGGCGCATCTGCCCTGGGGCCGGCATCCATGCAGATTTTACTGCCGGCACTTCCGGTAATCCGCGAAGACTTTGATGTCTCGACTGGAGTTGCGCAGTTGACCCTCAGCCTTTCCATGTTGTCTATCGCAATTGCGACACTTTTTTATGGCCCGATATCGGACCGTTATGGCCGCAAGCCGGCGCTCATTGGCGGCACAACTATCACCTTGCTCGGTTCAATTTTCTGCCTGTCCGCTCCGACGATAGAACTCCTGATACTCGGACGGGTAATTCAGGCATTCGGTGGAGCCGTGGGGCTAGTGGTAGCGCGCGCAATAGTGAGGGATGTTTATGGCCCGCAGGAGTCCGCAAGAATCATCTCGACACTAGTGATGGTGATGGTAGTCATTCCCATGATGTCGCCGGCGTTGGGAGGGGAGTTGATGGTTCTTTTTGGCTGGCGTTCTGTTTTTATTGTAATCGCAGTGTTCAGCAGTCTGATACTTCTCATCATGTCACTCAGACTTCCGGAGACGCTTGCTGAGCCTGTCTATTTCCAGGGGCTAGGTGGCATGCTTGCCACATTTCTAGAATTGTTAAGGTCAAAAGTTTTTCGCGGCTATGCCTTCAGCGTTGCGTTCGTTTCCGTGGTTTTTTTCAGTTTTATCTCGGCCGCTCCCGAGATTATGGTCTCGGTCCTGAATCGACCAGCCACCGAATATGGCTACTATTTTGTGGTCGTTCCCGCGGGATTTATGGCCGGTAACTATCTATCGAGGCTTTACGGCAGTCACGTTGGCATTTATCGAATGATCGATATCGGATCAAAAATTTCACTGCTAGCCATAACCCTTACCATCGCGCTACAGCTTGCCGGCTTTCGCCATCCTCTGACACTTTTTGTACCGATCGCGGTAGCAATCTTCGGGAATGGCTTGAGTTTACCCAATGCCCAGGCCGGCGCGATCAATGAATTTCCCAGGTATGCCGGAAGTGCTTCTGGGTTAACCGGCTTTCTGCAAATGGGGCTTTCCTCAGTAGCCGCCCAGTTGGTGGCCATAATCTACAACGGCACGACCTATCCTCTATTATTTCTCATGTTCGGCGCTTCACTGATGTCCTTGATATGTTTCAGAAATGGCGTCGGCAACCCCGCAACAATCACGACCTAGAGACTTCTCAGCCTGGTCTGAATTAGTCACTCAATTGCTGACAAAATCTTTCCGGCTCGCGCAAACATCGAAGATCCAGGTACAGACTCCCATCGTGCAGTCTGCCCAGAACTGGAACCGGCAATTTTCTAAATTTAAGAGCCAGATCTTTCAGCTGTCTGTCAACTCCCGTAAGCGAGCGAGGTGTTATCTTAAGCGCAATGCTTTCAATCAGGTCAACGGGCAAGGCACCACTTCCGATTTGGCTCTTGCACGAACTAACCTCGACCTCCGCCTGGTCGGCGACATACTGTTTCACACAGGGTAATATCTGTTCTGCAACGGCAGCTATTTCTTTTATATCCCTGGCAAGGTCACGCAAAATCGGCAGGTCACGAGATAATGTTGAAGGATTCCGGTACAACTGCAATACCGAACTGAGCGCGGCCAGAGTCATCTTATCAACTCGCAATGCCCTCTTGAGAGGATTCCTTTTCAATCGGGCAATAAGTTCTTTATTTCCAGCCACAACACCTGCCTGAGGCCCACCCAGTAATTTGTCTCCCGAGAAAGTGACAAGATCAGCACCCTGCAATAATGAGTCTTCTACTGTGGGCTCGCGGGGCAGACCAAATCTGGTTAGATTAATCAAGGTACCACTGCCAAGATCGACTACAAACGGCAAACCATGGCTGTGTGCAACATCAGCGATTTCCGATTCAGCAACAGAATTGGCAAACCCCATTATTTCATAGTTACTGGTATGTACTTTCATTAGCAGAGCCGTGTCGTCATCTATGGCGCCTTCATAGTCAGCGAGGTGAGTCCTATTTGTTGCTCCAACCTCTTTCAAGTGACACCCGGCGCTCCCCATCACTTCCGGAATTCTGAATGAACCTCCTATTTCTACCATTTCTCCTCTGGAAATTAGGACATCCCTCCCCACCGCCAGTGTGGTAAGGACAAGCACAACAGCTGCTGCATTATTATTCACTACCGTAGCTGCTTCGGCTCCGGTCAACTCGCATATAAGATCTTCCACGTGAGAATCGCGATCACCTCGGCCTCCTTGTGTCAAATCGTACTCAAGGTTTATTGCCTGACGTGACACCCGTCCCACCGCATCAATAGCGCTCTCTGGCAGTGCCGCACGTCCGAGGTTGGTGTGAATAACGGTGCCCGTCAGGTTGAAAACTGGCACGAGCGACTGCGCGCTTCTGGACTCTGCCAGAGTAGCAATCTCCAGGCAGAGTTCGTTTTGGAATTGCAGAGTCTGCAGTTCCCTTTGCAGATTGTCATTTCCTCGGAGAATCTCCCGCCTGAGGCGCGCGAGCGTATCACGCGCTGCTTCGCGGACAACTTCGCGGCCCAACTCTTGAATAGCGTCAGAAAGCTCTTCGGCTCGCAATAATTTGTCCACAGCCGGTAGGTTTCTGATTTGTTTGCCGGAGGTGCTGCTCATTGAATACTTTGAACCAAAACGTATTTAAGCGGGGTGCAATCTGGTTACCCTGTAAACCGAAGTTACAGATGTCCAATCTACGTAAATTAACTCTCTCGTGCAACTCAACGTAGATATCAGCTAAAGAATCTGCTAGCGTGCCGCTTCTAACGCAATGAGTAATGCAAGCGACCCTCAAGCCAAGTCCAGAGATACATTACTGCCATGACTCGCACCACGCCCACTCAATCAATCCCGTTATTGATCGCTAACGAATTCCATCGTGAAACCGTAGGAATACTCGATTCGCTATTCGATACATACAAGCTTTGGACACTACCCGCGGAAAAGCAACTACAGCTAGTAAATGATCTTAAATCGACATGTCATGCCGTGGCTACGGCATCATGGCAGACCAATCCACTAATATATGATCTGCCTGGTCTGGAAGTTGTTGCCTGTTTCGGCGTCGGTGTCGATGGCATAAATTTCTCAGAAACGCGACCGCGAAACATCCAGGTGACCAACACGCCTGATGTACTGAATGACGCAGTCGCTGATATAGCGATGGCATTAATTTTAATGACGCAAAGAAACCTTATTAATGCCGATTATCATGTGCGCAGTAAAGAATGGCACAGCAGGCCTTTCCCTCTTGGATGTGACCTCGCAGGAAAAACCCTGGGCATTTTGGGCTTGGGAAGCATAGGCGAAGACATCGCCAGGCGGGCTCAGGCAAGCAAAATGAAAATCGCTTATCACAATCGTCGCGAAAAGGCTCTGCCCTACAAATACTGTGCAGACTTGACCGAACTTGCTGAAATCTCGGATGTTTTGCTGTGCATGCTGCCCGGGGGCGAGCAAACGTCGAAAGTTATCAATATGGACGTGTTGAAAGCTCTGGGGCCACTTGGCACTTTTATAAATGTAGGTAGAGGCACGAGCGTTAATGAAATTGATCTGATTGATGCATTAAAAGATGGCATCATCGCCGCCGCTGGTCTGGACGTCTATGACAATGAACCGCAAGTACCGGAGGCGTTGCTGTCTATGAAAAATGTGGTGTTACTACCGCATGTTGGCAGCGCTACGACTGAAACAAGACAGGCAATGGGAAACCTTGTAATTGAGAATTTGTTAGCGTGGAGTACTGGCAAGCCTCTTCTTACCCCAGTCGAGTAGACTGCCTGATGAGTCGTTACCAGCAAGTGGCAATGAAACAGTTCGAACTGACGAATTAGAATTAGAA
>JAYPVG010000040.1:14758-17520 GCA_038134485.1 Pseudomonadales bacterium
ACGTATCGAGCATCATTGTCGTGTAGCGAATGGAAATTGTAGCCTTCAAATTTTTCTCCCCACAGATCCACCTCAACAAAGAGTTCGCGGAACGACTCACTCAGTGAGTTATAAATAACTTCCTGAATGATCAGAATATGATAAAAATCCAGACCTAGCGATTCGGCCTCTGTCTTAATAATTCCAGAAAGGATCGGATGCTTTCGCAATTCCTCATATCTGGCAGCCTGTATCAGCGAATCGCCAAAGAGATCGTAGGCTCGAATACCCCCAGATTGAAATGTTCCCTGGGCTGAATTATAGGCCAGGCCAATGGCTCCCTTGATAGGTTTTGAATAGTTGAATTTTTCAACCTCACGGTTAAACGCTTGAAACATATCCAATGCTGTTCCCACTGCGCTGTCAGCCAGAGAGCATGCCTCTGTCGGGAGGAACGGGTAGCCAACAGCACTAATAAAGCCATCCCCAGTTTCTTTCAGCCTAAAAGCGCGGGAGCGAAGTGGATTGTGTTCATAACCCTCCATACAAATTTGCAAGAAAGTCTGGAATACCCCCATGAAAAACTCTCTAGTTCTCTCATGCCGTATCTCACTGGATTTCTGCACATCAAAAACGTTGATAATTGCTTTACCTTCCTTTAGGGGCATGGTGCTTTCTAACTCATCACCCAGTTTTATGCGCTCAAGTTGATGAGGATATACGAGCTTGGAAAACTGATTGTACAGATGCTGACGCATATCAGCGTCGGTAGATTTCAGGTAAAAGCGGGTTCGGATGCTTACAAAAAATATCCAACTGAAAATGGTTCCAGTCATAAAACCCTGCATTATTTGTATCCAATTGATAACCAGAAATTCAATATTAATTACCGCTATCGCCCCTGCTGTTATGCATGCGAACAGCATATTGCGTGCGAAGGTAACCGAATACGATATGTGATATGAAAACGCGGTTGTTAGTAAAAGTACAAAATTTATTTGGCCAAGCAATGCAATAAAAACAGATTGCATATCTCCAGACAAAGAAGCATATCCAAGCAAAATCCAGAGGGTAAATAAAAATCCTCCCAATCCAAAGACCAACAATAAATCTAATATGATAGGCGCATACTTAGTAATCGAAGAAATCAATAACGAGACGGGCTGAAACAAGGTCGCTATCAACATTGGAACGGCATAAGCAAATAAAGTGTAATTTATATGAGGGTTATCCTGATTGGCTGGATGAATATAGGTAAGCAGTGTTGAAATTGCGAGGATTACACCTGCAATCCTACAAGGCCAACCACCAAGTGCTCGAGCAGCTTCGTCTCTAAGTTCATTTCTAAACTCTTCTTTATGTTCTCGACAATAATTGGAGTATTTATCTCGAGTCTCTTTCAAAAAATTATCCTCTTATCGTAATTGACTTAACCCCAAAGCATCTATTTCGATGACCAAGCCATCTAAGTGGATACGGCATTAAATCTTAGAAAGTACTTGTTCATATATTCTTCCACACATGCTATAAACGGCGCTCTAATCTCAATCTTTAGAGAAGCAAATTGCAGCAATTCATAGCCAATGTGGGTCTCGCGTTATTTTTGGCTCTGATAATCAGTTATATATGGGCAAGATTTAAATTCTTTAAAGTTAGTACAAAATTTTCCCGAGCAAGTACATACATATATGACCCTGTGGTAGCAATTCAGATCGCAACAACAATTTATCATTTTTTAACCTACCGACCGCTCCCAATTGACTGCTATCTGGCTGCAGTAGCCGCATATCTTCTTTCTTTAAGTACTTTCTGGTGGGTAATATTATCTAATGATCAGTTAAATTTTGCTTTCGAAAAAAATGTAGGAAAATTGATTACATCCGGCCCCTTTAGTATCGTTCGTCACCCCCTCTATTTTTCTTATATAGTCACTTGGTCAACTGGAACATTACTATTTCACTCAAGCTTATTATTGATTACACTTGCGTTCCTAGTGTATTTTTATGTCATTGCTGCATTTCAAGAAGAAGGCTTAATGATTAATTCTTTGCGAGGCAATGAGTATACGAAGTATAGAAGAAATGTTGGAATGTTTATTCCTAAGGCTACGCAATGGAAAAAGTGGATTTCAGGACTATTTCGGATACAGACGAGATAGACATATTTTTAGAAACGTTCAAACGTCATGTTGGAATTAAACTCCCTGCTGATTATGTTTCTAACAGTCGGATTGTAGGAGCTTTCTTACATGAAAAACTAGTCGGCGGATACATGCTTGTCACTAGCCCCCCTTTTAGGTCTATGCTCTTCGTACCTGATTCCATAAAAAATTGGCACAGTTTTTTCAGGAATGATTCCTTCGATATGATGGAAGTTAATGGAGTTTGGATCAGCCCGGCACTAAAATCCGCAAAACTCCAATTCTCATTTTGGACTCACATATTGAGAGATGTTTTTTTCTGCAAGAAAAAATATATCCTTTTGATGAGAGATGCCCGTAACAAAAATGTAGATCATATCCATAAACTCACTAATCCTGTGCAGATCTATACTGGTAGACCTTGGCTGACTGCCGACCATTTAAGCCATAACGAAGTGAACATTTGCTTCACAACTAGGTGGAAATTAATTCTTGGTTTTCATCGGTATTGGCAAGAATATCGGCAAAGGAAAGTTAGAGAGCGCCGATGGTTCGATGAAGTTTCGTATCGGCGCCTAGAGCGAAGCGATCATCACACCCCGAGCTAATTAAGTAAATCTGAGGCGGCTCCCGTCGCCTTCAA
>JAYPVG010000041.1:0-16072 GCA_038134485.1 Pseudomonadales bacterium
CCTATCGTACCAACGTTAACGTGTACCTTGGTTCTTTCAAATTTTGCCTTCGCCACAATTTCACCTCGATCAGAAGAATTTCAATTAGATTATGTCAGGTTAACTTTTGTTTATGATGCCTTCAGCAATATTTGCCGGCACTTCACCATACTTGTTGAATTCCATGGTGTAGGTTGCACGCCCCTGGGTTGCAGAACGCAAATCGGTCGAGTACCCGAACATTTCCGATAGGGGAACCTCAGCATCAATAACCTTGCCGCTTGGGCTGTCATTCATCCCCTGCACCAGACCTCGGCGCCGGTTAAGATCACCCATAACGTCTCCCATGTACTCTTCGGGTGTTACGACTTCTACTTTCATTATGGGTTCAAGCAGTGACGCATCGGCCTGCAGTGCTCCTTTCTTTAGAGCCAGGGAGCCGGCGATCTTGAAAGCCATTTCACTGGAGTCGACGTCGTGGAACGAACCATCATAGAGCGTCACTTTCATCGCCAACAGCGGATACCCTGCCAGACAACCGTTTTTCATTTGCTCCTGGACACCCTTGTCCACAGCAGGTATGTATTCTCGTGGCACCACACCCCCGACGATCTCGTTGACAAATTCATATTCGTCATCCGGATTCAGCGGTTCCAGGCGCAGCCAGACGTGACCGTATTGTCCCCGACCGCCGGACTGTTTGACGTGCTTGCCTTCCACTTCGACGGTCTTGCGGATAGTTTCCCGATAAGCGACCTGCGGCTTGCCGATATTAGCTTCGACGCTAAACTCACGACGCATCCGGTCTACGAGCACGTCCAGGTGCAACTCACCCATACCGGAAATAATTGTTTGGCCTGACTCCTCGTCAGTCTCAACACGAAAGGAAGGATCCTCCTGCGCAAGTTTGCCGAGGGCGATACCCATTTTCTCCTGGTCGGCTTTGGTCTTGGGCTCCACTGCTACTGAAATCACTGGCTCCGGAAAGTCCATTTTTTCCAGAGTAACTATGTGATCAGGTGAACACAGTGTTTCTCCGGTAGTAACGTCCTTAAGACCAACAGCAGCGGCAATATCGCCAGCCAGAACTTCCTTGATCTCCTCACGGGAATTAGCGTGCATTTGCACCATTCGACCAACCCGCTCCTTTTTGTGCTTGAGAGGATTGTAGACACTGTCGCCTGAATTGAGAGCGCCTGAATACACGCGGAAGAACGTCAGAGTACCCACAAACGGGTCCGTGGCTATCTTGAATGCCAACGAAGCGAAGGGCGCCTTGTCGTCGACTTCGCAGGTAGTGGCAGTTCCGTCTTCCAACACACCTTCTATTGCTTTTACCTCGGTGGGAGCCGGCAGGTAATCCACTACCGCATCCAGCACCGCCTGAACGCCTTTGTTCTTGAACGCAGAACCGCAGAACGTGGGAACGATCTCATTTGCCAGGGTGCGGATACGAATCCCTTTAACGATTTCTTCCTCACTGAGATCAAGCTCTTCCAGATACTTCTCCATGAGCTCTTCATTAGCTTCGGCTGCGGCCTCAACCAGCTGCTCGCGCCATTTATCACTTTCTGCTTGAAATTCAGCAGGAATCTCTTCATAGGTAAACGTAGTTCCCTGATCATCCTCACTCCAGACAATCGACTTCATTTTGACGAGGTCGATGACGCCTTTGAAATTCTCTTCGGCGCCGATATTGAGCTGCATCGGAACCGCATTAGCATTCAAGCGATCCTTCATCTGCTGCACCACTTTCAGGAAATCGGCTCCGGCGCGATCCATTTTGTTCACAAATACAATGCGTGGCACTTCGTAACGGTTAGCCTGTCTCCAAACGGTTTCGGTTTGAGGCTGCACACCAGAAGATCCACAAAGTACCACCACGGCGCCATCAAGAACCCGCAGCGAACGCTCCACTTCGATAGTGAAGTCGACGTGCCCCGGGGTATCGATAATGTTGATGCGGTGCTCATCATACTGGCTGTCCATACCATTCCAGAAACAGGTCGTAGCCGCAGAGGTAATAGTAATTCCCCGTTCCTGTTCCTGTTCCATCCAGTCCATTACTGCCGCACCGTCATGTACCTCGCCGATCTTGTGAGAAACACCGGTGTAAAATAGTACCCGCTCGGTAGTGGTCGTCTTACCGGCATCTACGTGAGCAACAATGCCGATGTTTCTATAACGCTTCAGTGGGTGTTTTCTGGCCACAACTAAACCCTCTATAGACTAAACTTGATGAATTACAGCCTGATAAAATCAGAATCGATAATGAGAAAAGGCCCTGTTGGCTTCTGCCATGCGGTGAACATCTTCACGCTTGCGAACCGCGTTGCCACGGCCCTGAGAAGCGTCTGTGATTTCGCCAGCCAGTCGCAGTGCCATAGATTTCTCCCCACGTGCCCTCGAATGCTCAACCAGCCAGCGCATTGCCAGGGCGTTGCGCCTCTCCGGTCGAACCTCGACGGGGACCTGGTAGGTTGCACCACCAACGCGTCGCGATTTCACCTCAACCATCGGAGCGATGGCTTCCAGCGCCTGTTCGAACACTTCCAGCGGATCGGAACCGCTGTTTTTAGCGACTACAGTCAAGGCACCGTAAACGATCTTTTCCGCTACAGATTTCTTGCCGTCGACCATCACATGGTTCATGAATTTGGCAAGGGTTTTACTTCCGAATTTAGGATCAGGCAAAACTTCCCGTTTCGCCACAACTCGTCTTCTGGGCATATTGAGACCTCATGTTTATTCAGGTTTACCCAGGATCAACAGCTCGCATGCTGGAGACCTGGCCTTACTCTCTGCTAATCAAACCGTCCGGCGCTACCAGCACTAATGGCAGGCTTTGGTATGATGAAAGCTTACATCCTGTATTTTACCAATTCCCGATAGCAACGAGCGCTTCAAGAATCGTGGAGAGCCATATAAAAAATCTGGCAGCACTTGGCCCGCCAGATTTTTGTGTGGCTCGATATCCGAATCATTCAGATACCGTGCAATGCGCTGTTTTTGCTGAGCGCCTTGCGAATCTCTGCAACAACTGCAGTCGTCCCTCCGGGATACCTGCAAGCTGTCCGCTACTTGTTAACCCTTCGGTCGTTTGGCTCCGTACTTGGAGCGCCGCTGCTTGCGGTCAGAAACACCCGAGGTATCAAGACTGCCACGCACTGTATGGTAGCGTACGCCGGGGAGATCCTTGACCCGCCCGCCGCGGATCAGCACCACCGAGTGCTCCTGAAGGTTATGGCCTTCACCGCCTATGTAGGAGGTCACTTCATACCCATTGGTCAATCGCACACGACACACCTTCCTTAGAGCCGAATTCGGCTTTTTCGGAGTAGTCGTATAGACCCGGGTGCAAACCCCCCGCCGCTGCGGACATCCCTGCAGAGCCGGTACGTCGCTTTTTTCGACCTTGCTCTTGCGGGGCTTGCGCACCAGTTGGTTGATCGTTGCCATTTTCGCTCCTAGTCACCTGCGACTTCTTTGCGGTTTAAAGACGCAAAGCGGCCAAGTTAATGCGTTTCAGAAAGCCTCTTGCAGCCTAATTCGTCCAGAAATAAGGGCCGCACCAATAAGGGAGGCGGAAGTTTAATGATCCCGCCTCTTCTAGTCAACTTTTACCCGGCTGAAAGGCTTGAAATCCTGCTATTCAACAGCATTACCCGCACTTTCGGCCTCCTCTTTGAGCGCCTCGGTCAGGGCCGCTTCCACGTCCACTGCACTGACTCCTTCCCCGGCCTGCGCCTCCTCTTCAGCCGCTAACTTCCTGGCCTCATGGTAGGCAAGACCCGTACCGGCAGGAATCAGTCGGCCGACTACCACGTTTTCTTTCAAACCACGGAGAAAATCCCGTTTGCCAGTAACCGCAGCCTCGGTAAGCACGCGAGTCGTTTCCTGGAATGATGCAGCCGAGATAAAAGACTCCGTAGCCAGAGAAGCCTTGGTGATACCCAGTAACATGCGCTCAAATCGCACTTCCTGCTTATCTTCTTCTGCCAGCTTGTCATTAACTTCAAGCATCTGGGTATAAGTAATCTGCTCCCCCTTGATCAGGCTGGAATCACCAGGATCAGTAATTTCAACCTTGCGCAACATCTGTCGCACAATTACCTCAATGTGCTTGTCATTGATTCGCACACCCTGTAATCGATAGACATCTTGCACTTCATTGACGATGTATTCAGCCAGGGCTTCAACACCTTTCAATCTGAGAATGTCATGGGGCGAAGGAGGACCTTCGGAAACCACCTCACCTTTCTCGATATGTTCACCTTCGAAGACTGTCATGGTGCGCCACTTGGGGATCAGCGTCTCATAGTGATCACTGCCATCGATAGTATTGACTCCATCTTTCGGTGTAATAACCAGCCGCCGCTTGCCCTTGGTTTCCTTGCCGAAACTAACGATGCCGGAAATTTCCGCGAGTATCGCCGGCTCTTTCGGCTTGCGCGCCTCAAACAAGTCGGCAACCCGAGGTAAGCCACCGGTGATATCCCTTGTCTTGGATCCTTCCTGTGGAATTCTTGCGATAACATCACCAATACCGAGGTCATCACCATCCTTGATGCTGACAATCGCATTCGAAGGCATTAAATAGTGTGCTGGCTGCTTGGTACCAGGCAGGCAGATTTCCTTACCCTTGCCATCCAGCAGCATGACAGTCGGCCGCAATTCCTTGGCCGATGATGCCCGCTCGGCAGGGTCAATGACTGAGATACTGGTCAACCCGGTAATTTCATCAGTCTGCTCCCGCACGGTTATGCCTTCTTCCATGGCATCGAATTTAACCTTACCGGCTACCTCCGACACGATTGGGTGCGTATGGGGATCCCACGTTGCTACAATTTGACCGGCTTCGACTTCTTTCTTCTTGCCGACAATAATGAGAGCCCCATACGGAAGCTTGTATTTCTCCCGCTCGCGACCATTTACATCGTTCACAATTAATTCACCGGAACGCGACACTACCACCAATTCGCCCTTGCTGTTTTCCACCGTCTTCATATTGTGGAGATGCACGGTACCGTCATTTTTGACCTGAACGCTGTCAGAAGCCGTTGCCCGTGACGCAGCCCCACCGATGTGGAATGTTCGCATGGTTAGCTGGGTGCCCGGCTCGCCAATCGACTGGGCCGCGACTACACCGACCGCCTCACCTACATTAGCCTGGTGCCCACGGGCCAGATCGCGACCGTAACACTGGCTGCAAATTCCGAACCGAGTCTCACAGGTAATTGGCGATCTGACATAAACTTCATCTATACCGCTGGTCTCAAGAGTTTCCACCAGAGGCTCATTGATCATAGTGCCGGCGGTAGCGATAAGCTCGCCACTCTCTGTCTGGACAACGTCGCGCGCCAGAGTTCGACCAAGAACTCTCTCCCCCAGTGCCGCAATGATGTCGCCACCCTCGATGATTGGTGACATAGTCAGACCATTGGCGGTTCCACAATCTTCCTCGGTGATCACCAGGTCCTGGGAGATGTCTACCAGACGCCGGGTCAAATAACCGGAATTGGCAGTCTTCAGCGCCGTATCCGCCAATCCCTTTCGAGCACCGTGGGTAGAGGTGAAATACTGGGAAACGTTCAGGCCTTCCCGGAAATTCGCCGTGATTGGCGTTTCAATAATTGAGCCATCAGGGCGTGCCATCAAGCCGCGCATCCCCGCCAGTTGACGAATTTGCGCCGGGGATCCCCGTGCACCGGAATCCGCGTAAATGTATACCGAGTTGAAAGATTCCTGTTGCTCTTCCTTACCGTCCTTGTTGGTAACCGACTCTTTGGAGATGGCTTCCATCATCGACTTGGCAACGAGGTCATTGGCACGGGACCAGATATCGATAACCTTGTTATATTTCTCGCCCTGAGTCACTAATCCGGAGGCAAACTGGGATTCGATTTCCTCTACTTCGGCAGTGGCCTGAGCAATGATCTTGGCTTTCTCATCCGGAATTTCAAAATCATTGACACCAATTGACGCCCCAGATCGGGTCGAATATTTGTACCCGGTGTACATCAGCTGGTCAGCGAAAATAACTGTCTCTTTCAGTCCAACGTTTCTGTAACAAGCATTCAATATAGAAGATATTTGCTTCTTGGCCATCTTCTGATTAACCATGGAGAAGGGCAGGCCCTCTGGCACAATCGCGTAAAGAAGTACTCTACCCGGGGTTGTCTCTACGAAACTGGTCACAGTCTCTTTTTCGCCGGCATCGTTCAACTGCACGTCCGTAATACGCACCTTGATCCGGGCCTGCAGGTGCACCTGACCAGTCAAATAAGCCCTTTCGACCTCGTCCGGATCAGCAAACGCCATGCCCTCGCCCATCGCATTAACCCGCTCGCGGGTCATGTAGTAAAGCCCCAGCACGACGTCCTGGGATGGCACGATAATCGGCTCCCCATTGGCGGGAGCGAGGATGTTATTGGTAGACATCATCAGGGTGCGCGCTTCCAATTGGGCTTCCAGGGTTAGCGGTACGTGCACCGCCATCTGATCCCCGTCAAAGTCAGCGTTAAAGGCGGCACAGACTAGCGGATGCAGCTGAATTGCCTTGCCTTCAATCAACACCGGCTCGAAAGCCTGAATGCCAAGTCGGTGCAGGGTCGGAGCTCGGTTTAATAAAACCGGATGTTCACGGATAACTTCCGCCAGGATATCCCAGACTTCCGGGGTCTCCCGTTCCACCATTTTCTTGGCAGCCTTGATAGTCGTAGCCAATCCGCGACGTTCCAGCTTACCGAAGATAAAAGGCTTGAAAAGCTCCAGCGCCATCTTCTTGGGCAACCCGCATTGATGCAACTTCAGTGTCGGACCCACCACGATTACCGAACGCCCGGAATAGTCGACTCGCTTGCCAAGCAGGTTTTGACGGAAACGTCCCTGCTTGCCCTTGATCATGTCAGCCAGAGACTTCAGAGGTCGCTTGTTGGAGCCGGTGATAGCCCGACCGCGTCGCCCGTTATCCAGCAGGGCGTCAACTGCCTCCTGCAACATGCGCTTCTCGTTTCGCACGATAATATCGGGCGCATTAAGATCCAGCAGTCGCTTAAGGCGATTATTACGATTGATCACTCGACGATAGAGATCATTGAGGTCCGAAGTGGCAAACCGACCGCCATCCAGCGGGACCAGCGGACGCAGGTCGGGCGGCAATACTGGCAGCACCGTCATGACCATCCATTCCGGCTTATTGCCTGACTCTGCAAACGCCTCGAGCAATTTCAGTCGCTTGGACAGCTTTTTCAGTTTGGTTTCAGAATTCGTTTGCGGAATTTCTTCCCGTAATTGCGCGACTTCGGCAGCAATGTCCATATCCTGCATCAGTTGCTGTACCGCCTCGGCACCCATCTTGGCTTCGAATTCGTCACTGAATTCCTCCATCGCCTCGTAGTACTGCTCGTCAGTTAGCAGCTGTCCTTTCTCAAGCGTGGTCATACCGGGATCTGTCACAACAAAGGATTCGAAATAGAGGATGCGTTCGATATCTCTCAAGGTCATATCGAGTAACAGCCCGATTCGGGATGGCAATGACTTCAAAAACCAGATATGCGCGACCGGGCTAGCCAGTTCTATGTGCCCCATGCGATCGCGCCGCACTTTCGACAGGGCTACCTCGACACCACATTTTTCGCAGATGACTCCCCGATGCTTGAGTCGCTTGTACTTACCGCACAAACATTCGTAATCCTTTACCGGTCCAAAAATCTTGGCGCAGAACAGACCATCGCGCTCGGGCTTGAAGGTCCGGTAATTGATAGTTTCGGGCTTTTTTACTTCGCCGAATGACCAGGCCCTGATCATCTCCGGCGAAGCCAGACCAATTCGAATGGAATCGAATTCTTCTGATGATGACTGTGACTTGAGTAAACCTAACAGGTCTTTCATTCTATTTCCTCCAACCGCCGCCCTTGGCGAGACGAGCGGTCTGATAAAATCACTGGTTACTGGATAAGGGATTCATTCTTCTCACTTGGATTGATCGAGTTCCATGTCGATACCAAGCGACCTGATCTCCTTGACCAGCACATTGAATGATTCCGGCATTGCTGGCTCCATGCGATGGTCACCATCCACGATGTTTTTGTACATCTTGGTTCGACCAGCAACGTCATCAGATTTAACCGTTAACATCTCTTGCAGCGTATAGGCTGCGCCGTACGCTTCCAGTGCCCAGACCTCCATTTCACCAAAGCGCTGACCCCCAAATTGTGCCTTACCGCCCAGTGGCTGCTGCGTAACCAGACTATAGGAACCGGTGGAGCGAGCATGCATCTTGTCGTCAACCAGATGATTGAGTTTCAACATGTACATGATGCCGACAGTCACCTTGCGATCGAATGCTTCGCCAGTGCGCCCGTCGAATAGTACAACCTGGCCACTCTCATCCATTTCAGCCAGCTTCAGCATGTCCTTTATTTCAGTTTCAGCGGCACCATCGAATACTGGTGTCGCCATCGGCACGCCGTCGCGCAAATTACTAGCCAGCTCCAGAACCTCTGTGTCTGACAAACTCTTAAGATCCTCTTTGCGATCGCCTATCTTGTTGTATATCTCCTCGAGCAGCTTGCGGATTTCCGCGACTTTCTTCTGTTGCTCAAGCATCGCATTGATTCGCTCCCCGAGGCCCTTGCTGGCGGCTCCTAGGTGAGTCTCCAGAATCTGTCCCACATTCATTCGGGACGGAACGCCCAGCGGATTTAACACAATATCAATCGGCTCACCCTGCTCATCACAAGGCATGTCTTCGACTGGCATAATGGCCGAGATGACACCCTTGTTACCGTGCCGACCCGCCATCTTGTCGCCTGGCTGAATGCGGCGCTTGATCGCCAGGTAAACTTTTACAATCTTTAGAACGCCGGGTGCCAGATCATCACCCTGTGTCAACTTGCTCTTCTTGTCCTCGAAGCGCTCATCAAGCTGCTGTCTGCGTTCCTTAAGTTGTTCTTCGGCCCGCTCCAGCTGCTTGTTGACGGCATCATTAGACATACGCAACTTGAACCAGTCTTCACGGGGCAAGTTGGCAAGGAACTCCTTTGTGATCTTAGCCCCTTTCTTGATTCCCGGGCCTCCCGCAACTAACTTGTTAAGCAGTGCTTTTTCAAGACGCTCGAAAGTAGCTCCTTCGACAATCCGGTACTCATCTTCGATGTCCTTGCGCACCATGCCCAGTTGCATTTGCTCAATCTCTACCGCGCGCTGATCTTTCTCCAGACCGTCGCGGGTAAAAACCTGAACATCAATTACTGTGCCGGTAACGCTGGTAGGCACTCGCAACGATGTATCCTTCACGTCAGACGCCTTTTCACCAAAGATCGCTCGCAGGAGTTTTTCTTCCGGAGTCAGCTGGGTTTCACCCTTGGGGGTTACCTTACCTACCAGGATGTCGCCGGCCTTGACCTCGGCTCCAATGTAAACAATCCCGGATTCATCCAGCTTGCTTAAGGCGCCTTCGCCAACATTAGGAATATCAGCAGTAATTTCTTCCGATCCGAGCTTGGTATCACGAGCAACGCAGGTGAGTTCCTGTATGTGGATCGTGGTGAATCGATCTTCTTTCACCACGCGCTCCGAAATCAGGATCGAGTCCTCGAAGTTGTATCCGTTCCACGGCATGAACGCGATGCGCATATTCTGACCAAGAGCCAGTTCGCCGGTGTCGATAGAAGGTCCGTCTGCAAGAATGTCGCCCCTGCTGATTTCATCCCCTTCGCCCACCAGCGGCCGCTGACTGATGCAGGTATTCTGATTCGAGCGCGTGTACTTGGTGAGATTGTAGATATCAACCCCCGCCTCACCAGCATCAGTCTCATCATCATTTACTCTCACGATGATGCGAGCTGCATCGACACTTTCGATAATCCCGCCACGCTCGGCTACCACGCAGACACCTGAATCCCTGGCGACGTTTCGCTCCATACCGGTTCCAACCAACGGCTTCTCAGTTTTCAGCGTTGGCACAGCCTGACGCTGCATGTTAGACCCCATTAGTGCCCGGTTGGCATCATCATGCTCCAGGAAAGGAATGAGCGCAGCTGCCACCGATACCATCTGTTGCGGCGCCACGTCCATATAATCCACTTCCTCCCTTGGCTTGAGAGTTGTTTCACCCCTGTAGCGCACGGTTACCAGGTTATCTACAAAACCACCTTTAGAATTCAAAGGAGCACTGGCCTGGGCAATCACAAAATCGCTTTCATCGATTGCAGAGAGAAAATCGATCTCGTCGGTGACCTTGTTGTTCTTTACCTTCCGATAGGGACTTTCCAGAAATCCGTAAAGATTCGTCCTGGCAAAAGTCGCGAGGGAATTGATTAACCCGATGTTCGGACCTTCAGGGGTCTCGATCGGACACACTCGACCATAGTGGGTGGGATGTACGTCGCGAACCTCGAACCCGGCGCGCTCACGTGTCAAACCTCCCGGCCCAAGAGCAGATACACGACGCTTGTGGGTGACCTCGGACAACGGATTGTTTTGATCCATGAATTGCGACAGCTGACTGGATCCAAAAAACTCCTTGATGGCCGCAGCGACGGGTTTGGCATTGATCATGTCCTGAGGCATCAGGCCTTCCGAATCCGCCATACTAAGCCGCTCTTTAACTGCGCGTTCAACCCTTACGAGTCCCACCCGGAAAGCGTTTTCAGCCATTTCTCCTACCGACCTGACACGCCGGTTTCCAAGGTGATCAATGTCGTCAACGGAACCGAAGCCGTTACGGATAGATACCAGAGTCTTGAGCACGTCAACGATGTCATCAACGCTCAACACCGAGTCGCCTTCAGAGTCAGCGCGACCCAGCCTGCGATTGAACTTCATTCTGCCAACCGCCGAAAGATCATAGCGCTCTGCAGAAAAGAACAGATTGGCAAATAGATTTTCTGCAGAATCTTTCGTCGGCGGCTCTCCAGGGCGCATCATGCGATAGATTTCGACCATGGCTTCCAGCTTGGAAGTAGTAGCATCGATACGCAGCGTATCTGATACGAAAGAACCACAGTCAAGATCGTTGGTGTAAATGGTTTCAAAATTCTTGGTCTTGGCCTCAATCAGAGCATCAAGCACTTCCTGCGTTATCTCTGTATTACAGGCGTACTTCAGTTCTCCGGTGTCGGTATCGACGATATCTTTGGCGAGAGACCTGCCGAGGAGGTGGTCACTGTTGACTGTCAATTCCGTCAATTTGGCAGTTTCCATCTGACGGATATGGCGACTGGTAACACGTCGACCAGCCTCAACTATGACCTTGCCCTTCTTATCCTTGACCGGAAAAGACAGAACCTCGCCGCGCAGACGCCCGGGCACCAGTTTCAATGAGAAGCTGGGTTCCTTTGTGTGAGATATTTTGTACTCATCATTCTCAAAAAACATACCGAGAATTTCTTCTGAGCCAAACCCCAGAGCACGAAGCAATACCGTAGCGGGTAATTTTCGACGTCGATCGATTCGCACATAGACCAGATCTTTCGGGTCAAATTCAAAATCAAGCCATGAACCACGGTAGGGGATTACCCGTGCCGAATAGAGTAATTTGCCCGAGCTATGAGTCTTACCGCGGTCGTGATCGAAAAACACACCCGGCGAGCGGTGCAATTGAGATACCACTACCCTCTCGGTACCATTGATGACAAAGGTGCCACTATCGGTCATGAGCGGAATTTCGCCCATGTAGACTTCCTGCTCCTTGATATCCTTGATGGTTTGGGTGGTGGACTCCTTATCGTAGAGTATCAGCCTGACCTTGACACGCAGTGATACAGAGTAGGTGGAACCTCTCAGTTGACATTCCTTGACGTCAAAAACCGGCTTACCCAGTTCGTAACTTACATACTCCAGCACCGCCTTGCCGGAGTAACTAACGATAGGAAACACTGACTTAAAAGCTGCATGCAGACCCTGATCCAGTCTTTCTTCAGGACCGAGTTCCGCCTGCGTGAACTGTTTGTAAGAGTCCACCTGAATCGACAACAGATAGGGAATATCCATAGCCGCCGGCAGCTTACCAAAATTCTTTCGAATACGTTTTTTCTCAGTGTACGAGTAGGCCATTAGCGTTTTCCTAGCATCATAAATTTTGGTTTTGAATCAAGGACTAATCGGATCTTGCAAATCGCATCAACGTCAGGTCAGGATAATCCCGACCTGACGCTGATATTTCCTCGCGAAACTGTGAGCTTATTTAAGCTCAACAGTGGCGCCGGCTTCTTCCAGTTGCTTCTTGGCTTCTTCAGCTTCGGCTTTATTTGCACCTTCCTTGACAGTAGAGGGCGCGGAATCAACCATTTCCTTGGCTTCTTTGAGGCCAAGTCCGGTGATTGCTCTTACAGCCTTGATCACGTTAACTTTCTTTTCACCGGCTGCAGCGAGAACAACATCGAACTCGTCCTTTTCTTCCGCAGCAGCAGCGTCACCGGCTCCGCCGCCGGCGGCAACAGGTGCAGCGGCAACGGCAGCAGCGGCCGAAACGCCGAACTTTTCTTCCATTGCTGAAACAAGTTGCACAACGTCCATTACTGACATTTCTGAAATTGCATCGAGGATTTCTTCTGTGGATAGAGCCATGACTCTTATCTCCTAATTAAATATTTAAAAATTAAAATCGTATTCAGGGTCAGGCTCAGGCCGCCTCTTGCTTCTGGTCACGCACAGCCGCAACTGCGCGGGTGACCTTGGACGGAACCTCGTTAAAGGTTCTGGCAAGTTTGGTTACCGGAGCCAGCATAACGCTCATCAACATCGAAACTGCCTGATCATAGGTAGGCAGTTTCGCCAGAATGTCGATTTCACTGGCGTCCAGTAATTTGCCGCCTACTGACAGTGCCTTGATTTCAAATTCGTTGTTCTCTTTGGCGAAGTCCTTGAGCACGCGTGCGGCGGCTCCGGGATCCTCCTGGGAGAAGGCAAGAATCGTAGGACCAATCAGAACTTCTTTAATACACTCGAATTCAGTATTCTCTACCGCTCTTTTCAGAAGCGTATTGCGTACCACTCGTAGATAAACCTTGTTTTCTCGCGCAGTTTTGCGAAGTTCGGTCATCTCATCCACAGTAACGCCACGATAATCGGCAAGCACTGCGGACAAGGCACTGATAGCAGCCTCGTTGACTTCTGAGACGATTTGCTTCTTGTCTTCAAGTCTAATAGCCACTAGCTATACTCCTTCGGCTGTTTCCAGCCCGGAAAAGACGCGATCACTGGCAGCAACCGCGCCGACTCATGTACGGTGATAATGACTTGGACAACAATAATCCAAATCGGGTAACACCATCTGCGTAGGCATCAATTAAGCAATAGCCAAGCTATCGCACCTACGGTCTTTGATGGCCCCGTCTGATAGAAACCAAACAGAACCCCAAAGTTGTTTTAGACGCGACCAGGCTAGACCAGCAATTTATCAGTATTCTTTTACTGATCGGGCAGGACTGGCCAGCGCGCGTCTGTGCGCTGTCTGTCAGACAGTACTAAATCTGTAACGAGGACTGATCAATGACCAGACCTGGCCCCATCGTGGACGAAAGCACTACTTTCTGGATATAAATACCCTTGGCCGACGCCGGCTTGGCTTTTTTGAGATCAGCCAGTAATGCTTCCAGGTTTCCTTTAACGGCATCCGCTTCAAATCCTATGCGCCCAATGCCGCCATGAATAATGCCTTTCTTATCAGTTCGGTAACGCACCTGACCCGCTTTCGCGTTCCTAACCGCTCCCTCTACGTCCGCGGTTACTGTGCCGACCTTCGGATTAGGCATAAGACCTCTGGGACCCAACACCTGACCCAACTTGCCTACCACTCGCATGGCGTCTGGCGTCGCTATGACCACATCAAAATCCAAGTTTCCGGCCTGAATACTGTCTGCGAGGTCGTCGAATCCAACCACATCTGCACCCGCGGCCTTCGCCTTATCGGCGTTCTCACCCTGAGCAAAGACTGCTACCCGAACTGATTTTCCCGTGCCATTTGGTAACAGAGTCGAACCTCTGATTACTTGATCTGATTTCCGCGGATCAACGCCAAGGTTAACCGCCACATCAATGGATTCGTGGAATTTTCCTGAACCAAGTTCGGAGATCAGTGCTACCGCCTCTTCAACGCTGAATACAGTTTTATCACCGATTTTTTCGCGTATCGCTTTTTGTTTCTTTGTGAGTTTTGCCATGATTACTCGACTCCCTCGACTTCAATGCCAGCGCTCCGGGCGCTGCCCGCAAGAGTTCGAACCGCCGCGTCCATATCCGCTGCAGTCAAGTCAGGCATCTTTTGAGTCGCTATTTCTTCCAGCTGCGCTCGACTTACTTTGCCGACTTTTTCGGTATTGGGCCGTCCGCTACCCTTCTTTAAGCCAGCTGCCTTAAGAATTAGAACAGCTGCCGGTGGCGTTTTGGTGATAAAAGTAAAACTGCGGTCGGCATACACGGTAATGACAACCGGTATGGGCAAACCCGGCTCAAGACCTTGAGTCTGAGCATTGAATGCCTTGCAGAATTCCATGATGTTTACGCCATGCTGGCCCAGGGCGGGACCGACGGGCGGACTTGGATTGGCCTGAGCAGCCCCTACCTGGAGCTTGATGTAAGCCAGTATCTTCTTTGCCATAAGTTACTCCTTTGGGTTCAAACGCCTTACCGGCATCCCTTCTGGCGGGATGCGGCCGGGCTCCCCGGCGTTTCCTGAACTGCTTACCTTGCTGCCAGAAAAGGCAACCAAGTAATCAGGATGCGACTTCAATAATGGATTCCCATCACGGCTGGCTCTCGCCAAAACCCGAGACCGGTATCCGCCAAATAAACTCCCGATTGACCGGAAATTCCCTAACCCTTCTCAACCTGGCCGAACTCGAGCTCAACCGGCGTAGACCTGCCGAATATCAGCACCGCAACGCGCAGTCTACTTTTCTCATAATTCACTTCTTCCACGGTGCCGGTAAAGTCATTGAACGGACCGTCTATCACTCGGACCATCTCCCCGGGCTCGTACACTGTCTTATGCGTCGGAGTCTCTTCGCTATCTTCCATGCGCTGCAGTATCTTGTTTGCTTCCTTGTCAGTGATAGGGGCAGGCTTCTCAGCCGTACCGCCAATAAATCCCATGACTCGGGGAGTAGCCTTTACAAGGTGCCAGGTATCATCGTTTAGTTCCATTCGGACCAGCACGTAGCCGGGGAAAAATTTTCTCTCGCTCTTGCGTTTTTGGCCACCCCGCATTTCAAGCACTTCTTCGGTGGGAACCAGCACGTCATCGAAGTAATCTTCCATACCGGCCAATGCAATGCGCTCTTTGAGAGCATTCATGACTTTTTTCTCATAGCCGGAATAAGCGTGCACTACATACCATCGTTTTGCCATTCGAATTCCCCTAGCCGATAATGACCGAAACGATCCCGTTCAAACCCCAGTCCAGAAGCCACAGAATTAACGCCACCACGAACACCACAATCAGCACAACGATAGTAGTCTGTGTTGTTTCCTGACGTGAGGGCCAGACCACCTTGCGAATCTCAGTGCGCGCTTCCAGGCATAATGTAAGGAATGCACGGCCCCTGCTGGTTTGCACTGCTAACCACCCTGCCACCCCTGCAAGCACGAGCAATCCGATAGTTCGCAGGAGCAAAGATTCAGCAGCGAAGTAGGAGTTCGCATAGACACCGGCAGCAACCAGCACAGCCACCACTCCCCATTTCACCCAGTCGAGACCAGCGCCCTGTTCATTCACCTTGTCAGACATATTCATTCCGTAACTTACGTTGCCACAACAAACCTGGTTGGTCGTCGCTGCACTGTTCCCTTCCTCTGCTCAGCCTGCTCATGCTGGCAGGCCAGGAGGGAATCGAACCCCCAACCTGCGGTTTTGGAGACCGCTGCTCTGCCAATTGAGCTACTGGCCTAATCCTTTAAGAATTGCTGAGGCCGTCAACTCTCAGCGTTTTTAATCACGCGTATGACTGCGTTTGAAATCAGTTTTTCCTAAAGATGACTAAGCCGAAACACCCCATGCAGGTGTTTCGGCTCGATGTCAATTTTCAAATAATGCTTATTCGATGATCTTTGCTACCACGCCAGCACCTACCGTGCGGCCGCCTTCTCG
>JAYPVG010000042.1:0-14376 GCA_038134485.1 Pseudomonadales bacterium
AGCGAAAAGTCACCGACCCGATCAGCGGCACCTGCCAGTGAAGCCAGGCACGCAATAGCGGTGGAAGTTACAAAGGCCAAAGTTTTACTCACGGTAATCCTCGCGGAAGGTATGAATTGAGGTTCCAATGATACGCATTTTGGGACAGACTGAAAGAGAATTGTGTCAAAGTACTCGGAATCAAATAATCTGTTACTAGGTTTAATAAAAGATTGATTCGCAAATACCGGCCATGCCCTCCCTGGAGGGCTGCTGATTCAGATGAGCGCTAAATGCATCAGTAACTGAATATTAAAATTCCCTTCAAAACGATAGAATAGCGGCACTATTCGCCGCAGCTCTCATCAGCAGGAAGACTCATTATGGGAATATCGGTTATCCCTCGAGCAAGCCTTGGCAGGCTGCTCATTCGACTAGGCAGTTCAATTTGCCTGGTTTGGGGCACTCATGTTTATGCGCAAAATCCAGATTCCGGGCCCTGGTTTGGCTTGGAATTGCCACCGCAACTGGAACCCCACGCCAGCCCAGCGATTATTGGCAACCGCGGGCCAGCGCCGGCAGTGATTCCGGATGGCGAGGCGGAGTTCATTGAGTTGCAGGGTGAACGCATTAGCCAGGACCTTGGCAGTATTGTCGATTTTTCGCTGCAGAGCCGTTTGACACAGGAGTTGGGTGGCGAGCAGTTGTGGGGCAGAGTCAGCGGATTTCCTTCCGCCAGAGTAACAATCGAGTGGGTAACTGAGCAATTTGCTCAGGCCGGCATTGATGATGTGCGCGTGCAGCGGGTCAGTCAGCAGTCCGACTCTGAATTGTGGCTGCCGGTTAACTGGGAAGTCACGTTATTGGGAAACCCGGTGTTTGGTAGGAACAGCGACGATGTGTTGCTTACGACGGCGGTGGCGCTGGCGCCGTCTGAAATTCCCGGTGGCAGCTTGACCGCCCCAATTGTCTATGTTGGTACCGGCAGCCCGGCTGAACTTATCAATGTGGATGTGACAGGCAAGATTGCCATTCAACGGATTACTCCGCAGGCCCACCTGGTGTTCGAGCGTGCCAGGTTCACTCCTCAGGCGAGGGACATCATGTCTCGGGGCGCCGTGGCGGTGGTCAATATTATTGATCAGCCCGGTAATGAGATGGCGCGGGATATGTCGAACTGCGGTGGTCCCTGCTTCAATATAGGTGGCCGGGATGGTCATTTTCTCGCCGGTGTGATGAATGCAGCTGCGCAGGCAGGATCGCTCGGTGAATTGCAAATGAGACTCTCACTGGAGTCTTCTGTGCATCGCAATCTGGAGGCGGAAAATGCGGTAGCGGTGATTCCTGGTCGGAGCCAGGAAACTATCGTGCTCAATGCGCATGTCGACGCCTGGTACGACGGTGCAGGAGACAATGCCGACGGGCTGGCAGTACTCGTGGCATTGGGCAGACATTTTTCCAGACCCGAAATCCAGCTTCAGCGCACGCTGGTGCTGGTGGCAAGCGCCGGACACCATACGCCAGGATTGAACGGCCCGCGAAATGCAGTGGCCATGAATCCGGACCTGTTTGCCAACGCTTTGCTGATTTTTAATCTGGAACATGTAGCGCAACGTAATTTCTCGCCGGCCCGGAGCCAGTTTTCCGACGGGTATCGCGAATACGTAGCTGATTCAGGCGAAGCGCCAATCGTTGCCGGTATCACCAATCAGTCACCCTTCCTGGAGCAGCTGTTTGCTCTTGGAGTGGAACGCTACGGCACTAACTTTGTTTCCGGTCCGTCCACCATGGCAAGTGGTGAGGGCGGTGGATATCGGGCGGCAGACGTGCCGATTGTTACGACCATGCAGGCACCGCCTTTGTACCATACCAGCGGTGAGGTATTCGAAGTTATTTCGACTCCTGGCCTCGAGCGGATGGCAAGGTTTATGGCCTGGTTTGTAAAGCAGGTTGATCAGGCAGCCAAGGAAACGATAGATCCCTGACTACGAACAAACTGTATTACCGGGTGCGACGTATTGAGAATGTCGCGTATATCAAAAGAAGGCCTGTTATGAGAGCACTGCTCATCCTCAACCTGGGTACCCCGGCATCACCGACGGCCAGGGGATTGCGAGATTTTTACCGCCATTTTTTCTCCGATCCTTTTGTGTTTGATATCCCAGCCTGGGCCCGCTGGATGCTCAGAAATCTGATTATCCTTCCGTTTCGTGCACCGAAAACGGCGAGGGATTACGAAAAAATCTGGCTGGAAGGAGGTTCGCCGCTTTTTGTATACACCAATCAGCTGAAGGTACGATTGCAGGATACCCTAGATCCGTCTCGCAGCCGGATTCGAGTCTTTGTTGGGATGGGATACAGTGAACCATTCATCGGAGACACGATGCGGGAAATAGAACAACAGGGAATCCAGGACATCCTGATACTTCCCCTCTTTCCCCAGTACTCGACTGCGACGACGGCGTCAGTGCTGCATGGAGTCAAGGAGGCAGCTAGCAAATGGCAGGAGCAGCCGAGAATGACCGTGATAGAAGATATGTTCGGCGATCCGGCTTTCATTCGGGCGTGGGCACAGCTGCTGGATAAATACTTGCGGCAAGACCGCGCGGACAGCAGGGTCGATCACGTGATCTTCAGCTACCATGGTTTACCCGAAAAAAATATAAAGAAAGCAGATAAACACAATTATTGTGAATTCGGCAAGTGCTGCGATCAGATTACCGAGAACAACCGCTACTGCTACCGTGCGCAGTGCATGGCAACCACCCGATCTATCGCCGAGAGTCTCAATTGGGACCCGGACTTCTATTCGATTGCTTTCCAGTCGCGATTTGGCCGAGACCCCTGGATTCAGCCTTATCTCGATGAGTATCTCGAGGACTTGGCAGGGCGAGATATCAGGAAGGTTGCGGTCGTAACGCCCTCGTTTGTGTCTGACTGCCTGGAAACTATTCATGAGATTGGCATTGAATACCGTGAATTGTTTCAGGAAAAGGGTGGTGAGGATCTGGTGTTAATTCCCAATTTGAATAACGAGGAATTCTGGTTTGATGCTGCCGCAGAAATTGTCGAACGAAATCTGGGACGTTCGGTTGCATTGCAGTCAGTTTAATTATCCAAATTGGATTGCCCAACTCGGATCATTGTCATCGCAGGTCGCGGGCGAGCAAGTAGCGCTCCGATAGTCGCTCAAGAAGGCACAAAAAAGGCCGGCATTTCGCCGGCCTTTTTTTCGCAGTACTGATCTGGTTCAGGCGCTGACTGCGCGTTTTACCAAATTTTGCAGCAATGGTACCTTGAACCCATTATGTGCCAATTCCCGAGCGCCCTGGGTTGCCAGGCCTGCTACTGACTCACCGGTCGCTGAAGACTTGGACTGGCCCTGAACCGCATTCTCGACATCAGTCAATCGACGCGGTGTCGCCTGCACGGCGCCAGCAACGATACGGCTGTCCTGGATGGTACCGCCACTTACCCGAAATGCTGCTGCGACGTTGACGAGGGAGAAGTCCCAGACGTTACGGTCAGCAACCTTCTCAAAGTAAAAAGTCGCATTCGCCCAGGTCGACGGAATTCGGACTGCAGTCAGGATTTCGCCCGGACGCAGTACCGTTGTGTTTTCGATATCCAGAGCCGGTCCTACGAAATACTCTTCCGCAGATACGGTTCTTTCTCCGCTGCTGCTTCGAATTACCATGGTGGCGTCCAGCGCAACTACTGCGGGAGCTGTGTCAGAGGCGCTGGCTGCAACGCAGCGGCTGCCCTCGAACAGGGCGTGTTCCCGGTTCATGCCTTCTGGTGTGTCTGCGTAACACAGGTTGCCGCCGGCGCGATAGCAGGAAAGGCCGCGTCGGTAGTACCAGCAGCGCACATCCTGCGACAGGTTGCCGCCGAAAGTTCCGATATTGCGGATCTGTGGGCTGGCGACTACCCGCGCTGCGTCTGATAATACAGAGTAGCGCTCTTGAATCAGGGCGCTGTTCGCGATTTCGGTCAGCGTAGTCAGCGCGCCGATCTCGATACCGTCCGCTGTTTCGCGAATGCCCCGAAGCGCTTCGATACCGCTCAGGTCGATCAGCGCGTCAACGGACTTGGCCCGGTCTTTCAACCAGCCGTAGGTGTCCTGACCGCCGCCCACTAGCCAACCTCTTTCTGCCAGTCGGTCAGCTATTGCTAGAGCATCCTCCACCTGCGTCGGCTGGTAGAGCTCCATATTTGGCATTACGTCATGTGATGGCATAGTTAACCTCAGAAAGTATTTGTTTTAAGTGTCTTGGAGCTGTAGGTATTACCAGCCAAGTGGTTAATGATCATATCCGTCGTGGTCGGTGCTGTATTAAACAGATGACCGTCCAGCGCGTCGGAGATGGCACTGGCCAGGGCTGCGGCTGCCGCTCCCTGGGTTGGCTCGCCGATGCCGCGTGCCCCTATCGGGCTTTGCGGATCAGGGATGTTCACGCCCTGAGCCTGGGTTTGCAGAGGCACGTCCTTGTAGGTGGGCGGTTTGCTCTGGTACAGGCCGACATTAGCTGGCAGGCCGTTCTGCGGATCGTAGACATGACGCTCCAGACCGGTCAGACCGACACCCCATACGGCACCGCCACGCATGGCGTTATCGAAATTCTTGGGATGTACCACGGTGCCACAGTCTGCCACCGCGCCGTAGTCCAGAATCTCGTACTTGCCGGTATCCAGGTCGAGTTCAATTTCACAGAAGCCAACCACGTTTCCAGGCGGCTGCCCCTGGCCCGGGATGTTGTCCTTCGCGACACCAACGAGACCAGTACCCTGCAAACCCTGAACGGCTCGCTGAGTGATGGGATTGATATCCTCGGGATACTCCATGCCGCTGTACTTGCCGCCCATAGCAATCGCTCGCTGAGCTGCCTCGGCGTAGGTCATGCCCTGGTCGGGATCACTACTCAGGAAGACCCTTTCGCCACCGATTTCATAATCGTCAGGCGTTCCGCCGAGATCAGCGGCAGCAATTTCCTTGAGCTTGACTATGGCATCTTCCGCTGCCACCCAGTTGGCCCGTCCATGGGTGAAGATGGTGTTACTACCACCCTGACCGGAGCTGTGGGGCAGGAAATTATCCGTTCTTCCGCGGTGAATCTCGCAATTTTCCCAGGGCATCTGCAAGGCTTCCGCTGCCGCACGGCTGGTTGCCGCGTAGGAATAAGTACCCAGGTTGCCGACCCCGCTATGGATATGCAGGACGCCATCAGGCGCGATGCGGACCAGACCATCGTATCCGCGGCTGCCAGCACCGTGGTAACCGATACCTACGCCCAATCCACGCACCTTGTTGCCATTCCGTTTGGGCAGACTGGATTTCTCCTGCCAATTGAACATACGCTCGCCCTGATCCAGCGCTTCACTGATGAAGGAACTGGTCAAAGGTCCGCGGCTGCCTCCCTGAAAACCGCTGCTGGTTGCAGCGTTGAGCTTGCGGAATTGAACTCGATCCATACCCAGAGCTCTGGCTACCTTGTCAGTGATAGGTGCCAGCACAGAAGCCATTTCATTCTGGCCAGGCCCGCGTTGCGCTCCGCGGGGTGTGGTATTGGTATAGACCGAGATGCCGCGATATCTCATTGATTCGGGCTGATAGGCGATAGTGACGTGCTGAGCAGAGGAATTACCGCTGCCGCCGCCGGTTGCGCCACCGTCATTGACGATGACCAGGTCTACCGCTGTAACCTTGCCGTCAGCTTTGACGCCGACCTTTATCCAGCCCTGCATGCCGGAGCGGGCGGAGCCAATGTAGAACTCCTGCTCGCGGGTAATGCGGGTCTGAACCGGACGGTTGAGCATGCGAGCGAAGTTGCCGGTGATTGCCATATAAGGATAGGGCCCGATTTTGGATCCAAAACCACCGCCAGTCGCTTCATTAATGAATACCAGGTCGCCCGGATCAATATTCAGCATGCGCGCCAGGCCGTTATCGTTGGCGCTCTGGCTCTGGGATGACCCGGCGAAGTAGCACTTGCCGTTTTCCCAGTAGGCCATACAGGTACGCGCTTCCAGTGAGTGGTGCGGGTATCCCATGGTCACGAAAGGTTCTTCTACGATGTGAGCGGCTTCTGCGAAGCCTGCCTCGATATCGCCAAAAGCCCACTCCTGAGTAAACTCGCCGCCAACCGGCTCCCGTCCCTCGCGAATGGCATCTATAGCTGATTGAGGCCATTTGATGTCGCGAATTTCAGCGCCGATGATGGGCGAGCCCTCCGGACCCTCTTCCTCGGTGCGGACCAGGACATTGCCCTCCGGGTATGGATTTGGGCCCCCCGGGGTCAGGCTTACCAGAGGGTCTACCACGAAGGGCCGGCGCTCGAAGTCTACCCTGATACGGGATATAGCGGTCTCGGCAATTTCTTCGGTCACCGCTGCGACTGCCAGGATAGGTTGACCAACAAACGTTACGTATTCCGAAGCCAGAGCGGGGTTACCAGGTGGCGCTACCGGTGGCAGATCATCGGCAGTAAAAATACCGATCACGCCGTCCATGCGGAGCGCCTCTGAAGCATCGATATTGACTACCCGGCCGCTTGGCATCGGGCTGGTCAGGATGCGGGCGAAGACCATGCCTTCGCGCTTGTGGTCTTCTGCGTACTTGATCTCGCCCGTGACCTTGCCAGGTACATCAGGCGGCAGGAAATCTTTTCCGATGTGCATCGTCATACTAGTTGCCCCGAGGCGCGCATCACGCCGTTCAGATAGTGTTCATAGGCGCCACACCGACAGAGGTTGCCAGACATGGCCTGGATTGCTTCTTCTCTCGTAGGTCTGGGGTTGTCTCGCAGCAGGGCGACGGCCGACATCACCTGGCCCGGCGTGCAGAAGCCGCATTGCGGCGAGTTTTCGGCGATAAATGCCTGCTGCACGGCATGCAGAGTTCCGTCTGCTGCCTTTATGCCTTCAATGGTGGTGACTTCGCGGTCTCGGACATTATGCGTTAACACCGAGCAGGCGTAGTTGGGCACACCATCGATGTGCACTGTGCAGGCGCCGCACTCGCCACGGTTGCAGCCCAGCTTGGTGCCGGTTAAGTCCAGCTTGTAGCGAAGGGTATAGGCGAGGGTTTCGGACGGCATTACATCTACCGGCCTGGCGCGCCCGTTTACTGTCAGGTTTATCAAGCGTTCAGCGGTGTTACCACCGGACTGCGCATTGGCGAGGTAAAAACTGGCGCCAGTAGAGGCGGCGGCGCCGGAAAAGATTACCCCCTTGATAAAACGTCTGCGTGTTAGTTTAGGGTTCACTGACATTGCTCCGTTTCTTAGTTTTAAGGAGTGGTCGTAACCCTGTCGGGCCACAACTCTGGGTAGTACAGGTATGCGCAAATATACCTGAGGGGAAGGCTACGATTTTTTGATCAGAAATGCAAATTGGAGCGGCTGGCAGAATGATCGCAAAATGCCCACATTACGGGCCATCAGGGGCCTTACGGTCACCAAGACAAGGTCTGTTACAAATCTACTCAATGCTGCCAAATTTACGCGGTCGAGGTGTTGCTGGACCGGTGTCCGTCCAGCCAGTTTCATTGCGCCAGTTTCGAGATTAATCGGCGCCGTCGGCACAGTCCCTCAGCACAGAACCTTCTTGATATAAAAACCCGTGTGGGATGCCTCGATTTCGGCCAGTTGCTCGGGTGTCCCCGAGGCAATAATCTGGCCGCCCCCATCGCCGCCTTCGGGACCCAGATCGACAATCCAGTCAGCAGTTTTTATAACGTCCAGATTGTGCTCGATTACTACGATCGTATTGCCCTGGTCGCGCAGATGATGCAATACCGCAAGCAGCTGACGAATGTCCTGAAAGTGAAGTCCGGTGGTGGGTTCGTCGAGAATATACAGTGTCTTGCCGGTATCACGCTTGGAGAGTTCCCGCGACAGTTTGACCCGCTGCGCTTCGCCGCCCGAGAGGGTGGTGGCGGCCTGTCCCAGGCAGATGTAGGATAAACCCACATCGATAAGCGTTTTGAGTTTGCGTGCAATTACTGGCACAGCAGCGAAGAATTCAATCGCTTCTTCGATAGTCATTTCAAGGACTTCATTGATATTTTTGCCCTTGTAGGTGACTTCCAGGGTCTCCCGGTTATAGCGCTTGCCGCGGCAAACGTCGCAGGCGACATAGACATCTGGCAGGAAGTGCATTTCCACTTTGACCATGCCATCGCCCTGGCATGCTTCACAGCGCCCACCCTTGACATTAAAGCTGAATCTCCCGGGCTTGTAGCCGCGTGCGCGAGCTTCCTGGGTGCCGGCAAACAGTTCCCTGACCGGTGTGAAGATGCCGGTGTAGGTGGCCGGATTGGAACGTGGCGTGCGCCCGATCGGGCTCTGGTCAATATCGACGACCTTGTCGAGCAGGTTCAGGCCTTCGATTTCATCGTAAGGCGCAGCATTCAAAGACGTTGCCTTGTTTAATCGGGTTGCAGTTATCGGGTACAGCGTGCTGTTAATCAGCGTCGATTTACCGGAACCGGAAACCCCGGTAATACAGGTTAAGAGACCAACCGGTATCTCCAGATCGACCTGTTTTAAATTGTTACCACTAGCCCCTTTTAAGACCAGCAGGCGTTCCCTGTCGACAGGGGTGCGTTGTTTCGGAATTGCAATGCTCTCTTGGCCAGAAAGGTATCTGCCGGTCAATGACCGCGGTTCCCTGACTATATCTTTCAGAGTGCCCTCGGCCACGATCTCTCCGCCGTGGACCCCGGCGCCGGGTCCAATGTCGATAATGTAATCAGCACTGCGAATGGCTTCTTCATCGTGTTCCACCACAATAACGGTGTTGCCCAGATCGCGAAGGTGAAAGAGGGTGTTGAGCAGTCTGCCGTTGTCCCGTTGATGCAGACCAATGGAAGGTTCGTCCAGGATGTACATCACGCCCACCAGGCCGGCACCTATCTGGCTGGCCAGCCTGATGCGTTGCGCTTCGCCACCGGACAGGGTTTCCGCGCTGCGATTGAGAGTGAGGTAGTTGAGGCCGACGTCCACCAGGAACTGCAGTCGTGCCTGCAATTCCTTGAGAATTTTTTCCGCAATTTTGGCTTGTTTTCCCGTTAACTCAAGGCCGGCAAAGTGGCTGGCTGACTGGCTTACAGTCATTGCGGTGATGTCAGGCAGGTTGAGACCACTGACCAATACATGGCGGGCGTCCCGTCGCAGGCGGGTACCCTGACAATCGGGACAGGGCTGCGAACTCAGGTACTTCGCGAGTTCTTCCCTGACCATTGAGGATTCGGTTTCCCGGTAGCGGCGTTCCATGTTGGGCAGGATGCCCTCGAACGGGTGGCTGCGAATTACTGTGTCGCCGCGATCATTGATGAAGTAGAAGTCTATGCTTTCGCCATTGCTGCCACGGAGAATGAGGTCCTGGTGCTTGCGTGACAGATTTTCGAACGGCGAATCCAGCTGGAAGCCGAAATGTTCGGCCAGTGAATTCAGCATCTGAAAGTAATACATGTTACGGCGGTCCCAACCACGGATGGCGCCTTCAGCAAGGGACAGGGAGGAATCCATCACGATGCGTTGTTCGTCAAAGTACTGCTTCATGCCCAACCCATCGCAGCTGGAGCAGGCACCAGCCGGATTATTGAACGAAAACAGTCGCGGCTCGAGTTCACTGATACTGTGACCGCAATGGGGGCAGGCAAACAGGGACGAGAACACGATCTCCGGCCTGCTGTCGGCATCGTCCATGAAGCTCACCAGCGCCAGTCCATCGGCAAGTTGCAGAGCGGTTTCGAAACTCTCGGCCAGGCGCTGTTCGATACCTGGTTTTACCTTTAGTCGGTCGACTACCACTTCGATATTGTGTTTCTTGTTTTTCTCAAGGTCGGGAGGGAACTCAATTTCGCAGACCAGACCGTCAACCCGCGCGCGAATGAAACCACTGGATCTTAGCTCATTGAAAACATGCAGGTGCTCGCCCTTGCGGTCCCGAATGATGGGCGCCAATACCATTATTCTGCTCTCCGCCGGCAGGGCCATGACCTGATCTACCATCTGGCTGACAGTCTGCGCTTCAAGCTTGAGACCATGATCCGGGCAGTGGGGTTCGCCAACCCGGGCAAAAAGAAGCCGCAGGTAATCGTAGATTTCCGTGATCGTTCCGACCGTCGACCTCGGGTTATGGGAAGTGGATTTCTGTTCGATGGAGATTGCTGGCGACAGTCCCTCTATATGATCGATGTCCGGCTTTTCCATCATGGAAAGAAACTGGCGCGCATAAGTAGACAGTGACTCGACGTAGCGACGTTGCCCCTCTGCATAGAGCGTGTCGAATGCCAGGGAGGATTTTCCTGAACCTGACAGACCGGTTATGACTACCAGCTTGTCTCGAGGAATAGTGATATTGATGTTTTTCAGGTTATGGGTACGGGCACCCCTGACGAAAATTGTATCCATAAAAGGCAGCGCTGCTGGGCGAATAGAAACCGGCCATTATCTTTATTTTGGGTAGCGGGAGTAAAGCAATGTCCTCACCGCAAGGCAATTTGGCAGTTTTATTTCACTTGCTCCTTTCATGGTATAGACTTGTTGACAGAATATTTATAACGGTCTGACGGGAGGTCAAGGTGGCGAGTCGCGGCATAAACAAGGTAATTCTGGTCGGTAATGTCGGAGGGGATCCGGAAGTCAGATACATGCCCAGTGGTAGCGCAGTGGTGAACCTGACGCTGGCTACCTCGGAATCCTGGAAAGACAAGAATACCGGCGAGAATGTGGAAAAGACCGAATGGCACAGGGTGGTATTTTTTAATCGACTGGCAGAGATCGTCGGGGAATACGTGCGCAAGGGATCTAAACTCTACGTGGAAGGGCGCTTGCAAACTCGCTCGTGGGATCAGGATGGTGTCAAGCGCTACGCCACTGAAGTCGTCGCGAATGAAATGCAAATGCTGGACTCCCGGGGTGCTGGCCAGGGACCTTCGGATTTTGGACAGACAACTTCTCAGCCGCCGCCTCAGAACGAAGCTCAGCAACCACCGCCGAATTTCGACAATTTTGATGACGACATCCCTTTCTAGCCGGTCGTCTACAGAAATTCGCAGATAAAACCTACTGTAATCAATCCGTTGGCGTTAAACTCGGAACAGGCTGCGGCATCTGGTGACCGCGGGTTTTATTGAGTTTGCGATATGGCGGGTATAGCGAGGTGAAGTTAGCCATTGCAGGAGCCGGCACCCCGGCCGGAAAAGAACTGCTTGAACTGCTCCAGCAACAGGGGGTAGCGCATCTGGCTGTGCCGGATAGCCTTCTGCTTGCCGGCGACTCGGTTAAACTTGATCGACTGCTCAATGCCCAGCGTCCTGATCAACTGTTAAATCTGAATTCATTTGGTGCCCACACACAAGCAGCCCCGGAACTTGCCGAAGGCAATAAAAAAGCATGCGCCGACTTGCAAAAAGATTATGTCACACGTCTGGCAGCCGCCTGCAGTCGCCACGAATTACCGATGCTGCACCTGTCAACCTGTTACGTATTCGACGGTGAGAAGCGGCTTGGCTACAACGAGGGGGATGATGTTAATCCTCGGGGTGTCTACGGCAAGAGTGCTTTGAGAGGCGAAAAAGCGGTAGAGAAGCTCGGCAAACATGTGATTATCCGCACAGGCTGGCAATTCGGGCGTCAACATCATGACATCATTCGTTCATGGATAGACCGTTGCAAAACTCAGCATGGTGCACTGGAGGTGCTGCAGCGCCGTTTTAGTCCGACTCCCTGCGAGGATCTGGCGCGGGTCATTCTGGCAGTTTGCCGTCAGGTGGACTGCGATGTCAGCGTATGGGGCACCTACCACTACTGCGGGCTGGAAACCAAAAAAGAGATTGAGTTCGTGCACCAGGTGCTGAAATACGCATCGCAGCACGACGAACAGGTTTATCAGTACCTGGACAATTTCACGATCAAAGAAACTGTGCTTACAAAGCCGCAAGTCGCAAATACGACGTTGTCGAGTAAAAAGATATTTGACACCTTTGGAATCAAACAGCGCTCGTGGCACGGCGCCCTGCAGGCGGCAATCAAAGCGCTATATATTGAAAGCGAGAAGGCTGAGATGGAATCAGCTCCAGATCAGTCTGTGGAGTTTCCAGATTCCTTAAGCTCAAGTCATTCCCATTAACGCCAATGAATATGCAGCTAACACAGCTCGACGAAGCCCTGGCGCTGTTACTGCGCGACCTGACCCCAGTGGCGAGTGCGGAGACCATCGATCTATCGCTGGCGCCGGGGCGGGTGCTGGCGCAGGATCTGATCGCACCTGTTGACGTGCCGCCCAGCGATAACAGTGCGATGGATGGTTATGCCGTTAGGGCGGCTGAGTTGCAAGAGATACCCTGCGTGCTACCGGTGAGTCAGCGCATACCAGCCGGAACGATTGGTGAGCCCCTGTCTCCGGGCACGGTTGCTCGAATTTTTACCGGCGCCCCGCTTCCACGGGGCGCTGATGCGGTTGTTATGCAGGAAAACACAGAGCCTTTGGACGCACGGGTCAGGGTGTTACAGCGTGTGAGTGCCGGCGAGCACGTAAGACGGCGAGGAGAGGATATTAACGAGGGTGCTATTTTGCTCAAGGCCGGGCATCGGATACGAATTCAGGACATGCATGTACTGTCTGCCAGTGGCATTGCGAATTTGTCTGTCAAGCAATCGCTTCGAGTAGCAATTCTGACAACCGGTGATGAACTGGTGTCGCCGGGTACTCCGCTGCAGCCGGGACAAATCTACAATTCAAATTACTATTTACTGTCTTCACTACTTCACCGACTCGGTATGCAAGTGCTGGATTGTGGCGTGGTCGGCGATAACCTGGAGGACACACTAATGAGTTTGAGTCGGGCGGCCGAGCAGGCAGATTGCATAGTGACGAGTGGCGGTGTATCGGTCGGCGAAGAAGACCACGTCAAGGCAGCGGTGGAACAGCTAGGCAGTATCGGGCTCTGGAAATTGGCGGTAAAGCCGGGTAAACCATTCGCCTTCGGCAAGGTAAAGGATGTGCCTTTTTTCGGATTACCTGGCAACCCCGTGTCGGTTTTCGTTACGTTTACGATGCTAGTACGGCCGGCACTCTTCCAGCTTATAGGTGCCACTTTTTACCGTCCGTCAAGATTCAAGATGCCGGTCGATTTCAGCGTCACCAGCCATGATCGGCAGGAGTTTCTGCGGGTCGGGCTGATCCGGGAAGGCAAGGCTGCCGGGAGGTTGCAGCTATATGCCAATCAGAGTTCGGGGGCGGGATCTTCCCTCAGTGAGGCCGATGGTCTGGCAGTTCTGCCCCCGTTTACATCGGTCAAGCGCGGCGATATGCTGGACTTTATTCCGCTAAATGAATTAATCGACTGAACGGGATCCTCTGAAAATGAAACATAAGGGCTTGCGAGAGATCCGCTTAATTGCCGCTGCTGCGGTGATTCTCGTGAGCGGCTGTCAGTCGACGGATACTGAATCAGACGATCCACCTATGAGTGAAACTGAAGTACTGCAGGAGGTTACAGCCCCTCATGTAGATCAGGGCGAGCAGCAGGAATGGGAGATCGCATTCCGCCGTCAACGTCTGATAGGTGACTTGCTGTACGATGCACTAAAAGCTATGCAGCAGGATCGACTGTTGTTGCCAATAGACGATAATGCACACGGTCGCTATCAGCGTGTGCTGGCAATTGACCCCGACAATCAGCAGGCCCTGGAGGGGCTGCAGGCAATCGTGGCACGCTACCTGGAGCTTGCCGCTACCGCCACCCGACAGGGACGTTTTGCGGCAGCCGAGGAATACATCGATCGGGCGGCTTTCGTCGACCGGCGCGCGCCTGCAATAGCGGAAGCAGAAGCGGCTCTGGAGGTAGACAGAAATTCGGGTGACCTGGTTTTTGAGTTGGATCCTCAGGAATTGGCGTCGGAGTCACCAGCGCTTATCGAGCAACTGGCCGAGATAGCTGATCAGGCTGTGGAGCATCGGGCGTTCGTCTCGATTACGGCACCCACAGATGAGAAGGGTAGATGGATTTACGGTACCATGCGGGAACAGGTGAATGGCGTCAGACTCCGTGGCAACATTGAACTTGGCGGGTATGCGGTGATTCGTCTGCGAATGCCGGACCGAGATGCGCCTCGCGCTGCTGCACGTGAACCCAGCTAAGTAAGCATATCAGCCGTCTCTTCGCTGCGCACAGCTCAGAATCCGATCAATTAGGCTCTTGCATCGGTCTTGTTACTAACAGGTCCTTTTTTTGGTTGCGAAATTTCCCATGCGTTCCTTTTTTCGTCGAGACAAAACCCAATCAGAGAACGATGAGACTGCCCGAGCCGCAGGGCTTGGTCGAGCGTCGCTTGTTGCTCTGGTCATTGTGGCACTTGTCCCCGTTTCCCTGGGTATGTACTGGAG
>JAYPVG010000043.1:0-13136 GCA_038134485.1 Pseudomonadales bacterium
GAGATGAAATGTCTCATGCCTGGATTGCAATAACCCACCTGGATGATGAAGGTTATGAACAATTGCTGGCCGAGCGCATGCAGGCTAGCAATTAAGAATACTGACACTTCAGTTCCACAAATATCGAGGCCGGTTGGAACACCAACCGGCCTTTTTATTGCCGGTGCGATTCGCTTATATTCCCTTAGAAAGCACCATTAACCACGCCGATTAGCGGAGCCACACGTATTGAAAGAAGTGGACATAACACCTCAAAAGCGCTAAGTTCCCTTCCGGTGCATCCTCTGCAACCACAGATATCTCGAGGAGATAAAAATGCCTAAATCCCATGATCGTGCAAAGAATTTACGCGCACTGTATTTCGGATTGATCGGTGCAGTGTTGACTGTATTCGGAATTCAATCGCAAGCGCAATCGCCGGACGTCCACGAAGGCGTATACAACGGTGAAATCGGCCGCATCATTAACGAAAACTGCGTAATCTGCCACCGCGAAGGCGGAATTGGCCCAATGCAATTTGAATCTTACGAACAAGTTCGCCCTTGGGCACCGCTGATTTCTCTCCGGGTCGCCAATCGCGAAATGCCGCCATATGCCTACGATCAGCATATTGGCATTCAGGAACTGGAAGGCGACTGGCGTCTTGAACAGGAAGAAATCGATGCTCTGGTCGCCTGGGCGGCAGCTGGTGCGCCTATGGGAGACGCTGACGTTGTGATTCCCGCTCCGGAAATCCCGACTCTTGGTGAATGGAGCTTCGCCGACAGATTTGGTCAGCCTGACCTGATTATTCCATCGTCCCCTTATGACATTCCGTCCAGCGGCAATGACCTTTGGAGCAAGGAATATGTCGCATCAGGCCTGACTGAAGATCGTTGCATCAAGGCAGTTCAGGTAAAACCACGTGGAGATGCTGCAGCGGTCGTTCATCACGCCAACTCCGACGTCTTTGTCATGGGCGAGGACGGTGAACTCGAGCGATATGGCCAGCTGACTGAGTACGCAATGGGCAAGTGGGGAGAGATTCCCAATGAAGGTGTTTGCCGCATGCTGCCGGCTGATTCCCAAATCCTCTGGGACATTCACATGTTCCCGGGCGGGGTCGGCGCAACAGCCAAGGGCGAAATGATCGAAGATAATGTAGTAGAAATCGGTTTGTGGTTCCACGAGCCAGGCTACGAGGAATCTGCGTACAAGCAGGACTTGCGTGCCTACGTGCTGCGAGAAGGCTATGAAAATGGTCAGTTCGTCATTCCTCCTCACGGTACGGCAATGACCCAGGGTTTTCATTCGTTCGACCATCCGGTTCGAATAGACAGTTTCCAACCTCACGGACATCTGCGTATGCGTGCCGCATCACTGGAAATTTACTATCCGGAAACCGGTCGCACCGAGCAGATCAGCCAAATTTCCAACTGGAGCGCCACCTGGCACCATAGTCACCTCTACGAGGAAAGCGTGGCACCCATCCTTCCTGCGGGAGCCGTTCTGGTGATCAAGCAGTGGTATGACAACACTGTAGATAATCCGAACAACCCGGACGCAGATCAGTGGGTTTATGATGGCAGCCGCACCGGGGATGAAATGTCTCATGCATGGATTGCAGTGACGCATCTCGACGATGAAGGTTACGAGCGACTGCTGGCAGAGCGCATGCAAGCCAGTAACTGATAAGTTGATCGGTATCAAAGAAAAAGGCCGGTTGGCGATGCCACCGGCCTTTTTTACTGCCCGCCAGATCAAGAAAGAAGGCCGCGAATGGCCCTCACCCGGTGACTCTCGCTATCAGTCACGTAGACAATTCCCTCATGCACGAATACCCCGTGGGGCCGGTTGAGCTTGCAACCTAGAGGGTCTCCATCGGGCCCATCTCCTCGATCGCCATTACCCAAAACCGTATCGATAATCCCGGAATCGAGATTCATGCGACGTATTACATGATTTTCGGTATCGACAATGTAGAGGCTATTGTCACCAACCGAGTACGCGATACCCTTGGGACCGTTAAAAGTGGCCTGCGACGCAAGCCCCCCATCACCTGTGTAACCCTGCTCGCCCGTTCCCGCGATGCGCTCCAACCGGTCAGCGCGAATGTCCAGACGAAAGACCGCATTACCCTCTCTCAGCACCAGATATGCATTTCCATCGGGATCCGTATCAATGGAACGCGGCCCCAGCAAAGGTGTCCCTGTTAGCGGCGCTGAATCCGGAGTCGCGACCCGATCGCCGGTTCCCGACAACGTGCTGATCAGACCAGTACTCATATCCACACTGCGAACACGGCTATTGCCGATGTCACAAATCAATAGATTGCCATTGGCATCGAAGGCGATGCTATGGGGCTGTCTCAGTTGCGCTCGGATGGCTACTCCACCGTCACCTCCATAACCCGCCTCACCCGTGCCTGCCACGGTAGAAACGAGGCCCGTAGCGGCGTCAATTTTGCGCACAACATGGGCGTCCCGCTCCACGACGTAGAGGTTACCGGAATTATCAAACCGAATTTCGTGGGGGGCAGAAAAGCTGGCATTCATGGCCCCCTCTCCGTCCCCTGCATAAGCTTTTTCGCCGTTACCCGCCACGGTTGTGAGGCGCTGCGACTGCAAATTCATGCGCCTGGTCCGCCCGGTGTCAACCTCGCAGAAATATAGGGCCCCGTCGGGTCCGACCACCACGCCGTACGGATTATTGACCAGTGTTTCAGTAGCTACCAGGCCGGAAACGCCCTCCGGCTCGTAGCCAGCGACACCCGTCCCGGCAACTGTTTCGACCACAGCGGTCGTCTGCGCTAGTACACTCGGTGCTCTCGACAGTATTGCTCCAGCTATAACAGAAAGTCTGAGAAACTCTCTCCTATCAACTCGTCGAACTAACATTTTGGATTCCTTTTTCATTCTTAGCCCTTGGCCGGACATTCAGCCAAATTGTTCATCTAATAACAAATGTGCCTTGCATCCAGATTAGGTAAACAGGGTAATCAGCCTCATCGGGAAAGTCCACGTGTAATAATCTGCAAGCTACCCGAACCAAGCGGAGACAATCAAATTCAGGTGCACAGCTGGTTCACCCGGACCAGCTTCTCAGTCCGGACCCAAGTTCTGGTTTAATGTGTCTCTCTTGCCAGAGTCGAGCAGGCGCACATTTCCGCTTTGAAACAATCCGGACCGAAGCTCGGTTAATTCGCGCCGGCGAAATCTGTATAATTGCATGCCCGGCACTCGATCCATCTCTTCTAAAAATTTCTTTGCTCTGGAGCGATTACCCCGCTTTTGATGAAGCTGTGAAAGGTTAAGACAGGACTCCCACTCACCCAATTTCGCACCAGTCCTTCGAGAAATTTCAAGCGCCTTCGTAAGGTCTCCTAGTGCAGCTTCATAGTCTCCCACTTCCAGAAAATAACTCGCTCTTGCGTTCAAACCCGATGGCAGATAGAGCCACTCGTCCGCCTCCTCCAACAAGCAAACTTGCCGATCAAGGTAAACCTTGGCATTAATTTTATCGCCCACTGACAGATAGCATAACCCAAGGACCTGCAGATCGCTGGCGAGCAATGAAGTGGTATCTACACTGGTCTGCCACGCTCCTTTAGCCCGCCAGGCCATCGTTTGTAAAGATCTCTGCAATGCCTTGTCTGCACGACCCGTTTCTAACAAGAATTTGCAGTAGTATGAACTGATTGTTGGGAAAGACACGGGTGAGATCGGGTCGTTCCGTGTGAGGATTGATTCAGACCTTTCAAAGAGAACCTCTGCTTCAATATCTTTGCCCATTAAATGGTAAATATGAGCTCGAAAGCACCAGCTCATTGCTTCGATAACCTTGTTTCCGGTTCCAAGCACGCAAGTGCCAAGGTCATTTAGCAAGCTAGTCGCATACTCTATTCTACCAATAGAAATCAGCATTGATATAAAAGGGCCAGCAATATATGAAGCCTCTATCCATTTTTCTTTCTCTAAAAACCAATCTAAGCTTTTCCGACTTGGCTCAATCGCATCCTCAATTAAACCAAGAGATATGAGGTTGGCTGCTTCACTCGACAACAGGTAAAACTGGGCATCTGGGGGTAGATGGGTGGTTGGAAGCTTTGAGTCCGAGTCAAAGAAACTTTGTATGCATATTTGATCCCTGTAGTGACTCCCTTTTGGAAGCATTGTGTATCTTTGTTTAATTTTCTCAAAATACAGTTGGAAGGCAGCCTCGTACTGTCCCGCCTGGGTTCCGTGGATGACAGCTCTAAACAGCGGCTCTAACTCACCCATTGTTTTTGGATCGTGGACAGCCTGATCAATCAAAAAATCAAATATCAATGCATGTCCCAGAGTCCAAGCCAGGGGCTGTTCTGTTTTTATAAAATCAGAAAGAAAATCTCGCACGAGTGGGTGACAGTCTAGAAAAGTATCAGAACCTTGAGCTCGCACAGAAATCAGATTGGCTTGTTTGAGCCGGTCTACAGCGTAGCTGTATTGCAGTCCAGAAAGGCCTGCCAGATCTGCTGTGATTCCTTCGATGTTGGGACAGGCAGCCGAGATTGTTTCTATATCTCGTAGCCGAACACCCCGATCAAATAATCCGAGCATAAACAACAAAGCACGTTCTGGAGTACCCTGAAACCAGTTCAGGTAATTGCGCATCAAATTTCTAGCCTGCACGCCCTTCTCTTGTTCGTCCAATAACGATTTGATTTTTCTGAAGTCTCCCATACGACCACGATGGACCACATTCAGGTATCCGCCCAACAGTGACAAGCTCAGAGGGTGGCCGGAATATTCTTCCAGGGCCTGTTGATACTGACTGTGATCGACCTTGATACCAATGCTCTTGAGCATCTTGATGCCAGCCTTCTCTGACAGGTGGCCCAACGCCATGGTCTCCAATCGTTCACCCTCATAAGCGACAAGATCTGCGACCGGTAAGCGCGAGGTAATAAGGCACAGTCCGCTGTTGTCAGATGCAAGTTCTTTAACTAGAAGCGCAACTGCCGGGTTTTCAACCCGCCCGTGTTTTGGCCCGGGAGGTAACTGAAGCGGTTCCAAGCCATCCAACACAATCAATGTTCTCTGTGCCCGAATCAAGTTGGCAAGCCGTAGCGCCTTATCCCAGGGTGTTCCTTCAGATGGAGCAGCATCTCCAAACCAGCCTAACGCATGCTCAATAAAATAGTCACCGGACGAGCGAACCTCTGACCCTGCCGTCTGCCAATAAAAAGACCAGGCATAGACTCGACTCGCTCCGCAGTATCCCTTTTGATCCAGCCTGGATAGCCAGGAGTTGACCAGCGAGCTTTTACCCATGCCACCAAATCCAATAATCTGAGCCACATTGGTTTTGCGCCCATTCCAGAAACTGTCTAGCAGCCGCAGTTCTGATTTGCGACCGAATATTTTCGCGGGGGTATTGGGTAGCAATGAAATCGATATTTTCTCAAGCTTAGTGCTGTCTGGCTCACCCTCAATTTCAAGTTTTTCATAAAGCCTCGCCTCGAAGTCCTCGATATTCATGGTCAACCAGTGCTCACTAATGCGAAACACTGTCGCAACATGCTCTACCTGTGAAAGAGGAATTGCGTCGCCCGGGCTGGTTTCTGTTCCCCTGGCCCACTTACCTACTGCCTGACGCGAAATTCCCAGAATTTCAGCAAGATCAGCATGATTTTTTACGGATGGATTAAGCCTCAAGGAATACAGTAATGACAGTTTCCTGGCCAATTGAGGATGTCTTCTTGTCAAACCCAGCCTCCTGTTCGATAGGATGCCTGCACAGCCATGGCCTTATTCACCACTGTTCTGATTTTTGTCTTAGGTTTAGACCAAATCTCTTAAGGCGCACCAGAAAGTTTCATTCCGATATATGTTTATACTGGTGGTCTGAGTAATTTCCCAGCCGCTATTCAGGCGATTTTTGTACTTATTATTTTATTGACCGTTATGTTATGAGGATAAATTTAATCCTCGAACAGAAAGTTATAACAGGCGGCGGAGCGATTATCGAGGTGTTTTTGGTTACCAAGCGGTTGTCGCGCGTCCGTACGATGAGAAAAACAATCCTCAGACTTTCCCAGATTTCGCACCCGGGTATAATGAGCCGCAACATCCACTATCTTCAATAATGCGACCTGATTTCGCTGGAAAAGCCACATGAAAACTTATGGAATCCCCAATCTGAAATTTCACTCAACCATTCTGTTGCTGGGGTTGATGGCTACCGCCATGGGCCTGCGTGCCCAGGAATGGCCAGCCGAGCCACCGGCCGAAGCCCCTGCCCATTGGGGACCAGTATCCATTAACTACGAGGAGATTGAATACCCCTACCCGGTTCAATACCTCGAACTGACTCGATACGGTGAAAAAATGCGCATGGCATATATGGACGTGGCTGCCCGCGGTCAGACGAATGGACGCATAGTACTATGGCAACACGGAAATAATTTCACTGGCGAGGCCTACAGTACTTCGATAAACGCCCTGGCAGAAGCCGGATTCAGAGTCATCGCTGTAGATCGAATCGGCTATGGAAAATCATCCAAGCCACTCATTCCCTACAATTTTAATTTTGTGGCAGCCAATATGAAGGCATTGCTGGACGAACTGGGCATCGATGAGGTCGCTATAGTCGGTCATTCGATGGGTGGAATGGTGGTCAGCCGCTTCGCCATGCTGTACCCCGAAATCACCAGTCACGTTGTCATGGTTAATCAGATTGGGCTCGAGGACGCGCGATTGAGGCGACCGTGGAGTGACCCCCTGGGTTCTGATCCCGGGGTGGCGACTTACCGCTCGATTTTGCGTGGACATCAGAATTATTTCACGAATTTCTGGCCGCCCTACCAACTGGAGTATGTGCGACGTTCCTATGGCCAGACGCTCAGCGGAGACTATCACCACTACGCCAAGGTACGCCGTATGGTCAGCGCGTCAATCTATCAGGATCCCGTGGTTTATGACTGGCAGCACATTACCACCAAGGGACTTGTAATAGGCGGCGAGGACGACAAACTGGTCGATGACTATCCGGGGCTTGCGAGGCACGTCGCCAGCGAAATGCAAAACGCGACCGTATTGCTTTACCCAGATGTCGGACACGCGCCACAGATTGAAATTCCTGATCAGTTCCATACTGATCTGATCAGATTTCTCCGCTCCGATCCTGCTCAGCCAGCGAGCGAGTGGCGCTGAGGGTAATCCACATGTGATAAATCGGAAACTGCCGGAACACCGAATGGTAATGATGAGCTCTGAACTTGATAGAAGTTCCATAGCCCGGCTTAGAAATGAAAAAATCCCCGCTATCTAAGATTGCGGGGATTTTTCTTTGCGCTGGCGGCAAACACCGAGTGCTCCCAAACGCTTCTAGCTTTCACAACAGATTACAGATCTGTCAATACCTGTTTCCAGCGGTTTATCAGGGATCGTATCGGGTGAATGCACCACCAGCCTGAGCCAGCGAGTTGGGGCCTTCTGCCGCGATAACCACACCCTCTGCGGTAACCGCAACACCCTCACCGGCGGTACCCTGGTAAACGCGGTCGTCACGCTCAAAGGGCTGGATCAGTTCAACGATGCGATCCTCGCCAACAGGACCTATTCGCACGCCATTTCGCCATCCCACATGGTTATAGGGGCTGGATTCCGAATCGATGGCGTAGACCATATCATCGTCGGTAATAAACAGTCCGCTTATACGACCGTATGCGTAGCGTGATTCCAGGTAGTTCCCCTCCTGATCAAATATCTCGATGCGATGGTTACCCCGATCGGCAACCCACAAACGGCCCTGGGAATCGAATTCCATGGCATGGGGCGTGCGGAATTCGCCGTGTTCAACGCCGATGCGACCCCACTCCTTCAGATACGTGCCGTCCGGGGCGAACTTTATAACTCTGGCAGTCTGCCCGGTCGCCCTGCCGTCCTCGACCGCCTGGCGCGAGGTCATACCCTGACCATTGTGACCATCGGATACGAAAATACTGCCATCGGGCGCCACGATAACGTCATTGGGTTGATTGAAATGGGTGCGGTCGTTCCCTGGCTGGCCTGCTGTACCAAGACTCATAAGCAACTGTCCATCCGGGCTGAATTTGTGCACCTGGTGGCCCTTTGTTCCCGCGGTATTATTGGCAAAATCGGTGACCCAGACGTTACCATCGGAATCCGCGTGAATACCGTGGGGTGTCATCATTATACCGCCGCCGAAATTAGCCATCACCTCACCGGTAAAGCGATTGAACTTAAATATCGGATCCACCGGATTGGTGTCGCAGTTAATTGGCACACCACCACCAAAACTGCCGGCACCGCAGCGTTCATATGCCCAGATATGGCCGTCGATAGGGTCGATATCGATACCGGCGGTGGAACCCCAGTTCCGTCCTGTCGGCAATTCACCCCAGTTCCGGGTGACCGTCGGATTGGGGTTTGGCAATCCCTCACCACTAATAAAATCACCTGTCTGTGAAGCGCAACCGGTCAAAACCAGAGGCAGACCCACAGCCAAGGCAGTAACAAGTATTTTTGGTGAAAACATGGATTGAACTCCTTATAGAGATGTTATCAGCTTGTGCGTTTTATTCGTGCATACCGACCACAGGGTATTTAGGTTTCGATCGTAAGTCCAGATTTTATTCTAACTCTCTGTTTAATATGGTAAATAAAATCCTCCACCGTCTGCATATCCGACGAAAACCAGAACGCAGTAAGGGGTAGCGGCTATCCAAACTATGTTGTATGCTCCTTATGCCCTCCCTTCCGTGACATGTGCGGTTATTGCGCTTTATTTGCGGAAACGGTGCGCAATAAAAATCAATTAAGCTAGAGCAAAATTTAGATTACAGGGAGAACCTAGCTATGACATCCCACTCCATTGGTACGCTCGACATACGCAGGAATAAACTTAGCCGGCTGACTGCTGCCATTTCAATTGCAATCGCCGCCAGCGCAGGCGCTGGTAGTGTGGCTGCTCAGCAGAACGATAGCCCGGACGTTGAAGAGGTAGTCGTTACCGGTACTTTTATACGGCGCAGTGAGGGCTTCATTGCAGCATCGCCAGTAACGACTCTTACGGCTGAGGACATCGAGGCGCAAGGCACGATGAACATGGCCCAGGTCGTTCAGAATATGACCTTCAACAACGGAACAGGCACAACCAACTCGATTCAGGCCAGTGGTGCCTCGAGTAATTCCGCCGCGTTCAATCTTCGCGGACTTGGAACTCGGGCAACCCTCCAGCTGATTGACGGCAAACGAACCACGAACGATAACGTTCAGTGGCTCATGCCCACAATCGCCATTCAACAAATGGACATCGTAACCGACGGCGCGGCGGCGCTCTACGGTACGGACGCGGTCGCCGGGGTTGTCAACATGGTGCCCTACAAGTCCTATGACGGATTTAAAATTGAACACTTCAACGAGGAAGATTCCCGAGGCGATATTCGGGACCAGACTACCCAATTTCTCTGGGGAACAGACCTGGGCAGCTCGGTCGATTTTGTGATAGCCGGCTCATGGCGGCATAACGGTACACTGAAGTGGGTTGATCGGCCGAAACTGGCATTGGCAGGCTTGACGGATAACAGCGGCGCAAACCCGACCAACTGGAACGTTCCCCAGCGGGATGCCGACGGCAACTTAACTGGCGCAGTGAAGAGCACTCCGGACCCCGCCTGTGGAACCGATCCGGTGACTGATCCGTTGGTGATAGGCGGCAACAAATATGGAACTCTGGCTCTCGGCCGTTGCTGGTTCCCGTTTGCCGACACGCGAGACTTCGTAGAACAAAAAACCCAGGGATCTGTCTACGCCAACCTCAATTGGGAAGTTAGTGACGACCTCGCTCTCAGCAGCCAATTCATGTGGGGGCGCTGGCAGGGACACGGTCGTCAGAACCAGGGTAATCCCGGAACTCGATATCGGGATCTTTCCGATATACGCGGCGAATTGCCGGGCAATCCATTCCGGGCTAAGGCAAGCGACGGTCGCCCCGTTTTTGCAGTGCCCCTCATGGACGGCAATGGCGACTTTGTGACCGACATGTTTGGCAACCCGTTGCCAATGCGTGACGCGAATGGCGTTGTCATGTTAGCGCAGAATCAGTTTGCGTCCCTGTCTCAGGACCCTAATGGTGGTGTGGCATTCAACGAAGATATGAAGTTTTCCAGTTCATATCTCCCGTTTGGTCTCGCCAATACGCTGCCGTCGGCATTTGGCAGCGATACCATTAATCGCAAAGAGAATGACGAGCGCGATTACCGGCTTTCATTTACGGCCGATTTTACGGTGCCGTTTCTGGAAGACTGGGAAGGAACATCTACCTACATGTACGCTGCCCATCACAACAACTTTGGCAACACGCAGGCTTTCAGCTTTAGCGCAGTCGAAAACGGTCTGAATTGTGATGTGACCGGCGACTGGGTTGACTGTTTCAACCCGTTTGCAGCAACCGATCCCCGGTACCTGAATTCGCAGGAAAAAGCGGATGAGATCTACACCCGACAGCGTATAAATGATTGGGACCGATTACAGACCTTCGATGTCGTCATCAACGGCCAGATCGCTCCCAATGGTTTTGAATTGCCTGGTGGTGCCATAGGAGCCGCATTCGGATACCAGCGCCGTGATGAAGAAGATGAGAATAACCCGACCCTGGATGAGCAACGCAACAACCGCTTGAATAGCGACGAGTCGCTTCCGACCAAATACGGCCGTACCAGTGACTCCTTTTTCGCTGAGTTTTCGTTCCCGGTCCTTTCAACCGTTGAGATCAACCTTTCCGCTCGAGACGAGCAGTTCAGCACCGGTCAGGGCGACGTGGTCTCAAAGATTGGCGTAACCTGGGCAATGAACGACTGGGCTACCTTGCGGGGAACCTTTGGAGAGGCCTTTATTGTGCCCACTCTGAATCAGCTCAATTCGCCAGAAAACTGTGGCCTGAGTAACGTAGACGATTTGTTTACCGAGTTCTCCGGCTTCATTACGTCCTGTAAATCTGGCAATCCCAATCTGAGGTCGGAAACCGCCGAAAGCTGGTCCGCGGGTCTCGATTTAACCCCGATTGATGGCCTGGATATTCACCTCACTTACAGTGAGACTGACTTCAAAGACCGGATTGTCGATACCACGACTCAGGATATTATTCGCACGGACTACGCAAATTTCCTCGAGGCATATCCCAGCTTCGTACCTTCGGATGCGAACCCTTATCCTTCCGAGGATCTGCTAAGGGCCTGGGTTGCCGATCCTCGCTCCGACAAGCGTATTCTGCGTGATCCGGATGACATCAGGACCGCAACCCAGATAAACCGCAGCGATGGCAACGCGTCTACGATGCTGGTAAAAGCCTGGGACATTCAGGCCAATTACCGTTTCACACTTGACAGTATCGGCCTTGGTGAGTGGGGCGATTTCCGTCTAAGCGCCAACGCGACTTACGTCGACACCTATCTGTTCAAGGAAAACGCACTTGCGCCAATACGGGAAGCGAAAGGGAACCAGAACAACTCCTTTGGTGCGGTACCTGTTGTTCCACCATGGCGTGCAAATTTGCAGCTCAACTGGGTTCTGGGTAATCACAGTGTGAATACCACGGTGCGTCACATGAGCAAGGTGAATTTCGATGCGAACGAGTTCTCGTTCCAGCGTCTTCTGAGACCTCAAAATCTTTGGAAGCACACGGACATCATTCGTGCCTGGACAACGACAGATATGTATTACACGTACCGCGACCTGCAGCTGTTCGACGGAAGCGCATCGTTCAGCCTGGGCGCGCGCAATCTGTTCGACCGGGAGGCGCAGAAGACCGGTATGATTGCAGGTGCCGTGTCACAGATCCAAAGCGTACTGGGTCGGGTTTACTACGTTCGCGTCAACTACGAGTTTTAAGCTGACGACGGAATTAGTAACTCGCGACTGCAGTGTCAGCCGAGCCGCTATGTCGAACTACACATAGCTCGCTAACAAAAAAGCCCGGTATTTGCATACTGGGCTTTTTTTGTTTTCTTACGGAAATGGATATCCGGGCTTCAGCATCGGGTAGAGCAGACCTGCCCGTCTAGAAATCAATCCCATACTTGTATTTGAGAAATACCATCACTCTTGGTCCGCCCCGCGAAAGAAGGCTTGTATGCTCTGCTTAACCTGATCATGCAGGGTTGCATCATGGTCAGAGAATTTAAAAAAGCCCTCTGCTGCGACGCGATCTATTGGTAGTGAAAAAGTGCGAGCTGTGTCCAATGCCTGCACCAGCGCGAGGTATTTCGCCTGTGTCAGCTGGCTGGCATAGATCTTAACCACCTCGTATTTCCTGTCAGCGACCTCGGTTACATCGATGAGCACATTAATAGGTGCCAGAGTACTGATTTCATAGGAATATGCATCAATGTGAAATTCGTCGATGCGCCTGACGCTTTGCCAGGCCAGTTCTGCGGTTACCCGGTGATCCGGGTGGTATTCCATTGGTGAGGGGAAGAAAACACTGCAGGGTTGAATTTCCTGCAGCAATTGACGAATCCGCGCCAGAAGCGGCTCCGTGACGGCAAGTCCCCTATCGCTTTCGCCAAAGAAATAAATCTGATCGACCTGGAGTTTAGATGCTGCAGCCTTCGCTTCCTCCATCCGTTTTTGTACCAATAATTCTCGATCACCCTCACCTCCCATCGCGCCATCGGTTACAAATACCACGTGAGTCTCGATATTTTGCTCTTTTGCCAGGAGCAGAGACCCGCCCATACCAAAGGTTTCGTCATCTGGATGGGGTGCGAAGACCAGCCATGGGCCGCGCGGCAGTTCGGAGCTGGAATAGGGAAGTAGCTGGTGCTCTTGCAGAATCATTGCATGAGGGCTCGTCAATTGGCTAGAGAAAATCGCTGTCTCCGCACAGGAAAAACCACTTGTCACGGACATCTTCCGCGGCCAGGCCGGGGCTGTACACGCCTAGTGGAAGGCGCAGCGGTTCAGCGCCAGCAATGGGATCGGTGTCTATGATCAAAGGCAAATCGATCTTGGTAAGCCACCCGTAAAGCTTGCCACAAGCAAGCTCGGCGGCCCGATTTTTTCCAAATTCTATCAATCCTTTTTTCAAGACCTTATCTGTAATGATCAATTCAAATCGTTTTGGATAATCTTTATTCAAAAAATTGTTAAAAT
>JAYPVG010000044.1:0-12229 GCA_038134485.1 Pseudomonadales bacterium
GTCAACGCTTGAGATACGCCTGATTTTCAATGGTTATTAGTGCCGACAACAGGATAAAAACAGAGCGCTACTCGATCCGAATTTCCCTCGCTGCGAATCCGGGCGGGCACTACATAGTAATGTCGCGAAGTCTCCCCCCGCACCTCCCCCATGATCTAACTTAAGAGCGGTACAAATCGCGGTACAATTCGCGGTACAAATAGCAAATAGGTGTATAATGCTGTCTCTAACTCGCTGTTAGCACGGCATTATTTGGGACTTGGAAATAGGGATGGTGCCCAGGGGCGGAATCGAACCACCGACACGAGGATTTTCAGTCCTCTGCTCTACCGACTGAGCTACCTGGGCAATGTAAACGGTTTAGCTTTGGGATACTGCTGAAGAAGCCGCGTATTAAACCCTCAACCCTCCAGTGAGTCAAGTGGCGGGGCTAGTCTTCGGGGACGTAGCCCGCGGCCTGGTCGAACTCCTCATTGTCGAGAAATTTCTCCATTTCTGCTTGCAGATACTTGCGGTGTTCCGCATCCGCCATGTTCAGGTGTTTCTCGTTAATCAGCATGGTTTGCTGCTGCAACCATTCGCTCCAGGCCTGCTGCGAAACTGTCTCGTAAAGAGCCTGGCCCCTCGGTCCCGGATAGGGCGGGACAGGCAGTCCCGGCAATTCCTTTTTGTACTTGCGGCAATGCACAGTGCGTGTCATGTATTTCCCCTAAAAATAATAATTCAGTTAGCCTGTCGGGCCAGTCTCTCCAGTAACTTCTTGACCGGTGCTGCCAGACCGACCTCGGGCGGCTGATCCAATGGATACCACAGCCAGCGTCCGGATTCCATTGCGCTGTCCGGCAGTTTGCCCACCTGCTGGTGCAATGGCGTGATATCCAGGTGGTAGTGACTGAAAGTGTGTCGGAGTATTGGCCAGCGTTCCGGTCTGGAGGGCTGCAACTCGATCATGATGCCATTTGGAAACTGAGTAGGATCAGCAGACTCCGGGAAGCTCCATAACCCTCCCCAGATGCCAGTCGGGGGTCGTTTCTCCAGAAGCACCTGCTTTTCTTTATTCTGCAGCATATGCATAACCGTTTCTCTTACTGGAAGGGTTCTGGCAGGCTTGCGACCTGGATAGCCGGCGATTGTGTTGCTCTTCAGTGCCAGACACTGACTCTGTAACGGGCAGGCGGTGCAAGCGGGTCTGCTACGGGTACAGACGGTTGCCCCCAAGTCCATTATCGCCTGGGTGTAAGGCCCCACGTCGTTATGTGGTGTGAGCGATTGAGCCAGATCCCACAGCCTTCGTTTCACGGCGCTCTGTTCGGGCCAGCCTTCGATGGCGAAGCAGCGGGTCAATACCCTTTTGACATTCCCGTCCAGGATAGGGGCGCGCTTGCCGCAGGCCAGTGCCACGATCGCGCCAGCGGTGGATTGGCCAATGCCCGGCAAGTCGCACAAGTGCTCCACTCGGTCAGGAAATTCGCCCCCAAAGTCAGCCACTATTTGTTTGGCGGCCCGATGGAGGTTGCGCGCTCGCGCGTAATATCCCAGTCCGGTCCAGTAATGCAGCACCCGATCCTCACTGGCGGCGGATAGTGTCTGCACGTCGGGGAATGCCTCCATGAAACGAAGATAGTAAGGAATAACCGTGTTGACCTGGGTTTGCTGCAGCATGATTTCGGATACCCAGACCCGGTAGGCTGAGGTTTTTTTTTGCCAGGGCAGGTCCTTCCTGCCGTGCTCGGCAAACCAGTGCAGCAGTTGGTCGGCAAAATCGCTCATGTGGGTTGCAGTACGAATTAGTTCTGGAACAGGTTGCGTAAAAAATCCCGGCTGGAATCCTGCAGGGCATCGGGAACCTGATCGATGATGACGTCTTCCAGGCGGTTACGCAGCGCGTTGCTGCTCAACTGGGTGAAGATTTCTCGTACCTGAGAAAGGTCCGGCCGGCAATACTGATTGACCGGATCGTCGAAGCGGGCATTGCAGCTAACCGGCCACGAGACGGTGTGGTATCGCTCATTGATCGGAATGGTCTGCAGGTACGGAGAACCCAATACCGTCAGCAGCAGGTCGTAGTTGAAGCTGGCTGCCTCCAGGTCGATTCCCCCGGTGCCGGAGATGTCAAAGTTGTCCAGTCGCAATTTGATCTGCTGATCGTCATCCAGCCCGTCTGCAAAAATCGCGTAGCCATTGAACTCGCTGAACCGAATCACATCGGGCCATTGCTGGATAGCTTCTCCCGACGGGCTTAGCGCAGCGATAGCGGTAAAAATTTGCTTGATCACCCCGATGTCGACGGCATTGTTGGTAATCGTAAAACTACTGGCGCCGCCAAAACTATCGAGCCAGTCGCCCAGGGTGCTGCCGGTGCCTGAATAACGGGACTCCATATCGAGTTGCCCGGTCACGGCGCCGGGCGACAGGAACGGCAAGGGCAGGTTGGCGACATCAATCTGCCTGGTGAAAAGCTCCAGAGTAACTTCACTGCGAACAGGAACGCTGTTGAGTCGCAAGTTGCCTTCCACTGATCCGTTCAAGACATTGGTTGGTTGCAGTTCGACGTCCAGCACGCCGCTCTCCGCATTCGTAAACAGGTTAATGCTGCCGAACTGGGTTCCGGAAACAAAAAGCGAATCAATTGACACCGAACCTTGCACGTTCATGTTTGACCACAGGTTTTCCGGGATTTCGAGATCGAAGATTGAGCGTTCCGGCGCCTGCACCGCGAACGGATCGCTTTCCGGTGGTAACTCTGGTTGCTCTGGCGTTGGCGTCAGGTAAGGTGACAGGTCGAGGTTGTTGGTGTCGATGTCGAAATTCAGGTTGGTCGGCAAAAGGCCACTGGCGAACTGGTAATCGGCATCCATTTCCAATCGCATGTCGCCCAGGGTTGCGATCATCTCGGAAATTTCGACCTGGTTGGCGTCACCGGACAGCTCAACTTGCAGCTGAGCCTGCCACTGGGGGTTGGTGCGGAAACCTGGCAGCCCTGCTGCTATTGTCACGGGTTCCCGGTCCAGCAGATTGTCGATCAGCGCGTCAAAAGCAAATTCATTGGTGAATAAGCGGGCCTCCCAGTTGATTGCACTGAACAGCTCTCGAATCTGCAGGTTGCCTTCTATCAGCGCCGGGGTGACAGCGAGCCGGATATTTGCGATTTCCAGAGTTTCGCTGTCGAGGTCAACGCGATTACTACTGCTGAAAGTAATGGGCCAGGGAGCTGGTGCCGTAGGTTCGATGAGCTCGAAACTTGCCTGTAACGGAAATGGCTGATTTGCCGCATTACTGCCCTGACTGCTGAATTCCAACTCCCGGATCGTATAGAAGTAGCCCCGCTGCAGGTCCTGTAGATCGGCACTACCATCGCTTAGGGAAACGACGTTGAAGCGTGTTTCCAGCGCAGTCGCTCCTGCGGTGTCGTTATCTTCCCGCGCACCATTTGAGCGGCCCAGGCGGTCGGTCATCCACCAGCTGTCGCCCTGCTCGTCGATGTACCAGTTAAGATGCAAGCCGTCGACATGCAGTTCTTCGACCAGTAACCGGCCTCCTAGCAGTTCTCCGGGATCGACTCGCAGACTGACCATTGCAGCGGAGGCCAGTTCCTGGGGTCGGTTCGGGTTACGCAGTCGCAGATCATTCAGAGTCACGCCGACATAGGGGCGCAGGGTAAGAGTCATATCGCCTGCGATATTCAATTCCAACCCGGTGGCATCGAATACAGCGTCTTCGATCAAGGTCCGATACTGATTCGGATTAACTGTTGTCAGCAGCACGGCAAGCAGCACCGCCATCAAAGCAATCACGGCGCCAATAATTACCAGCCTGTTCCGAAGCTGTTTGTTCATGGTGATAGACAGAATTACCTGTTAGATCTTGCCGTGTGACTGGCTGTGATTCCTTCCGCAGGGCATGCGTGCAAAGCCGATCCGCACCATGCTGCAGGTCGAGCTAGTGTACCGGAAGGCTCTCGAGCTTGCATCTCACCTGGATTTCCCGCTTTGCCATATTCGCCAATTCCGTTAAGAACCGGGGAAACGGCGCCCCCAGCTTTTCTTGTCGCACCCAGAGCTTTATAATGCGCGTCTTTACTTCCTAGGAGCGGCTATCTTACCCGGATGCCGTACCCTGACCCCATGTCAGAAAGAACCGCCTCCGTAGAACGTAATACCAACGAAACCCAGATTTCCGTCAGCGTAAATCTCGACGGCAGCGGCAGGCTGTCTACGGAAACCGGCCTGCCCTTTTTGGATCATATGCTCGATCAGATTGCTCGCCATGGACTGGTTGACCTTGACATCAAGGCCACCGGAGACCTTGAAATTGACGCGCACCACACAGTAGAGGATCTGGGCATTACCCTGGGACAGGCAATTAACAAGGCCCTGGACAAGACGGGCATCCGACGCTACGGGCACGCTTACGTGCCGCTTGACGAGGCGTTGTCGCGCGTCGTAATCGATTTTTCCGGCCGTCCGGGACTCGAGTACCACGTTAACTTCGCCAAGGGTACGGTCGGTACTTTCGATGTCGATTTGTTTCACGAGTTTTTTCAGGGATTCGTTAACCACGCATTCGTGACACTGCATATCGACAACATTCGTGGCAAGAATGCGCACCATCAAATCGAAACGATATTCAAGGCATTCGGTCGAGCCCTGCGCATGGCCATGGAAATTGATCCCCGTGCCAGTGGCGAGATTCCTTCCACCAAGGGTTCGCTGTAACGGGCCAGACTCCCCAATAGCGTCGCGATGAGCAAACTAGCAGTTATCGATTACGGAATGGGTAACCTCCATTCGGTTTCCAAGGCCGTAGAGTTCGTTGCCAGTGAGGCCGGGTTGGATGTGCAGGTTGATGTAACATCTGACCCGCAAACGATCAGAGAAGCTGACCGCATTATATTTCCCGGCGTTGGCGCAATTCGGGACTGCATGGCCGAGATTCGTCGGCTGGGGCTCGACGAAATTGTGGCCGAAATCATTCAGGTCAAACCCGTGCTGGCTATTTGTGTTGGTTTTCAGGCGCTGATGGAAATTAGTGAAGAAAACGACGGCGTAGATTGCCTGGGCCTGGCGCGTGGCAAGGTAAAGTATTTTGGTGACAACCTGACCGAAACCGATGGCGAACGACTCAAGGTGCCCCACATGGGATGGAATATTGTGAAGCAGGCGATCGGTCATCCGCTGTGGAATGGCATACCTGATGAGAGCCGTTTTTATTTTGTTCACAGCTACTATATTGAAGCCGACCCGTCCGAGACAGTAGCAGGTATCACACATTATGGTATCGATTTCGCTGCAGCGCTGGCAAAAGGTAATATTTTTGCCGTGCAGTTCCACCCGGAGAAAAGCCAGTCAGCAGGGCTGACTTTGCTACGAAACTTTCTCGATTGGCAAGGAGAGCAGGGAGGCAGCACGTGATCGTTATTCCGGCCATTGATCTGAAAGACGGGCAGTGTGTTCGGCTCAGGCAGGGGCGCATGGCGGACAGCACCGTGTTTTCCGATGACCCGGTGCAAATGGCACGACACTGGCACGAGCAGGGGGCTCGCCGCCTGCACCTGGTTGACCTGAACGGCGCCTTTGCGGGCGAGCCGGTGAATGGCGAGATAGTCAAGGCAATTGCTGGTGCGCTGCCGGACCTGCCATTGCAGATTGGTGGCGGCATCAGGGAGCTTGAGACCATAGACGCCTACCTGGAGGCCGGAGTCAGCTACGTCATTATCGGTACCAGGGCGGTGGAAGATCCGGAGTTTGTGACCGCCGCCTGTGGCCGCTACCCGGGAAAAGTAATCGTCGGACTGGACGCCCAGGACGGCAAGGTTGCGACCGATGGCTGGGCCAATGTAACAGATATTTCGGTGATCGAACTGGTAAGGCACTTTTCCGGAGTTGGAGTCAGCGCCATCGTGTACACCGACATTGCCCGCGACGGCATGATGCAGGGAGTTAACCTCGAGGCCACCGTGAGCCTGGCGGAACAGTCAACAATCCCGATCATTGCTTCTGGAGGGATTACCAGTATTGAAGACATCGCAGCGCTCAAGGCAGTCTGTAACACCAAAACCGGCGCTGGAATACTGGGCGCCATCACCGGGCGGGCAATTTACGAAGGCACCCTCGACATCCGGGAAGCGCAGCAGCTGCTCGACAGCCAGGCTGACTAGAGACCCGGTTGCGCGGAGCCGAACGACTGACAGGTAATCACAATGGCATTGGCAAAACGCATTATTCCCTGCCTTGATTGCGACAAGGGACGCGTGGTGAAAGGCGTCAAGTTCGTCGATATCAGGGACGCCGGCGACCCCGTGGAAATCTCACGCCGCTACAGCGAGGCGGGCGCCGATGAAATCACCTTTCTGGATATTACCGCCAGCAGCGAGGAGCGCGATACGACGGTGGAGACAGTCAGGGCGATCGCGGGGCAGGTGTTCATCCCGCTTACCGTGGGGGGCGGTATCCGCACCCTGGAAGACATACGCACCATGCTTAACGCGGGCGCCGACAAGGTTTCCATCAATACCGCTGCGGTTAAAAACCCGGAGTTTGTTCGCGAGGCGGCGCAGCGATTCGGATCGCAGTGCATCGTGGTGGCGATCGACGCCAAGAAGGTGAGCGCCGATGGCGAGCCTGAGCGCTGGGAAATATTTACCCACGGGGGCCGCCACCCGACCGGTATTGATGCAGTCCAGTGGGCGCAGAAAATGGTTGCCTATGGCGCCGGCGAAATTCTTCTTACCAGCATGGATCGGGACGGCACCAAGATCGGCTTCGACCTGGAGCTGAATAGCGCCATCAGCGACGCCGTCACTGTTCCGGTTATAGCCTCCGGTGGCGTGGGCAATCTGCAACACCTGGTTGACGGTGTTCTTGAGGGTCATGCGGACGCGGTGCTTGCCGCCAGTATTTTTCACTTTGGAGAGTACAGTATTCAGGAAGCCAAGGAATTCATGGCTGGTCATGGCATCACGGTTAGAAACTGAAGCCCTGGCAAGCTGACACATGTTACCGGGCAGTTACAAGCATACATTTTGACGAGAGCAGCGATGGAAATAGCCAATACAGATGAACAGATCATGGCCTGTTTCGATGTGATGAAACAGCTTCGATTGAACCTCAAAAAAGAGTCCTGGCTCGCCACAATCCGGGACATGCAGGGTGAAGGTTATGTGCTTGCCTACCTCACCCGGGACGATGTGGTGGTGGCAGTGGCCGGCTACTACATTTGCAACAAACTGTCGGTAAACGGAAAGTCGCTCTATGTCTATGATCTGTCGACCGACGAGCGCTTCCGCTCCATGGGGTTAGGCAAACGGCTGATCGAGGATCTCAAGGATCATGCCCGCAGCCGGGATTGTGAATCGATCGAGCTGGATTCGGGCGTGCAGCGCTTCGGCGCCCACCGTTTCTATCTGCGAGAGGGGTTTCGGATTGCCTCCCACCATTTCGCCTGCACGCTTAAATAGCCAATAAAATAGCGGGTTCGTTAATCTCTCGTACAGCTTGCCCCCTTACACTGTAACTGCACAGTAACGAAAGGAGGGAGCAAACATGGCATACGTTCAGTCAAGATTAAGCAAATTCGCGGGGCGCACATTCCAGGTGTCCGGATTGGTGATTCTGATTGTACTGCTGGTCCTGCCTTTTACCCGGGCCTTTGCGGATGATCGCTATGGCCGAGGCGGACCGGTTTTTTACGGTACGGTGAGCGTTGAAGGCTGGCGACTGGGTGGGTCCTATCGCAGCGGTGGCTATGAAATCTGGCACAGGTACCGTGGAGACTGGCGCAGGATGCCCGGTCGAGGCGTGCAGCTGGGGGGCAATCCGCACAATCCCTGGGTGATCAATTCCGAGGGCGAGAGATACCAGTGGAATGGCCGCGACTGGCATTTTGTCGGCTACGCCAATGCCCGCGGATTCAACTGGGGTAGCAGCTCACCATCGGCCTACCGCAATCACAATGGCTGGAATCGCTGGTTTGACAGCTGGGGTGGTCGCAACGACCGCTACTATGACCGACGCGACAATCGGCGCGGCGTTGTTCGAAACCAGCGCGATCGCATAGAGCGGCAACAGGATCAGATACAGGATCTGCGTAGCGATCTGCGACGAGAGCGTGCACAGGACCGTCGGGAAGAGCGGCGGGAGGAGCGCAGGGAGCGCGTTCAGGACCGCAGGGAGGAGCGTTCTGACCGGGCACGTTCAATAAAGGACCGGGCAGACCGCCTGGAGCGTGAGGCCAACAATGATCGCCCCGATCGCAATGGTGGTCCTCGCAACGGCACTCGTTGAACGACGCCGGACCGCTACTGGCACTTAAAGTCGCCCTGCGCAGCCAGGGCGGCTTTTGCCATGATTCCAATCCTTTGTCGCGACACTCAGAGAGTTCCTGAATCAAGCCGGGGTGTGACTGTCATTTTCAAAACTACTCTATAATGGGCGACTGGATTTCTGCTGGTCAGAATGATTTCAATGTCGCCTGTCTGGCTGACCGCCGAAGGCGCGGAGTGTTTCCCATCGAACAGGCAATCCTCAACTGGCTCGATACCTACGGCCAGTACGCGATCATCCTCGTTCCTGCGCTGGCGTTTGCCGAGGCGTGTATTGGCATTGGACTGCTTATTTCCGGCGTCTTCCTGTTATTGGTCGCGACCACTGTGTATACCAATCAGCTGGCCGGGATTGAGGTGATCATCGCGCTGGCATTTCTTGGTGCCATTGTGGGTGATCATGTCGGATTTCACGTCGGTCGCTGGCTGGGACCGGGCTTTCACCATACCAGGCTGGCGGAGCGCTACCGGGAGCAACTGGCGAGGGGCGAGGCTGTTATTCGAAGGTATGGCGCCGCAGCGATTTTTGTCGGCCGCTTCGTGCCGGCCATTCGCAGCCTGATACCGGCTATGCTGGGCCTGAGCGGTTTCAATCGCGCACGCTACTGCGTGCTGGATATACTGGCTTGCATGCTTTGGTCAATAGCGCTTGGAGCTATAGTGCTTGGACTCGATCTTGGATTGTCCCCGGACCAGTGAGTGGTGATGCTACTGAGCATGGTAAAGAGATATCTGCTGCTGCCTCAGGCAATGAGTTCTTTGCGCTTGCTGATACTGACAGTAATGATGAGCGGAGGGCTGAGCCTTGCGCAATCGCTTGTCGCCGCGGAAAACCCGAATGAAACAGTCATCGCGCAGGAACTGCAGCGCACGCGGACCGAGCCGGACAGTGTGGCGTCCGTTACCATTGCAGCGCCTGTTGGGTTTGTTTTCGAGTTCCTTACCAGCAGACCACACGACTACACCGACAATGCCGTCGATGCTGCATTCGATCACAGCGGTTCAGAAATTTCGAATGGATTGGGTAGAGGGTCCATTAGAACGATAACCCTGGAAAATGGCGATACGCTGTTTCAGCGCTTTCTGCTTTTCGACCAACCTGCCACCTATGCTTACCTGACGGACATGGATCGGTCGACGGTATCTTTGCCGCTCAACTATTCCATCGCGCGTTACGAGCTTACGGAGTTAACCGACAGCAGCACTGCACTGCGGGTGTCCCTGGTTTATCAGCCCAGCTCGCGCCTGCTGGCTTTCATTGTCAGGCGGGCATTCAGGTCGGCGCTGCAAAATGAATTCGAACGGGCAGTCGAGGTCATCGAGACCCAGTGGCGAAACTCCCCCTAGTCCATCAGGCAGGTTTTCGAAACATAAAAAATGGCTGAACCTGGTTCGTATGGCACGACGAATAGATTACAATTTCGCTTTCCGGAGAGGTGCCAGAGAGGCCGAATGGGCCTGATTCGAAATCAGGTGTACGGGCGACCGTACCGTGGGTTCAAATCCCACCCTCTCCGCCATTTCAAAATCCGCCAAAACACTTTCGCAACCACAGAGTCCCTGCCACCATGATTGATCGGGAAATCGATATCAGCACTGACGACGGTGCCATGAACACCTTCATCACCCATCCTGAAGAGGGTGATGCCCATCCGCTGGTGTTGTTCCTGATGGATGCCCCGGGAAAACGCGAGGAATTACACGACATGGCCCGACGCCTGGGCACTGCGGGTTATTACGTGATGCTGCCCAATCTTTACTATCGCCGCGTGAGGGAATATCGAATCGAGGAGTCCAGCCGGGAAGAGATGTTCAGCCACATGGATTCACTGAGCAACCAAATGGTCATTGCAGACATTAAAAAGTTGATTGATTTTGCAGTTTCGGATGGAGCTGCACGCACTGACAAAATTGGCTGCATGGGCTATTGCATGAGCGGACCGTTCGCGTTTGCGGCAGCCGCCGCTTTCCCCGAACAGATTGCCGCCAGTGCCTCCTTGCATGGTGTTCGTCTCTATACCGATAGCCCGGACTCACCCCATCTCGATGCTGCCCAGATCACGGGCGAAATGTATTTTGCCTGCGCAGAAACCGATGAGTACGCACCTCCCGAAATGGTTGAAAAGCTGGAGCAACATCTGACGACTACCGGAATCGATTACCGAATCGAGTGGTACCCGGGCACCGAGCACGGTTTCGTGTTCCCGCAGCGTAAAGGCAAGTACCACAAGGCCTCTGCAGAAAGGCACTGGGAGAGACTTCTGGCGATGTTTGGGCGTTGTTTGTGATCCCCTTCGGTGCTAGGTTAGCGGGCCAGACGCAACTTGAGGTTAATAACTACAGAGTTTCCATCAATCAATGAGGCGTTAAACCCGGAGGAATCAACAATGAAAAAATTATCGAGCCTTTTGCTTGTCCTGCTTTTTCAGCTCGGGATTGGCACCGTAACCGCCCAGTCCTTGGACCTCGGCCGTGGCGAAATTCCGGTAACCGTGCCGGCAGGTTACAGCGAAGATGTTGCGGCTCCCCTGATTGTGCTGTTGCACGGCTATACCTCCAGCGGGGCCCGGGTCGATGAGTATATGGGGCTGAGCGCCATTGCCGACGACTACGGATTTTTGTTGGTGGCGCCAGACGGTACCCGCGAGTCTGGGGGCAATGAAAGCCCATTCTGGAATGCCTCTATCGCCTGCTGCAATTTTTACCAGTCGGAAATCAATGATAGCGGTTACATCAGATCGATTATCGATGAAATGAAGGCTCGTTATAACGTCGATGCCAACCGGGTTTACTTGATTGGCCATTCCAATGGCGGATTCATGTCCTACCGCATGGCGTATGAGCATTCCGATGTCATAGCTGCCATCGCCAGTCTCGCCGGTGCCGATCACCCCGAGCGAAGGGAAGGGCCAGCCAACCCCGTACACATCCTGCAAATACATGGTACTGCCGACGGCACCATCGCGTATCGCGGTGGCGAAATACGCGAAAATCGCTATCCGGGCGCGCTGAACTCTGTGCGCCGCTGGGCCAGACTCAACGGGTGTGAGGACCAGGGCAGAGGCCGGGAAATGAGAGATCTTGACGCAAGCCTGCCGGGTTTCGAAACTGGCGTGCTGCGGTTTAACGTTGGTTGCCGGGCAGGCGGCTCCGCGGAATTGTGGACTATCAGCGCGGGAGCCCACTCCCCTACCTTCTCCGACTCCTACGCCGAACAGGTGGTGGAGTGGCTGTATGCCCATCCAAAACCGGACTCAAGTTCAGCTGATTAATAATGAACTAGACAGCGCCTCGGATAGCCTCGAGGCGCTCCCTCACTTCGTGCGCTTTCTCCTCGGTCAGCGTGTAGGTCGCGATTATCCAAATTGCGATGCCCGAGGCGAGGCAGGGCACGAAAGCATCGAATAGCCTTATCATGGTTATTGTCTGCGCGGGTTGTGCTCCTTCAAGAGCAACATCGAAGCCGGTCGCGGTCAGCAGAAAACCACCAGCCGCAAGTGCTGCGGCCTGACCAAGCTTGACCACCCACCAGAAGATTGATCCGAACATCCCCTCACGCCGCTCACGTGTGTTGAGCTCGTCATAATCGACCACATCGGCGATCATCGACGGCATCAGTGTGAATAATCCTCCCAATCCAAAGGCAATGAAAGGCGCTGGTAATAACAACAACCAGGGTGCGTCAGGCGTGTAGCAAAACCACTTGAGAGCATAGCCAATCATCGAGATGCCGGTCGAGATCAGGAACGCCCGGCGCTTGCCAATACGGGTCGCTAGGGCCGTGACAACGGCTATTACAACAAAAGTTGAAATAGCACCCAAAGTTCCGGCATAGCCGGCATATTCGGCGCCCGCCACGGTATCGCCACCAAATACGTAATAAATAATCACATAGGACTGAAATGCGGC
>JAYPVG010000045.1:0-10013 GCA_038134485.1 Pseudomonadales bacterium
AGGAACCAAGTGATTAACAGTCACCTACTCTACCATTGAGCTATTGGGCAGCAGACGTCCGGCTGACAGGCCGGAAACGCGCGTATACTAATGAGAATTTAAGATTGGGTCAACTCCGCGGGCTTCAGCCGGGGCTGGGCATGTTATCATTCCGGGTTAGCCATTAGCCTGTAAATCAAGGCTTTACCAAGCCCATGACGACACCATTCAAGCTGCACGCCGGCTTCAAGCCAGCCGGAGATCAACCAACCGCAATCGAGCAGTTGGTAGATGGCCTGGAGCAGGGGCTGCATGCCCAGACTCTGCTCGGAGTCACCGGGTCCGGGAAGACTTACACCATAGCCAATGTCATTGAGCGTACCCAGCGCCCGACCCTGATAATGGCGCATAACAAGACTTTGGCCGCGCAGTTGTACGGTGAATTCTCCGAGTTCTTTCCAGATAATGCGGTCGAGTATTTTGTTTCTTATTACGACTATTACCAGCCTGAAGCCTATGTACCCTCTTCAGATATGTACATAGAAAAAGATGCCTCTATCAACGATCACATCGAGCAAATGCGGCTTTCGGCGACCAAGGCATTGCTGGAGCGTCGGGATGTCATCGTGGTGGCGACTGTGTCATCGATTTACGGACTGGGCGACCCGACCTCGTACCTCAAAATGGTTGTTCATCTGGATCGGGGTGACAAGATGGATCAGCGCTATCTTCTCAAGCGCCTCACTGACCTGCAGTACACCCGAAATGACGTAGAGCTGCACAGGGCAACATTCAGAGTAAGGGGTGACGTAATAGATATCTACCCGGCTGAATCAGACCGTCATGCGATTCGTATCGAACTATTCGACGACGAGATTGAAAACCTGTCCTACTTCGACCCGCTGACCGGCGAGGTATCTCGCCGGGTACCGCGATTAACCGTTTTCCCCAAGTCCCACTACGTAACGCCCAGAGAAACCTTGCTGAATGCCCTTGACTACATCAAAGTCGAGCTAAATGAGCGACTTCAGCAGCTCGAATCGAGTCACAAGCTGGTGGAAGCGCAGCGACTTGCACAACGCACGCGATTCGACCTGGAAATGATCCAGGAGCTGGGTTATTGCACTGGCATAGAGAACTACTCGCGCTACCTGTCCGGGCGGGCAGCTGGTCAGCCGCCCCCTACACTGTATGATTACCTGCCGCCCAACGCCCTGGTAGTCGCTGATGAATCCCATGTCACTATTCCGCAATTGGGAGCGATGTATCGAGGCGATCGATCACGCAAGGAGACCCTGGTTGACTATGGTTTTCGCCTGCCCTCAGCGCTGGACAACCGACCCCTGCGGTTCGAGGAATGGGAAGCGATGACGCCGCAAATTATATTTGTTTCTGCGACACCAGGCCCCTATGAAAAAGACCACGAGGGCCAGCGAGTGCGTCAGGTAGTTCGGCCTACAGGGCTGGTAGATCCGGATCTGGAGGTTCGCCCCGCTTCCAGCCAGGTGGATGATCTGCTGTCAGAGGTGCACAGGGTGGTCGCTCTGCGGGAGCGTGTCCTGGTTACAGTTCTGACCAAGCGCATGGCGGAAGATTTGACTGATTATCTTGCCGAGCATGATGTCCGCGTCCGCTACTTGCACTCCGATATCGATACAGTAGAGCGGGCTGAGATTATACGCGATTTGCGCCTTGGTAATTTTGACGTGCTGGTTGGAATCAATCTGTTAAGGGAGGGGCTGGATATCCCCGAGGTGTCGCTGGTAGCCATTCTGGATGCAGATAAAGAAGGATTCTTGAGATCGGAGGGTTCACTAATTCAAACCATTGGCAGAGCGGCGCGCAATATCAATGGTAAAGCCATTCTTTACGCTGACCAGGTAACACGCTCCATGCAGCGAGCCATTGACGAGTCCAATAAACGTCGCGATACCCAGCTGGCCTTTAATCAGGAGCATGGGATTACTCCAGCTGGCGTAGAAAAGCGTGTTATGGACGTGATGGAAGGCGCGTACGCGGCTCCGGGAACTGGCAAAGGTCGCCAGCGAAGGCGCGCCGCGGCCGAGAAGAAGAACGCCTATCGGGCGCTGGAATTCACGGACCCGAAGGAATTGGTCAGGGAGATTGGACGCCTTGAGAACGAGATGTTCGAGCAGGCGAGAAACCTCGCATTCGAAGAGGCTGCCCAGACTCGAGACCGAATCGCAGAACTTAAAGAGGCGATGATTAGCATGGCCTGATAAGACGGCAACATGCCTTATAAAGCCATCGACACCCGGCGGTCTGATTTCATATAATCGCCCGCTGTTCTGAATTTAAAAAAACAGGCGCGTAGCTCAGTTGGTTAGAGCGCTACCTTGACATGGTAGAGGTCACCAGTTCGAATCTGGTCGTGCCTACCACTCAGAATGCGGACCGCAAGCAGATTACAGACGAGAGTCGGATCACAGCAGACCCAAAAGGGTCTGTCTTTGTTTAGAACAGTTCAATCTGCCAATATGCCCGGATAAGTTAAATTTTGATCGAAAAGTAAAACACGAATATGCCACGGATTACATTACCTGACGGGAGCCAGCGTGAGTACGAGCGGCCCGTTTCCGTTTCCGAAATCGCTGAATCCATTGGCGCGGGTCTGGCCCGTGCGGCGCTCGCAGGTCGTGTTGACGGAAATCTGGTGGATACTTCCTGGCTGATTGAAAAAGACGCCGAGGTGGCGATCATCACCGAACGCGACGAGGATGGGCTTGAAGTGCTGCGCCATTCCTGCGCGCATCTTATGGCTCAGGCCGTCCAACGTCTTTTTCCGGAAGCGCAGGTAACTATTGGGCCGGTTATCGAAGACGGATTTTTCTACGATTTCTCTTTTGAGCGGGCTTTCACTCCGGACGATCTGGCAGCGATTGAAAAAACCATGCAGGACATTGTCAAGGAAGACTTGCAGGTAGAAAGATCAGTCATGTCTCGCGATGATGCGGTTGCGATGTTCAAAGAGATGGGAGAGCTCTATAAAGTCGAGATTCTGGAATCCATTCCCGGCGATGAAGAGTTATCTTTTTATCGGCAGGGCGAATTTATTGATCTGTGTCGCGGCCCTCATGTGCCCAGCACGGGTAAATTCAAGGCTTTTCGATTGACCACAGTCGCCGGAGCTTACTGGCGCGGTAATTCAGATAATGAAATGCTCCAGCGTATCTACGGCACAGCCTGGGGTTCCAAGCAGGATTTGAATTTATACCTGCAACGTCTCGAGGAAGCGGAAAAGCGCGATCATCGCAAGCTGGGCAAACAGCTGGGTTTATTTCATTTCCAGGAAGAGGCGCCGGGGATGGCGTTCTGGCATCCCCGTGGCTGGACGATCTATCAGATAATCCAGAGTTACATGAAGAAAGTGCAGGATGCCAACAACTATAAGGAAATTCGTACCCCGCAACTGGTGGATTTCAGTCTCTGGGAAAAATCCGGGCATGCCTCCAAGTTCGCCGATGAGATGTTCAGCGTCGAATCTGACAGCCGCATGTACGCGATCAAACCAATGAATTGCCCATGTCACATACAGGTATTCAATCAGGGACTGAAAAGCTACCGTGACTTGCCGCTGCGACTGGCGGAATTCGGATCCTGTCACCGCTATGAACCCTCTGGTTCGATGCATGGCCTGATGCGGGTGCGCAGCTTTGTGCAGGACGATGGACATATTTTCTGTAGCGAAGATCAGATACAACAGGAAGTGTCCGAATTCATGGATTTGCTATTCGAGGTGTATCGGGATTTCGGATTCGACGAAGTTATTCTGCGTTTGTCGACCCGACCGGAAAAGCGAGTCGGCTCTGATGAATTGTGGGACAGGGCCGAGGAATCGCTCAAGCAGGCGCTCAACAAGACTGGATTACCCTGGGAACTGACTCCGGGCGAGGGCGCTTTCTACGGGCCCAAGATCGAATATTCGTTGAAGGATTGCATGGGGCGGGTGCAGCAATGCGGGACGATCCAGGTGGATTTTTTCCTGCCGGAGCGGCTTGGTGCTCAATACGTTGCCGAGGACAGCAGTCGAAAAACCCCGGTAATGCTGCATCGGGCGATTCTGGGTTCATTTGAGCGTTTCATAGGAGTTTTGATCGAACATTACGCTGGTGCCATGCCTACCTGGCTGGCACCCGAACAGGCGGTGATTCTAAATATTACCGACAAGCAGGCCCCTTATTGCGAGGAAGTCAAAGAATCCTTGAAAAATAAAGGGTTTAGAGTCATTTCAGACTTGAGAAATGAAAAGATCGGCTTTAAAATCCGCGAGCACACGATTCAGAAGATTCCCTATCTTGTCGTAATTGGCGACAAGGAGGTGGAATCACAATCGCTTGCCGTAAGAACACGGGCCGGAGAAGATCTGGGAGTGATGAGTCTTGATGAACTGAGCGCCAGATTGGACGCTGATGTGGTTGGCTTCGGGCGACAACGATCAGAGACCCGAAACTAGATAAGCGAAATTGTAATAAACCGATAGAGGAGAAAGTGCGCCAGCGCGAGTCATGAAGGGTAGTTCCAAAAAGCCAGTCATCAATGAAAATATCGATGTTGATCAGGTGCGCCTGATCGGAGCCGAGGGCGACCAGCTGGGCATTGTTGGTATTGAGGAAGCCCGAGAGGTTGCGGCGGAGGCGAAGCTGGATCTGGTGTTGTTGTCACCAGATGCGGAACCACCGGTCTGCAAGGTCATGGATTACGGTAAGTATCTGTTTGACCTCAAGAAGCAGAAGGCCGCCAACAAGAAGAAGCAACGCCGGGTGCACGTTAAAGAAATCAAATTTCGACCAGGGACGGAAGAAGGAGACTATCAGGTAAAACTACGCAACCTGGTACGTTTCCTTGAAGATGGGGACAAGGCCAAGGTTTCGCTCAGATTCCGTGGTCGGGAAATGGCCCATCAACATCTTGGCCAGGAGCTGATGGAGCGGGTTCGAGAGGACCTTTCCGAATACGGCACCGTGGAGCAGGAGCCAAAGATGGAAGGCCGGCAGATTGTAATGGTACTGACGCCGGGCAAAAAGAAGCGCTAGTCAGCTAACTAATCCCTTAATGAATTTCAGGGTCTAGTTTAGAAGCGGCCCAGAGCCCGCTGACGGTGTGTAAATGTTAATTGGAAGTGTATCTGTCGCAAAACGCGGATTCACAAATGCGGAGTAGTTCGAAATGGGTAAATTGAAAACTCATAGTGGCGCGTCGAAGCGGTTTAAGAAAACCGGTTCAGGCTACAAGAGAAAAAGCGCCTTCAAGAGTCATATCCTCACCAAGATGACCACCAAGCGCAAGCGCCAGTTGCGAGGAACCTCGGCTGTTCATGATGCTGATGTGCCAGCAGTAAAGCGTATGCTGCGCGACGCCTAATCATCACTTAATCAAGAGGAATTCATCATGGCTCGAGTTAAACGAGGCGTTGTTGCCAGTCGCCGTCATAAAAAGATTTTAAAAGAGGCCAAGGGTTACTACGGTGCCCGCAGCCGGATTTTCCGTGTCGCCAAGCAGGCTGTTACCAAGGCCGGGCAGTATGCATACCGGGATCGCCGGGCGAAGAAGAGGGTATTCAGGGCGCTGTGGATCACGCGTATCAATGCCCAGGCGCGCGAAAACGGAATCACTTATAGCCAGCTTATCGCCGGCCTGAAAAAAGCGAACATCGAAATCGATCGTCGGGTTCTTGCGGATCTGGCCGTGCATGACAAGGCGGCTTTTTCTGCGATTGTTGATCAAGCGAAAACCAGTCTGGCCGCCTGATCTGCCGGGCAAGCAGGCCAAGCACATGGCGGACGCTAACTCCCTTCTCGCAGAAGCCCTTGAGGCTATCGAACACTCCAGTGACGAAAAGTCGCTGGAGGATCTGCGTGTCCATTATCTGGGAAAGAAGGGCAGTTTAACCGCGCTGTTGAAGAATCTCGGTCAGTTACCCCCCGAGGAACGACCGGCTGCGGGCGACGGAATCAACAAGGCCAAGCGCCAGGTGCAGGAGGCGATAGAGTTGCGCAGGCAAACCCTTGCCAGCTCTTCCCTGGAGGCGCAGCTAGCTGCGGAGTCCATCGACGTTACTCTTCCAGGGCGCAAACAGAGTCAGGGTGGTCTGCATCCGGTTACCATGACCATAGACCGCATTACTTCGATTTTTGAATCTGCTGGATACGATGTGGCGGAGGGACCAGAAATCGAAGACGAGTACCATAACTTCGAAGCCCTCAATATTCCCGGTCATCATCCCGCGCGAGCTATGCACGATACGTTTTATATAAGACCAGGCACTGTGCTGCGCACCCACACATCTCCAGTGCAGGTGCATGTGATGGAAAATGGCAATCCGCCGTTTCGGATGATCTGCCCCGGTCGGGTTTATCGCTGTGATTCGGATCTGACCCACACGCCGATGTTTCACCAGGTTGAGGGACTGCTGATCGATGAAAGGGTGAGTTTTACTGACCTCAAAGGTACAGTGGTGGAGTTCCTGCGCGCCTTTTTCGAGGCCGATATGGATGTGAGATTCAGACCTTCCTATTTTCCATTCACCGAGCCTTCGGCAGAAGTGGATATGGGTTGCGTCAGCTGTGGTCAGGAAGGATGTCGGATCTGTGGGCACAGTGGCTGGCTGGAGGTCATGGGATGCGGAATGGTGCATCCCAGGGTGCTGGAAATGTCCGGTATTGATACAGACAGGTATAACGGCTTTGCCTTCGGCATGGGCGTTGAGCGGCTTGCGATGTTGCGTTACCAGGTGGGCGACCTGCGAACATTTTTCGAAAATGATTTGAGATTTCTGAAACAGTTCAATTAGAGAAACCGCTAAATGATCTTTAGTGAGAAATGGATTCGCGAATGGGTTAACCCTCCTATCGATACAGCGGGTCTTATGGAGCAGCTTACCATGGCCGGTCTGGAGGTCGATGGCAGTGCGCCCGTTTCAAACGCGTTCAAGGGTATAGTGGTTGCTGAAGTACTCTCGGTCGAATCTCACCCTGACGCCGATAAATTGAGTGTTTGCCGGGTCTTCGACGGTAATGACGAACTGCAGGTTGTCTGTGGCGCGCCTAACGTGAAAGCCGGAATGAAGGCGCCGTTCGCGCGGGTCGGGGCAGAGATACACAGTCCTGATTCGAACAAACCCTTCGTTATCAAGCAGGCAAAACTTCGGGGGCAAGAGTCTTCCGGGATGCTGTGTTCTGCCGAGGAGTTAGGGCTGGAAGAATCCTCGGACGGATTGCTTGAGCTGTCGGCTGATGCGCCGGTTGGACAGGATATTCGCGAGTACCTCAATCTTGACGATACCAGTATTGAATTAGACCTGACTCCTAACAGGGGAGATTGTCTCAGTATCGCAGGACTGGCGCGGGAGATTGGCACGCTTAATCAAATCGAGATTAGTGCGCCGCAGTTGAATCAAGTGTCCGCCACCATCGATGACGTCTTCAAAGTTAATATTACCGCCGCAGATCAGTGTCCGCGCTATTTGGGTCGGGTGATAAAAGGCATCAATCCCGCTGCCACAACGCCTTTGTGGCTGAAAGAAAAACTGCGTAGATGCGGCTTGCGAAGCATTGACCCGGTAGTTGACGTTACTAATTTTGCCTTGATCGAAATGGGGCAGCCAATGCATGCCTTTGACCTTGGTAAACTGCAGGGATCAATCGATGTACGACTGGCCGGTGAAGGAGAAAAAATCACCCTGCTCGACGGCAAGGAAGTAGCCATGAGCAATGACACCCTGGTGATCGCCGATCAATCTGGCCCGGTGGCGATGGCCGGCATCATGGGTGGCTCGAGAACTGCAGTGAGTGACGAAACTCGCGACGTGTTTTTAGAATGCGCATTCTTCGCACCTGTCGCTATAGCAGGCAAAGCCCGTTCCTATGGCCTGCACACAGACGCTTCGCATCGCTATGAGCGAGGCGTAGATTACGAATTACAGCGACGCGCGACAGAGAGAGCAACGCAGTTATTGCTTGAAATTGTTGGTGGTGAGGCCGGCCCAATCGAGGAGTCTCTCGGCAACCTGCCGGGCGAGCGACAGGTAACCTTGCAATATGACTCGATACCGCGTTTTCTCGGTATTACACTCGAGCAGGAACGCGTCCAGGATATCCTTGAGCGACTCGGTTTGAAGGTGATCAGCAACAGCGAGGTCTCCATAACTCTTGCTATTCCCTCTTACAGATTTGATATCGAGATCGAGGCAGATCTCATTGAGGAGCTCGCCAGGGTGCATGGGTACAACAATATCCCGCCGATCGGAGGGATGGGACGCCAGGTATTGGCCGCTCGCAGGGAAGGGCTGCTGCCGATACAGCGGATCAAACAGGAACTCGTATCCCATGGATACCAGGAAGTTGTTACCTACAGTTTTATTGATCCAAAGCTCTCCAGTCTTCTATGCGGTGAATCTGTTTCGCCGGTAGGCCTGCAGAATCCCATCTCTGCAGATATGTCGGTCATGCGAAGCAGCCTGTTACCGGGGCTGGTAGCGACTCTGAAGTATAACGAGAATCGTCAGCATGAGCGTGTACGACTGTTTGAAACCGGTCAGGTGTTCAGAGAGCAAGCGGAAAGATTTTATCAGCCGACTATGCTTGCCGGCCTTGTGAGCGGCAATAAAATGCCAAAAAATTGGTGTAATACCAATGCGATAGTTGATTTTTATGATGTAAAAGGTGATATTGAGTCGGTTCTGGATCTGGGTACCGGCAAATCCGGTTTTGAATTTGTCCCCAGTGTTCATAGTGCCATGCATGGCGGACAGTGCGCGGAAATCCGTCTGAATGGCAAGGCAATAGGTCACCTGGGGGCCGTGCATCCGTCAATCAAGCGCGAATTGGACTTGCACAGCAGCGTATTTCTGTTTGAGCTGCTGCTGGAACCATTGTTGAAGCGTCAGATTCCGGCCGTCAGTGCTCTGTCAAGGTATCCTGAAGTGACGCGAGATCTCGCAGTTCTGGTCGATAATGAGACCCCGGCCGCAGATATTCTTGGCCTGGTGCGAGACAATGCAGGCGATTGTCTCACTGAGCTTAGATTATTCGATGTATATCAAGGGGATGCAGTCGAGTCTGGCAAAAAAAGTCTTGCTTTAGGCTTGACGTGGCAGCATCCATCGCGCACTCTTAACGACGATGAGATCAACGGAATAATTGCCTGTTGTATCAGTGCTCTAGAAGAAAAATTCGGGGCACGACTGAGAAACTAGCTGGGTGGATGATTATGGCGGAAGGTGCGCTGACAAAAGCTGAAATGGCAGAACGGTTGTTTGAGGACCTTGGACTGAACAAAAGAGAGGCCAAGGACCTGGTAGAACAATTTTTTGAAGAGGTTCGTGTATCGCTTGAACATAACGAACAGGTCAAACTGTCCGGCTACGGAAACTTTGATTTAAGGGACAAAAAGCAGCGACCAGGCCGAAATCCCAAGACCGGGGAAGAAATCCCCATACAAGCCCGCCGGGTTGTAACCTTTCGACCAGGCCAGAAATTGAAGGCAAGAGTGGAAAAATATGCTGGAAGTCAAGAATAACGCCCAGTTGCCACCAATACCGCCAAAGCGGTACTTTACTATTGGAGAAGTCGGCGAACTCTGCGACGTCAAGCCCCATGTGCTGCGGTACTGGGAGCAGGAATTTCCGCAACTCAAGCCAGTCAAGCGTCGGGGTAATCGGCGTTACTACCAGAGAGAGGACGTCTTGCTCATCCGGCAGATAAAGGCACTGCTTTACGAAGAAGGTTTCACAATCGGTGGCGCCAGACAGAAACTCAATGGCAAAGACAAGAACGAAGACTCGGGCAAGGCTGCCATCAACTCCGACGAACTCAAGTTGCTCATCAAGGATGTCGAGAGCCTGATATCCAGTTTCTGATTTCTGGCGAACACACGGCCAATCGTCTCAAATTGGTATCGCAATCATTGTTCACAATCCGCCTTTCCAGAGTCCGATACTCTGGTACAATGCGTCACTTCGTTTCGGGGCGTAGCGCAGTCTGGTAGCGCACTACACTGGGGGTGTAGTGGTCGTG
>JAYPVG010000046.1:0-9534 GCA_038134485.1 Pseudomonadales bacterium
CCGAGGCGCTGGGCGTCACCCGGATTGGTGAAGCCGTTATTTACAACCCCAAAACCTTTGAGGTTGTTTATCGGGGACCGGGCAAGGAGCCTCTCGATTCCGCCCTCGAGGAATATCTGTCTGGCGCGGAAGTACAGTCTACCGCAGTGGCAACCGGAACCGCTATAGAGTTTCCGGCGCTCGCCGCGCACAGGTCTGCTGTGCCTTCATACTCCGCTGACGTGGCACCGATAATCGCTGAAAAATGTGCAACCTGCCACAGAGCAGGCGGAATTGCCCCGTTTGCTTTCGACAGCAGTCTGACAGCGCAGGGCTGGTCTCCAATGATTCGTGAAGTGATCATGACCAAGCGCATGCCGCCCGGTCAGATAGACAATAAAATCGGTCATAAAATCGCCAACGAAATGAATCTCGCCGATGCCGATATGCAAACTCTGATTCACTGGGTTGACGCTGGCTCGCCAATTGATGGCAACGTGGATCCGCTGGCGGAATTGATCTGGCCAGACACCAAGTGGACTCTCGGCGAACCTGACCTGGTTGTGCAGATCGAACCGCAATCAATTCCTGCGACCGGGATTGTCGACTACATAGATTTACCTGTCGATCTGGGATTGACCGAGGACAAATGGGTTCGGGGGAGCGAAATCGTCCCTGGCGACCCAACCGTCGTTCACCATGTGATTACCACTGTTGTGCCTCCCGAAGGTGCACCTGACCGCGGTCAGGTTTTCATGGAACTGATGAACAGGCTGCCACCGGAACGTGCCCAGGAAGTGCGGACTACGCTGTTTGCAGCCGCGGCTACTGGTGAGCGACCGGATTTCAATCAGATTCTTGAATTACTGGGTCCCGATCTGGACGTGAGCGCATTCCTGGACGGTGGCGCCGATGTCAATCAGGCGTCTGTTGCCGGTTACGCCCCGGGAACTACCACCAGCATGTATCCCGAGAATACCGGCGGTCTGCTGCGCGCCGGATCAACCCTCAATCTGCAGATGCATTACACCACCTCAGGAAGAGAAAGTATTGATGCCACAGAAATCGGCATTTACTTTTACCCAGAAGGTGAAGTGCCAGCGGAGCGAATGGCCGGCGGTGTCGGAAACGCCTTTACGATCAATATTCCGCCCCAGGCCAAAGATCACGAGATGGTAATCACCACCGTTGTGCCCCGGGACGCCTATATCCACAGCCTGATGCCACACATGCATTTCCGCGGCAAGCGCATGGACTTTACGGCGATATATCCTGATGGCAGCGACGAACTGCTCCTGTCAGTGCCAAACTACTCGTTCAATTGGCAGTTGACTCACAGCCTGGAGGAGCCTTTGTTTGTGCCCGCAGGGACCAAGATCGTTGCCAAAGGTGCGTTCGATAATTCTTCGCAAAATCCCTTCAACCCCGATCCCGACTCGCCCATCACGTGGGGCGAGCAGAGCTGGGAGGAAATGTTCATGGGCTTCTACAACTGGAAGTATGTGGATCAGGGAGGCGAGTGAGGCTGCCAGACTTGCAAACTAAAAAGCCCCGCCTGAGCGGGGCTTTTTTTGGTCTTTTTTCTTGAACCGTTACCTGGGCTGACTCAGTCTTGAACAATTCGCTTGCGGCTTCGCCGGTCTGTCACTAGCAATCGACCCTACTGTTGCCGCGGCGGCGGCGGTGTCCAGTCACAACCAGGACACTCTGGCGATTTGCCGTTTTGGGCAAGTAATTCAAAAATAAAATCGCGCCATACCTCATTGGGCTGCCACACCGAGTTCATATCCTCCTTGGCCTGCTCCACTGGTACGTCCTCGAAAATAACTCGGTACAGAAAACTGAAGGCAGTAGCGCGGGCATTGACCTGGCAGTGTAACAAGGTTTTTTTATCTCTATCTCGGCGGACAGAGTCGGCAAATGCGTAAAAATCACTGGGCAAGGGATTGGAAAAATCCACCGGAATCTGCATGTATTCCATGTCCAGACCTTTAACCAGAAGATCCTCGTCGGCAATTGCGTTGGGATTGTTGGTAAAGGCTATGTATACGATACGTTCAAACCCCTGCTCCTTGAGCACCTCGAATTGCTCCCGGGTAGGTTGTCCGGCGCTGGCAAAGGTTGGACTGTACTGCCGAAAATTGAGAATTTCCTGCAATGTCGGATCAGCCTCTTCCAAAGCTGTGACCTGCCAAGCACTTACCGCGACAATCAATAAAACCGCTATCCTGTTCATTATCTGTTCCCCTCTCAGCAAACCTGTAATTAACTGATCTGGCAATGTATCAGCTTATTTGGCCCGATTACAGAGATCTGCGCTCAAGTTGGCTGGTTACAACCTCATAAAGATCGCTCGCAAACTCGAGTAGCAGTTCTTCCCGGCACAGCCTGCTTGTGCCTTTGAATTCAACAGTCGTGTCATAGGGGGGCAAGTGCACGAACAATGCCAGATCAGCGCTGGTCTGGACTCTGAAGCGGTGTTCCAGCAGATACAGGGTTTCCTCGCAAAGATAACTCCCAGCATCCACCGAAAGCAGCACCGGCACACCCCGCTGAAGCAGTTCCTTTCTAATGGTTTGTAACGGCGCTGTGATCCGCAGACTGTCCGGACCATCGTGAACAAATTTTGGATGATCCGGGAGCGCGGCCTGATTATCGACTCTCGGTTTGCGCCTGTTCAAGGCCAGAGTCTCCAGCCTGAAACAACCCGGCTTGCCCTCCCCCAGGGCAATGATCGCAACAGGATTGGGTTCCTCGTCAAGCAACGCTCTCAGATGGCGTTCCGGCTCTCCCCAGACCACTGGTATTTCGCGGGTCACCAGGAAGTTTCCTCCCAGTTTCTCCTGCAGCTGGCTGGCAGCAATCCAGGACGCATTTACAGGGCGACCCTCGAATGGAGCAAAACCAGTGACTATGATTCTCGACATGATTGAACCTGAAGCTTGACCTTGCTATCCCCGACGGGCAATCTTTGGGACAGATAAATCTGGAGGTCGCCGATGCGCCATTTTGTATTACTTGCCTGTTCCTTGTTGAGTGCCTGTAACGCCGTAATGTATATCGACCCCGACCCGGGCAACGTCGGCCAGACTCTGGCACCCGGCCAGTCTACAGCATTTCGTTTTTTCACCACAGATCAGGCGACCCATTCGGGGGTCAATGCGACTGCCGGCACCAGCTACCAGCTGGAATTCCCCATTATTAGCAACTGGATCGATGGCAATATCGAAACCGATGAGACCGGAGCCTCGATCGGCCTGACCGGATTTGCCGACCGTCAGATGCCGAGGGATAGCTATTCGCTTTTGAAACGTTCACGGCAACACCGCTGGTTCGAATTGATGCTCTACCAGGACGGATGCCGTCATGACAGTTTGATTGGCATTTCAGAATTGAGCTTCGATGCTACCAGCAAGTCCTACCTGTATCGGGCACCTTGTAATGGTGATTTAAAGCTGTTCGTTAACGATGCTCAGGGCTTTTACGTCAACAATGTGGGATTTGCTCACATCCGGATAACGCGCAGCAATTGATTGCGGCGCGTGGTCTGTTAGCGAGCCAGCAGGCAATAGCCTCCCGAAGGGGTCGGTTCGAAGCTCAGACGCTGGTTAATACAGCGGGGCTCCTCCCCCCGCGTGTGGCTGACATAAATAATTTGTGTTGACGTGCTGTCTGCGATGGAGTCAATGAATCCCAATACCAGGCGGCGGTAAGAATCGTCCAGCCCCACACAAGGCTCGTCGAGTATCAGGACATCCGGTTGTTTAACCATCGCTCGAGCCAACAATATCAATCGTTGTTGACCGAATGAAATTTCATGAAAAAACTCGCGCGCCAGATGCTCCATTGCGAAACATGTCAACCAGCCCCTGGCGACTTCGACCTGGCTAGCGCCACTGTCGTCGTATAGCCCTACCGAATCGTAAAAACCGGACACTACGACATCAAGCACCCGCCAACCTTTCACATACCTGTTGTGAATTTCATTAGATACCACGCCGAAATGTGATTTGATGTCCCAGACTGATTCTCCGCTTCCCCTGCGCACACCGAAAAGATAGACCTCCTGACCGTACGCCTTGTGGTTTTCACCGTCGATAAGGCTTAACAGAGTTGATTTACCGCAGCCGTTGGGTCCTTCAATCAATGTATGGTGATGCGCATCCATCAACCAGGTCACGTCCTCTAGAACCGGTTGATCGCCGTAAGAGGCGCTCACCTTGTGCAGACGAATCGGAGGCAGTCGATTTGTGGCATCCCTGCCCTCCGTCAGCTGGCCACGGGGAATCCCGTGGTTCTCAGGAACCTGTGGACTTGCCATGCAAAGGAATGCATCGGTGTCGCAAATCTCCTCGATCGGTCCCTGCTCTATAATCGTGAGATCCTCCATGATCGCGAGATGAGTAATACCCGGCAACATCTCACTTACCCGCCGGCTCAACAACAGCGTCGCATTATTGCTATCGAACGACTGCTGCAAACACGATCGCACTACGGACTGAGCCCGCTGGTCAATTGCCTCGAGGGGATCATCCAATAGCAGCAAGCGGTTACAAGCAACTCTTCTTTGCAACAGCGCCCTCGCTATCATCACCTTACGAACCTGTCCCGAAGACAGGTAGCGGATACCACGATTCAGGAGATTGCTCAAATCCAGTGCATCCAACATCTCCTGCACTTCCTCCTGATGCAGCAATTCAGGGTGCGCAGCCGGAATAATAAATCGCTCCACTGTAGTGCCCTGATCTTTCGCTTCGACGCTGAATTCGCTGATATCGCGGCGGTCATCGAGAGCCCACAGGCGCTGCTGCTCCTCGAAGGATATCGAATCAAGATCGCGCGCCGGGTCGAAGCCCGCCGCATAGGAGACGTACTGTCTTCCCCTGACGAGCTGTCCTTGCACAAGTTTCGCCAGGGATGTCTTACCCGCACCGTTTCCTCCGAGCACGCACCAGTGCTCTCCCTGCCTGATTGCAAAGTCAGCGATCGTGAGCATCCTGCGCCGATTAATCGGAACTCGGGCGTTGTGGATCATAACCATCGGGCTGCTTTGAGGGAGCTTTGCGGACATGGGCTTTCGTCTAAAAAACAACTTGAAGATCAGTTATAATTCGCCAAGTTTAGCAAGTCTTCAGCGCGATCGCTTCGCCAACTGCTCCTTGCATACGTCAACCCTTCCAAGCTCGCGGGACGATCATGAGTTTTAGCCTTCTGGATATAGTCAGTTTCTGCTGGTTTCTAATCTGCTGGGTGGGATACACCGTCTTTACACGACACGCAGCAAAAACCACCAACACACTTTCCAGCGTGCTATATCGCTATCGCAAGGAATGGGTCACAAAACTGCAGACAACCGGAATGAGTGAAGTCGACGGTGAGCTACTTGCCAGTCTGGAGAGGCAGGTCTCTTTCTTTGCGTCAACATCCCTTCTGATTCTCGCCAGTCTGGTCGGTGTGCTGAGCACCTCCAGCGATATTTTCATGAACCTTTCCTCGCTCAGTTTTGTCACCGCAGTCTCCATTCAGGTAATTCAGATTAAGCTGTTGTTGCTCATCTTCATATTTACTTACGGATTCTTCACTTTCACCTGGTCGATTCGACAGTATGGGTTCTGTTTTATCCTGTTTGGTTCGTCGTTCAACACCGTCCGCTATTACGGCGACGCGGGAGACTACCGCGCGGTAGCGACAGAGCGCGACTTCAAGGCAGTAGCAAAGTTACTGGACCGCGCAGCACACAGCTACAACTATGGATTGCGTGCCTATTACTTTGCCCTGGCGGTGCTGGGTTGGTTTATAAATCCATGGATCTTCATGGCTACCTGCAGTCTGACGGTTTTCGTGCTGTACCGGCGGGAGTTCAAATCATCGACTATCCAGGCGCTGGTGCTGTCCCGCTCCGTGCCAGATCCTGATTCAGAGGCTAACGAGGCCGACCCGTATTCTGAAGAGGGCTAGGAACTCTGTAGATAATCAAGGCCTGTTTCCCAGAGCCCGCTGCATCACCTCATATTGAACTGTCATCATATGTCCGATTGACCGACGCCAGAACTCGGCGTTATGCCGCCCTCGCTCCTGCATGAAATCAAAGGGTACATTGTTGATCAACAGCACTTGCATGAATTCCCGGGCTTCAGCGATCAGTTCGTCCTCGGTTCCGGCATCGAGATAGATGTGGGGCAGCTGGCTTTTGGGAACGCTGTAGATAATTTCGAAAGGATCATAGGCCACGGCCTGCTCTGGCGTCGCAAACTGCACCCCAGCCGGGGTACGCTCCTGCTGGGTGCTGAATCCGGGGATATCGATAATTGCCGCGATGAACTGATCCGCTTCTGCAATCTGGGCCTGTATCTCGGGCGAGCGGGTTCGTGGACGCAGATCAATACCCTGTCGCAGCGCATCGGCGGCAGTTCTGGCATGGGATAAAGCGCCGCTGGTACTACCCATGGAGACAAACAGATCAGGATGTCTCAGCGCCAGGGTGAAGGCCGCGTATCCGCCCATCGAAAGGCCCCCAATCGCTCGACCCTCGCGAGTGGCAATAGTGCGGAAATTCTGATCCACGTATTGGATCAGGTCTCCGACCAGGTAGTCTTCCCAGTTATCAAGCTGACCGTTTTCACTGGCCGCATAATTGACGAACCATGTGTTGCCTCCATCAGGAAGCACCAGGATCAGATCTCCGAGGTTTCTGGCGTAGAAAGCGGCACCCAGATTGCGGCCCCAGATGGTGTAATTCTGCATGTAGCCATGCAGCAGATACAGAACCGGATAGCGCTCTTTACTGTCCCGATAACCCGGCGGCAGGACGATATCAAACTTCATGCTCCGTCCTACAGCCGGGCTGTAAAACTCCGCAGTTTCCAGTCCCTCCGGAATCGGCGCCGGCTGCAGCTGGAGCTCGGATGCTGGGGGCTGAGCGATGGCAGTTGTCAGCCACATCAGTAATGCCAGCATGGACAGTAAATCGCGCGAGGGACTGTTCATAAACAACCCGCCAGCATCTCTTCGCTGAGATCCCAAAGTCGCATGGCAGACTTCTCATCCACCGCCCAGGCTTCGACGCCCAGATAGCGAGGCATATCCTCCGTTGCCAGATCCGCAATATCACAATTTTCGCAGTATAGACCCCCCAGTGCATCGAGCATCGGACTGGTCGCCGCCCACAGCGTGGTCGCACAACCCTGGGCAGGCGATTTAAACAACTGTTTTGCCTGTTCGGAAAGATTACCGTCTTTATCCAGCCAACCCAGCGCCGCCATTTCTTCCACTTCCAGATACCGTTGCAGAGGAGTCAGAATTCCGCCGGGATGGACAGCAAAAGCCCGCACGCCCTGCTCGGAATATTTGCAGTCCAGCGCCAGGGCAAACAGCGAATTTGCTGTTTTGGCTTGACCATAAGCCGCCCATTTCTCATAGGGATCTCGCTCAAAATGTATATCTTCCCAACGAATACCGGATCGCTTGTGGCCGGTCGAGGAGAGGCAAATGACCCGCGCGCGCCCGCCCGCGACCAGAAGCGGCAACAACGCATTAGTCAGAACGAAATGGCCGAGATGGTTGGTGGCAAACTGGCATTCCCAGTTGCTCCCCACCCGCGTCTCGGGACAGGCCATGATGCCGGCATTGTTAATCAGCAGATCGAGCCTGTCTTCGCTGTGTCGAATTCGCTCGGCATAGGCCTGTACACTATCCAGATCCGTGAGGTTCATCTCACCGACAACGATGTTCCCGGCTATGCCGGCCAGAGCTTGCGCCGCTTTTTCCGCCGAGCGCAGAGGAACGTGTACCTTGGCACCGGCGTTCGCCAACGCTCTGGTTGTTTCCAGACCAATTCCGCTATAGCCGCCGGTAACAACCGCTACTTTGCCATTCAGGTCAATACCCGCCAGCACCTCGTCCGGCTCGCTCCTGGCGCCGAATCCGGAGTGGATTCTTTGTTGTTTTCTGGTCATTATTTTTCTCCGTGGATCTAATCCATTCAGACGCCCGCAAGGGTAGCACAAGGGACAGGCGACGACCTTTTTTAAACCAGTTTACTGCGATGAACTGTGGCTGGATTCCCGGTGAAGTCTTGAGGATAATGACCAACTGAATCCGGCAATTGGTAGAGCGCGATTGCGACAAGTACGGCAACAATAACAAACTAGAGCAACAAGCGATGAGCTACGAAATTACCCTTGAGAAAGTAGCCGGTAACGGCCTTATCAATCGACGCCACCTGCTGGGGTTTGGAGTCGGCAGCCTCGGCGTGGCAGTCAGCAAGCAGGCGCTTGGACAGGAGTCGGGCCTGCGCTTCGAGATTCCCGACTGGTCAAAAAGGCCGGGTTCAGGGCCCAGCGGTTACGGTCAGCGCTCAAGCCACACTGAATATATCGAGCGTCTGGCAGGCAATCCCAACCCCCTGTACCCTGGTGGCGGGTCCTCGCGATCACCGCTGCATCAGCTGCAGGGCACGATTACCCCCAACAGCCTGCACTTTGAGCGCCACCATGCCGGAATCCCGGACATTGACCCTGCAGGTCACCGACTAGTGATAAACGGACTGGTAAATCAACCCCTGGCATTCAGCTACGAAGATCTACTTGCCTATCCAATGGTCAGCAAAATCTACTTTCTGGAATGTTCGGGAAACAGCGGGACATTACTGGGCGCCAATCCGGTTGATGGCACGGCGCAAAGCATTCATGGCCTGGTATCCTGCGCCGAATGGACCGGCATCAGACTTTCAGTATTGCTCGAGGAAGCCGGGGTTCAGCCGCAGGCTGGCTGGGTCAGTGCTGTCGGGGCAGACGGTGCCAGCATGGGACGCTCGCTGCCCCTGGACAAGGCTTTGGACGACGTATTGATAGCGCTTTATCAAAACGGCGAGCCAATCCGTCCCGAGCAAGGCTATCCGATGCGATTGTTTGTCCCTGGTTGGGAGGGCAACATCAGTGTCAAGTGGCTTACTCAGCTCAAGCTGACGACCGGTCCCTCGCAGTTTCGCGATGAGACCTCCAAGTACACTGACACCCGGCCTGATCGCAGCAGCATGCAATTTACCTTTCCTATGGGTTGCAAATCACTGATCACTAGTCCGTCCGGACAAATGGCGTTATCCAGACGGGGTCTTTACCAGGTTACCGGGATCGCCTGGTCTGGCGCCGGCGCCATCCGGCGGGTCGAAGTTTCCGCCGATGGTGGCAACAGCTGGGCAGACGCTTTATTGCAATCTGATGCTACCGAGAAAGCCCTGACGCGCTTCAGAATACCGTGGCAATGGCAGGGCCAGGACGCCATATTGATTAGCAGGGCTACTGATGAGCGCGGTAACGTGCAACCCTCCAGGCAGTCCATCCTGACCGAGCGAGGCAACTTCAGCACCTACCATTATCACGGCTATCAAAGCTGGGGCATAACCGGTGAAGGCACGGTTAGTAATGTATATGTTTAGTGCCACTCGACCAGATAGAGGGATTATATACGGGCTCATCCGAGTGCCTGCGCTTCTGCTCGTTGGCTTATTGCTGGGTGCCTGCAGTAGCACGGAACCTGAATCTCCCGCATTGGGAC
>JAYPVG010000047.1:0-8928 GCA_038134485.1 Pseudomonadales bacterium
TCCTCTTCATGGCTCGTTGAAGATTCTTCAGTGTTTCCATATGCCGCATGCCAGACTTGCCATAGTCTTTCATGATGCTGTTAAACCCCAACTCCTTACCAGACCAGCCTCCGAGAGCAGCTATCGTCTGTACATCAATAGCGTTAGCAAATGCATTGTTCTTAAATGCATGTCGCAGGCTATAAGGGGTAGCAAGTGGGTTTATCTTCTGGCATATCAAGACCAATGATTTATTGACAGTTGAAGGTGTCTTGTCTGCAATTCTTCCGAATACTAACTCTGATCCGTCGTCAATCTCTTGCATAAGCTCTTTTATTCTTTCGAGCTTGTAGACGATGGGATTGATGCGTAGCCGCTCTTCCGTCTTCAATTCCCCTACGAAATCGATATGAGGTACATCGTGATCAAGGTGAACCGCTGTTTTCTTCAGCCTGAGCAGCTCTGACTGTATCGCTGCCGTCTGAACCATGACAAGTACCATCAATTCTTTCCACGGTGCATAGGCTCGATGCGTTTGATTCTGTACTAGCTTAACCAGTCGAACTTGTTCATCCCTGGTTAACGTGTATCGCTCGTCCTTCTTCGTATTTTTGAGGGAAGGGCGCTGGATTTTTATGTCCAAGCCACGCTTTCGTATGGTTTCATTTAATACTGCAATCAAAGTGTTCAGTTCCCGGCCGATGCTCGCAGATGAGGGTGTCGCTTTATTGCTTGCACGCTCGTTGTTCTCTCGATCGGCTTCTCGCTGATCCACATACTCATTCAATGCTTTTTTGACGGTTGACTGGGTCAGTAGTGCGTCACCTGCGATCACTACGAACCTGGCGAACCGTGCTTTATCTTTCTTAACCTTTCCGTCCGATTCGTCTAATTGCCTCTGATTACTGTATATTTCCCAGCAGTCAGACAAGCATACAGCCTGAGACGCGACTGCTTTTGGTGTTTCCAATATCCTCCATGCAATGCTTTGAATTTCTATCTCAGGTGTGAAGCCTGCCTTCCATCGCGGATGGCCGTAATGGCTTAGCTCATCGAACAGTCCAAGACTGTCTATATAATCTCGAGCATCTTCAATGTATGCCTCATTCTGAGGGCCCGATAGCTGGGGATCAGAGGCAAGCATTCCTGGACTCAAACCATTTGCTGCTAACAAGGCATTAGCCAGCTCAATTTTTCTAGCTTGTTCCAACTGTTCGAGATTAGCGCCTCGTAGTAATTCGAGGTAGTCCGTGAAAGACTTATCTATCTGTTTCCAGGCCGCCAATAAGGCTTCCTCGGATTCATCTTTCCCAAGTTTTAGAGACTTCTTATAAATCTTTGTATTGACGCTTGGATGCTTTAATAGGTGTTTTGGGTAGCGCCTCTGGTAAATATACAGACCTTTGGAATTAGTAAGATACGATAGCTTCATCACCTTTCCTCACTCGAGGGTAAACTAGCACATGTACCGCTGTTTGTACCGCAATTGGGAAGGCTTTTGGGCTAGAAGGCCCGTATTTACTGGCCTGCGGGTGTAGATGCGGTGCCGCCCCTGGGCACCATGCATCAAACCTCGTTTCAAGCGGGGTTTTTTTACGGACAAATTTTAATGCAGGTGAGAGACACGAGTCTGATTGGCTCTCTCGCATGGTCCTGACCATGCGTTAAGGCACATTGCTGTCAGGCGCTTTCCGCATCAATTGAGTCTGCCTAAAGATGCTGGCAATTTTTGCGTATACCTTAATGTAAGCGATCTGTAGAATACAATCTGCCTGTTCAAAAAAGCTCTGCCCAGTAATACTAATTACATTAAAAACAGAACTGAGGAATAGCTATGCTCACCTCCGAACTCTCCTACCTCGTTCACGTATCACTACTCACCGCGTTGATGTGGATACCCTATACCCTGAACCTGATTGCTGTCAGGGGCCTGATAGCCGCTGTCAGTTATCCAGCGGACCCAAAACCGCTGGCTCCGTGGGCAGCACGCATGAAAAAAGCTCATGCCAATGCGATTGAAAATCTGGTGATTTTTGGAATACTGGTTCTTGTCGCCCACGCCGCCGACGCGAACAATGCAGTCACTGCCGGTGCCTGCGCCGTATATTTCTGGGCAAGGTGCCTGCATCTGTTAGCCTATACCCTGGCTATTCCCTGGGTTCGCACCATAGCGTTTGTGGTTGGATTCGGGTGTCAGGCTGCAATAGCTGCGCAGATCTTGATGTAACGAAATACTTGTTTGCTAAAAATGCTGTGTGATGGCGCGTCGTCATAAACCGCCCTCGACAATCCGGCCAGATCCGCCGGTTAGCAATATCGGACAGCATTTTGTGCGCCATGCAATCAATGATAGAGTCGAGTAGCCGGTGCGGTTATTCATGGGTTTTATACCAGCCACAAGTAAAGGATTGAATATGCGAATTTTTCTTCTCCTGCTGGCTAGTCTGTTGCTAAGCAACGGGTTGATTGCAGCGGTGCCTTATGACCATGTCCATCTCGCTGCGCCCAGCGCGCGGGAAGCAGTGGCCTGGTATGTAAAACATTTTGGCGGTGTCGCCGGAGGGTTCAACAAGGGTGATGCCGACCGGGTTGAGTATCCGACAGACCGTGTCTTCTATGATGAAATTTCGGTGATTTTTTTCGAACGGGAGCCCACCGGAGGATCTGTTGGAACCGGTGTCGATCATATCGGTTTTTCAATCACCAATGTTGAGGAGGCCACCGCGGCGATAGTCGCTGACGGTGGCACGCAGCTTGGCGGATTGATCGAATTTTCCGGCATGAAAGTTGCCTTCATTGAAGATCCCTGGGGAACCAAGATCGAGCTGATTGATGACCCGGAAACCCGGGGTCTGCATCATGTTCACCTCTCGTCTCCGGAGCCGCAGGAAACCCTTGATTGGTATCAACAGAATTTTGGTGGCGAGATTGTGCAGTGGAAAGGTGTGCTTCCCGCTATTAACTATAGCGATGTGTGGCTGCTCGTCTCGCGCGCCAATGGCGATGTCGCTCCCACCGAGGGAACCTCCCTGGACCATCTCGGCTGGGCTGCCGAAAGCCTGGATCAGCTGGGTGAGGTGTTCGCATCTAACGGAGTCGAATTCACCATGCAGCCTCGTCCCTTCCGGGGAATTCGAATTTCATTCATCGAGGGACCAGACGGCGTCCGCATTGAAGTGGTTGAGCCCGATTAAATTATCAACAGCGTCAGATTACTGTTTAGATTAGCCTCGCCATGCGGGGCTTTTCTTCGCAGGCCTGGCGAGAATCAATATTTCACCGGCCTCAATTCATCAGCGTAAATCAATCAGTGTTCCGAGTGTTGCGCCTTTCATAGATATCAATCCTTGCATATGATGCGCAGATGAACTGGGAAAAGGAAACTGACGAGATTGCACGCCGTCGGGCTTTGGCGCTCGAACAGGGTGGCCGCGAAGCTGTTACCCGACAGCATGACAAAGGCAAACTTACCATTAGGGAGCGGATTGACAGGCTGCTTGATCCCGGTAGTTTTGAGGAAGTCGGACCGACCGCAGGTTCAGCGGTCCATGACGAGAAGGGCGAACTCGTCGGTCTCGACCCGGCCAATTTCGTTCTCGGTTTTGGCAAGGTAAACGGGCGCCGAATCATCGTTGGCGGAGAAGACTTCACCCTGAGGGGTGGTTCGCCCTCCCCTGCGGGCCTCAGAAAAAGTGTCTACGCCGAAGAACTCGCGGTGCAATACAGGCTGCCACTGGTGCGCCTGCATGAAGGCTCCGGTGGCAGCGTCGGCGTAACAGGCGGCAAAGGTCCAGACTTGCCGGGTCCGGTCAACGCACCAGCAAGATTTCGTTCTGTAGCCCGGGCAATGGCAACGGTGCCGGTAGCGACTGCGGCGCTTGGCGCCGTTGCAGGCTTACCGGCGGGCAGGCTGGTCGCCTCACATTTTTCCGTTATGTCCAGGTCGACCGCGCAGATTCTTACCGCCGGTCCGGCGGTAGTCGAACGGGCGATGGGCGAAAAGAAAACCAAAGAGGAACTCGGCGGCTGGAAAGTGCACACCCGGAATGGCACCGTAGACAATGGCGCGGATGACGAAGCCGAGTGCCTGACACAGATACAGCGTTTTCTTTCGTATATGCCGACCAGTGTCGAGCAGTTGGCGCCGGTGCTTGCCTGCGACGACCCGGTTGATCGGGCTGAGGAGACCCTGCTTGACATCGTGCCGCGCGACCGACGCAAAGCCTTTGATATGCGCTACATTATTGAGTCGGTGGTCGATCAAAGCAGTTTTTTCGAAATGGGCGCTGGCTACGGACGCTCACAGATAACAGGACTCGCCCGACTGAACGGCCAGCCGGTGGGAGTCTGGGCAAACAACTGCAAATTTCTCGCCGGGTCGATGACCGCAGACGGAGCCCACAAGGCGCGCAGATTCATGGAGCTTTGTGAAACTTTCAGCCTGCCGATTATCAGCCTGGTAGATGAGCCCGGTTTTATGATCGGCAGCCAGGCGGAACGGGAGGCGACTATCAGACACGGCACAGCTGCAGTGCTCACTGCGGCAATGACCACGGTACCCTGGGCCTCGGTCATGATCCGACGTTCCTTCGGTGTCGCCCAGGCAGCGCACTACGGGCCGGAGGGATACGTACTCGCCTGGCCTTCGGCAGAAAGTGGTCCCCTTCCGGTGGAAGGCGGCGTCGCAGTGGCCTTTCAAAGGGAAATTGCTGCGGCTCCAGACCCTGACGCGCGCCGCCGGGAACTGGAAGACGAGATGGCGGCACGCCAGTCGCCATTTCCAAGGGCGGAAGCTTTTGGCGTCCACGACCTGATCGATCCGCGCCAGACGAGACCCGAACTCTGTCGATGGATCGACCGTGTACAACCCCTGCTGCCTGGATTGCTCGGACCGGCGCAGTTTACTATTCGGCCCTAGTCGGAATAGAGGACATCAAGGCATGATAAAGATCGAACTGGAGACAGCGGGTACAGTCTGGAAGGTGCTCACCAGAGCGGGCGCAAAAGTGGAAGCCGGCGACACCCTGTTTATCATGGAAGTCATGAAGATGGAGGTGCCTTACGATGCTCCGGTGTCCGGCGAAGTAACGGCTGTTCACATCGCCGAAGGTGACGTCGTCGAAGAAGACCAGCTTGCTATCGAGATAGCGGGTTTTGATTAAATCTGAATCTAATTCAATTACCGAGCTTAAACTGACAATTTCACCATGATAATCATCATCCACGAAAACAACGAATGGATATCGCCCTTCGAACAAGCCCTGCAAAAACTAAAGACTGATTATCAGATCTGGTATGTCCCTGACATGAGTCTGGACCTGTCCGCCCTGCCTCCCGATGCGGTTTACTGGAATCGAATGAGCGCCTCCTCCCACACGCGCGGTCACCGCTACACGCCGGAACTGGTAGCCGGTGTTCTCGCCTGGCTGGAGAGGCATGGCAGAACAGTGGTAAACGGACCCAGGGCACTGGACCTGGAGATCAGCAAGATGCGCCAGTACCAGGAACTGGAAAAGTTCGGCATCAAGACGCCGAGAACTTTCTGCGCCATCGACAACGAGCATCTCCTCGCTGGTGCGGAGCAGATCGGCTTCCCGCTGATAACCAAGCACAATCGCGCAGGCAAGGGGCTGGGCGTGATGAAATTTGACAATGCGGACGCGCTCAAAAAGTATCTGTTCGGGGATTATTTCGATGCTTCGCCGGATGGCATTACCCTGTTGCAGCAATATATCCATGCACCCTCCCAGTCGATTTTTCGCATGGAATTTGTCGACGGCAAGTTTCTCTATTGCGTGGAAGTCGATACGTCCCAGGGCTTCGAGTTGTGCCCGGCCGATGCCTGTGAAATCGAATCGAACTGTCCGACGGAAGAGTTCAACAAGTTTACGATACGCGACAACTTCTCAATTCCAAATATCAGCGATTATGAGGAATTCCTTCGGCACAATGACATCGGCATTGCGGGCATCGAAATCATCTTCGACGCGAAGGGTGACTATTGGACCTATGACGTCAACACCAATACCAATTACAACTCTCAGGCCGAGGCCATTGCGAACAGAAGCGCGCCGGATGTCATCGCACACTATCTGGATTCGTTGACTCGACGCTAAACAATACCGAGGAAGTTGAAGCAAACCATGGGAGCAAGTTGCCCCCGCTCACTCTATTTTCTGGACAGCCTCAGCATGAACCGTTAAGTTGATCCAGAAAGCTCAACAGGCACCAATCGAGGCTGGAATATGCGCTTCCCAAGTGACAACCTGTCGATCAACAACATACTCCGCCTGGGATTATTGTCGTTGACCGCGCTGCTTTACTGCCAGGTATCAGCCCAGGAAGGCTCTGTATGGACCTGCCGCGATTCAAACAACAACGGACTCAGATGGAACGACAGACGCTGGGTAGATGCCGAATTCCGAAACTCCAATTTCGTGCTCACTCTGAACGGCCTGGAGTCTTCTGTTGCCGTGAACGATCAGGAAATCTACCTGGAATGCAGAACTTCGGTCGTTCCCGAGATCATCAACTGTAGTGATCTACTCGGAACCCACCTGCTTTTCAATTCATTGAAGTATGTGGGCACCATGTCTTCAATTCTGGGAGGAGTGACAGGTCCTGGAGACAACGCTATCCGCGAACCCGTTCAGGTAAGGGTGTTTCAGTGCATGCGCGTGCAGATGCTTGGCGATACTGACAGGCCAATCCCCGGCAATTAATGACCGACTTTCACAGCCGCTGCTGCAATAGCCGCAAAATTTCGTCCCGGTTATTGGCCGCCTGGTTGGTCAGAATAACGAAGGGATACAATCCATCATCGCCCCGAAGGTAGCCCGCAAAGTTATAGACACCGGTCAGTGTTCCGCTCTTGCGCAGTACGCCATTTATTTCAGGCAACAGGTCTGCATGGGGCTTGAAGACATCCAAAATGTGCATCAGGGCAGCGGCAGTGCTGCGTTGTTCGCGAGACAGACCAGAGCCCTCAAGCATCAGCAAGGTTTGCGGATCACTCCCGAACCCATCGCCATACAATTCAGCAAGCTGAAGACGCAATGCAGTCCGCGCCCCCTCGGTGCTTGCCGGATAAGCATGGGACTGAGCTCCTATTACGAGAAACAGCTGGTTAGCGATGAAATTATTGGAGTAACGAAGCAATCCTTGCAGAATTTCCAGCAATGATTGGGAGTTGGAGTGCTGATAAAAAAGTTTCCATTCCCCGCTTAATTCTTCTCTGTAAAATTCTGTATCCCTTACTGCGATACCTGACTGCTCCAGAAAATATAGAAATAATTGTTGCACTTGCAGCAGTCCTGAGCGTGGGTCACTGCCCAGATTTATGCGCTGCGCCGCCCCCGGAGAAAGCCCGGCTGCAAGTTCCCTGGCGAGCGGTGTCAACGGCGTCTGAGACTCAGCGGAGATCGGCTCACCATCGTCCGTCCAATCGAGGTTTACCGTGTTGAAATTAGCTGCCAGCGCGCTGTTGGTGGCACCGTATGGTTGATCGGAATTCGACTCATCAGGAAGGTCAAGATTCGCTTCGAATGCCGAGCCGTCCATAACCAGGCGTCGAACCTGCCGCAATCCCTGCCCCGCGAGAATATCGGCAATACTCGCGATTTCCTCGGACACCAGGAAGGGATCTCCAAGGCCTCGAATCAGCAGGTCCTGGCTGTCGTTAGTAAAAAAGTGAGTCTCGAAACGAAAGTCCTCACCAAGTGTCGTCAATGCGACCTGTGCCAGCGGAATTTTCACCAACGATGCCGGTATCAGAGAAGCATCAGGATTGATGCGCGTGAGCACCTCGCCGCTCGGCGAAGACAGCATAATGCTGCCGTTACCGGCCAGGGTCTCGAGCCGATCCTGCGCGCTGACCGCGGCAGAAAATGCAAGCATGCCACCACTCAGCACGAATATGATCATCCGCCAGCATGGAATTGAAATTGAGGGTTGCCGCTTTTTCATTAGCAGTATGTCAGTACATTGTCTGCCGCCACCCTCGTATGTTAACCCGCAACCCCGCTCTCTTCTCCACCAATATTGAAATTGAATCGATCAAACAGCAGCCCTGCCGGTCAAAAAGATTGCTGACAGCAGCACTACCAGAGCAGGAAGAGCGAATGCCATCACACCGAGCCAGCCAATGGTCGCCAGCAGCAAGCCCGCACTGAGTGAGCCGATTGCCTGTAAACCGAAAACAGTAAAGTCGTTTATCGCCTGGACCTTGAAACGTTCTGATGAACGATAGCTCTGCGCGAGCAGCGTGGTGCCACCAAGAAAAAGAAAGTTCCAGCCGACGCCAAGAAAAAGCAGTGCACCGAAATAATCGAAGAATTGCGGTTCACCCCAACCGATCAGGACACAAATAAACATGAGCACCAGACCCGCCTTGATTATTCGCATGACGCCCAGCCTTGAGATCAGCACACCGCTGAAAAACGAGGGTATGTACATAGCAAGAATGTGGCTCTGCAATACCCGCGTTGTGTTTTCCAGAGAATGACCATCCAGTTCATGCATGCTCAATGGTGTTGCCGTCATGATCAGGGCCATGATGCTATAGGCCATAGCAGCCGCTGCGATGGCGAGAATGATACGGGGGTCCCCTAACAGGCTGGCCACACGCCTGGTGGATACGTCCAGATCTTGTTGAGGAATTCGGGGATTGCGATAAAACAGCATGAGAATGATAAGGGATATGGACAGCATTACCGCCAGCCCCAGAAATGACCCGACGTACTGCGGCAATCCCTCAACGGCGCTAAACCGCCGTCCCACCTCCGGACCCAGCAAGGCGGCGACGATTCCCGACAGCATCAGGAACGACAGACATTTGGGCACAAGCTCAACGGGGACGGACTCTGCTACTGCAAACCGAAACTGTTGCAGGAATGCGATGTAGTTTCCAATCAGAAAGCATGACCCAACAAACAACCCAAAGGATTCCAG
>JAYPVG010000048.1:0-8515 GCA_038134485.1 Pseudomonadales bacterium
AACTTGCGTGTAAACACCCTGATCAATGTATTGAGTAAATCGCTTGCGATACTGACAGTTATCTATTCAGTCTCTGCCTACTCTGCTCCCGCGACATTTTCTGACGGAAAGATCATCATCACCGCACTGGATCTTGGTGGTGAATACCTGCAGATAGAATTAACACAAACAGGTAACAGCAATAACTTCAGTATCACCAATCTGTATCCGGTCACTGATCCCTTCCCGTCAGATATCAGCACGTTCAATGGAGAAGCGATTGAAGTCCCGTCCATTCTTCTTGAAGGAATTAACTTCTCGGCAGAGTTTCTGCTGGTGACTCTTGATCCGCCAGTTCTTCAGCTCGGCAATCTTGTGCCTGCAGGTAACGGTGTGACATTTGTTGATCTGGCCGAGGTGTTGGGTCTACGTGGTGAAACTGGTCCGCAGGGAGAGATAGGACCAACGGGACCGCAGGGCGAGACTGGACCCATCGGACCAACAGGCCCACAAGGCGTAGCTGGACCAATGGGACCAACTGGTCCGCAAGGAGAAACTGGTGCTACTGGCCCACAGGGTCCACAAGGTGAACCAGGGCCAATCGGACCGCAGGGTCCACCGGGCGAAGACAGTGACCAGATTGAGCCACTGATTCTGGCTCTTAATGGCTTGCGGGAGCAGCTCGATACCAGCGGATTTCAAACGCTAATTGCAGATTGCGAAAACGAACCGGGGGCTCTTCAGGCCGCTGTGCTTGCTGCGTCACCCTGGGGTGCTGTGATAACGGTGTCTGGAGATTGCGAGCCCATAGTCATCGATAAAATGAGGAATATTATTATTGATGGACAGGGATCGGCGAACATTATTGGTGATACAGGAGCGGACGGCTATGCCATCTTTATCGCGCACTCCCAATCAATTGAAATTTCCGATATTAACATATCGGGAAATCACCGTCATGGAGTAGGAGCGATCGGCTCGACCATTTTGCTCTCAGATATTGACATCACGGCTAATACGAATTTGGGAATAGAGCTTTCATTTGGTTCGACAGCACAAATTGATAACTTGAATATTATGCCATGCGTGAACGGATTGATTGTCAGTCGGGGTCTGGCATATATCACCAATGGGGATATGGTTTGCAGTGAAGTATTGGTGCAGGCCTATTTTTCGGATGCCACTTTTTCCGCGGATGTTCCGGTCAATTTGGGGGGGGCGTTTTGGGCATTTGACCAAAGCAGATTACGTGCTTACTGGACTGCACCGTTATCAACTTTTACCGCCTCGGAGGGTCCCCAAAGCTATGTGGCGAGAGGCGCATTTTTGCAAGTACAGACGCAAAATTTTGAATTTCCTGCATGGGACTTATTTGTAAGGCAAAGTGGTTTTGCAAGGGTTCGCGGAACGGCAGCTACACTTGTCAATATTTACTGTGCAAGTGGTCCCAATAATGATAGTACTCAATCCTTGGGATGGTATAGCTGGTTTGAGAGATACAATGATGAAATTGGGCTATTCACTGAACAATGCTGATCGGAGACAATCTTGCAAATTCGTGGAATGGTTGAATTGACGAAATAATCTGGTCAGAGCAGTAATGAGCGTTCGCCCATAGTGGCAACCAGTCGTAGAATCGAATTGATGTGGTTTTTAGTATCGACTTGGATTTTTAAGTAATAGCATGCCAGTAGACGTCCAGTTAGACATTAATGATTGGGCCTGACTTAAATTGCCGCGCCGAGATAACTAACCCGATGAATAAAATGAATTCCGGGCGCAATCACGAGCTGTCGCCATGATGCAATACTTTGATAGTCATTGCTAAACCCGTTTAGATGAGCGCTAGCCACATTGCACTGAAACAGACTGCTGAACAGAGGCTAAAGGGAGTACTCCGGTGTCCGATGCAGATATTGTTACTAAGCGACTTCGCACAGAGCTATCGGGGCGGGTTCTAGCCGAGGCTGCTCTGGGCCAAGGCATTGTGCCAAGGCAGTACCATGAGGTGTTGGCACGGGAACGTGGTTCCAATCGAATAGTAGTTGTTGCGGCTGCGCCAAAAACCGGTTCCACCTACCTGGCGAATACTCTCGCCAAGGCTCTGGGCTATCCTTATTTCAGGTTGTCTTCTGGCTACGGAACCAATGAGCACGACCTCTATCTGCCCTCACTGGTCGCCATCAACTCTCATGGCTGTGTCTCACAGTTGCACATGAAGGGTACCTATCATAACGCTGCATTAATGCAGACCTTTGGGATCAGGCCCATTATTCTGGTGCGAAATATTGAAGATATTGTGGTCAGCCTCTCACGTGACTTGATACAGAAGCGAGAGTTGCCTGGATATCATGTGGGCATGAACGGCTACTCTTTTATCTGGTTGGATTCCTGCATGGAAAATAAATCGGAAGAGGAGATGATCGATTCAATAATCGATCTTGCTGTACCATGGTATGTGAACTTTTATGTGTCCTGGCAGCGACTTTGCGAACGCAATGCCGTAGCAGGATTATGGGTTGCTTACGAGGAGATGATGGCTGATCGAGAGAAAGCGGTGCGATCGGCACTCGACTTCCTGGGTCTGCAAGCAAAAATTTCATTAGATAAAGAGCTTCTCGAAGCCAGATACACAACCTTCAGGCAGGGCGGCAGTGGGCAGGGTATATCTTCTTTAAATGATGACCAGAAGAGGCGGATAGCGCGCCAATTTAAACACTATCCAGAAATTGATTTTGCGCGCTACGGATTTAAAGGGTAAGGAGTGAGCGTATACTAAGGTCCCACTTTACGTGAAGATTGCAGCTAGGGAAATTAAACGGCCAGCACCGCAATTAATTGGTTTAATTCCTTACGTAACCAGTTTCCAATTAGCAGGTTGATAGATTACTCTCGGGAACCAATCGTAACGAGTAAAGCAACATGCCCCAAAAAATGGTTTACCACCTAAAGGCAGGATTGCGGTTTGTAGTAGCCTCCAGCCTCTGTCTTGCCCATAATAATGCGATTGGGCAAAACGTTTTTGAGGAGGCGAACTACGGTTCGGTGGAACTGAGTGGTGGATTTTTGCCGGATCCGTATACGGTTGAAATTACCGCCGGAGGCATGGTCGAAGCAGCCTCTATCGATGGTTGCATTGGATACATCAGTGACGCGCCAGATTTTGAACTCGACTACACAGATAGCTCGGATTATACGCTGGAATTCTATGTGGTCAGCAATTCAGATACAACGCTTGTTATCAATAGCCCGTCCGGACAATGGCATTGCAACGATGATTTTGAAGATGCTGGAGGTACCAACCCCGGCATTATTTTTGCGAACCCCGAAAACGGGATTTACGACATCTGGATTGGTACCTACGAGGAAAACAGTTTTGAAGAAGCTGAGCTGGTAATTACCGAGATAGGTCCCCCCTGGGAAGAGACTTCTTACACCGCGCCGGAATCCAATGCCGCGACAGAGCCCGCATTGGTCAGTTCGGGAACGGGGTTTTTAGTTAGCCGCAATGGTCATGTATTGACCAACCACCATGTAATTGAAGGTTGCGCAGAGATTAACTTCCAACTTCGTGGCCAGGTGCCCCAGCAGGCAACATTGATCTCCAGTAACTCCAACACTGATCTGGCGCTCCTGCAAACCCCGCTTATCAGCGCGCCAGCGGTATTCCGAGCCAGCAGCAGGTTGCGTCTTGGTGATGAAGTGATAGTGTACGGATTTCCACTACTCGGAGACCTTTCCTCCCAGGGTAACCTGACGAACGGAATTGTTAGTGCATTAAGCGGCCTGGATGATGATCTCAGTCGGTTGCAAATGACTGCCCAGATTCAACCGGGAAATAGTGGTGGGCCGGTCATGAACCGTTCAGGAGAAATTGTCGGCGTGGTTGTTGAAACTGCCAATCAGGATTTTTTCCGGGAGCAGCGTGGAACCGATACGCAGAATTTGAATTTTGCGATTCGGGATTCGCTGGCGATCTCGTTTCTGGAGACAAATAACGTCGACTACCAGATGGGCAGCGGAGAGCCAGAATCATTATCAATCGCTGACATTGCCGAAACTGCCCAGGAGTTTACTGGCCTGATCAGGTGCTTTCGCTAGGGCACTTACTGGATTGCTAACGCATAGAGAGATCACCCCGCTATCCTGAACGGGAATATTGAAATCAGTAGGCGGTTGCGTCGCGATGATTGATCTTTACCGTGCATTGACCGCAATTATTCGGGCAATATTCTCTCATACCGATAACCCTGGAAATTAAGGCTTGCTTATTTACCAATTAGTTAGTTAACATACGCGCTGCATCAAGAAGGGTTCGCCCTGCCAACCGCCCGCTCCGGGAACGGTGGCCAATAGATGCGCCATGACCATGGAACTAAAGGAGACCGTCATGAACGAACTGACACGCCGCGAATTTCTTCGCATAACCACAACAACCATTTCTGCAGCATTTCTTGGCGCAAGCGAAGCGTTCGCTTTGTTGCCGCCTGACACCTGTGGGCGTGACAAAGAGCCCGCCTATCGACTGGCAATCGACTCCAGTGGATATATCTACGACCCGGACTTTTCCTATGAAGGGCAATGCCTGCCGTCTTACAGGGATATTCTGGATGAGCGGGAAAATTTCTCGCATCTTTCGACCGCAAAACAGCGGGAGATTCTGGAAGAATGGTTCTGTCTGGAGGAAGACGAGGAGTTGGGAATCGATCTGGATGAAGAGGCAGATTTAGATCTTCAATGCCCCCGAGATCTGGCTTTAAACTCGGAATACTGGGTGGGCATCGCGATGTACGAAGAATTGGATTGGGATTCCCAAGACTCCCTTGGTCTTTGTCTCGTGGAGGGAGAATATCCAGGACATATATTCACGGCGGTTAAAGCCAGAGAGCCGGAAAAATTTCAGGCGTCCTGTCTGCGGCATGGATTTAACATCGAGGTCGTGTCAATCGGCTATGACTACTGGTAGCCGATCGCGGGCTCAATCCAAATTTTTTGATTATGACTTCAAGCTGACAACTCTTAGCTTTGAAACGGAGAATTAACAGTGAACACAGAAGTATCGCAACGCAGAAGTGCATTAGTGGCAAAGATTAACGTGGCTTTGACCGAGTGCCAGCTTCAGGACCTGTCGCCGCGGCAACTACAGCTTTTCGAAAACAGGCTGGCGAGGATGCTGGACAAATATCAGGATGACGAAATAACGCCGGATATGGTGCTTGGTCATTATGAACTCGTGACCGAGTACACGATGCCGAGCTGGTTGGAGCAAGGTATGGCGGCTGAAAGAAAGCGGGAACAGGAAATGCTCTCCAAAGATTCCAGTTCCTCGTAGATCAGGAACCTCATTACGTAACACAAGAGGAAATAACACAAATGGCGAAAATTATATCGAAACGATTCGCGGGGCCGGACGTTCCCATTTACTTGGGGGGCTTGATGATCAGTACGCGCAGGCGCCCCAGTAAGTCCGGAGCAACCTCGCCGAAGGGTTCGGCGGGGGAATCCCGGGAGAGATCCGGGGGCAACTCCAGACACCGAGGCAAGAAGTAATCGATGGGGACGATTTCTCGACAGGAAGGAGTCCCCCTCAATCCACCCCTGTGGATACAGGGTCTGGAGGAATACTCGCGGCTCCCTGAGAGGGTTAAAAGGCAACTTTCGGCGATGCCGGGCTTACGTTTGCCCTGTTTGACCCCGTATCTTGAGGACCGTGAGGGCCTCTGGAAATTGCGATCCAGGCAGCTCGAGTATTTTAGAAGTCAGACGTCGGCTATTCGGAAACGAGAACATCCGGTTATAAATTTTATAAGGTCAATCCCGGATTATCTCTTGCGGAAGTGGAACTGAAGAACAGGAAATGCCCCGGGTGCCTGAGAGGTAATCTGTGTTCACTTGCTGGCGCGCGCCTTTCGGTAGGTTTCTCTGGCGATTTTTATAGCTTCCGCCTTCGCTTCGCGGTCCGTTTTTCGCCGAGAGGTTGTTTTGTCTCGCGCAATTCCGGAATCGCCATTTCGTGCCGGCATCGGCTTCGGTTCATCACCCATGATTGCTTCCTGACTGAAAAACGTCAGGCCAGTTTAAGCGGATTGCTCGCATTCCGATAGAAAAATCGCGTTCGATTTTGAATAAACTATTCTCCATCGCCGGTTCTGGCGGTTTACTGACTAATTTGGGGAGTACCGTAACTTTTGGTATCATCCGATGGTATCTGCGCAGATAAGAATGCAGACCTGACAATGAAAAGTAGTATAGGTATTTTTTACATCCGCAAGAAAGCAAGGTTTTTTCTGGGGCAGCTCCTTTTCCTGGCGCTGTTGGGTTCGCTCGCGCGCGCGCAGGTTCCATCGGGTTATTACGACCTGGTCGACGATTCATCCTCTGGTGCGCTTAAAGCGTCTCTGCATGAAATTATCGACGACCATTTGCGCTTTCCCTATACCGCAACTGCTACTGATACCTGGGATGTTATCAATGTAGCCGACGAGGATGCCCTCAATCCAAATAACATTCTGGATATTTATCTCAACGCCAGTTACCCAAAAATATCCGGCGGTACTGGTGCCTATAATCGCGAACATTCCTGGCCAAAAAGTTACGGATTCCCGAACGATAATTCCAGTAACTACCCTTACACCGATGCGCATCACTTGTTTGCTTCGGACTCTGGCTACAATAGTTCGCGCAGCAACAATCCGTTCAGAGACTGCGATGCGAGCTGCAATGAGAAGGTCACGCAGGAAACCAACGGTAGAGGCGGGGGTAGTGGCGTATATCCCGGTAACTCAAATTGGGTGCGCGGCACCGCGGGCCAGGAAGCCTGGCAAACCTGGGTGGGCCGTAAAGGCGATGTGGCTCGCGCGATGTTTTACATGGCGGTTCGCTACGAGGGCGGCGTTCATGGTGTTACCGGAGCAGCGGAACCTGATCTGGAGCTGACCGATGATCTGGCACTCATCAATGGCTCAAATACCGGAAGTAACGAATCGCTGGCCTACATGGGCATCCTGTCTGAACTGGTGCGCTGGCACCAGGAAGACCCGGTCGATGCCATCGAAATGCGTCGCAACGACGTCGTATACGGTTTTCAGGGTAATCGCAATCCGTTCATTGACAATCCTGCCTGGGCTGATTGCCTGTTCGGTAACGACTGCGAAGGCGGTGGTGGTGGCGGGGGCGATGAGTTTGTCGTCGTGGTTGCCGGTGGCGAGGAATTCGGCTCGGGAACCGTCTCCGGGAATTATACGGATACTTATTTCAGCGATAACGTTTATCAAACCCTGACAGAACGGGAAAGCGGCGGTAAACGAAACTCCCGCACCAGTCTTGCCGAGCACACCTGGTTGTTCAGCTTGCCTGCGGGCAAACAGGCTGAGCTGACGGCTGAGCTGGCGTTCGCCGGGGCGGCCGACGATGAGAATTTTATTCTGGAAATCAGCATGAACGGCGCGCCATTCGAGCCGGTCTTTGTGATCGAACCGTCGAATGCAGATCAGGTATATCAGGACGTATTCAGCACGGATACCGGAGGCACATTGTTTATGCGCCTGCGCGATGGTGACAGGACATACGGAGCACGCCAACTTGATTCGATCAGGATCGATTCGTTGCGCATAACCTACAATGACAGCAATCCCGTCGATACCATTCCTCCGGATGCGCCTGCCGGATTGACGGCGGTGGCGGGGGATAACACGGTCGCGCTGAGCTGGTTTGATAATGCAGAGCCGGATCTGGCCGGATATTCGGTTTACCGTTCGGTCCAGGCCGTCGGGCCATTCGATGTCATCACGGCTGGTTTGCTGACAGAGCCCACTTATACTGACACTACGGCCGTTAATGGCGTCACCTATTACTACGCGGTCACCGCTGTCGACATGTATAACAATGAGAGTGATCTCGGCAATGCAGTTGAGGCGTCACCCGAGTCCGGCACTTCAGCATCGACTTTCACGGCAAGTACTCTGGATCTCAGCGCATCCGGCCGCAGGTCATTGCGTCTTTCAGCCCGGGCAATTTTCCTCAACGATTCGGGCGAGCCGGTTTCCGGGGCCCTGGTGACCGGCACTTTTTCCGGGGCAGTCAGTGAAACGCAGCAGGTCAACACAGATGCCTCCGGAATTGCTACTTTCCGTGCTGCCGAGCGGGTCAGTTCCCCTGGATCGGCGGAATTCTGCATAGATATTGCGGTGAGAGAGGGTCTGACCTACGAGGCTCCGCAGGAGTCCTGCACATCCAGTTCGTTCTGAGTCAAAACTGGCAGCAAGCCGGACAGAGTTGTCGGGGGACAGCCAGAGTCTATCGGTTTGCCTCCTCACACCCCGGTGCCGGACCTCGGAGCCTTGTAGCGCTTGACGATCAGGGGTTCACTTACTTATAATTCCGCACCCTGTGAAAGCTGGGAGTACTCCTGAAAATTGGATGTTTCCCCATGTATTTCAACAGGTTGGAAAAGCAAAAAAGAAGAACCAGAAAGAAAGATTAGTTGCGGGGTGGAGCAGTCTGGCAGCTCGTCGGGCTCATAACCCGAAGGTCGTAG
>JAYPVG010000049.1:0-7176 GCA_038134485.1 Pseudomonadales bacterium
GAATATTTACCGGCAGAATGACGTAAAACCACCCCTGGTCGAGAATTGATAAAATCACTGGCATGTATAATTGCATGCATTCCAGCGCTGTCATGCATTTTTCTGTTCCCTACAACGTTCATCAACAAACCGCCAAATGCCTCAAACAAAGTTCTGCCTGGTTCGAAAATCAGTTCAACGTTCTGCTGCAAAGAATTCAGTAAAGGTAACAACGATTCAATAATATTAGATGCATATTCCCTGACTGAAGGAAGTTCACAAATTCCACCTCCTCCATCGTCGGATAGGATACCGGCCACTCCGCCGCCGACCGAAGTACAGTGTCATAAACCGAGTCTCTTGCGATTACAGTATCTCTTGCAACAAGGTCAGTGAGTAAGGCTGTTTATCATCCTTGTCTTCAATCGATCTTTAAAATTGGGAGGCGAGAGGGTCGTTGGCTTAGCGTTCGTGCAAAGTCAGTTTCGCCGCCATTTCCCTCAACCATTGATGTCCAGCATCACGGTCGTTCCGGACGTGCCAGAGTAGGCTGACTTGGATATCGGGAATGTCGAAAGGAGGCTTCAGTATCTGAAGACCGTATTTCTCTGCATAAGGTTCTACTAGTTCCCGTGACACTGTAGCAATCAGATCGGAGTTCGATACGATGTACGGTACGGCGAGGTGGCCGCTAATGGTCATTCCGATGTTGCGGGTGATGCCCATTTTGGCTAATCCTTCGCTGAGAGCACTGTTCATCGGTCGCGACGCAGAATACATCAAATGCCGAGCCTTTCGATAACCAGCGAGATCAATTTTCCCCTTTATATAACGGTTATGTTTTGAGGCGATGACCACTATCTGGCTGGTAAACAGGGGGATCGACCTGAACCGTTTGGGTAGATCGTCAATAACGCCCGCAGCCATATCCATCTCTCCTTTCTCTACTAGCACTATCGCCTCCGGCGTCAGTACATCGTGGAGATGAATACCCAGTTCAGGCGCGAGGTGCGAGAAGGTGCCGTAAATCAGCGGCGCATATTTGGCTACAGCATGATCGGGCAAGCCGAAATGAAATACCCGGTTTGAAGTTGCTGGATCAAAGCTGTGAGCGGTGGTAATCGCTGCCATGGCGCTTTCCAATGAATCCTGGACTGAAGCCGACATTTCTTCCGCGCGCGCGGTGGGCTCCACGCCTTTGCCGGTGCGGATAAAGAGTGGATCACCGACGCTGTTCCGCAATCGTTGAATGGCATGACTAACCGCGGGCTGTGTCATGCCCAGACGTTTGGCGGCCCGGCCGATATGGCCCTCCGCGTAAACCGCACTGAACACTCGGAGCAGATTGAGATCAAATTTATTATTAATATTCATAATAAAAATACTTTATATGAATTGGATTTATTTTCAAAGCCTAATTAGGATGATCAATATTCACTGATGCATAGAAGGGAAAACTGGAATATGAATACAGACCGCCGCGTCAGGGCTGCCTGGCTGGTGATGATATTACTGGCGACCAGCTTAGCCATATTTTACTTGTGGCTCTTCCTCCCTGAAGATCTTGAAACCTTGTTTTCCCATGCCGGGCTGATAGCGATGATCGGCTGGGTAATCTTGATTATTGGCCCCAGACGCTGGCCCTTGTTATCAGTCTTCGCAGCGTATGTTTTTCCAGCGGTTCTATCATTGGGGTACGCGATTCTGATTTTGCGCCACTTTGGTTCCGCAGAAGGAGGTTACAACACCCTGGCGGATGTAAGGCTGTTGCTCTCCAACGACCAAATTTTGCTTGCAGGTTGGGTGCACTATCTGGCTTTCGATTTATTCATTGGCGCCTGGATTTCCCGGCGGGCGGATGATGCCAAAATCTCGCGGCTGGTTCAGGCTCCGGTCCTAGCATCAACGTTCATGTTTGGCCCATTCGGGTTTCTCCTGTTCCTGATGGTTTGGAAGGTCCGCGACTGTGTGCTAGATATCCATCACCCTATGACGCAAGGAGCTTAGCAATGACAACTCTCACAATATTACCTAAGGTGTCAGTCGTATCCCGCTCGGAAGACGTACTCTGGCAGGGCGCGTTAATTCTAATGGTGCTCCTGCCAGTCACGTTCCTTGTCTCATTGGACGACCCTCGTCAGTTGAACGACATCAACATTTGGACGAAACCAATGAAGTTTCAAGCGTCAGCAGCCCTGCATATGCTGACTCTCGCCTTCATCGCACGTTTTATCAATGCAAATGTTCGCGCAAAGGCATGGCTATACGGACTTTGCTGGGTCCTGACTTTCACCGCGATTGCCGAAGTTGCCTACATCACCATGCAGGCGGCACGCGGACGGCACTCGCACTGGAACTTCGAAACCCAGTTCGAATCCCTGATGTACGCTGGAATGGGCGTTGGCGCAGTCACGCTTATACTGGGTGCTGCGGTAATCGGTCTGCTAGTTTATCGCTACCCGATTCACGAGATGCGTCAGGGTTTGCGGCTTGGCATCATGCTGGGCATGGTCCTGGGATTCGTCACAACGCTGATTGTCGCCGGCTATATGTCCCAAAACCAAGGGCACTGGGTTGGTGGCATCCGGAGCGATGCTGATGGCCTGCCAATCGTAGGTTGGGTGCGTAGTGGTGGTGACCTGCGTGTATCGCACTTCTTCGCGATGCACATGATGCAGGTCATCCCCGTGCTTGGCTGGCTCGCTGATCGATACTCTAATAGACCAAAACGTATTGTCACTATCGCATCTGCTATCAGCGTGGGTGTGGTCGCAGTCACATTCATTCAGGCTCTTACCGAGCAGCCATTCATCAGATTATAAAAAGTATCGAGCCAACTGAGCTCGTCAAGGCAGTCATGCGAGTTAAAAGTGCAGCAGCAGCTTGCATCTCGCTAGGCGTCTAACTTATCGCACTTTCGGAACGCAGTTTCAATCCAAATCCTGAAGCTGGAAATCAAAATCCTAGCGTCACCTCACTGGAGCAGAAATCCAAATCATTTGGATCACAAACTTTATAGACCAATATGTGCCCGCCCTTCAGGCCGGTGTTATCAGTTACACCACCATCACCGACGGGCACGGTTAGTATTCGCTCGAATGCTCCTCCATCAGTTCCCCGCCAGATATCCACATTCGTAAGAGAACTACCTCCCTCCCAAACCAGATCAACGTATATCACGCCTTTTCTCTTCGTTCCTGAAGCAGACAGACTAATTCCGTCAGGAGTTGTGACTCCTACTGGAGCTCCGGACGCGGTTTCATAGCTGGCCGAGAAAGCCGCAACGTCGTAAAGGTAGGAAGTGTTGGGCACGGCGGCCTCATCGGTGTATGCAGTCGTGTCGGGACCGGTTGCTGCGATTTGATTCCAATTCGATCCACCGTCGATTGATCGGTAGATTCGAAAGCCCCGCTCATTGGTCGAATTGTCACTCCAATCGATCTGTACCTGCGCTGATGATAGGGCCGCGACTGCCAGCCCGCTGGGCGCGGCGGGCGGAAAATCGTTCGGGTCAAGGTCGGTACGCAGGAACAGCAGATCGACATCTATCGAGTCGAGATTTCGATTGCCCTGGGTCTGGTCAGTATCGATGAGCCGCACCAACACCGGACCACTATTATTGAACGATAATTCCCGCAGATGCAAAGTGCCCGGTTCCGTGCCGTTGTAAACCGTCAACGCCGATATCCAGCTCTGACCGCCGTTGTTAGAAACCTGGAACTCGAAATTATCGTTTTCGCCATTGGCTGGCGCCGATGCTACTACGAACAGGGTGATGGCCAGGCCACCGGGAACATTACTGAACTGCCACTCATGCTCCAACAGCGAACTGCGCCGGCTGGGACGGCCGCCGGACTCCCGTTCAATTAGCGTTTCCACCAAGTTATCTTCAAGACCGGTCGCAGTAAAATTGCCAATGGTTGATCCGCTGAAGGTTGTCTCACCGTCCGCCCAGGTATCGATGTATGGCGGTGGTGCCTCGGTCGTTGCTTCGGCAACATCAGAATAGGCAAATCCAATTGAGTTTTCCGCGCGCAGCTGATACCAGTAAGTCGTGGAGTCGGCCAGCCCAGTATCCGAGTAGGAAGTGGTGCCCGCGGGCAGCTCCTGAATTTCCACGAAGTCAACACCGTTCAGTGACTGTTCGAGGAAATAGCTGGACTCATCCGCAGCATCATCCCAGGTAAGGTCGATACGACTCGACGAGACGGCCGTGGCGGAAAAATTGGCTGGCGCGGTAGGTGGCACATGTGTGACTTCCCAGGTGACGATCTCACTGGCCCAGCCATTACTGGCGGCAACATATTGGCCGACACCCCAGAAAGTTGCCCCATTCACGGGGTCCACATCGACGCCGAAATAGTCACCCCAGCGTCCCAACGTGTAGTTGTTACCGTCGCTGGAGCGCATCAGCGTTGGATCTCCCATGAATCCCAGCGGGTCCTCCGCCCTGCGGCTGGTGGTCATGACATCGGCAGTGATAGTACTGTTCGACGCGCTGAACAGCATGCCGATATCGCCGTAATCATTGATGTTGATGGCAGGGGTAAAATAATGGGTGTCCGGCGACGATACCAGCCCTGCCTGCACCAGCGTTGGGGACCCCGACACTGGCCAATTGCCGGTCGCCACTTCGTACCATCGTGATGCAACAGGCGCTCCTGTAGAAGGTGTAGACGAATGGGCCGTAACCAGTGAACCGTCTCGCCAGGCGACATTGAATACACGCCCGTCAATGGTATCTAGCGTCTGACCGCTGGTCGAAGTCGCATCGGAAGTTGGCCCACTGTGGGAGGGTACCGGCACCAGCGCCGTGGTCAGCATTGGATTTGGGGTGCTGGCGCCCTGCACAGCATAAATGCGCAGGGAACTGCTACCAGCCCGCGATGCAGCAAATGCCGTGGATTCAGTGGCGCCAATCATCTCGGCAATCTGTATTGAGGCACCGCCAGCCGGGAAAAATGTTGCCGCATTGGCGGGCGAGCCACTGACCAGTTCGGCCGACGGAATCACAATTAACTCGGCACCGCCAAAGCCAGTCGAAGCGAACGAGAACATGTTGCCGGAAACGAGGTAGGCGTCTTTTGTAAATCCGAATCCGGGATAGTCTATCCAATAAGAAAGCCCGTTCGCATCGACGCGTGCGTTGATTCGATAGCGATACCATGTACCGTTAGGATCATTGTCGTCACTGACGGCGATTAGCAGGTGACTGGCTTCCGCGGTTGTATCACGCTCGAGGAACAGGATGGCGAAACGGTTGTTGTAAGGGTCATAGAATGCTTTCGGGTCGAACAGGAAGGTCGACTGGGCGAGGCCTGAAAAAAATGTGCTTCCAGTTTGCTGGAACTGCTTGACCCCTGTAGCCTTGTCGAACCAGCCAACGGATGAGTTGACCACCTCGAGGACATGATTCGGACCCACCGCGATGTCAGGGTCGGGCGGATACCAGCCAGTGCTGCCTATACCGGCCCACTGTTCACCCGGCACCGAACGCTCCGCATAAAGGAGTCCGCCAGCCTCGAGATTATTGGACGGACCCGAAAATGACGGAGAATGGATCACACGTGGTGTTTCGCTAATGGAATCCGCCGCGGCATCCACAATCTGCTGACGCAATACCCGGGTATCAATGCGCCAGACCGGCAAGTCGCGCATCAGGCGCTTGGGTGCCGCCATGGGAGTGAGAGTCTGCGCCTGGGCCTGATCAGGCAAACTTCCAACGAGCAAAACAAGACCGAGGATAGCTGATACCTGCAGCACTCTCGCAATAGTTTGGTTCAATGGGGTTCTCCCGAGTTGAAAATTGCTGTAACAATGAATAAAAAAGTCTAGCCTCAAATCTGGAAATTATCCAGCAAGGAAATCACGATTCGTTCACAAGCTCAATCGCTACACATCGAGCGCAGCGACAAATGGCTCGCCTCGCGAGATTGACTTAGAATGAACCCAGCCGCAATTTCTTCACCTAAAACTTTTAATACAGCTGTATCTTTTACCCGGCTCCATTTATCTTCTGTAATTGAACTCCCGACAGGTTCTCTCCTAAATCCAATAGACACATCCACAAATGAAATTTCTCTTTATAGCGCAGCCAGTCATTGTTGTGTTGATTCTTTCCAGTTGCGAACCCCAGCCCGCTGTGCCTGTCATGTTTGACGGTACAATCTTCGTCGACCCAGACATAATCACCAGCAGCGATCCGAACATGTTTGGCTATTTGACCTCTACTGGAAATGGCAGGCGCCAGATGTACGACAATAGAGTGGGCGCCTGGACAGAGGTGAATGCGATACTTTTCAATGCAACTTATACAGGCGGCAGAAACATTGAAATCCAGGTCAATCCCGAGTTTGGCACCGGGGCACGTGGTCAAGCCGAGCTGTATGCAAAACCCCTTGGCTCGCTCCCGCAAGCTTTGTTAGAGGATGTGCTCAGTGTTGCTATTCAGAAAGGCAACTACGCGTTTGGCGGGGGCAATAAAAACATTTTGATTCATTCTGACCGCGGATTGGAATACATCAGCCAAGGCATTTTGGAAGAAACCTTGTTCCACGAGGCAGCTCATACTTCCCTTGACCCGTATCATTTGAACACTAGAGGTTGGCTAAATGCACAAAGCCGAGACTCCCTGTATATCTCTAGCTATGCGCGGGATAATCCTGATCGCGAAGATCTTGCAGAAAGTGTTCTTATGTATTTCGGCGTGACTTATCGAGCCGAAAGAATGGACCCAATGCTTGTTGAATCAATCAAAATTACCATGCCTAACAGGATTGAATTTTTCAAAACGCTGGAACTCTCCCCCTTAACCTGGGAGTCCCTCACACAATCAATTTCTGATGGCTTGAAATAAGACGAGCACTCGTGCAAGAGCATCCACTCACGCGATCAACACATTATTGTCGCCTTCATTGACTGGTGGCGCACTAAGCAGAATGAGTAACATACCAGAAGGCGGCGCTGTAATTGATCACAATTTTGACTTTGATAGTGCTGCCAGCGCTGTACAGGTTTGTCCATGGACGAACTTACCGTCCAAAATTCAATCTCAAGCCTGCGAACTGACTCAATTTGGTACGTGCAATCTCCATACAACTGCAGCTAGGTTGATATGTGGATAGAGTGCGAGCAGCTGGGAGCCGCGAAAAATGGCACGCCCGGAGAGATTCGAACTCCCGACCAACTGGTTCGAAG
>JAYPVG010000050.1:0-6933 GCA_038134485.1 Pseudomonadales bacterium
TAGACTGTAGTTCTGATGTTCAGAAGCTTCTTGCTAAAAACAGAAAGCTCGCTTGAAGTAAAAACTAATCCGGGTGCGCGTTAGTTTCGTAATGGATTTGTACCGGCTCTATTCGGGCTGGCAGGCACAATAATAACGATAGGTTGCGAGGTTCATTGTGAAAAATAGCCAAGCCGTTCTCGCCATTCTAATCTGTATTGTTCTGGGCGTACTCATGGCTCTTTCCGGCAGCCAGGGCAGTCTGCCTCTGAGCGCTGACTTGCCGCTTTTCGCCGCCTGCGGAGCGATTGGTTTCCTGCTTCACTGGCTGATATTCCTGCCCTCCTATGTGCTCCAGACGGAGCACTATTTTGACCTCACCGGTTCCGTTTCTTTTGTGCTTGCTGCGCTCGTCGCCTATAGCTTCAATCCTGAGCCTGACGCTCGCACTCTCCTGCTTACCCTGATGATCACGCTCTGGGCGGTGCGCCTGGGTAGCTTCCTGTTCCTCCGAGTCAAGCGAGTTGGCCAGGACAGTCGCTTCAACGAATTGAAAACACGCTTCTGGCGCTTCTGCTTTACCTGGACTATGGGAGGCTTGTGGGTTTTCATTACCATGGCCGCGCCACTGGCAGCGATCACTTCAGCCAACAAGGTGCCGCTGGGTTTCGCCGCTTACCTGGGCATATTCCTGTGGGTCGCAGGGTTTGCTATCGAGGTGGTCGCAGATCGCCAGAAAACGGCCTTTCGAAGTGATCCCGCCAACCGGGAAAGCTTTATCAGCAAGGGTCTATGGTCCTGGTCCAGACATCCCAACTACCTGGGCGAGATAGTCCTGTGGCTGGGCCTGGCGATTATCGCGCTGCCAGCCTTGCAGGGCTGGCAGCTGGCAACCCTGATATCACCTCTGTTCGTATTGTTGCTGCTGACCCGGGTCAGCGGAGTACCGCTGCTGGAGAAAAAGGCCGATGCCAGATGGGGCGATGACCCCCGTTATCAGGCATATAAACAGAACACGCCTGTTCTTTTCCCCCGCCTACCAGGTTAAGTCCTGAGCGCCTGAAACTCGTATCGGCTGTCGATCGAGGACTGGACGGCTGCACACCAATTCATATTTAATTACGAGGTGCACTTTATTCGAGACCGGATAACGGTGGTCGGATTGCATTTAAACTCGCCTCATGGAAGTCGAGCCAACGATCCAGCACAAAGAAACAGGCAATAATAAACAAAAGGAAAAATTCATGTCCGAATTAACTATGACCTGGTGCAACAGGCTACGCTTGCTGGCACTCATTACCGCCCTGACAGTCGGCAGTCACTCACTGTTTGCAGATAGCCAATGGCCAATGCAGGAAGATGGTGCCGTTGCAGCCGGCTTTTCAGCCGCCGCGATTGCCGAGCTGGATGCCTCCATGGAGCAAATTGTCGCCAATCAGGATGTGGCCGGCATGATCTGGCTGCTGGCAAAAGACGGCAAGATCGCGACCTTCAAAAGCGCAGGCATGGCGTCGATTGAAGATGGCAGACCTATGACCCATGATTCGCTGTTTCGTATTTACTCCATGACCAAGCCAATTACCGGAGTCGCCCTGATGATGCTCTGGGAACAGGGACTGTGGGCGTTTGACGATCCTGTCAGCAAGTTCATCCCGGAGCTCGCCGACCTCAAGGTGATGACGAGCTATGACGATCAGGGCAACATGACCCTGGAACCTCTCGAGCGCCAGCCCACCATGCGAGAACTGGTCAGTCACTCTGCCGGTTTTGGCTATGGACTTGGCGGAAACGACCCGGTCAATCAGGCCTTCAGGGATTCGGAAGTACTCAACTCGGCCGACCTTGACGAACTCGTCGCCCGGGTGGCACAAATTCCCCTGCTCTATCAGCCCGGTGAGCAGTGGGTGTATTCCATCGCTGTCGATCTGCAGGGATATATCGTTGAAAAACTCTCCGGGCAAAAGTTTGCCAAGTTCCTGGAAGACAACATTTTCCTGCCGCTGGGCATGAGCGATACCCGTTTTTACGTACAGCCCGAGGACGCTGGCCGCTTTGCAGACGTCTATCGCTGGGACCGCGAACTTAACCGGCTGGCTCGAAATGCACCACGCACCGACCGTCCCAGCTATCACGATCCTGCGCGCCTGGAATCTGGCGGAGGGGGACTGGTCTCGTCCACCCACGACTATGCCCGTTTTCTGCAGATGCTGGTCAATGGCGGCGAACTGGATGGTGCCCGTATCCTGCACCCGGAATCCATCGACATCATGCGCACTAACCGTCTGCGGGACGAACTGAGCATCTATCAGACCGACACTAACCCCGGCCGTGCTGGCCAGGTTTTCGGCGTCGACTTTGCCATCATTGACGATCCGGTAGCCGCCAATTCGCCGCAAAATGCCGGCACTTACTATTGGAGTGGTGCTGCAGGCACCTGGTTCTACATTGATCCAGTGGAGGATATGTACTTTATCGGCATGATCCAGAGCCAGAACGGCCGCCGTCCCGGCGCTGCCAACATGCGTGATGTTGCCAGAGACATCATATACGCCGATCTGGCGCGGCAGCATTAACCGTTCTGATGCCGAAAGCTACCTTAGCTTGAGAGGCGGTGGCGCGTTGGCGGGCCGCCTTTCAAGCCAGAGGAAGTATTGATGTCCTGGGAAAAGGAAATCGAAGAACTCAGACGCCGTGAGGCTCTGGCTCATAAGATGGGTGGTGACGAGCGGATTCAGCGCCAGCATGCAAACGGTCGATTGACTGTCCGCGAGCGCATCGATCAGCTGGCGGACCAGGGCTCCTTTCATGAAATCGGTGCCCTGGCCGGCAAAGCGGCCTACGACGACCAGGGTATTCTCCAGACTTTCACTCCGTCGAACTTTGTTCTGGGTACGGCCAACATCGGGGGCCGTCGGGTAGTCATCGGCGGCGATGATTTCACTGTGCGAGGCGGTTCCGCCGACGCCAAGGTCGGCAACAAATCCCAATATGGCGAACAGTATGCACTGGAAATGCGGATACCGCTGATCAGACTGGTCGACGGTAGCGGCGGAGGTGGCAGCGTAAAAACCCTTGAGATGGTAGGGTATTCCTATGTTCCCGCTCTGCACGGCTTCGAGACTACGATGAAGCTGATGGGCTACGTACCGGTCATCTGTGCGTGCATGGGGTCGGTCGCTGGCCTGGGCGCAGTCCGGGTGACGATATCCCATTTTTCCCTGATGATAGAAGGCACCAGCCAGTTGTTCGTAGCCGGACCTCCTGTAGTGGAACGCGGCTTCGGCAAACCGATTGACAAGGATGCCCTGGGGGGCTCGCATATTCATGCGCGGGGCAGCGGCGCAGTAGATAACGAGGTGGCAACCGAGTCTGATGCCTTCGAAACAATACGGCGATTTCTTTCTTACCTGCCACAAAATGTGTGGCAGGTGCCCCCTCGTGAGGCAAACGAAGATCCGGTGGGGAGGAGAGACGAAAACCTGTTGAATATTATTCCTCGAGACCGACGCACTCCTTATCAAATAAGAAATATCATTGAGGCCGTTGCTGACTGCGACTCCTTTTTTGAAATCAGCCCGGGCTTCGGAAAGTCTCTGGTAGTTGGCCTGGCTCGACTGGATGGATTTACGGTCGGAATCATGGCAAACGATTGCCACCATCACGGCGGTGCAGTAGACGCTTCTGCCTCCGAAAAAATGATGCGCTTTGTCGATCTGTGCGACACATTTCATGTGCCAATCATTAACCTGGTCGATAACCCGGGTTTCCTGATCGGCACCCTCGCGGAACAGGACGGCACAGTGCGGGCTGGCAGTCGCGCACTGATGGCCTGTTACCAGGCGACTGTGCCCTGGGTATCGGTAATTATCCGTCGTTGCTACGGCGTGGCAGGCGCCGGTCATGGTAATTCTGATCGACTCAATCTGCGCTACGCATGGCCCTCGGCAGATTGGGGATCCTTGCCTATTGAAGGTGGCGTCCAGGCAGCGTACCGAAGAGATATTGAAGCTGCTCAAGATCCCGCCGCACGACGCCGGGAACTGGAAGACGCTCTGGAACAATATCGCTCACCGTTTCGCACGGCCGAGGCGTTTGGCATCGAGGAAATTATTGATCCGAGAGATACCCGACCTCTGCTTTGTGACTGGGCTAAGATGGCTTACGAGATTATTCCGACGCAATTGGGGCCTAAAACGAGAATTCCGCGACCCTAGCATCGAACCCAAGAATGATTGCCTTGTCTATCTTGCCGGTCTGGCGACCGTCATACTGCGATATATCCGGGCTGGCTTCTTACCCTACCGTAACCGGCTGCCAGTCCTTGACCCGGGCTTTCACATCTTCAATGTTGTGCTTGCACACGCCAGACCTGGAGATCAGCTTGATTTCGCATAGATCGCAGCGCACGCATTCCTTGAAATCGATATTTGGCCCGCGGATGGCCCCGGTTGGACAGGCATGTTCACAGACACTGCAAACATCGCACTGTTGTACCCGTTTGATACGGTTTGGAGAAACCAGCGACAAAACACCGAGCGACGCCCCTAATGGACACACGTAGCGACAGTAGAAGCGCGGAACAAAAAACGCGCCCAGCAGGAACATTGCCAGAATTGACCACAACACCAGTGACTGGCTGAAGAAGAAGATAGTACCGAAAGGCTCGAAATACTGAAAAATTACCACGTCGGCGGCAACGAAGGTCAAAAGCAATATGAGAGCAAGGATGCCGTACTTGATATAAATGGCTCTGTCATGAATTTTTTGCGGCACTTTGAACTGCCAGCGCTTTGGCACAATACGGGTAATGAAATCCTGCAGGGCGCCGAACGGGCACAGAGAGGAACAGAATATGCGTCCCCATAGCAGCGTGGTAACAAGGGTGAAGACAACAATTAGCAGGACCGGCGCATCATTGAGGTACATCGACGGTCCAACCTTTAGACCGCTGGTGATGTGAGAGATGGAAAGGAATCCGCCGTCATACCAGCCAAGGTAACCCAGGGTGCACGCCAGCGTCACCCAGCGCACTGTCGCACTCTTGCGTAGAAACGCCGTCATCACCAATGCGAACAGCCCGATCATTGCGAACACCTGGCCCAGGGGCGCCTCATTGACCAATCGCGAGAATCCCGATTCCATGTCGGAGCTGCCAAAATCCATGCCGTCGTCGGCAGACGGATCTTCCCAGGGTTGTCCTGTCGCCAGTGCCACTCCGACTGGCGGTAAAACATACTGGGTTGACGAGACGTTTACAAAGTTACCCAACCCATCGCCAGTGTCGTACTGGACAGTCAGAGGCTGCGTAACGTCGATAGCCGGATCGAGCACTATGGCGCCCGCAAAATTCACCTTACCATCAATCTTGCCATTGGTGCCGCTGCCGGCGTAAACAAATTGTCGCCGGGGCAGGGGGAAAAAATTATCACCCTGTCGAATTGCCAGCCTTTCTGGCCGAAAGGGATTACCAGTACTATTCGAATTGCCACTGATGCCCACCAGCATCAGAGTGCCGGCACTGGTTCGATTGCTGGCCTCGCGTTCAGCGCCGGAGTAATCGGTCGCGCCAACCATCATCTCACCCAGTTCCTCATTTCCGAGGTACATGATGCTGAGCCGTAACTCCGAGCCTTCCGGATAGAGCACTGTCAATTCGGTAATCATGCCAATGTCCAGCATGTCTTCCCAGGTCATGGCATCGAGAGCAGCCAGCGCCCCACCCCCCTCAAGCCCGATTCCTTCCAGATCACTCATGTATGCCTGAGCCACCCTCCGGGCAGCATTCCGTATCCCGCGAGAAACTGCCCAGCTGCTTATTGTCGCCCGTGATACACCATCGATATCGCGTCCGACCCGGAATTCTTCGGAAAGGTGCTTGTTGAAAAACTGGTTCGGAAACCGCTCGGAATTGAGAAAATCGCCACGAATGCTGCGGTATGCTTCCCGATACTGAATGATCTCAATGCCGGTGACGGTTCCCTCAAGATCCATAGCCACGAGCGAGTGGACCGTTGACGAGTAGCCCATTTCCTCAGGAGGCACATCCGGCGTTTCGAACAGGTAGCCCGCTAACTCCTGCTCGCCGGCCGCGTTAGTTCGATAGGCCTGGTAAACCAGCGGCTCACCGGCCTTTTCCGAGAATGTGTCGGCTCCGGGCAACAGTGCCTGCATGAGTTCCGGGGTAATCGGGATTGCGGGTTGCGCCTGGGCGGGCAGGTTGACCACCAAAAAGAATGTGGCAAGCGAGACCACCAAGACTGAAAACTGATCAGCGATCCGAGGCAGTCGTGGCAGGAAAACGCGGTGTAACATGAGTCTTGTTTTTCTTAGTTGGTGAAACCGGCGCTATGGTATAGGAAAACGGGGCAACGATGCTACCCTGCTGTTTCACTGTATCCTAGCTTCGGGGATCAAGTCTCGATGCAACGTGCCTGCGGCATCGCCCATTCAGTTATCCCGCAAGCAGTTCAAAAAAAGCATGGCGCGCTCCACCGTAACCAACAATTGTTGCAACAAATAAGTAAATCGCATAATAGTGCCCACCTCTCTCCCACCTTATCGAGGAGCGCTTGATTAGAATCGTCATGAAAGCACCTATTACGAACACGAATGTCAGACTCCACGATAAGATTATAAGGAGCCCTATTAACTGGGTGTCTCTTGCCGCATGCACAAAATAGCCGTAAATGGGCAATGCGGCTAATGTGGCAGCAATACTCCTTATTATGTCCATAGGCTGTTGATTTATTCCCTCACTCGAGTGGTAAATCATGTATTAACTGATGACCCTGATCAACACCGATATCCAACCAATAAACGGTCAGGAAATCTGGTAAGTCCGATTGTCAGAATTTTTCCAGCCTTTTTTGTCTCTAACAGATACGGGTTTTCTGAGCCAGGAATATTTACCGGCAGAATGACGTAAAACCACCCCTGGTCGAGAATTGATAAAAT
>JAYPVG010000051.1:0-5848 GCA_038134485.1 Pseudomonadales bacterium
CCACGGGCAATGAATTCAGGTCATCAAATTTCCCTTAAACATGTCGAGATTACCGGGAATGCAGTGGCAATGCTATTAAGTGTAAGGTCACTTCGTGTAAGCTGACCCATATTGACTTACGCAACGAATGCGGTGTGCCAACTAGCTGAAATTTATTTGTAATATTTTCATCATCCAATCTCATAGTGTCTTCTCCGAACCCGCCGCAAAAAAAGTATATTTCCTTTAACGATAACTGGGTTGAATACCGAGGGATGGCGTATGGGCTCAGGCAACAAACCTTGCGAGGCGAGGTGGAATTGGACGAGTTGACTCGAGAGCAACTGCAACACCTCGACGCATATTTCATGGCCTACCTCGATGAGGAACTCCCGGCGATTTCGGCTACGATGGATGTTCACCAATATTTGCTGGAACGGCTGGTTTTCTGGTCTGGAGCCATACAGCGGCAGCACAATATCCCTGTATCGGAACCATATTGGAGCATGGAGAGGGAGTCGGTCTTGGCAGCTCGAAGGTGTTTTTCCCTGGCGCTGCCGTTTGCAAACGTTCAGGCCACGCGTTCGGCCCTCACCTGGGTTGTCAATACGGTGACCAGAGCGCTATCCGAACATAGAGACACTATTCCTGAATCCGAGCAGATTCAATCGGAGCTCGACCGGATCAATCAATCGCTGGAAAAATTAGTTAGTAATTCAATCAATTATCCGCTGATTCTGGCTGCTGCTATGCGACTGGACATACCAGTGACGAGGCTCTTTGGGAGTCTGATTATTCTTGGCACCGGATGTCACAGCCGGTGGATTGAGAGCACTATGACCGACCGTACGTCACCAGTTGGAGTCAAAATAGCGCGAAACAAGCAGTCCACAGCCGCCCTCTTGCGCCGTATGGGACTGCCTGGTGCCGAGCAAAAACGGGTCTCATCTGAGGCTGAGGCAATCGCGGCTGCAGACAGTCTAGGCTACCCAGTTGTCGTGAAGCCGTCTGATCTGGATGGAGGAGAAGGGGTCAACGCGGATCTGCGGAACAGTGAGGAGGTCGCCAGCGCCTTCAGAGAAGCCGTCCAGGTTTCCAAGCAGCTGCTGGTTGAAAAATGGGTTGAAGGATTTACACACCGACTGACGGTTTTTGAGGGGCAATTAATTCGTGTGACCAAGAGAGTTGCGGGCGGTGTGGTTGGAGATGGAGAAAAAACGGTATCCGAGCTGATTTCCGCCTGGCAACAGAATGAGGAAAATCAGCGGCGTTCGAGGCGTCTTGGAAAAACTTTGTTAAGCCTCGACGATGAAGCTCGAACTCTTCTCTCCCGCGAAGGTATGAGTGAGGAATCCATACCCGCAAATGGTCAGTATGTCAGACTGCGTCGACGGGACAACATCAATAGCGGTGGCACCAATGAGTATTTAACCCTTGACGATGCGCACCCGGAAAATGTCAGGCTCGCCATCGACATCGCCAGGTTCCTGCGTCTGGATTTTGCTGGCATCGACCTGATCATCCAGGACATCGCCAGCCCCTGGTCTGAGATGGAAGCGCTTGTTTGCGAAGTAAACGCCAAACCGCAAATGGGGATCAGTGGAAATCCGAAATTCTTCGATGAGGTACTTGAGCGGATGATGGATGGAAAATATCGAGTGCCAGCACGACTGGTGATCAGCCCGGCAGAAGGTGTCGACGAAGAGAGCCTGGCGCTATCTTTGCTGCAGGATCCCGAGTTCAATGGGGTCTCTGTAAGGCAGGGCTTATTTATCGATAGCGGCAAAGCGACGCGGGCGTTCAGGGACGGATTCGATGCCGCCCAGGCCCTTTTGATGAAGCCCGAAATTCGCGGAGCCATCTGTGTCATGTCGCCCGAGGAGTTGCTCAGGTTTGGATTGCCCCATAATCACTGGCAGGCCTGCCAGATCATGCACAGGGATCGATTTTCGGTTAGGGAAACTCATGCGCTGAGCCGCTTGAAAATTATGTTAACACCGCATCTGGACAACCCCGATTCACTGGAACAATGATGAAATCGCTGCTTATCAAAATTTCAGGATTGAGGTTCAATCGAATAGCCAGAATCACAGTACTGGGGGGCATATTGCTTATGCCTGTCTCTGTGATCGGGCAGGAAATGACGAAGGAATGCGGGGAATTGCTTCAGGGGCAGCGTTTTTCGCTGGTGGTTCCCTACGGGCCCGGCGGCGGATTTGATGCTTATGCGGGGGTTTTTGCCTCCGGCTTCTCGGCGCTAACTGACAGCACGGTGCGGATTCGCTACTTGCCCGGCGCAGGAGGCATGCGAGGGATCAATGCGGTAATTAAATCAGGTAATGGTGATCAAGTTCTGGGAATGTTCAGCCCCAACATCTTATTTAATGAACGTATTTTGGGACGGGCGGTAGGCGAAATCGATTCCTTAACAATGCTGGGCTCTATGTTCGTTGATTCCACTGTCTGGATATCTCGGGAGGATGATCAAGTCGAATCTCACGGTCTCGCGCCACAGATATTTGGTATGGGCAGTAACTCCGACGTCGCCAGGATTCTATTACCTGGTTTTGCGCTTGGTTGGAACATCGAAGTGATTAGCGGCTACAGTGGCACATCGGAATTAATTTTTGCACTTCTACGGGGGGATATTGATTTTATCTATGGCTCTGCAAGCACCATGGTCAATCAATTAAATTCCTTTGCAGGGTTGAATGTTTATCTTTCATTGACAAATGGCGCCGATAATTTATTTCCTGGGGTTCAGTATCTCTCGGGAGAAGGTAGCTTACTGGAGAGGCTGGCCGCTGATATGACGGAGGAGCAACGACGCGAACGCACCGAGGTGGCGAAGCTAGCGATAGAGTTATCGAAGAGCTATAGGGCGATAAGCATATCCAGAAATGCCGATCAAACACTTGTCAGTTGTTTGCGAGTTGAAATCCAACGAACGCTATTCAGCAAAGAGCTCGAAAACCTCGCCGAGTCCCAGGGCTTGTTGATTGAGCCTCTTGGTGGAGTCGACCTGGAGATTGAGATCGAGAGAGTCGAGACATTGATCGAAGGAAATCGGGAGCTGTTGGATCGATTCTCTCATAGCTATATTCAGAGATAATTAATAACAATCTAACCGTGCTATGAGAGTGGAGCTGTATGCCCTATCTTGAGGCTTTTCAACTGGGCGTAGTAGGCGTGTTCTCGTGGCCTGGCATTCTGATTCCAGTCGCCGGCACGCTCCTGGCTATGATCACGTCTTTCCTTCCTGGCATCGGGGGGGCCAGCCTCGCGGCTTTTCTGCTTGTCATAACGATGGACTGGGATCGGGAATCGGTCCTGCTGCTGTTCGGTGCAATCACCGGTGGAGCAACCTTCATGGGCTCTATTACGGCGATACTGTTCAATATCCCCGGCAGCGTATCCAGTACTCCTACTTTGCTAGATGGCTATCCCATGGGACGCAACGGTTACGCCCGGACCGCTATAGCGTGTGCGGCTACAGCCTCGGCAGTGGGTTCGGTCATAGGAGTCATTCTGCTGCTGTCGGTGTTGCCGTTGGTTAGGCCGCTATTACTGGAGTTCGGTCCCCTCGAGAGGCTACTGGTGGGCATTTGGGGATTGATGACGATTATCTCGGTGCCTACCGGCTCGCCCCTGAAGGCGTCGTTTATGGCCGCACTGGGCCTGGTTGTCGCGATGTTCGGGGTCGACCCGGGTTCTGGATTACCGCGCTGGAATTTCGGTTTTCTCCCCTTGACCGGCGGTTTTAGCCTGGTTCCGGTCCTGCTTGGTGTATTCACCTTTTCGGAATTACTTAACTGGATGCGAACCATCCACCTCGAGAAAGCGGTACCCGACGCGCCTGCACCGGATGATTCTGTCAGAAAAGGAATTCGCTCCGTATTCAAGCACCCGGGTCTTGTCTTGAGGTCTTCAATGATTGGCAGCCTGGTTGGCATGATCCCGGGAGTCGGAGGTACCGTTGCTGGGTTTGTTGCCTATGGGCAGTCTGTGCAATCTGCGAAAGGAGACAGATCACAATTCGGCAATGGTGACATACGCGGCGTCATTGCGCCCGAAGCGGCGGTTGATGCCAAGGACGGAGGATCGTTGTTACCTGCCCTGGCCTTTGGTCTGCCAGGCAGCGAGGCGGGTGTCATGTTGCTCGCGGTATTCGCGGTACACGGTATAGTGCCGGGGCTGCCAATGCTGGGCGATCAACTCCCGTTGACTTTTCTGCTGATTGTGGCGCTCCTGTTTTCCAATATTCTCACTTCTGTGCTGGGCATCGCAGCGACTCCCTGGCTCGCTAGACTGAAGAGGCTTCGAATCGACCGCCTGGCGCTTCCCTGCCTGATTGTCAGTATCCTGGCAGTCCTGCAACTGGAAAGTCGATTGCTGGACGTTTATACGGCTATTGGATTTGGTCTGCTCGGGTATTTCTGGCGCGCCCATGATTGGCCTAGAGTTCCTTTTGTCATTGCATTTGTTCTGGGTAGTCTCATCGAGACGAACCTTGTGTTGACGATCCAGCTGCTGGAATTTAACCGAATTGTTCCCCATGAACGTCTCGCATCAGTAATCCTATTTATCATGATCCTGGGTTCGGTTCTCTGGTTGCGCACCAGGGGCAAGCCGTCGGAACGCACTGTCGGGGCTATTGGCGCCGATGCATTAATCGGAATGCTGGCTTCGTTGGCTATCGCGGTGCTAGCACTGATTGCTCTATTTGGCGGGGCCGCTTATTCGTGGTATGCGAAGTTACTCATTTCTCTCGGTATGGGGTTGGGCCTGACCATTGCAGGGCGGAGCCTGACGTCGTTGTATCGAAAAGACAAAACAATGTTACTCGATCCGCTGCGCTGGTCGGTTAGTATTTTACCGCCGCCGGAAAACAGGCTGCCGCTTATTTTGATGGTTCTGCTTGCTGCACTGATCGAACTGACCGGTGTCAGTATTGCTATTGGTTTGGTGGCAATAATCTGGTTCATGTTTCGTGCGCCGCCCAGAACGGGCGCCAGACTTTGGGCCCTTGCATCTGGTATCCTAGTAGGGATTGTTACTTACTACGTCGTGAACTTTGTCGCTAATTTGTTACTGCCACAAAGTCTCCTTGAGCAGTGGTTGGGATTCTGAATGGTATTAACGAAAGCTGAGCAAAAAATTCCGTCGCATCGGAGCATCGAACCGCTGGAACTCCTCGCCCGGTTTAGCTGGGAGTGGGCGCCATTGCTGTGCGATCCTGTCCATGGCTGCCGCGATTACCATCGTTGCTGGAGCGCTATCAGGCTGTATCATAGGGACGGGTCTTTACCGGCCGGGTTTGATTTCTTTCAGATTCAGTTTGCCGATCTGGTCAGCCAGGGCCGCACCCGTGTATTAATATCCGGTGCCGCGGATACCGGTCTGTTGTCTCTGGTTTGCGCGGTATTCGATTCGCTGGGTGCCGAGCCTGACATCGTGCTGGTAGACCGTTGTCGTACTGCTGTCACGCAGAATCAGATACTGGCCAATTATCTCGGACTTCGAGCGGATATCAGACAGGACGATGTGCGCAATATTGACTGCAAACCGGTGGACGCAGTGATTGTCCATTCGTTTCTGATATTCTTTGATGAACCCGCCAGACGAGAGGTTATAAACGCTTGGGGAAGAGTTCTCAATTCGGGTGGCAAGGTGCTCATGTCTGCGAATATTGCCGAACACGACAAGGTGGAAAACCCTGAAAAAGATGAAGAACAGATTCTTGCCGGGCAGGCGTCTTTGATCCGAACTGCGCGCGAAAAAGGGTTCAGTGAACAGGACGCCCTAAAGCTGGGAGAGATTGCAGAGAGGTTTTGGCGATCTCAAATTGGCCAATTACCTCACCTCACAG